>JBMOOM010000118.1:0-1688 GCA_049323275.1 Pseudomonadota bacterium
ACCGGCGATTACGTCTGGTCAGATGCGCTCACGCTCGACGCGGACGGCTGCATGCCGTTGAGGCTACCAGCCGAATGACCTCTCGCCAGCGTACCGTATATCGGTGTCCCGATAATGCACTGGGGCCCGTTGGCTGACGGTCTGCCTCGATGTTGACGACGAGCATCGCGCCCAGGCCGCGCTCGAGCGTCTGAATGTCGCCCTCGAGCATCGAGCGACCCAAAGCACCGCCGACCTCGCCGCCGCCATCGAGCATTTGCAGGAGGAGATGGTCAGCCGGAAAAAGGCCGAAGACGCCTTCCGGCAAAGCCAGAAGATGGAGGCGGTCGGCCAGCTGACCGGGGGCGTGGCGCATGATTTCAACAACCTCCTGACGGTCATCCGGTCTTCAGTTGATCTGCTCCGGCGGCCGAACCTCGATCCGGCACGCCGCACGCGCTACCTGGACGCCATCGGCGAGACGGCCGATCGCGCCGCCGCCCTGACCTCGCAGCTCCTGGCGTTCGCCCGTCGTCAGCCGCTCCAACCCGTTGTTTTCGACGTGGCCTCACGCGTGCGGGCCGGCGAACACATTTTGCGCACGACCATCGGCTCGCGCGTGAGGCTCCACATCGACATTCGCTGCCGGGCGTGTCCGGCGCTCGCCGATCCGCACCAGTTCGACACCGCGATCTTGAACATCGTGGTCAATGGCCGCGACGCGATTTCCGGCGAAGGCGAGATCACCATCGCCGTGTCGGAAACCGACGCGATTCCGGCGCGCCGAAATCACGCCGAGCAGCGCGGCGCCTTCATCGAGATCGCCGTCACCGACACCGGCTGCGGCATCCCAGCCGACGAACTCGCGCTGATCTTCGAACCCTTCTTCACCACCAAACCTGTGGGCCTGGGCACAGGCTTGGGGCTCTCTCAGGTCATCGGCTTCGCCAAGCAATCCAACGGCGACGTTCGGGTCGACAGCCGACCGGGCCAGGGCACGACCGTCCGCATCTTCTTGCCAAAGGCCGACCCAGAGACTGGTCCCGTCCAGGACGTGTCCGAGCCCGTCCCCGAAGATGTCGCTGGCCGCTCGATCCTGGTCGTCGAGGACAACGACATGGTCGGCGAGTTCGCGACCCAGTTGCTCGAAGACATCGGCTACAAGGCGCACCGGGTTACAAGTGCTCAGGCCGCGCTCGACGCCCTGTCCCAAAGCCCCAACGCCTACGACGCCGTGTTCTCCGACGTGGTGATGCCCGGCATGAACGGGCTCGAGCTGGCGGACATGGTCCGCCGCACGCATCCAAACCTGCCCGTCGTGCTCACGACCGGTTACAGCCATGTGCTTGCCGATGGCGGCACGCACGGGTTCGAACTGCTGACGAAGCCCTATTCGGCCGACGCCCTCAGCCGCGTCCTTCAGCGGGTCGTGCCGTCTTAGCCGGGATCACAGTTCTATGCCGTCCGCCGACCAAGCGCACCGGAACTCGCCCCGCCGCCTGGCATTCGGTCAAGGCAGAGGGCCGGCGTGCGCATAACCTTTCAAACGGCCGTGGGCTTTGTGGCAGGCTTGGCCACGGCCGAGCTCGTGCGCGAATTTGCACCGTTGGTTTTGGGTCGCTCCGTGGGCTCGCTGGACCGCAAGACGGAAGATGGCCTCGGCGTGGCGCAGTCGCTGCCCAACCTTGAAGAGGCCGAACAACCGGGTC
>JBMOOM010000119.1:0-30190 GCA_049323275.1 Pseudomonadota bacterium
CAAGCGGGAGAAGGGGAAATGTTGGAAAGGCCGCCTATTTACTCGGCTACTTTGGTCAGCACCTCGGCCAGGAAGGCACGGAAGAATTCGCGCTCGCTCGTCACGTCGAGCTTGCCATACACATGCGAGCGGTGGTTGCGCACCGAGCCGGGCGTCAGCTCGAGCTTCCGGGCGATCTGCTCATTGGGAAGGCCGAGCAGCGCGAGGCGCGCCACGTCGGTCTCGCGCGGGGTGAGCCCGTGGCGGCGCACGAAACGTTCGAAGGCGGCGTCATAGCCTTCATCCGCCCTCGTCGCCTCGATCCGCTGCGCCATCACCAGCGAGCCCTTCGGCGCCAGCGGGAAATCCGGCGCCAGCGCGTTCCAGCCGAGCCGCCAGTCGCGGTCGAGCGCCCGCTCGCCCGACGGGATCGCCGCCATGTCGGCGATGAACGTATCGGAGAGGAGCCGGCTCAGGCCTTCCGCCGCCCAGCGCTCATTGGCATGGACGATGCGCCCGCTGCGGTCGATCACCGCGAGCGGCAGGCGGTAGTCGCCGAAGATCGAGGGCGCCGCGCCGGCGCCGCTCGCCAGCACGCAGAATTCGATATGGAGACGCACGATCTCGGTGACGACCGGCAGCAGCGTTTCCGCGACGGAGAGATCGGCCTTCGTATATTCCTGATTGCGCCGCTCGAGACAGAAGGCGACGCAGACCGGCGCCGGCGCAGGGGCCAGCAGCGCCAGCTCGTCGCGGATGAAGGCGCGCCGGAAGATCGCCTCGAGATAATTCTCGACCGTCTCGGGGTCGCCCGACAATTCATTGACGATGGCGCAGACGGGCGCCTGGCGCTCGCGCCACAGGCGCTGCAGCGGATCGAAGCGATAGCCGCCGCCGAGATAGAGCTCGAGCACGTCCTTCGGCAGCACCTCGTTGACGATCATGTCCGGCGCGCCATGCAGCGCATAACGCACCACGATGAACTGGCTGCTCTTGATCTCTGCCGACAGCCACTTCCCCACCGCCTCGTAGAGATGCGGCTTGCCGATGGCGGCGATCGCCTGGGCGAGAAGGGATTGGGGCGCGAGCGGAGAAGTCATGAAACAAGCCCCTCTTCGCCGCGTCCGAGGCCTCTCCTGTTTCCCCCTCTCCCGTCCGAAGGATGGGAGAGGGTGCCCGATAGGGCGGGTGAGGGCTCTTCCGATCGTACGGGCAGCTCCAAGAAAGAGCCCTCATCCGGCCTTCGGCCACCTTCTCCCATTGCTTCGCAACGGGCGAAGGGGAAACGTGGAAAGGCCTCCCACGGGAGGGAAGGACAGAATGCCCATGACGCCTGTCATGATTGTCAGGCCCCGGCTTTATTCCGATGGTTTCGGCGATTTTCGACAAGCACAACAACAAAAGAGAGCCTCGCAGTGACCAGCACGACCGTCATCGACGAAACCATGTGGAACGGCCTGATCCATGCCGGCATTGCCGGCACGATCTTCCGTCTTCCTTATGTCGCCGCCGATAAAAAGGCCATAGCGTCAGCCAGGCTCGATGTCGGCTTCCTGGGCTTTCCCTTCGATTCGACCTCGATCAGCCGCACCGGCGCCAATTACGGCCCGCGCGGCATCCGCGAGCATTCTAGCCTGTTCCTGACCTATAACGCGACGTCCGATATCGATCTCACCAAACGGCTGAAAATGGCCGATTGCGGCGACGTGCCGGTGGTGCCCGGTGACGTGACGGCCACCATGGAAAAAGCCGCTTATATGGCCGGCGATATCCTCGATGGCGGCGCCCGGCCCTTCATCCTGGGCGGCGATCATTCGGTGACCATCGGCGGCGTGCGCGCTTTCGCCAAACGGCGCAAGAGCCCCGGCCTCATCCTGTTCGATACGCATTTCGATACGGCCGACAATGTCGGCGGCCTCAAGGACAGCCATTGCTGCCCGATCACCCGCGCCGTCGATGCGGGCTTCGACCCCAGGCATACGGTGCTGATCGGCATCGGCGGCTGGCTCAATCCGCGCTCCGAGCTCGATTATGCGAAGAAGCAAGGCATGACGGTGCTGTCGCTCGACGATGTGATGCGCGACGGTCCGCAGGCGATCGGCAGGAAGGCCGCCGCCGTGGTCGGCGATCGTGACGTCTATCTCACCATCGACATCGACGCGCTCGACTTCACCGTGGCGCCCGGCACCTGCGTGCCGACCGCCGGCGGCATGTTGCTGCGCGAGATGCTCGCCATCATCGCCGAGTTCAAGGACCTCAAGATCGGCGCCATGGACCTGGTCGAGGTCGCCCCGTCGCTCGACGTCACCAAGACGACGCAGATCGCCGCCTGCCGCATCATTCTGGAAACCTTGTCAATTCTGAAATAACCCGCCATTCCGAGCGGGAATCCTGGAGGAAACATATCTATGTCTGCTGTCGAAGAGGCCGGCCGCAAGGCCGGCCAGACCGAGTTGCTGCGCGATTTCACGGCCACGTCGGCCTTCTCGCTGGCCTTCGCCTTCATCTCGCCGATCGTGGCGCTGTATTCGATTTTCACTGTCGGCCTGACCATGGTCGGGCCGGGCTTCTGGTGGGGCTTCCCGATCACGCTGGCCGGACAGATGCTGGTGGCGCTGTCCTTCGCCATGCTGGTGGCGCGCCTGCCGCTCGAAGGCAGCATCTATCAATGGTCGCGCCACCTCCTGGGTCCGACCTATGGCTGGTTCGCCGGCTGGGCCTATATCTGGACCCTGCCGATCGCCATCGCCGCCGTATCGCTCGGCGGCACCGGCTTCCTGGCGCAGTTTCTGGGCCTCGATTCCACCTCGAAGCCGGTCACCATCACGCTGGCGCTGGCGCTGATCGCCGGCGTCACCCTCGCCAACACGATCGGCCGCAAGTTCCTCAAATTCATCATCGGCCTGTGCATCGTGGCCGAAATCATCGGCTCGATCGGGCTCGGCATCGTTTTCCTGGGGCTTTACCAGGTGAATGACATCTCGGTGCTGAGCGAGGGCGTCATCGATCCGGCGACCGGCGGCTTCCTGCTGCCGCCGCTCCTCTTCGGCGTCGCCATCGCCGGCTGGGCTTTCGTCGGCTTCGAAAGCGCCGGCTCGATCGCGGAAGAGGTGAAGGACCCGCAGCGCGCGGTGCCCAAGGCGATGATCTATTCGCTTTTGTTCGTGTCGACCATCGTCGCCTTTTCGGCGCTGGCGGTGATCCTCGCCATTCCCGATATGGCCGCGGTGCGCGCTGGTTCGGTGGCCGATCCGGTCGCGGCGACCATCGAGCATCATCTGGGCCCCGTCGGCCTGCATTTCATGACCGCCACCTTCGTCATCGGCTTCATCGCCTGCATGGTGGGCCTGCAGGCCTCGGTGTCGCGGGTGATCTGGGCCTTGGCGCGCGAAGGCGACCTGCCCTTCGCCACGACGCTGGCGAAGCTCTCGGGCGAGGACCGCCTGCCGGTCAACGCCATTCTCGCAGCAGCGGTGATGTCGCTCGTCTTCTTCGCGCTGAGTTTCACCAACATCTATATGATGCTGCTGACCTTCACCACCGCGGGCTTCTATATCTCGTTCCTGTTCCCCGCGCTCGCCGCCGCCTATGAGCGCATCACGCAAGGACCGAAGCCCTCAAGCTTCAATCTCGGCAAATGGTCGGGCGTGATCACCATCGCCGCCGCGGCCTGGCTGATCTTCCAGACGGCCAACATCTCCTGGCCGCGTTTCGCCGAGCTGCCCTGGTACGAGAACTGGGCCGTGCTGCTGGTCGTCTCGATCCTGGCCGTGCTGGGCTTCATCGTCCGGGCATTTCTGCCGGCCAAGTGACACGCTCGCTCATTTGATGCTCTTGCCCCCTCTCATGCCAGCGCATGCGAGGGGGTTTTTCATGTCACGCCGGCTCAAGCTTTTTGTCGCCGCCTCACGATCTGACAGTCCAGACGCCCGGCCCAGGCCGACAGCATGCGGTAGTCCTCCAGATTCGCCGCGAGATAGGCTTGGTAATTGGTCAGCCTGTCGGGCTGTTCCTCCCGGACCTTCAACAGGCCGGTGATGATCGGCGTCGAGGCATAGATGAAAGTCAGGTCCCGCCATTCGCCGATCCCGTTGCGGTAGCGGATGATGCCGCAGAAATCATCGACCGGATCCCTGTGGGCGCCAGGACGTAGCTGTCTCTCACCTTGAAGAGCGAGAAATCGAAGGCATTGGCTTTCAGGACGTGCTCGGCATGGTTGTTGACGAGGGCCGGGCACTCATCGAGCGTGGATTGAACGCTGCGGGAAGCCAGCGGGGTTTCGCTGAGGACGATCAGGGACCGGTCGTAATTGAGCTCATCCGTCCGGCTCAGATCGTCGCCGATCCCGGCAAAGCTGACCCGCGCCGAAGTGCCGAAGGGATCGCCCCCCCCGCGGCGCTTCTCCACCAGCATCCCGTCCTTCTTGTAGTCATCCAGTTCCCCGGGCGGGTCCATGCTCTTGCCTTGCTTGATCCAGGTCGCATAGCGGAGCCACCGATCCGACAGGCGGTCGAGGCTCTCCAACGCGCCGTCATCCGATTTGCTGACGAATTTGATCTTCGGCTCGAAGAAGGCGCGCCCCGCCTGATCGAAGACGATGCGAAGCCTTTGGCCGCGCTCCCAATCGGCATTGCTGAAGAATTGCTGATCGGCGAAATATTCGTCCTTCTTCCGGATGACGGCGTGGTACTTGAAGATATACTGCCCGTCCCCGAGATTGAAATAGCCGGGCGTGGCCGGCATGACATTGAAGATGACGGAGTCCCTGGCGATGACATTGTCGCCGGCGAGCGCGGCACCTGTCCAGAACCACAGACCGAATATGGCCAGCGCTATTCTCTGCAAAGCTCCCTCTCGCAAGCGGTTCACCCCGGAACAGGGAGGCTCCTCGACAATCGTGTCCTTGTTGCGACAGCGAAGCGCGATTGGCCCCTACCACCCCACCCGATAGCCGAGATTGAGCGCATAGGCCCAACCTTGAGAATTTCGGTGACAGTGCGTTCATTAGGTCAGCCATGGACCGGAAGTATTGAAGCAGCGCGCATGCAATTGAGTGCACTGTCACCGAAATTGCCATGGAACGGAAGTATTGAAGCAGCGCGCACGCAATTGAGTGCACTGTCACCGAAATTGCAGAAAGACGCTTCCAGGAATATCTGTATCCAGCGTCTCCATATTTAGAGGCCCTTTAATAATCTTACTACGGCCGCACAAAGAACGAGGAGCGAGACAAGCATGAATAAGATCCTGAAGAACCGGAAGAACCTTTTCCCCTTCAGGTAATCATAAAGTACTTGAAATATCTGTTCCATATCTCGCTCCTCAACATATCGGAATTTCGGTGACAGCACTGTCACCGAAATCCACATCACCGAAATTGCCTGACCGACATTTCATCGTATCTGCCAGTTCGAAAATCGTAGTTGAACGGGACGTTTGGCTCGAAGAATAGGTCGGAAGTCGCCATCTTAGCTTACCTTCAGTCGCAACCAGCACTAGAAACCGAACGAAGTGTGATTAGCTGTTCGCCAACCAAGAATCGCGCAGCCACAACCCCCTTGTCCGCAGAGGATCCGCTGCAAAACGAGAGGAGTTCCGCGTACCTGTCATAAATTGTGCCGTTATGTGTAGGAATGTCACTAATCGCGAACAGCGGACCAGCCAACGCTGTTGCGTAAGAGCACGTAGGTTCATCGCAGTTTTGAATTACATAAGTAATGCATCTAGCTTTGTCACAATAGGACTCGCCTTCCAATCTAATAATGCTGAAGGACACATACCTAAATATCTTGGACGTTCTCTCGTCTATCTCAGCAATGTAACGGTACTTTTTAATGTCACTCTGTGAAACCGAAGCCGAAACTTCGATGTAGTTCATCCTCGCAAACGAGGAGATCGACCAGAGACTCAATAGAATTGGAACAAAGACAAGCGTGATTACGCGCGCCCTTACCGCCCGAACGATTTCCTCGCTCAGAAAAATGCCCCGAAGCCCTGAAGGTTTTCTCCCCATTGTCAAGGCTTGAACACCTTCTCATTTAAATCCTTCACCATCTCCTCCGCCCCACCGAAGAGCGCCACGAACTCCACCACCTCCCGGCGCTTGCCGCTCTTCATTAGGCCAGCCATGGGCCGGAATTATTCAAGCAGCGCGCATTGCAATTGAGTGCACTGTCACCGAAATTCCTTGGATTACCTGTAACCGAATTACCGTGTCTCACTTAAGGGGTGCAGTCCACCCCTGTCACTGAAATGCAAAGCTAATACCACTCTGATTCCCTTGCTTGTTATTCTTAAAGGACGCGGCCCAACTCGCGGTGTAGAGCGAGCTTGCCCGTGAAGTATGTTCGGATACGAATAGTCCGTTCCAAATCATTAGCTCCCAAAAGCCCGATAACGATTCGAGGTCAGCCTTGCCTGCTTCGTTGCTGACTTGCTCTACCATCTGTCACATCCTCCAAAGTTTTGCAGGAGACGTATTGCGGCATCTCTACTGTCGTCGCGGGAAACTTCGAACGATTGCTCGCGCAGACCCGCAACGCTTGCGAAGATCCTCTCACTCGCTAGCATTTGCTGAAGCTTGTCCTCGGATAGATATGCATAGGTAATCTTGAGATCCGAAATAAATACGCAAAATTCTTGCGTCCGCGATCTCGGCAGAAGGACTGTTCCAAATGATCTGTCAAAAAGAAAGGCGCCTTCGTTGAAGACCCCTCCATCAATGTCAAATGTCGCTACATATTGTGAGGCCGAACTCCTGCCTTGCCAGTTTGGACAATTAAAGTCCTGATCAAATCGACGAAGAAAAGGGTTCTCATTGGATATCGCCAGAAGATAGTACGTTTTCCGCGCATTCCCATCACTAACTACGATCTTATCAAATACCGATACGCAGCTATCATCCCAAGCCTCTGTGAGGGTGTCCGTCGGCTGATAAACCTGCACCTCATCTCCATTCAACTGCTCTTCCACTCGCGCCACATTCAAGCGCTCGGTAATTTTCCATTCTCCAGTCCAGTAGGTCTCGGACGGTTGTCCAGATAACTCTTCAGGCATAGATTCCGAAGAACGAAGTACAAAGTGCGCAATTCTTCCAGCCACGCTGGTGAGGGCTGCGCAATTGCTCTTAGGAGCGTCTCTGACGCGAATCCGAAAGAACAAGTCACCTTTGTTGCCTGAGCTCAGAAGCTGAAAGTTGTCGGCCCATTCTCGACATTCGGGCCGCTTATCGAACGAGTTCAAGAATGGTCTCACAACGGTTAGATCAGGAAAAATACGGACGTTGTCCTCAAATTGGCTCGCAGCGTTTGCTTGACCAAATAGCATAATAAAGAGCAGCCCTCCCAATAACGCGCTCGTGAAAGGGTGGATGATGTTTTTCCAACAACATTTTCTGAAGCCCATCAGGTTTTCTCAAACACCCTCTCGTTCAGATCTTTCACCATCTCCTCCGCCCCGCCGAAGGGCGCTACGATCTCCACCACCTCGTGCTTGTCGCCACTCTTCCAGTCCTGCGGGCTTCACCACGCTCCACCTGAATTTCGGTGACAGTGCATTCATTAGGCCAGCCATGGGCCGGAAGTATTGAAGCAGCGCGCATTGCAAATGAGTGCACTGTCACCGAAATTGCGAAACTGCCGTCCGGCCGCTCGAAAATGGCGGGCAGAGGCAGCTTTTCCAGCCGCCGCGCCGAGGGGGCGATCCGCCGCGCCTTGAGCTTCAGCCGCTTCGCCGCGCGGATGACGTCGTCGCTTCTGGCGACGCCGGCGACGAGGCCCAGATCATGACGGATGCCGTCCGGATCGGCGGGCAGCCGCAAATACTGCGCGATGAGCGCCAGACAGATGATACCCGTGTCGATCTGGGTACTGATCGTTGCTTGAGAATCCACGATTGCCGCCCCTGGCCCGCGACCGCCCGGACCTGATGTCGGGCGCTCAGATAGAGTGTTTCAGGCGCGAATGCAAATAACGGATTCTTGTGTGTTGCGACCGTGAAATCCCGTTGCCGAAAAGCTACCACCCCACCCGATAGCCGAGATTGAGCGCATAGGCCCAGCCGGCGTCGACCTTGGTGTTGAATTCGCCATATTTCGTTTCCTCAGACGCGGCGATGTAGCTCAAGGCCCCGCCGCCGCTCAAGGTGCCGCCCCAGGGGCAGTCGAAGGCGGCGCCGCCCGACAGGGTCCAGCTCTCGCTTGCATGATCATAGCCGGTCGCCACGCCGCGATCCCAGGTGAACGCCAGAAGCCCGGAGGTGCGCTCGTCGAACTCATGCGCCACACCGCCGGTCAGCGTCCAGCCGTCGCGCCAATAATAGTCGTTGATGCTGCCCGGCCCCGGCACATCCGCCGACCAGTAGCTCTGCGCCACGAACTGCTTCACCACGCTCCAGTCGGTCCATTTGGCCGCGCCGAAAGCCATCCAGCCCTCGGCGAAGCCGGACTGCAGCGTGAGCTCGACGCTTTGCGGCAGGTCGCCCGATCCATAGGCGTCGAGCAGCGAGACGCCATTGGGCGTTTCGATCTCGAGCTCGCCCTCGGGATCATAAGAAGTACCTGAACGATAGATCAGCGCGGCGCGGAAGGCGATGTCCGGGATCGTATAAGCGGCGCCCAGCCGATAGCCATATTGCCGGTCGTCGAAGGAGAGCCGCGCATCGCCGATGGCGGCGCCGTCGGGCACACGCTGCTGTCCCCGCGCCACCAATATGTCATGACGGTCATAAGAAAATTTCTCGCGGAAGGCGCCGCCCAGGAGATAGGCGCGGCCCGGCCCCACATCATACGTGACGGCGCAAGTGAGGCCCGTCTCGTAGATGCCGAACTCCTCCTCGATCTTGCCGGCATTGGCGATGCCGGGCGCGATCGGCCGCGGATGGGCGGCGTTTTTCGGACTGTCATAGTCGGCGCGGCCGCCAAACGGCTTCACATAAGTGCCGGCGCAAAGGAAAGTGTCCGCGAGAGTAAACTTTACGCCGACGGAAGGAATTTCATAGGTCGCGGCATAATCCGTCCCCTCCAACGCCGGATTGTTGGGATTGCGCCCATAACGACGAGTCGGACTCACCACCGTCACGCTGGAGCGCACCGCGAAAGCCTCATCGGCAAACAGGATATCCGTATCGGCTGTGCCTTGCGCGAAACCGCCGGCGCAAGCGGGCGTCATGGCCGCCAGCATCAGCCAGCCGGCGCCGAGCAGCGGCAGCGTGGAACGGATCGTCATGAGTATGAAATGTCCCCTTGAAATCCACTCTGGCGGAAAACCATGAGGTCTGGCAAGACGGTTCGCGCACGGGGGCGGCTGCAGCATGGCATTGACGACAGACCAGATAGCAGGTCATCCGGCCTTGCCGGCCTGCATCAGGCAGCAATCCGCTGTCCTGGTACAGACATTCGAGGCCAATCCCCACCTCTCTTCGGTCTTCGCCACCCAGCAGCGCTGGCTGATGGCGCATGCGGCCTTGGCGCTTTATTTCCGCCGGGGCGACGTCAAAGGCCTCAAGATCACCGAGTTTCTCGATCTCGTCGAGCGCAACAAGGTGGCGAGCCGCAACACCGCCGACACTTTCATCAAGGAGATGCTGCAATATAACTTCGCCCGGATCGCCGCCGGCGGCAGCGACCGGCGCGCCCGGCCGATCGAGCCGAGCGAAGCCAGCCTTCAGGAAATCCATGGCTGGCTCGCCGTGCATCTCGCCACGCTCGACGGGCTCGATGGCAAGGCCAGATGCCAGGCCCTGCTCGCAAATCCCGATCTTCTTGGCCGCGCGCAGCCCGTGATCGCCGACGCCCTGCTGTCGTCGCCCAAGGTGCGCGAGCCGGAAAAGACCTTCTCGCTCTTCACCTGGCTCAATAATGGCGGCATCGTCATGGACCGCATCATTGCCGGCATCGCCGATGACGACGTCCATGCCGAGCGCATTCCGACCTCGATCGGCTCGGTCAAGGAGATGGCCGCCTGGCTCAGATTGTCGCGCAGCCATCTGGTGCGCAAATTGCGCGACGCCGAGGCGCTCGGCAGCATCGGCTGGATGGGCAGGCGCGGCCAGTCGGCGATGTGGGTGTCGCAAGGCTTCCGCCGGGAATATACGATGGCCCAGGCGGTCAAGCTCGCCATCATCGACCAGGCCTATGAGGCGGCGACCGTCGCCTGACCCGCTTTCTTGTCGACCGTCGGTCCAGTCTGTTAAACTTGGGCATGGACGATATTTCCACCCTCACCGCCGTCATCGGCACCCACATCAACGAGGTGCGCGGCCAGCGCGGCCTCACTTTCGACCAGCTCGCCAAGCTCTCCGGCGTCAGCAAGGGCATGCTGGTGCAGATCGAGCAGGGCAAGACCAATCCGAGCATCGGCACGCTCTGCAAGATCGCCAATGCGCTGGGCGTCGCGGTGTCGAAATTCATCGAGACGAGCGAGGCTCCGGCCGTCCGCCTGATCTCGCCGGAGGAAGCGACGCAGCTGTGGACCGGCCGCAACGGCAGCGCCGGCAATCTCGTCGTCGGCTTCGACGATCCCGCGCTCATCGAATTCTGGTCCTGGCATCTGGTGCCCGGCGAATGGCATGACGGCGTCGCCCATCCGGCCGGCACGCGCGAGATCCTGTTCGTCAAGGCGGGGGAGCTCACTCTGGCCATCGGCGGCGTCACCTGCCGCGCCACGGCCGGCGAAACCATCACTTTCATCGCCGACAAGCCGCATCGTTATGCCAATGACGGGAAGAAGGACGTCGAGATGCTGATGGTGGTCTGCGAGCCGGGACGCGGCGGTGCGTCGCGTTAGCAGATACCAGTATATTGACTTTTAGTTCTATAAATTGATATATCGATCTCTCAGCAAGAGAGGACGATCCCGATGGCCATTTCCAGCAGACTGGCGACCCTTGCCGTGCATGCCGGCGTCACGCCGCATCCGGTGACCGGCGCCATCGCGCCCGACATCAGCATGGCGGCCAATTACGCCAGCCGCTTCGGCGAGATCGGCTTCTCCGCCGAGGGCACGCAGCTCCACAAGGTGACCTATGCCTATGCGCGCGAAGGACACCCCAATGGCCGCCAGCTCGAGGAGAAGCTCGCCATCCTCGAAGCGGGTGAGGACGCCGTCGTCTTCGCCAGCGGCATCGGCGCCATTTCCGGCCTGTTCCTGCATCTGCTCGATCCCGGCGACCATGTGCTGGTGAGCGACATCTCCTATGCCGGCACCGCCGAATTCGCCCGCGGCCTTCTGCGGCGCAAGGGTATCAGGGCCGATTTCGTCGATATGACGGATCTCACCGCCGTCGCGGCCACGATCATTCCCGGCAAGACCCGGCTCATCTATGCCGAAACACCCTGCAACCCGGTGCTGAAGCTCGCCGATATCGAAGGCCTCGCGGCCATCGCAAAAAGAGCGGGCGCCAGGCTCGCCATCGATTCGACTTTCGCCAGCCCGGTCATCACGCGGCCCCTGGCGCTCGGCGCCGACTACGTCCTGCATTCGCTGACCAAATATATCGGCGGCCATGGCGACGCGCTGGGGGGCGCCGTCATCGGCACGGCGAAAGACATGAAGGCGCTACGCGAGGAAGTCGTCACCCATCTGGGCGCCAGCATCAGCCCCTTCAATGCCTGGCTCATTTTGCGCGGTATCGAGACCTTGCCGATCCGCATGGAAGCCTGTTCGCGCAGCGCTCTGACCGTCGCGCAATTCCTGAGCGAGCAGCCCTTCGTCACCGGCGTGCGCTATCCGCATCTCGCCTCACACCCGCAATATGAATTGGCGAAGCGCCAGATGTCGCTGGGCTCCGGCATGATCGCTTTCACCGTGAAAGACCACCAGCGTTTCGGCCGCGGCCTCGCCGATACGCTGCGCCTCTTCAAATATGCCGCCTCGCTCGGCCATTCGCACAGCCTCATCCTGCATTGCGACACCAACGACCTGCAGCGCACCACCTTCAGGCTCGACGACGCGGCGCTCGCGCGCTACCGCGATTTCGCCGGCGACGGCTTCTTCCGCCTCAGCATCGGCCTCGAGGATGCCGACGACCTCTGCGGCGACCTGAAACGCGCGCTCGACGCGGCGGCGTGACTCCACCGCGAAGATGAGAACGGCGCGAAGGCCCTTTTTCGCGATTTTCCCAGTATCTACACTGTATCCGTGCAGACCCTGCCGGAAGTACCAGGATAGGACATGAAGACCGACAGCAAAGCCCGGATCAGCATCGACGATCTCGCCAGGATCGACATCCGGGTCGGGACCATCGTGAGCGTGACCGAAATCGAGCGCTCGCGCGATCTCGTCCATGCCGTCGTCGATCTGGGATCCGAGCGGCGCAATGTCGTCATCGGCATGAAGCGCGAGCGCGCCGATATACAGGAAGTGGTCGGGCGTCAGGCGCTGTTCGTGGTCAATCTGCCACCGCGCAAGCTCGCCGGCATCGTCTCCGAGGCCATGGTTTTCGACATCGGTTATGCGGACGGCATCACCCCGGTCCTCGCAGTGCCGGAAAAACCGGTCCCCAACGGCACCCGCGCCGGCTGATCCGGCCATTCCCCCCAATAATGATAGGTCCGCGCAAGGCCGTCCCGAATTGATTCCGTCCGGCCGCACTTTTACCTTGCAGCACTGGGCCTTGGGGGACCGAAGCCCGTAACGGAATTGCAACAGACGGCGGCCGGGGATGCAAGATGCATCCGCGACGGGCGGAGCTTTGCCCACAGACGCCGCAAGCAGGACGGGGCTTGCACGTGACCGAGACAATCGAACGCCGGCCAGGACGGCTGCTTCGCCACGGACTTCTCTTGGCCGGCACGGCGCTGGTCGCGCCCTTGTTCATCACGATCGCATCACCGGCCTTCGCCCAGCAGGCGGGTGGCCAGGGCGGAAATGCCAGCGCCGGCGTCAATCCCGGCGGCGGGGGCAATGCCGGTCAGTCCAGCAACGGCATCGTCATCGGGACCAATGGCGGAAACGGCTCAGCTGGCGGCGGTGGCATCCTCGGCGGCGGCGGCGGGATTTCCGATTGGGGCGGCGGCGGGGGCCGGGCCTCAGGCCGCGCCGCCGGCGGCGGCGGCGGCGGCGCCGGCGGTGTCGGCCTCGTGATCGATGCCGACGGAAGCACAACGATCAGCACCGGTTTATCCGGCGCCAGCGGCGGCAATGGCGGCCATGCCTCCTCGATCGGCTCGGGCGCGACGGGCGGGCGTGGCGGCGGCGGCGGCGGTGGTGGCGGCGGCAGCGGCATCTATGTGACGAGCCCCGGCACGGATGCGACCATCACGGTGAATGCCAACGTCACGGTGCAAGGCGGCAATGGCGGTGCCGGCGGTGACGGCAGCTCCACAAACGGCTCGGCCACCAGCGATGGCGGGCGGGGCGGCAATGGCGGTCACGGCATCACCGTCAACAGCATGACCGAGCATGTCACCATCAATAACAGCGGCACGATTTCGGGCGGCGTCGGCGGCAGCGGCGGTTACGGCACGACAGGCATTCGCAACGGCGCCGGCGAAAAGGGCTCCGGCATCATCGGCAGCAATGTCACGATCACCAACAACGCCACCGGCACCATCAAGCCGGGCGACGGCGCCGTGCCGGTCGACTACACCAACACCGGCAGCGTCAACAACGCCATCACCATCACCGGCGGCACCAACAGCATCAGGAATGCCGGCAGCATCAATGGCCGCATCGAGCTCGGCGGCCTGAGCACGACGACGATCTCCGGCGCCTATTCCAACGCGCTGAAGGTCACTGGCGGCTCGACCATGAAGGTCGAGGGCTCGACGGCGGCGGGTGATGCCACCGGCTTCACCACGATCCAGAATGGCGGCATGATCGACATCGCCGCCGGCCGCAAGGTCTCCGCGACCGGTGAGATCGGCAACGGGCCAGGCGGCAGCATGAGGATCGGCGCCAATGCCACCCTTTCAGGCGGCGGCAGCAATTTCTACAATAACGGCACGGTCGACGTCGCGGCCGGCGGCACATTCTCCAATGCCGGCAGCATCGACAACTATGGCGGCATCATCAATTTCAGCGGCGCCGGCGCCAAGATGACGGCCGGCAATGATGCGATCACCAATTGGGGCCAGATCAATGTCACCTCGGGCGACGTGACGGTGACCGGCAATTTCGACAACTCGAATGGCGGCAAGATCTCGCTGTCGGGCGGCGACATGTCGGGCGTCTCGACCCTCACCAATGGCATGGGCGGCAGCGTCGATGTCGGCGCCGGCCGCACTCTTTCGGTCGAGACCTTCACCTCGACCGCCGGCAGCACCACCGGATCGGGCACCATCACTGCCGCGGACGCCATCAATCTCAGCTCCGGCACCTATGCCACCGTCTTCTCGGGCACCGGCAAGCTGACCAAGAGCGGCACCGGCACGGTGATCCTCACCGGCGAGAACACCTATTCGGGCGGCACCACGATCGAGGCCGGCACGCTGCAGATCGGCGATGGCGGCACCACCGGCTCCATCACCGGCGATGTGACGAATGACGGCACCCTCGCCTTCAACCGTTCCAATGAGCTGACTTTCGACGGCGATATTTCGGGCTCGGGCAGGCTCACCAAATCCGGCGCCGGCACGCTGATTCTCACGGGCGAGAACAGCCATGCCGGCGGCACCACGATCGATGCCGGCATATTGCAGATCGGCAATGGCGGGACGAGCGGCTCGATCACCGGCAATGTCGCCAATGAAGGCACGCTCGCGTTCAACCGTTCCGACGATATCGAGTTCGACGGCGTCATCACCGGCTCGGGCGGCCTCGTGAAGGACGGTGGCGGCAAACTCACGCTCACCGGCGCGAACTATTTCGAAGGCGGCACCGAGATCAGGGAAGGCACCTTGCAGGTCGGCGACGGCGGCACCTCGGGGCAGATCACCGGTAACGTCATCAATGACGGGACTCTGATCTTCAACCGCTCGGACGATATCGGCTTCGGCAGCGAGATCTCGGGCACGGGCGAACTCGTCAAGGACGGTGCCGGCGTCCTGACCGTCTGGGGCGATATCACCCACACAGGCGGCACCACCATCAAGGCCGGCACGCTCCAGATCGGCAATGGCGGCGTCTCCGGCACGCTTGCGGGCGATGTCGTCAATGACGGGACGCTCGCCTTCCACCGCTACGACTACACGTTCGAAGGCGACATTTCGGGCAGCGGATCGCTCGTCCAGAAGGGCCCGGGGGTCCTGACCCTCACCGGCTCGGCCACCCATACCGGCGGCACCACCATCACGGCCGGCACCTTGCGGATCGGCGACGGCGGCACGACCGGTGCGATCAGCGGCGGCATCCTCAATGACAGCGCGCTGGTCTTCGACCGCTCCGATGAGATCACCTATGCCGACGAGATCTCCGGCAGCGGCAGCGTGACCCAGCAGGGCGCCGGCACGCTGATCCTGACGGGCGAGAACACCTATATGGGCGGGACGACGATCTCGACCGGCACGCTCCAGATCGGCAATGGCGGTGCGACCGGCTCCATCACCGGCGATGTCGACAATGACGGGACGCTCGCCTTCAACCGGTCCGACGATCTCGATTTCGCTGGCATCGTCTTCGGCACCGGCAAGCTGGTGAAGAAAGGCGGCGGCACGCTCACGCTGACCGGTGCCAATACCTATACAGGCGCCACAAAGATCGAGGACGGCACGCTGAAGCTCGGCAGCGGCGGCAGCCTCGCCGAGACGACGGACGTCGATGTCGCCGCGGGCGCCGTCTTCGATCTCGACGGGCACACCCAGACCGTCGGCGCGATCACCGGCGCGGGCGAGATCAAGCTCGGCGCCGATGGCGACCTGATGGTGAACTTCGCGTCGAAGGACGCCACTTTCGCGGGCACGATCAGCGGCGGCGGCAGCCTGGTCAAGACCGGCCTCTATTCCAAGCTCATCCTCACCGGCGACAATACATATACAGGCGGCACGACGATCGAAGAAGGCATTCTGCAGGTCGGCAACGGCGCCACCGGCTCGATCAGCGGCGACATCGTCAACAATGCCCTGCTCTTCTTCGGCCGAAACGATGCCATGACCTATGACGGCGATATTTCCGGCACCGGCGAGATGCGCAACTACGGCACGGGCGTCCTCACCCTCACCGGAACCCTCAGTCACCTGGGCGGCACCGAGATCGCCGCCGGCACGCTCAAGGTCGGCAATGGCGGCACGACGGGCTCCATCTCCGGCGATATCGTCAATGGCAGCAGACTGGCCTTCGACCGTTCCGACGCGATCACCTATGAAGACGAGATCTCCGGCAAAGGCAGCCTCACCCAGGCGGGCGCCGGCACTCTCATCCTGACGGGCGCCAACAGCTACAGCGGCGGCACCGTCATCGCCAACGGCACGCTGCAGATCGGCAATGGCGGCACGACGGGCTCGATCACCGGCGATGTCGACAATGACGGCACGCTCGTGTTCAAGCGCAGTGACGACATCGCTTTCGGCGGAGAGATTTCGGGCGCCGGCAAGCTCGTCAAGGCGGGCGCCAACAGGCTGACGCTCACCGGCGCCAGCAGCTTCACCGGCGGCACCACCATCAAGGGCGGCACGCTCGCGATCGGCGATGGCGGCGAGAGCGGCTCCCTGTCGGGCGATGTCGTCAATGACGGCGAGCTGGTCTTCAACCGTTCCAATGCCATCAGCTTCGGCGGCGCGATCTCGGGCTCAGGCGGCCTCACCAAGCTCGGCGCGGATGTGCTGACCTTGACGGGCGTGAACAGCTACAGCGGCATCACCACGATCACCGATGGCACTCTCAAGGGCGCGGCGCAGAGCTTCGGCACTGGCCGGATCGACAATGAGTCAGCACTCATCATCGACCAGGCGACCGATGCCAGCTTCGCCAATGTCATCGATGGCGAAGGCAGCTTCACCAAGACCGGCGCCGGTACGCTCACCCTCACCGGGGCCTCGGGCCTGACCGGCGCCACCACGGTCGCGGCCGGCACCCTCTCGGTCGCGGGCTCCCTGCTCGGCTCGACCGTCACGGTCGAGGACGGCGCCACGCTGTCCGGCACCGGCCGTATCGGCGGTCTTGTCGTGGCCGGCGACGGCATCCTCGCCACCGGCAATTCGATCGGCACGCTTGTTGTTGAAGGTGATGTTCTCTTCGAGGCGGATTCGATCTTCCGGGTCGAGGTCGATGACACCGGCAAGACCGACAAGCTCGAAGCGACGGGCGACGTGACGATCCGGGGCGGCACGGTCGATGTGCGCGCCGGCGACGGCAGCTACGGGCGCATCACCAGCTACACCATCCTCACCGGCAGAAGCGTCACCGGCGCGTTCAGCGAGGTCACCAGCAATCTGGCCTTTCTCGACGCCAGCCTTTTCTATGGCGCGACCAGCGTGACCCTCGAGCTCGAGCGCAACAACATCTCCTTCGGCGAGGTCGCCCGCACCCGCAACCAGCGCGCCACCGCCGATGCGGCGGAAAAGCTCGGCGACGGCCATGCCGTCTTCGACGCCATTCTCGATCTCGACGAGGACATGGCGCGCAACGCCTTCGACAGCCTGTCGGGCGACGTCCATGCCTCGATCCGGGGCATGCTGCTGATGGACAGCCATTTCACCCGCGACGCGGCGCTCGAACGCCTGCGCACCGCTTTCGGCGGCGCCGTCTCCGACAGCGTGCCGGTGATGGCGCTCGCGGCTCTGCCGGACAGCGGCGTCTCTCTATGGGGAACAGGCTTCGGCTCCTGGGGCAGGACCGACAGCGACGGCAATGCGGCAGGCTTCACCCGCACCGCCGGCGGCTTCATCGCCGGCGCCGATGCCGCGGCAGGCAAGCATCTGCGCTTCGGCGCCTTCACCGGCTTCACGCAGTCCTCCTTCGATGCGAGCGACCGCGAGTCCAAGGGCGACGCCAACAGCTATCATGCCGGGCTCTATGCCGGCGGCACATGGGAGGGCTTCGGCCTGCGCGCCGGCGCCTCCTACGGCTGGAGCGCCATCGACACCAGCCGCGACATCGATTTCGGCGGCCTCGGGGAGAGTCTCGACGCCGATTACAATGCCGGCACCGCGCAGGTTTTCGGCGAGGCCGCCTATCGCTTCGGCACCGACGGCTTCGCGCTCGAACCCTTCGCCGGCCTGGCCTATGTGAGCCTCGATAGCGACGACGTCGAAGAGGATGGCGGCGCCGCGGCGCTCGCTATCGAAGGCGATACGCAAGCCCTCACCTTCTCGACGCTGGGCCTTCGCGCCGAGGGCGGCTTCGCCTTCGACGACCTGACGCTCACCTTGCGCGGCATGGGCGGCTGGCGCCATGCCGAGGGCGATCTCACGCCTGTCATCGACGCCGCTTTCGGAGATCAGCCGGGCTTCGGCATAGCCGGGGCGCCGGTCGCCGAGGACACGGCGATATTCGAGGCGGGGCTCGATCTGGGCTTCGGCAACTCGACCAGGCTCGGCCTCTCTTATATGGGCGAGATCGGCCGCGATGCCGAGCAGCATAGCGGCCAGGCGAGTCTCGCCGTCGATTTCTGAGCTTCAAGCCTCGGGCCATAGTGGCCTGACGAAGTGGAGGGCCTGAGCATGTGCCCCCGCACGGCCCTCCACTTCAGAATTCAAGCGTCTCGCCATCATCCGGGATGCGAAGGCGCCCTGCCCCGATGCCGCGTGCTTGCGCCGCGGCGCGAAGATCGGCCCGCGTCGTGGTCGCGTGATCGAGCGCTTCCATATGCGTGGCGACGATCGTCGCCTGAGAAGCGAGTTCCACGGTGGCGAGCGTCTGCTCGGCATCCATGACGATGAGGTCGCCGTCCCATTTGGCGCCGCAGGAATGGGTGACGATGATATCGGGTTTCGTCGCGGCGATGGTGCGCGTCACCGGCGGATAGAGGACCGTATCGCCCGCCCAGTAAATCTTGGGCTCGCCTTGCGCGGCGAGCGTGAAGCCCATCACCGGGCCCATCTTCTCGACCACCGGTCCCAGGCCATGGCTGCCCTCCCGGCGGGTGAAGACCAGGCCGTTCCAGTCGAAGACATCGAGCAAGGGCCGCACATCGGTGAAGCCCGCTTCGAGGATATTCGTCTCGTCGCCCGGCCGGCAGATCAGCGGCAGGTCCTTGGGCACGCGCTCCTTGGCGACACCGTCGAAATGATCGGTATGGAGATGCGACACCACCACCAGCTCGACGCCGGCGAGAACCTCCTCGATCGGCGCCGGCAGGTCGACCATCGGATTGGGCGACCTGCCGGTGAAGGACGGCAGGCTGTGTTTCGGCGCCAGATAGGGATCGATCAAGACCGTCCGCCCGGCATAATCGAGCTTCAATGTGGCATTACGGAAGAGCCGCAGCTTCATGTCATCCTCCCGGATATCACAATGTATAGTTGCATATCTCGGTTATAGAAGCTCGGATTTGCAACAAAGGGTTTTCTCAAATAATCTCTTCCCTAAGGGAGAGGCAAGGGATGGCACGGCTGATCGTTGCGTTGCTGGCGGTCTTGGTGAGCTGGAGAGCGGCTTCCGCCGAATTGGTGAGGTTGCACGATTTCGCGGTGGGGGGCTGGGACGCCGCCGTCTATGGAGACAGCGTCACCGGCAAGCTCGACAACTGCATGGCCACCGGCCGCTACGAGAACAATGTCGAATTCCACGTCATCGTCTTCCGTGATTTTCGCTGGAGCCTGGGATTCAGCAGCCCGAATTGGCGAATACAAGGCGACACGCATCGGCTGGGCTATCGCTTCGACGAGGGGCAGTGGTTCTCCACCGACGTCACCGTGCACAACAATGGCCAGCTCGTCCTGTGGTACGTGGCGGACGACCCGCAGCAGGTCAGCCTCTTTCGCCGCAGCCGCGGCATGGATGTCAGCTTCGGGCCGACAGAATATCGTTTCAGTCTCGACGGCACTTCCCGCCTGCTGGCGACACTGGCGCGATGCGTGGAGGTCACCCTGGATGCCGAAAACGGCGTGACCGCGGAAAGGCCGCGCTCCAATTCCAGGAACAAGACCAAATCCGCCAAGGCGTCACAAGCACCGGAGGCCAAGCCGCGCGACAGCGCCGGGACCGGTTTCATCGTCTCCGGAAAGGGACATGTCCTGACCAATCAGCACGTGGTCGACAAATGCAGCACGATCACCGTGTCGCGCACCGGTGACATCGCGCAGCCCGCCACGGTCCTGCGCAAGGACGTCATCAACGATCTCGCCGTCCTCAAGATCGACTTTGTGCCGGCGCCCGATGAGATCGCGCGTTTCCGCGCCCGCTCGCTGCGTGCCGGCGAGACCATAGCAACCTATGGCTTCCCGCTCACCGGCATGCTCAGCGCCTCGGGCAACATCGCCAGCGGCAATGTGAGCTCGCTCGCGGGGCTTGCCGACGATGTGCGCCTCTTGCAGATCTCGGCACCGATTCAGCCCGGCAATAGCGGCGGCCCGCTGCTCGACATGCAAGGCGCCGTGGCGGGCATCGTGAGCGGCAAGCTCAACGATCTCGCGGCCGCCGAAGCGAGCGGCAGCCTGCCGCAAAACGTCAATTTCTCGATCAAGGCCAATGTCGGGATGAATTTCCTCGACGCCCACTCCATTCCCTATGAGATGAGCAGCGAGACCGCCGCGCTCGATTTGCCGGCGGTTGCCGACAAGGCGAAAAAGTTCACGGTCTTCATTACCTGCAAGGGGTGACCGGCCGGCTGGGATCTGCCTCTCGCGATGCCATCAGGATGCGGCACATCTCGCCGTTCGATCGGGCGCTCATCGTTATCCTGCGGGCGTCACGCAGATGGCCGGCGAGCGAACGAGCTTCGATCGCCTCGCCCTCCGCCGTCGTGATGGCGCGGCTTCCATCGGCACAATCGAGCCCGATGGCGCGGCGTTTCTCCAGATAGTCCCGCACCCGCTCCCTTGCATCCGTGCCCGGGACGGTCAGCTCCTTGAGCGCGGCGACATTGACACTCGAGAGAAAGTCATCAGCAAAGCCTTCACGGCGCATGAGGTCGATCAGCGCCGCCTGCCGCATGAGGAAAGCCTTTCTGTCGAAAGACCGGCGCAGGTCGCCGAGATCCGTCACGGCTTCGCGCGGGAAAGCCCGGGCGAAGGAGCGCCCTTCGCTGACGCCCCGGCTGATCTCATCGGCGGCGAAATGATCGACCAGCTCGAATTTGAACTGCCCTGCCCAGGGCAGGGCCATTACGGCGTCACGGATGTCGCCGCCCATCAGAAAGGCGAAATTGGCGGGGCACCAGAAGGTCGGCAGCCGCAAGGTCACGCTGACATTATCGCCGTCGACCCTGACCGCGACGATGAAATGCAGCGCCGCCACGGTTTCATCGATCTCGGGGTCGCGCACCTCAGCGATCGCCGCCCGCACCTCCGCCTCGCGTGCCGCGGCCTCGCTCATGCCTGGAACTCCTTCGGCACGTCGATGCCGTAGAGCTTGGCGCAGTTGAGGCCGAGCAGCTTGCGCTTCACGTCCAGCGTGAGCTGGGTGCCGGCCTCATGCGCCGTCTCATCGTCGAAGGCGAAGCCCATGAGCTCCTCGATGATCCATTTCGGGCTGGTGATCGCATAGTCGGAGCCGAAGAGCAGCCGGTCGGGCCCGACATGATAGAGGAGGTCGCACAGCATGCGGGTGAAATATTTCGGCCGCGCATGGATGAAGGAGGTGACGAGCGCCAGGCCGCCATAGACATTGGGTTCCTGGCCGGCGATGAAGCAGAAATCGTCGATGCGCGGCATGCCGCAGTGATCGACGATGAAATTGAGATCGGGATACATGGTCGCCACCCGGTCGATGTCGCGCACGTCGAAGGCATCGTAATCGAGCGGATGCGTCGTCGGTCCCTTATGGACATGGATATTTCTGATGCCGAGCGCCCGGCATTTCTCCAGATAGGGCGGCACGCAGTCGTCTTTCAGCGAATAGCCGCGCGACGGGCCGTTCCATTCGGCCGTATAGAGCTTGACGCCCTTGAAGCCATAGGTCGCATAATCCTCCTCGAGCTTGTCCAGCCCTCTCTCCCCCTCGCGCGGATCGCAGCGGCCGTTGAGGATGACCTTGTCGGGATGGAGATGCTTCAGGCTCGCGCAGAGCTCGGTCGTGTTGAAGCCATTGATGTAGAAGTCCTTGAGATAGACCGGCAGCATCACCGCCATGTCGCAATAGCCGTCCTCGAACAGGTCCTTGGCCGCGCCCTGGGCGCCGTAATAGTTGAAGCGGTTCTGATCCCAGCGCTGATCGGGCGGCGTCATACCGGTATGGGCGCCATAGAAAGTATCGATGAAGGTCTGGCCATAGCGGTTGCGCCGGTTCTCCGGCCGCGCGTCCCAGACATGCACATGCGCGTCGATGACGAAGATCTTGTCGCCCGTTTCGGTGACGTACATGGCTCCTCCACAATATCCTGGAAACTTACGGAGTTGAGCGGGCGGCGTCCAGCATCGATTGGACAGGCCAATTGACATGCATGGGCCTCTTGCCTAGACGAGACCGGCTCAGCGAAGGAGACGCCATGACCGAAGGATCCGTCACCATCATCACCGGCGCCGGCAAGGGCCTGGGCAAGGCCATCGCCGGCGAGATCATCGGCAAAGGCGGTCATGTCGTGCTGGTGGTGCGCTCGCAAGCATCCGCCTCCTCGCTCGCCGATGAGTTCGGCGCGAAGGCCGTGGTGGTGACGAGCGACGTGACGGCGCCCGATGCCGCCGACACGGCGCTCGCCGCCGGCATCGCGCGCTGGGGCAAGGTCGACGGGCTCGTCAACAATGCCGGGATCGTCGACCCGATCGCCCGCCTCACCGACTCGGACCCGGCGCTTTGGGAGGCGACCATCGTCACCAATCTCGTGGCGCCCTACCGCTTCACCCGCGCCTTCCTGGCCAACGCGCCGCGAACCGGATCGCGCCGCATCGTCAACATATCGAGCGGCGCCGCGCATCGCCCGCTCGAGGGCTGGAGCGCCTATTGCGCCAGCAAGGCCGGCCTCGCCATGCTGACGCGCTCCACCGGTCTCGAATATGCGAGCGAAAGCGTCTTCGCCTTCGGTCTCATACCGGGCCTCGTCGACACCGGCATGCAGGAGACGATCCGCGCCTCGGGCGTCAATGAAGTGAGCCGCCTGCCCAGGACGATCCTGCGCCCGGCGGAGGAGCCGGCGCGCGCCACGGCCTATCTGCTTTCAGGTGCGGCCGATGATCTCGCTGGCGGCGAGGTCGATATCAGAGATGCCGGATTCCGTGCGCGTGTGGGATTGCCGGGACTCTAACCAATATTCGTCATCCCGCCGAAAGCCGCTTTCGGATTCACACATCTTGCGAGGTGCCTGCGATTTATCTCTCCCCGCTTCAGTGCAGGACTGTCGGGGAAAAACGATGAGACCTCAGAAAAAGCGGCGTATAGCAAGCGGATAGAGTGTGTCTTCGATGGGACAGGACTCAGAATTCTCAAGCAGATTTTTCCCCTTCTCCCGCTTGCGGGAGAAGGTGCCCGACAGGGTGGATGAGGGTGTTGGTCAGTCTGGCGGCAGCTCATCCGCGAGCGCCAGGAGGATCATGTCCATCACATCATTGAAGCGATGAAATACATCATCGTTGAGGATGCGCAGGACACGGTATCCCTTCAGTCCGAGATAGGCTGTGCGGCGCGTATCGTAATCCCTGTCGTGATCCTCTGAATGGGTGGCGCCGTCGACCTCGACGACGAGGGCAGCTTCGCGACAGAGAAAATCGACGGTGAACGGGCCGATCAAATGCTGGCGAATGAACTTATGTCCTTGCAGGCGCCGACCACGCAGGCCTGACCACAACCTCTCCTCCGCCGGCGTTTGACTCCTGCGTAGACGGCGAGCCTGATCCAGCCGCTTGGGCTCAATTTGCCGCGTTGTCATGGCGGCACCATACACCCTCATCCGCCCTTCGGGCACCTTCTCCCGCAAGCGGGAGAAGGGAAAAACCAGGGAAGACCTCCCGTGAGATATGTGCATACGATAGCGGCGAAAGCCGGGATCCATCGAGCCGGCAACATTTCCCTGGCGCTTATTGAATAGACCCGGCTTTCGCCGGGGTGACGGTATCAGCGCGCCAGATAATCATGCAGCACATAGCCGGCGACGAGGGTGAAGTCGGCGCGCCACCAGAAGCCTTCGAGCATCTCGGCCACCGGCAGGCGATAGACCGGCGCCTGCACATTGGGCCTGAGCTCCACCGTGCAGGGGCCCGACCAGCATTCATGCACGGTGAGCGCGCCCAGGCGGCGGGCGGTCAATTGCCGTATCGCCGGCCTGCCGTCGATGTGATTGACCGCCTTGAGATTGATGTTGAGCGCGAAGTCGAAATAGTCGCCGAGCCGCTTGATGTCGGAGCGCTGCTGCTTGTAGGCCATGGTGCCGGTGAGCACATCGATGCCGTTGCGCTCGATGGTGCCGACCCAGGCATCGCCGCGCGCCTCGAGATGGGGCCGTCCGAGCTTCTTCGGCTGGCCATGCACTTCGCGGCCATGCACCACGCCGCCATCCGACGACAGGAACAGATAAGGCGAATAGCCGCCGGCGGTGTCCTTATAGCGGCAGCCGACCATGATGTTGCTTTCGAAATAGGGCCCCAGCCATTCCGTGTCGTTCATCTTGTAGATATGGGCGAGCACGATATCGCAGGCCGCTTCGAGCGGCGGCGGCAGGATGCGCTGGATGGCGTCCTTGTCGCTGCGCCAGGCGAGCGTCATCACTTCGGCATTGCGGAAGGTGAAGGGAAAGGCCGGCACGGTCGGCGCATCGAAAGGCGTCGAGAACCCGTCGGCCAGCAATTGCTCGAGCGTGAGCCGGCTCGCCGCCTGGACTTTCCGGTCAGTCATTCTTGTCCGCCTTCTTCGTCATTGCCGCTTTGGTCGTCTCATGCACGCTGCGCATATGGCGCACCATGGCGGCGGCGATGAGCTCCGGATTCTTCGCCTCGAGCGCCGCCACGATCTCCTCATGGTCCTTCACCGAGCGCGCCAGCACGCCCGGCGTTTCCCAGGCGATCTTGCGGTATTCGAAGCCCAGCACATAGAGCGATTCCGAGATGCGCTCGAGAAAGGGATTGTCGAGCGCGGCGCCGAGCGTGCGGTGGAACTCCATGTCGGACACGCGGAAGGCCACCGGATTGCCGGTGAGGCCTTTCTGGATCTCGACCATCTTGCGCAGGCGCACGGTGGCGGCCGCGGTGATCTTCTGGGCGAGCAGGCGGCCGATGGCGCCTTCCACCACCACGCGCGATTCGTGCAACGACTCGAAATTATCCGCCGAGAGCGTGATCAGCATCTGGAGCGGCGCCAGGATCTCCGCCGCCTTGAGCGAGGTTACGAAGAGGCCGCCCCCCTGGCGCGCTCTGAGCACACCGAGAATCTGCAGACCGCGCACCGCCTCGCGCACCGAGGGACGCGACACCTGCAAGGTGGCGGCGAGCTCACGCTCGGTCGGCAGTTGCTGGCCGGGCCTGACGCTGCCGGTGCGGATCAGGTCGAGCAGATTGCGCGCCACCTGCTCGGCCACCGACACCCGTTCGATCGGCGCCATCTCGTCCAGCGACGGCCGCTCCTGCTTGTCCTCACCCACGCTTTTCGACCCCCTTTTTATCTCTCACCCTTAAGGCGAGTGATAGACTAATTGCATCTTCCTGTCATGACGCACCCGCCGGCTTCGGCGGAAAGAACGGCACGCCGTAGTCGGCCTCGAAGCCGCCATCGACATGGAAGACATGGCCGTTCACATAAGAAGCTTCATCCGAGCACAGAAAGTGAATGGCCTTGGCGATCTCGGCGGGATCGGCGAGCCGGCGCTGCGGCGTGCGCTCGAGGATCGGCGCGACATCGAGGCGCCCTTCCTTGATCACATTGCGCACCAGATCGGTCTCCACATAGCCGGGCGCCACCGCATTGACGCGCAGGCCCCGCGCCGCCCATTCGACCGCCGCCGTCTTGGTCAGCGACACGATGGCGGCCTTCGATGCGGCATAGGGCGCCCGCCCGGCCGCCCCGCGCGTCGCCGCGACGGAAGCGAGATTGACGATCGCGCCCGACCCTTGCGGCAGCATGATCCTGGCCGCCGCCTGCAGGCAGCGGAAGGACCCGTCGAGATTGATGTCGAGCACCGCCCGCCAGTTCTCGAAGCTCAATTCGGCGAGCGGCGCATGGCGCTGGATGCCGGCATTGTTGACCAGCGCGTCGAGCCTGCCCCAGTGCGCGAGATGGCTCGCGAAGGCGGCATCGATCGAGGCCTGGCCGGTGACGTCGAGCGGCAGCGCCAGCATTTTGTCCGGATAGGGGGCGGCGCGATTCTTCGCCTCGGCTGAATCGACATCGCCGATCGTGACATGCCAGCCCTTCTCGACAAAGAGCTCGGCACTGGCCCAGCCGATGCCGCGGGCGGCGCCGGTGATGAGAACGGCTTTCTTTTCGCTGCTCATGTCATGTGCTCTTCTGGATCGCATGGCGATAAGCGAAGCGCTGCAGGACATCGTCCTTCAGCTTGAGCCCGGTGCCCGGCGCCTCCGAGATGTCGAGATGGCCGTTCCGGATGTCGCCGAAGGCCGGTCTTTCGATCAGCATATGCGAGCAGTCGAAGGGCCGGTCGGCCGGGAAGATCTCGATATGATCGGCGAAGTCGTTGACGAGCGCCAGATGGCGATGCACTTCCGGATTGACGTGATAGGAGACGCGTAAGCTCCGCGCCGCCGCCTTGGCGGCAAGGCCGAGCGCCGTATCGACGCCGCCGATCGTCGTCGCATCGACGCGCACGACATCGATCGCGGCATTGTCCATCAGCGCCTCGAGATCGAGAGCGCGGGTGCATTCATCGCCGAGGCCGACCGGCACCGGCGACTGGCGGGTGAGAACGCCGATCTCGGCGATGCGGGTGCGCGCCATCGGATCCTCGATCCAGGCGATGCCGAGATCGCGCCAGGCTTCCGCCGCGTCGAGGCCCTGCCGCGCCGTGCGCCAGGACCAGGCGAGATCGCAGCTGAATACCGCATCGGGCACCGTCGCGCGGACATGGGCGAGAATCCTGCGCACCGGCTCGGCGGCGCCATAATGGGCGGCTTCGAGCTTGAAGAAGCGATAGCCCTGACTGGCACGCGCGATGAGGCGATGGGCGATGTCGTCCTCGCTCTCGCCCTCCATCCGGTAGCCTTCGACCAGCGCCACACGCAATTTGCGGGCCTTGCCGCCGAGCAGCTTCCAGAGCGGTACGCCGCGCGCCTGCGCTTTCAGATCCCACAGGCAGACGTCGAGCAGCGAGCGGGCGCGGCCGATGACACCGTCATCATCGGTGGCGCGGCTCACCAGCGCCATTTCATCGAGCCGAGCCGCCTGGTCGAGCGCATCCGTGCCGACGAGCCTGGGGGCGAGAAGATCGGAGATCGCCACATCGACGGGCGAGCGTCGCGTATGGCCGATACAATCGGCGACGAGGCCGCCTTTGGTGACGACACGCACCGCCGCATATTGGCGCGCCGTGACGGTGAAGGCGCCGAAGGACAACGTGCCGGCCAAAGGCAGATCGACGGCCCAGCTTTCGATGCGCTCGATGGTCGTATCACGCGTCATGAATGTCACAGGTTCCTTTCACGGGGGATTTTTTCAACAAATTTTCTTGCGGTCCGGCGGAGAACCTGCTGAATTGGTCAGGCCATTGTACTAAGCTTACCAACATAAGCGCAAGCCAAAAGAAGGAGCTTCTCCGGACTGCTGGAACTCATATACGGACATCATTCCGCTATTTCGGACAAGCTTGCGCTCATCTCAAGAACCTGCAAGCTGCACGGAACGCAACGAAACCACAAATCACTCATCAGGGAGAAGAGTATGAAACTATCAGTTGCTGCTTTGGCGTTTGCCGTCGCGCTGGGCGGGACCGCCGCGCATGCCCAGGAGTTCAAGCACGAGGCGTCGCCATCGATCGAAGCCTGCGGCGATGCGTCTTTCGAGAAGGCCAAGACCGAGGGCCTCACCATCGGCATCTCGCCGTCACCGCCCTTCACCTCGCTGAATCCCGACACCCAGAAGGCTGAAGGCCTCGAGGTCGAGATCAACGAGGCGGCGTACAAGTGGGCCGGCCTCGACAAGCTGAAATATGAAGTGATGCCTTTCGGCCAGTTGATCCCGGCGCTGCTCGCCAAGCGTATCGACGTGGTGACGGCGCTGCACATCACGCCCGACCGCAAGAAGGTCATCTCCTTCGGCGGTCCGGCCTATTGGTATGGCCCCGCCATCATGGTGAAGAAAGGCAATCCCGACGGGATCAAGTCCTATGACGATCTGAAGGGCAAGCCGATCGGCGCCATCGCCGGCTCGGCGGCCGACGAATATCTGCGCAAGATCGGCGCCGAGGTCGTCCCCTTCCAGACAGATGCCGAGCAGTTCAGCGCGGTGGCGACCGGCCGGGTGAGCGCCATCGTCGATGACGACACCAAGATCAATCTCTTCCTCGCCGCCAACAAGGAGTCGCCGCTCGAACTCCTGGGCGGCATCAAGGTGCCGGATGAGCTGATCTTCGAATATGGCTATGGCTATGTGCGCGCCGGCTTCCGCAAGGAAGACTGCTCGCTCCGCGCCGCGGTCAGCGCCGGCATCGCCGAAGTGCGCGGCAATGGCGAAGTGTCCGCCGTCCTGAAGAAATACGGCTTCAACGACGCCAATCTCTTCTTCTTCCCGCTCAACAATAAATAGAGCTTGTGCGATCATTCGGTGAGCGGGTGATCCACATCGCCCGCTCATCTCTTTTCAGGCCGGAGAACCGCCATGGATCTGTTGAACTTCGACGTCATCGCCGACTACTGGCACGTCTTCCTGCGCGGCCTCGGCCTCACCATCTTCCTGACCGTCGTCACCATGGTGCTGGCGACCTTCCTGGCCATACCCCTGGCCTTGGCGCGCCTTTCCGGCAATCGCCTGTTCCGCTGGCCCGCCAATGTCTTCGTCGAATTCATGCGCGCCACGCCGCTGATCCTGCAGCTGATCTACATCTATTACGTTTTGCCGACCGCGGGCATCAAGCTCAACCCGATCGTCGCCGCCATTACCGGCCTGACCCTGCATTATTCCGCTTATCTGAGTGAAGTGTTCCGGGGCGGCATCCAGTCGATCGCCAAGGGCCAGACCGAAGCGGCGCTGAGCCTTGGCCTGTCGCGCTGGCTCGCTTTCCGAAAAGTTGTGCTGCCGCAGGCAACGCGTGCCATCCTGCCCACTCTCGCCAATTATCTGATCTCACTGTTCAAGGACACCTCGCTCGCTTCCGTCGTGACGGTGCAGGAGCTGATGTTCTCAGGTCAGATCATCTCGGCCAGGAACTTCCAGTATTTCACCGTCTATACGGTGACCGCTCTCCTCTATTTCGCCGTCTGCTACCCGTCGGGCCTCGCGGTGCGGGTGCTCGAGGAGCACATCCGCAAGGGCCAGCGGGCACGCGAGGACAGGAAAATGCAGGCAGCGGCGGACGCCCCTACGCCGAACGCCGCGTGACGACCGCGTAGAGGAGCGCCAGAAGCGCGATGCCCAGGCCCGCCGCTAGCGTCGCCCCAGCGCCATGGCCGATCGTGGCGCCGCCGATGGCGGAGCCCAGTCCGACGCCGGCATAGATCGCCGATGAGTTGAGCGCGATCACCACCGGCGCCTGATCGGGCGCGGCGGCGATGAGGCGCAATTGCTGCGGCGGCGTCTGCGACCAGCTGGCCGCTCCCCAGCCGAAGATCAGGAGACCGACGAGAACCACGTGGCTCGCGGTTTCGAAAAGGCTCAAGGACAATAACGCCCCGTAGCTTGCCGTGAGCAGCAGATAGGCGCCGATCAGAACGACGAAGGGGCTGGCGCGGTCGCTCAACAGACCTGAGGCATAATTGCCGGCGATCGCGCCGACGCCGTAGCACAGGAGCATGGCGGTCGCCAGGCCGGCCGGAATGAACAACGCCTCGAGGACCGGCAGCGCGAAGGCGAAGGGCACATAACACGCCATCATGCCGAGCACGGTGAGCGGCAGCACTCTCATCACGCTGGGCTGCTTGAGAAGCGCCAAGCGCCGGCCGAGGCTCAGGGGCATCGCGCCGGAGAGATGCGGCATGCGCCAGGCGACGCCAATCATCGCGATCAAGGCGACGGCGCCGACCAGCGCCAGTGAGGCGCGCCAGTCGAGAAACGTGCTCGCCACGTGGCCGAGCGGCACGCCGAGCGCCGTCGAGGCGGAAAGCCCGCCGATCACGATGGCGAGCGCGCGGCCGCGCTGCTCGGGCCCG
>JBMOOM010000120.1:0-211511 GCA_049323275.1 Pseudomonadota bacterium
CCTCTGGCGACGGGTGGGTCGAGTTGCGGCCCGACCGCTCCCTCAAAGGTCGAATCTCCTTCCATGGCGGCGATGAGGCCAACTTCATCGCACGCCCTTGGAAGACTTCTTCAACAGCCTGCTAAAGCTTGTACTGCCGCAGCCGCTGGTAACAGGGCTGCGCGGCATCGGCGATCTTCGCCAGCGGCGGGCTGAGCTCAACGGCGCGCTCTTCCGGGGCGGCAAAGCCCGACGACGCCCAGACCGCATTGTACCAGTGCGGCGCCCACACGCCGTCGAAGCTCTTCGGCCCCTGGGGCCAGCTCAGCATGTGATCGTCGAAAGGAATGGCGCAGGCCTCGCAGAGCCTGCCGAGGGTGCGCCGCGGATCGGCGAGCACGTCGTCGGCATCGATCACGGCGGGGGCGCGGCCCAGACGATCGGCGACGAGATCGAAGATCTCCGCTTGCTCGACGAAGCCGATGTCGCGCAGCGAGACATCAGCCCATTTGCGCGCATAGCTCGCCAGCACGCGCTCGGGGCGCCGGATGAGGAAGGCGTTGGTGAGCGGCAGGATCCAGGCGCGGTCGAAGCCCTTCAGCATGTGATGCGTCATGTGTTTCTGATAAAACACGCTCTTTCCGGCAGGCGGCGGGGCGAGGCACGTCTCGACGAGCGTGTCCCAGTCGCTCTCGTGACGCGCAATGATCTCGTCGCGCATCGGATGGTCGTTGCCGTGGTTCTTCAGCGAGAAGGCGTAGAAGGGCTCGTCCCAGGCGAAGCAGTCCGGCCGGTTGCCGAAGGAATACATCATCGCGGTCGAGATGTTGCGCGGGCCCGACCACATGGCGATGGTGACGGGCTTCGTCACAGCGCGCGCTTCGCTTCGCGCCGGGCCAGCGCCTTGTAGAGGCCGGTGAGCCTCTCGGTCATCGGACCGATGCCCGGCCAGTCGCCTTTGGGCGCCAAGGGATGGGCGACGGGACGGCCGTCGATCTCGCGCACCGGCACGAGACCGGCGAAAGTGCCGGTGACGAAGGCCTCGTCGGCGCCATAGACGTCATAGAGCGAGAACTGCTTCTCGAAGACCGGAATGCCGTTCTCGCGGCAGGCCCGGATGACGGCGCCGCGGGTGATGCCCGGAATGCAATATTGGCCGCTCGAGGTCCACACCTCGCCGCGCCGGACGATGAAGAAATGCGTCGAATTGCAGGTGGCGACGAAGCCCAGGGGATCGAGCATCAGCGCCTCGTCGGCGCCGGCATTCATCGCCTGCACGCAGGCGGTGATGCAGTTGAGCTTGGAATGCGAGTTGAGCTTCTGGTCCTGCACGTCGGGCGCGCCGCGGCGCACATTGACGGTGTGGAGCTTTAGCCCCTTGGCCACGACTTCCGGCTTCGGCGACTTCCATTCCGGAATGACGACGACGGTGGCGGGTGAGATCGTGGCGCGCGGATCCTGATAGGGCGTCGCCTTGATGCCGCGGGTGACCATAAGGCGGATATGCACGCCGTCGGTCATCTTGTTGGCGTCGATGCAGGCGAAGATGCGCCGGACGAGCTCATCGGGGGGCAATCCGATATCCATGTAGATCGCCTTGGCGCCCTCATAGAGCCGCTCGATGTGCTCGCGCAGGAAGGCGATGCCGCCGTCATGGAGGCGCAGTCCCTCCCAGACGCCGTCGCCCAGGACGAACCCCGAATCGAAGACCGAGACCATCGCCTTGGCGCGCGGCAGGAGCTCGCCATTGATCGAGATCAGGATGTTCTCGTTGCGCGGGTCGACTTTGAATTCTTGCGTCACGATGCGGCTTTCTCCTCGTTCTCGCTCATGCTGCGCGGATCGCGCGCGGCGTCGGATTGGGTGTCCCAGGACCGGTCGGGCGCCAGCTCGGGTGGCGGGCGCTGGTCGCCCGACAGCACGCGCGCGATCTCGGCCTGCGCGGCGCGCGAAATGTCGACGATGGTGTCGATGTCGCCGGCATGGCGGGCGGAGCGGCGGATCAGCGCCTCGTCATGCTTGCGGAAGACCTGCAGGGCGCGGGCCGCCTCGTAAGGATGGGTGCCGAGCGCCACCAGCGCATCCTCGGCCATGGCGAGCGAGGAGTCATAGACCTCGCGATAGACATGCTCGACGCCGGCATTGAACAGCGCATAGGCATGAGTGCGGTCGAAGGCGCGGGCGAATATCTCGAGATGCGGGAAACGGCGCCTCGCGGTCTCGACGATCTGCATGATCTTGTCGCGATCGTCGATGGCGACGACCAGGATCCGCGCGTCCTCGGCGCCGGCGGCCTCGAGCAGGTCCTCGCGCGAGGCGTCGCCATAGAAAACCTTGAAGCCGAAGCGGCGGAGCGCGTCGATCTGCTCGGCGTCGTGGTCGAGCACCGTGGCGCGCGAGCCATTGGCGGCGAGCACGCGGCCGACCGTCATGCCGAAGCGGCCATGGCCCAGGATGATCGCCGATGTGCCGGTCGGGTCGATGCGGTCGGCCTCGCGCTGGAAGCCAAATCGCTCGAAGCGCGGTTGGATCACCTTGGCGTCGAGCATCATCAGCAAGGGCGCGGCCGCCATGGAGAGCGCCACGACGGCGACCAGCATGCTGGCCTGCGTCGCCGCCAGGAGGCCCAGACCCGCGGCGAAGGAGATGAGCACGAAGGCGAATTCGCCGCCCTGCGCCAGCGAGAAGGAAAACAGCGAGGCGCGCGGCGGCTTCATGCGGGCGAGGCGGGCGATGGCATAAAGCACGGCGAGCTTGAGCAGCAGAAAGGCGAGGACGCCGCCGAAGATCACGCCGGGCTCGGCCGCGATCAGCTTGAAATTGATGCCGGCGCCGACGGCGATGAAGAACACCGCCAGCAATATGCCGCGGAATGGATCGAGATCCATCTCGAGTTCATGGCGGTATTCGCTTTCGGCGAGGAGGACGCCGGCGAGGAAGGTGCCGAGCGCCGGCGACAGGCCGACCATTTCCATGAGCAGCGTGATGCCGACGACAAGGGCGAGCGCCAAAGCGACGAAGATCTCGCGCAGGCCGGTCATGGCGATGAGGCGGAAGAGGGGGCGCATCAGATAGCGCCCGGCGAGCACGATGAGGGCCACCGCGGCGAAGACGATCACCGCCTGCTGCCAGGCGGGCAGGCGCGCGATATGACCGGCCTCGGCCTGGGCGGCCTCGCCGCCATTCACCGCGAGCAGCGGCAGCAGCGCCAGGATCGGGATGACGGCGATATCCTGGAACAGCAGCACGGAGAAAACCGACTGGCCGCCCGAGGTCTTGAGCTGGCCGCGTTCGGCGAGGCTCTGCAGCACAATCGCCGTCGAGGACATCGCCAGGATGAGACCGATGGTGAGCGAGGTCTTCCAGGCCAGGCCGTACAGGATGAGGGCGATGGCGAGCGCCGCCGCGGTGCCCACCACCTGCAGGCCGCCCAGCCCGAGGATCGGCTTGCGCAGGTTCCACAGCTTGGACGGCTGCAATTCGAGGCCGACGAGGAACAGCATGACGATGACGCCGAACTCGGCGAAATGCATGACATCCTCGCCCTCGCTGCCGATCAACCCCAGGACCGAAGGACCGATCAGCATGCCGGCGATGAGATAGCCCAGCACCGAGCCGAGGCCGAGCCGGGTGGCGATGGGCACCGAAATCACGGCGGCGCCGAGATAGATGAAGGCGCCGAGCAGGAAGCTGTCGAGACTAAGTGGCATGGCGCTTCTTGTGCGACCGATGCCCCTCGAAGGCAAGCGGCAGGCTGTAGCCCTTGGCCAGGCGGTTCATCGGATCGATATGGCCGTCGCGCAGGCCTTCGATGAGGCCCTGATAGTCGCTGGTTCTGAGAGCGAGATCCTCGCTCGTCATCCAGCGGCCGGCGAAGACCACAAAAGGCTCCAGATAACCCATGCCGCAGAGATGGGCCGACTGGTTGAACGGGCTCAGGAGCTCGGTGACCTCGAAACGATTGCGCCCGCCATGATGATAGGCGGTCTCGGCGCCGCCGGTCGAAATCGCATTCATGAGGAACTTGCGGTGCAGCCGGTTGCCGCCCGGCCCATAGGCCCAGCCGATCTCGAGGACGCGGTCGAGCCATTCCTTGACGATCGCCGGCGACGAATACCAGTAGAAAGGATGCTGCAGCACGACGACGTCGTGGACGAGGAGGAGCTCCTGCTCGCGCGCCACGTCGATCATGAAATCGGGATAGGCGGCATAGAGATCGTGAAAGGTGATGCCGGGGAGGGTGCTGACGGCGTCATAGAGCATGCGCTGGACGAGCGACCGGGACAGGCGGGGATGGGCGAAAAGAATGAGGACCTTCATACGGGACCGAAGATAGAGCCAAGCCGGAATCAGGGAAAGGCCGTTTGCTCAACACCTCGTCACCCCGACGAAAGTCGGGGGCCCATTAAATTCGAGCAGCGTCTGTCGTGTTGGGAGGCTTCTGTGGATCCCGGCTTTCGCCGGGATGACGGTAATGGAGGAGACGTGGCCTTCCCCTCCCCGCTCTTCCTCAGAAACCCCGCCGCTCCTGCTTCGCCTTCATGACGCTTTTGGCCATCCTGCCGAAGGCCTTGCTGCGGGCGCGCCGCTCGGCGAGGCTTTCATTGTTGTGGGCTTCCTCGGCGGCGAGCTTGCGCCAGCGCTTGAGACGGTCGGGATCGAGCGAGCCCGCGGCGATGGCCGCGGTGACGGCGCAGCCCGGCTCGTTGTCGTGCCGGCAGTCGCTGAAGCGGCAGGATTGGACCAGCGCCGCGATATCGGCGAAGACGCCGTCGATGCCGGACGCCGCATCGGTCAATTGCAATTCGCGCATGCCGGGCGTGTCCATCAGCCAGCCGCCGGCGGCGAGACGATGAAGGGCGCGTCCCGTCGTCGTGTGGCGGCCCTTGTCGTCATCGCCGCGGATGGCCTGCGTGACGATATCGCTGCCGCCGGTCAGCGTGTTGACGAGCGTCGACTTGCCGACGCCGGACGAGCCGACGAAGGCGACGGTCTGGCCTTTCTTGCACCAGGGCAGCAGACAGGCGGTACTGCGCGGATCACGCGCATCGACCGTCTCGACGAGAAGCCCGGGCAGGAGCTTCGCCGCCTCATGCATATAGTCTTCCGGCGTCTCGCTGAGATCGGCCTTGGTGAGGATGACGACCGGCATGACCTCGGCCTCCTCGGCGAGGACGAGATAACGCTCGAGACGCGCCGCATTGAAGTCCTGGTTGCAGGACGAGACGATGAAGAGCGTGTCGACATTAGCGGCGATGAGCTGCAGCTTGCGCGCCGTGCCGGCGGCGCGGCGCTTGAACAGGCTGCGGCGGGCGAGAAGATGCCGTGGCCGCATCTGCGCCGGATCGAGAAGCAGCCAGTCGCCGATGGTGGCGTGAGACTCCTCATCGTCCTCATCGGCGATGAAGGGGGCCACGGCCGTGTCGAGGCCGACGCCCTGAATTTCCAGGCGGTCGCGGTGAACCGCCATCACGCGGACGGGTATGAGTGGCGTATCGGTATCGAGTTGCGCGGCGAAGAAGCCGCTCCAGCCGAGATCGGCGAGGTCGAGTATCTGGGAAGTCATTTCTGCACCAGCTTCGGCGCCCATTGCGGGCGCGCATATGGGTTCGGATCCCGCTCTTGCGAGGCTCCGGATTCAGGCTGGGCAAACGGATGAGAGGCATCGGCATCGGGTGAACCGATGCGCGGGGATCAGAATCTCCGGGTGGCTCCAGCCAAACGGGTCATGAGGACAATCATCAATGGCCTCCTTTCAACGAAAACGGTGTCCAATTCTCTGGATCACGCGCTAAGATGTGGCGCAAATGAGCGCTTTCCGCAAGCCCCGCGATGTCTTCCTGGCTCTGGTCGACGGTCTTTGCGACGGCCGCATCGACGACGTCATCGCGCTTTATGCGGAGAAGACCGATATCTCGCATCCTTTCGATCCGCTGCGCGGCGAGCGGCTGACCAGCCGGGCCGAGCTTGCGGCGCATTTCTCGCGGCGGCCGGTGCGCAAGACGCTCGCGGCGCGGCCAAGCAACATCAAGGTGCATGAGACGGCCGACCCGGAAGTGATCGTGGCCGAATTCGCCTATGCCGGCACCAATCTCGAAACCGGGAAGGCGTTTTCCTATCCGTGCATCTTCGTCATGCGGGTGCGCGACGGCGAGATCGTCGAATCACGCGATTATGTCGACCATCTGGGTTCGGCCGAGGCGCGCGGCGGCCTTGCCCGTCTCCTGCAGGAGATCGGCAGGCGTCACTCCAAAAACGAATAAAGCCTGCGGTCGGCAGGCCCATTCATTCCCGGAAGGATGCGCTACTGGCGGTATTGCTGGATGCGCGTGGTGCGCAGGCCGGCGAGCCCATGCTTGTCGATCGAGCGCTGCCAGCTCAGATATTCCTCGACGGTCAGGGTATAGCGATCGCAGGCTTCTTCGAGGCTCAATAGCCCGCCCCGGACAGCCGCCACGACCTCCGCCTTGCGGCGGATGACCCAGCGCTGGTTTCCGGGGGGCGGTAAATCCGCAATGGTCAGCGGACTGCCATCGGGCCCAATGACGTAATTAACGCGGGGACGCAACTGACCGTTCATCACCATACTCGACTGGGTACTCAACACTCACTACGGGCCTGAGCGTAAGTGCCTTCACTTAAAATTGGGCTAAGCAGTTCCGAACAATTTGCAAATCTCGCGCGACGTTTGCGTCAAATCAGGACAGGTTCGGCAGTTTGGCGTTTACAAGCCGCGGGCGAGCCGCCATCTATCCGCTCATGACCCAGTCCGACGGCCTTATCGAACATGTGCGGGCGACGATCGGCCTACCGGGCGAGCCCGGCTCGACCCGGATCGTCTGCGCCATGTCGGGCGGCGTCGACTCTTCCGTTGCGGCAGCGTTGCTGAAGCGGGCCGGCTATGATGTCGTCGGCATCACGCTCCAGCTCTATGACCATGGCGAGGCGGTGAAGAAGAAGGGCGCCTGCTGCGCCGGCCAGGACATCCATGATGCCCGGCGGGTCGCGAGCCAGCTCGGCATTCCTCATTATGTGCTTGATTTCGAAAGCCGTTTTCGGGAAGCGGTGATCGATGATTTCGTCGACAGCTATGTCAACGGCTTCACGCCCGTCCCCTGCATCCGCTGCAACCAGACGGTCAAGTTCGCCGATCTCCTGGCCCGGGCGCGCGACCTCGATGCGTCCGCCCTCGTCACCGGCCATTATATAGAGAGCCGGCCGCGGTCCGACGGCTCCGGCCGGCGCGACCTTTTCACCCCGGCCGATATCGCCCGCGACCAGAGCTATTTCCTGTTCGCGACGACGCAGGAGCAGATCGATTATCTGCGGTTTCCGCTGGGGGCGTTGCCCAAGAGCGAGACGCGCCGCATCGCCGCCGAGATCGGCCTGGCGGTGGCCGACAAGCCGGACAGCCAGGATATCTGCTTCGTGCCGCAGGGCCGCTATGGCGACCTCATCGCGAGGCTCCGCCCCGATGCCGCCGAGCCGGGCGATATCGTCCATCAGGACGGCAGGGTGCTCGGGCGCCACAAGGGCACGGTCAATTTCACGGTCGGCCAGAGGCGCGGCCTCGGCATCGCCGAGGGCGATCCACTGTATGTCGTGCGAATCGAGCCCGAGACGCGGCGCGTCGTGGTCGGGCCGCGCGAGGCGCTGCTGCGTCATGACATCGCGCTGGCCCAGGTGAACTGGCTGGGCGATGCGCCGATTGATTGGCAGGGGCGGCCCATTTTTGCTAAGATTCGCTCGACACGGCCGCCCGTCGAGGCGGAGATCCGCAATACGGAGGAAGGGGTGCTTGTCTCGATCGCCGAGGGCGAATATGGCGTTTCGCCGGGACAGGCCTGCGTTTTCTACGAGAAGCCAGGGCCAGGGGCCAGGGTTTTGGGGGGCGGTTTCATATCCCGGGGTTATCCAACGGCCGGAAATCGGCGCTTGCCAGAAGCCGTGTCCGTTGTCACATAATCGGGAAACGGGAGCAGGAGAGAGAAATGCAGGGCAATGCCCGCGCGCTCGCTGAGATCGACAATCACGACGTGATGCGTGCCTATCGGCGTTGGGCGCCGGTTTATGACGCCACGTTCGGCAAGGTGGTCGAAGCCGGCGTCAAGCAAGCCACCTCCCTCATCAACCGCTATCACGGAAAGGTGCTGGAAGTGGGTGTCGGCACCGGCCTGTCGTTGCCCCATTACAAGCACACGCTCAAGGTCACCGGCATCGATCTGTCGCCCGACATGCTGATCAGAGCGCGCGAGCGGGTGCAGCGCCGGCATCTGCGCCATGTCGAGGCGCTGCTCGAAATGGATGCCACGGCGCTGGAATTCGACGACAACGCCTTCGACGTCACCGCCGCCATGTTCGTGATGACGGTGGTGCCCGATCCGGTGCAGGTGATGAACGAGCTCATCCGCGTAACCAAGCCGGGCGGCCATATCCTCATCGTCAATCATTTCAGCATCGACAAAGGCCTGCGCGCGGTGGTCGAGAAAAGGCTGGCGCGCTTCTCCGACATTCTCGGCTGGCGGCCGGATTTCCCGGTCGAGACGCTGATGGTCAGCGGCAAGCTCAAACTCGAGGAACGCCGGCCCTTGAAGCCCTTCGGCTTCTTCACTTTGTTGCGGTTCCAGCGGCTCACCTGATGAAAAACCACGAAATGCTGTTCTGGCGGCGCTACCTGCGCCGCCCGCTCGGTGTTGGGGCGGTGGCGCCCAGCGGTCCTATCCTCGCCAAGGCGATGGTGGCGGCGTTGGCGCCAAAGCCTGGCGATATTGTCGTCGAGATCGGGCCTGGTACCGGGCCTTTCACGCGCGCGCTTCTCGCCGCCGGCGTGGCGCCCTCGCATCTCATCCTCATCGAGTTCGACAAGGAGTTCGTGCGCCATCTGCGCCACAAATTTCCGGACGTGACGGTCGTCGAGGGCGATGCACAGGAACTGCCGCGTCTGCTCAGGGAGCAGGGGCACGACAAGGTGCCCTGCATCCTGTCCGGCCTGCCGCTCCGCAGCATGCCCGAACAGGTGCGCACCGGCATTTCGCGCGCCATGGCGGCGTCGCTCGCCGATGAGGGCAGGCTGGTCCAGTTCAGCTATCTGCTCGGGCCGCCGATCGACCGGGACGAATGCCGGGCCGCCGGCCTCAAGGCCCGCCGGGCCAAGGCGATCATGGCGAATATCCCGCCGGCCTTCGTGTGGCGCTACAGCCGGGGCTAGCGGCGGCTACCCGCATCGCAACGGGTATCTATAAAGCATTGATATTTTGAGGTTTTTGGTAGCGGAGGAGGGAGTTGAACCCCCGACCCCAGGATTATGATTCCCGTGCTCTAACCAACTGAGCTACTCCGCCCCAAGATCGTGACGGCGATATAGGGTTGGGGCGTGGGCCAAGTCAAGTCATGGCGCTGGTTTTACGCCAGGGCTCATCAGGTTATTTTGAGTAAAGGAGGCAGAGATCGGGGGTAAGGCAGGTCCGCCGTCTGGTTTTCATTCTGATTGACAGTTCAATCAAAACTCTGACAGGCTGACGCCATTACGAAAGGGAGGAGCCGTCGTGAACAAGCCGCATTCGCCCGTTCCGTCTTCGCCGCTCCTCGATCATTGCCCGGCCACTTTGCCGGCGAGCGCCTATTATGATGCCGATGTCTTCGCGCGTGAGCAGAAGACCATCTGGGTGCGCAACTGGGTCTATGCGGGGCGCGCCCATGACATGGCGCCGATGTCGATGCGGCGTCTGGCGGTGGCGGGCGAAAATCTGATCCTGGTGAAGGATGCCGACGGCGCCTTCACGTGTTTCCACAATACCTGCCGGCATCGTGGCGCAGAACTGTGCCAAGCTTCGGAGAAGCGGCTCAAGTCGAAGCTCATCTCCTGTCCCTATCACGGCTGGACCTATGATCTGAAAGGCCGCCTCGTGCGCACGCCTTTCGTCTCCATCACGCCCGACTTCAAGAAAGAAGAGCAGGGGCTCTTCGAGGTCGCGGTGAAAGAGTGGAACGGCTTCGTCTTCGTCTGTCTTGCCGGCGATCCGCCCGCGTTCAAGGGTGTTTCAGATCTCGACAACTGGCCGATGCGCGATCTCGTCACCGGCCATGTGATGGTCAAGGAGATCGCCTGCAACTGGAAGATCTTCTGGGAAAACTACAATGAATGTCTGCACTGCCCGGGCATCCATCCCGAGCTCAGCGACATGGTGCCGGTCTATGGCAAGGGCTACATGGCGGCGAATGAGGCGCCGGACTGGACGCCCGGCACGCCGCTCCCGACGCATCAGCTGAAGGACGGGGCGGGCACCTGGTCGATGACCGGCGCGCTCTGCGGCCCGCCCTTTCCGGGGCTGACACAGGAGCAGCTCGCCGCGGGCTCGCATTTCGTGACCTTGCTGCCGACGATGTATGTCGTCGCCCATGCCGATTTCGTGCGCGCCGTGTCGCTCACGCCCCTGGGGCCTGAGCGCACCGAGCTTCGCGCCGAATTCCTGTTCGCGCCGGAAACCATGACGGCGCCGGGCTTCGATCCGAAGCCGGTCGTCGACTTCGCCGCCATCGTGATGCTGCAGGACGGCGAAGCCTGCGAAATGAATCAGCGCGGCCTGCATTCGAGCCGCTACAGAAACGGCACGCTGATGCCGCAGGAATTCGAGGTCCATCGCTTCCACGAGTGGATCCGCCGCCACGATCAGGATTGAGGAGGAGATCTATCCATGAAGCCCGTCAAGCCGGAAGACCGCCGCGTCGCCAATATCCACTCCGCGAAGTTCGAGCCCTTCGTCTATCCCGACGGCGAGGCGCTGGGCGATGGCATATTGCAGCTCGCCGACGACCTGCCGCTCGGCACCGGCTTTCATGTCTATCGCATGCCGGCCGGCATGACGACGCGGCCGCACCGCCACAATGGGGCGGAGCAGTTCCTCATCCTCGAAGGCGAGCTGATCGAGAATGACGGCACGGTGTTCAGGACGGGCGATCTCGTCTGGCTCCGCGACGGCACCGAGCATTGCTCCTACACGCCCAAGGGCTGCCTGCTTGCCGTACATATCGCCGGACCGGAATTCGCTGTCGACTAAGCCCCTCGCCGCACTTCGCCGAGCAGCCATTCGCGGAAGAGCGAGATCTTCGGCTTGTCTCGCATGTCGAGAGTGCACAGGAGGTGAAAACGTTCGGGCAGCCTTATGTCGCTGCCGGCGATCGCCACCAGCCGGCCGGCCTTCAGGTCCGCTTCGACTAGAAGCGGCGTGACGAAACACAGGCCTTGCCCCTGCAAGGCGGCGTCGATCATGAGACCGGCATCGCCGAAATAGAGCGTGTCGGCGAAGCTTTTCCCCGCCAGCCCGGCGGCCTCCGCCCAGATCGTCCAATGCGGCTGGTGGACGACCTGCAGAAGCGTCAGATGGCGAAGCTGCGCCAGATCTGGATTGTCCGGCAGGCCGTCGAGAAGTGCCGGGCTGCAGACGGCGAAAGCGGCTCCCTCGGAGATCGGGTCGGCATGCATGCCGTCCCAGTCATCGGCGCCCCAGCGGATGGCGACGTCGATATCCTGGCGATTGAAATTGACCGGGTCGGATGAACTCAACAGCGTCACCCGGATATTCTCATGGCGATCCATGAAATGCTTGAGGCGTGGGGTCAGCCATTTCGAGGCGAAAGCCGGCGCGGCATTCACGCTCAATATCGTCGGTGCGGTCGGATCGACGAGCTTGCCGCAGGCGCGGCCGATCATGTTGAGCGCCTCCGACACCGTGCCGGCAAGTGCCGTGCCCTCATGGGTGAGCTCGAGGCCGCGCGGCAGGCGGCGGAACAGCCGCACATCGAGGAACTCCTCGAGCTGGCGGATCTGTTGGCTCACCGCCGATTGGGTGACGAGCAATTCCTCGGCGGCGAGCGTGAAGCTCAGATGGCGCGAGGCCGCATCGAAGGCGCGAAACAGATTGAGCGGCGGCAGCCGCCGCGCCTTGCCGGCGGAAGATTTATCAAGCGGCATCGGCGAGGCCTCGCGCCTTGAGCACCGGCTCGAGCAAAGGCAGGACCTCGGCGCCGAAACGCTCCATCGAGGCGAGCGTCTCCTGGCGCCCGATGCCGGCGAGGCCCATGAAGCAGGAGAGATGCGTCGGCTTCAGCGCCGTGATCTCCGCTGTCAGCTTCTCGGCGCAATATTCGGCGCCGCCGATGACGGCATGGGCGAGGAAGTCGTCGAGCGGCGGCTCGTCATGGAACGGCATCAAACGTATGAAAGGCCCGTCCTTGTCGACTGCCGAACCGGCGAGATTGCGCTCGGCGCGCGACAGGTTGCGCACGCATTCGACCGCGTGTTGCGCCTCGCTGCGATCCTCGGTGACATAGATGAAACGCTGCACGGCAAGCGGCATCCTGTCGGGATCGCCGCCGGCATCGACCCAGCCTTCGGCGATCTTGCGGCGTGTCTGCAGTGCCGCTCCCAGGCCGCGATGCCCGAAACTCATGAAGGCCGTGTGGCCGCCACGCGCGGCGCGCGCGACGATGGCCGGATTGGCGCTGACCGCGAAGATCTCCGGCAGCTCGAGACCGAAGGGCCGCATCGGCAATTCCGTCGGCGCGATCTGGAAGAACCGGCCTTTGTGCTCGATGGCACCGGTGCGCAGGCCCTGTTCGAGAATGTCCCAGATCTCGAGCACCATTTCATGCTTGTGCCTGGGATCGATGCCGAAACGGTCGAATTCATAAGGCTGATAGCCGCAGCCGAGACCGAGCACCAGGCGTCCGCCGGTCAGAAGATCGGCGAAGGCGACTTCCTGGACCAGGCGCAGCGGATTGTGGAAGGGCAGGGGCAGAACGCCAGGCCCCAGCCTGATGTGTTTCGTCGTGGCGGCGGCGCGCGTCACCATCATCAAGGCGTCGGGGCAGATCGAGTGATTGGTGAAATGATGCTCGGCGAACCAGGCGATGTCGAAATCCAGGTCCTCCGCCATCGTCACCATGTCGAGCGTGGTCTGAACCACCGAAGCGGGCGAGGTGTTGCGGTCATAGAGGCCCATGAGGCTGAAGAGACCGAGCTTGATCATATGGCCATATCTCCTCTCTCCTCGACTATCATGCCGCGCGAGCCGGCCCAAATTAGTTAAACTCCGCGTCGTGCGAGGCATTAGCCCCTCTTATGCCGTATCCGTCAGCATTTCTGCTTATGCGACCATTACTATTTTGCGTTTGTGCCCGGCGCGCAAGCCCGCAAATATTGCGGCATGGACAAGACTCGCACCGATTTCATCTCCGCGATGCGCCAGCTGGCGAGCGGCGTCAGCGTCGTCACCACCGACGGACCCGCCGGCCGCGCCGGCCTCACGGTGAGCGCCATGTGCTCGCTGTCCGCGGATCCGCCGGCGCTCCTCATCTGCATCAACCGGCAGAGCCGGGCGATGGAAACGCTGCGCCGCAACGGCGTGTTCTGCGTGAATGTGCTGGCGATCGAGCAGATGACCGTGGCGCGCATCTTCGCCGGCCAGGACAGCGCGCCGGGCGGCGACAAATTCGCCTGCGCGCGCTGGGACCGGCTTGTCACGGGCGCGCCGGCGGCCGCCGACGCTTTGGCCGTCTTCGACTGCCGGATCGCCCAGGGTATGCCCTATGGCAGCCACGACATCCTGATCGGCGCGGTGGCGGAGGCGCGCATGCGCGAAGGCCAGCCGCTCGTCTATTCCAACCGCGCCTATGGCGGCGTCGCGCGCTTTGCGGCACCCGTATCTGTCTAGCCACTGGCGGGCGGAGAATAATGGAGTATCCTGAGCGCCGACAGAATCTCCTGAAGAGCGCTCACGCCCATTATGCCAGAAGCCGCCATCGACAAGCTCATCACCGAGCAATTCGACTCGCTGAGCCCGCAGCTTCGTCTCGCCGCCCGCTTCGCTATCGACAATCCCGACGAGATCGCCGTCAATTCGATGCGCAATGTCGCGGCCAAGGCCGGCGTCAGGCCCAGCACCATGCTGCGTTTCGCCCGCCAGCTCGGCTTCGAGGGCTATGATCAGCTGCGCGACCAGTTCCGGGCCCGCATCAAGGCCGGAGTCGAAACCTCGTGGTCGGGGCGGGCGCAGAGCCTGCGCAAAGGCTCCACCTCGTCGCGTCACGCGCTGATCGACCGGATCGTCGCCGACGAGCACGACAATCTGCAGAAGACCTTCGACGAGGCGACGACGCGGAGCCTGAGACAGGCCAGCCAGATCATCAGCGCGTCGCCCTCGATCTATGTTCTGGGCCTGCGCAGCCTGTTCCCGGTCGCCTTCTATTTCCACTATGTCTGCCGGATGTTCATGGGCAAGACGGTGCTGCTGACCGGCACCGGCGGCACTTTCGCCGATGACCTGCGCCGGGTCGAGAAAGGCGATGCGGTGGTCGCCTTCAGCTATCATCCTTATGCGCGCGACAGCGTGAAGGCGGTGAATTTCGCGCAGAAGAAGGGCGCCCGCGTCATCGCCATCACCGACAGCCGCGTGTCGCCGATCATGGCGCCGGCCAAGGTCGGCATCGTCGTCTCCAACCAGACGCCGTCGCTGTTCCCGACCATCCTGCCGGCCTTCGCCGTGGCGCAGGCGCTGGCCGCCCTCGTCATCCAAGAGAGCGGCGAGGAGACCATGGCCAATCTCGCCAAGACCGAAAGCCAGCTCGCCGCCTTCGGCGTCTATTTCGGCGGCGAGAAATAGAATAGCCAGCTCGTCATGGCCGCCCTTGAGGCGGCCATCCAGCCCTTCCACGCAACGAATGCGCGGCGTCGAGGCTGGATGGCCGGGTCGAAGCCCGGCCATGACGAGTTGGATATCAGTCCTTCGCCAATTCATCGGTGATCGACGCTTCCAGCTTGCCGATGATCTCGTCGATATGGCCGTCATCGACGATGAAGGGCGGCGCCAGCATCACATGATCGCCCTGGCGGCCGTCGATGACGCCGCCCATCGGATAGCAGATGAGGCCGTGATCGAGGGCCGTGGCCTTGAGTCGCGCGGCGACCTTCCTGTCGGGATCGAAAGGGGTCTTGGTGTCGCGATCCGCCACGAATTCCAGCGCCCAGAAAAGCCCGCGGCCCCGGATGTCGCCGACATGGGGATGATCGCCGAATGTCCGCTTCAGGCCCTCGGCGAGCCGGGCGCCGGCGCGCTTCACATTGTCGAGAAGCTTCTCGTCGCGGATGGCTTCCTGCACCGCGAGCGCCGCGGCGCAGGCCGTCACATGGCCGGTATAGGTATGGCCATGCTGGAAGAAGCCCGAGCCGCCGACGATCGCTTCATAGATGCGCTCGCTGGCGAGGACTGCGCCGACCGGCTGATAGCCGGCGCCGAGGCCCTTGGCGATGGTGACGAGATCGGGCGCGATACCTTCCTGCTCATAAGCGAAAAGCGTGCCGGTGCGGCCCATGCCGCACATCACCTCATCGAGAATGAGCAGTACGCCATATTTGTCGCAGATCTCGCGCAGCCGCCTGAAATAGCCCGCGACCGGCGGCACGCAGCCAAGCGTCGCGCCCGCCACGGTCTCGGCGATGAAGCACATCACCGTCTCGGGGCCAAGACGCAGGATCTCGGCCTCGAGCTCATCGGCGATGCGCAGGCCGTATTCGGCCTCCGTCTCGTCGGCGCGGCGGTCGCGATAGGGATAGCAGGGCGCCACATGGGTGACGCCGATGAGCAGGGGCTCGTAAGCCGCGCGGCGCCAGAGATTGCCGCCGGCCGACAGCGCCCCCAGCGTGTTGCCGTGATAGCTCTGGCGCCTGGCGATGATGCGGCTGCGCTGCGCCTGACCGGTCTCGACGCAATATTGGCGCGCCAGCTTGAGCGCGGTTTCGACCGATTCCGAGCCGCCGGAGGTGAAATAGGCGCGGGTGAGGTTGCCCGGCGCCTCGCTCGTCAGAAGTGCCGCGAGCTTCTCGAGCGCCTTCGAGGTGAAGAAGCCGGTATGGGCGAAGGCGAGCGTCGCCGCCTGTTCCTGGATGGCGCGGATGGGAGCCGGATGGCTATGGCCGAGGCAGCTCACCGCCGCGCCGCCCGACGCGTCGATGTAGCGTTTGCCCGCATCGTCGAGAATATAAGGCCCGTCGCCCGTCACCGCGGTGCGCAGTTTCGTCTTCGGCGCGCGGTGGAAGACGCTGGTGTCGATGTTTCGCTTGAGCCCGGCCATGAGGTTCTCCTTCGTCTCGGCCGCATCAGGCTAGAGCGGAAAATCGCGTGATGCAACAAATGACTCATAACTTGACTGTGCAGAGCAAATGGTTCATTCTCGGATCATCGAGGATGGGAGAGCTTTCGCGGGCATGACGAAGGAATTCCAGGATCAGGTGGCGGTGGTCACGGGTGCGGCGCAAGGATTGGGCGCCGCCGTCTCGACGCTTCTGGCGCGCCAGGGAGCGACCGTCCTTCTCGTCGACCTCAACGGCAAGGGCGCCGAAACACAGGCGGAGAGATTGCGGGGCGAGGGGCTGTCGGCCCATGGCTTCGGTGTCGATGCCGCCGATGAAGCGGCGCTCGATGGTTTGCGCGCCGAGATCGCGGCGCGCCGCAAGGGGCGTCTCGACATCCTGGTCAACAATGCCGGCGGCTGGCGCTACGGCCGCGCCCATGAGATCACGCTCAGCGACTGGGACTGGACCTTCCGCACCAATGTCACGGTTCCGTTCCTGACGACCCGGGCGCTGATGCCCTTGATGATCGAGCGCGGATACGGGCGCATCGTCAATGTCGCCTCGACCGACGCCTATCGCCCCAAGCCGGCGCTGCCGCATTATGCGGCGGCCAAGGCGGCGGTGGTCAGCCTCACCAAGTCGCTCGCCGAGGAGCTGGCGCCGCATCAGATCCTGGTCAATGGCGTAAGCCCCGGGCCCATCGCCACCGAAACGGCGAAAAGCCAGAGCTGGCTCGCCGAGCGCATCAAGACCATCCCGATCGGGCGCGCCGCGGAACCGGAGGATATCGCCGAGGTTATCCTGTTCCTGGCGTCGCCGCGCAACCGCTTCGTCGTCGGTGAAACCGTCATCGCCAATGGGGGAATCCTGATGGCGGGATGAGGCTCTCGAGAGTTTTGCGACAATCATAAAACAAGGAGGACGCGCCTATGAAGAATAAGACTGCCGGTTCACTCACCCGCCGCGAAGCCCTCGCTTTGATGGGCGCGGTCTCGCTGGCGCCATGGCTCGATGCGACGCCGGCCCAAGCCGCGAGCCAGCTCGTCTTCGCCTCGGGCGGCGGCAAGCTCGAGGAGACCTACAAGAAAACGGTGTTCTCCGCCTTCAAGGAGAAGACCTCGAACGACATCGTCACCACCGCCAATGAAGGCGCCAAGCTCAAGGCGATGGTGGAGCAGGGGCAGGTCGAATGGGATATGATGCAGGGCCCGGCCGAGCAGCTCATCGTCTTCGGCCGGCAAGGCCTGTTCGAGCCCATCGACTACACCAATATCGACAAGGCCAATCTGCTGCCGGGCGCCGCCAACGAGTTCTTCGCCCTCACCGATGTCGCCGCCTACAATATCGGCTGGAACACCGCCAATCTGAAAGGGCCGGCGCCGCAGAGCTGGGCTGAGGTGTGGGCCTATGACGGGCGCATCGGCCTGTGGAAGAAGCCCTTCCAGACGCTGGAAGTGGCGCTTCTCGCCGATGGCGTGGCGCTCGCCGATCTCTATCCGCTCGACATCGAGCGCGCCTTCAAGAGCCTCGACAAGATCAAGAGCAAGATCGTCTGGTGGGAAAGGGGCGCGCAAGGCGCGCAGGTCTTCCTCGACGGCGAGGTCGATGTCGGCGCCATCTGGAACGGGCGCGTGCATCAGCCGAAGCTCGACGGCGCACCGGTCGATTTCAATTTCAACCAGGCGATCTTCGTCAATGACGCCTGGGCGGTGCCGAAAGGCGCGCCGCACAAGAAGGAGGCGATGGAACTCCTCGCCCTGGCGCTGTCGCCCGAGCAGCAGGCCGCCTTCGCGCGCGAGCTGCCTTACGGGCCGGTGAACCGCGCGGCGCTGGCGCTGCTCGACGACAAGGTCAAGGCGGCGCTGCCGTCCTCGGACGAGAACTACCAGAAGGGCCGGCTGCTCGATCTCGCCTTCTGGGCCGACAATAGCCAGGCCGCGATCGAGAAGTTCAACTCCTGGCTCATCGGTTGATGTCGAAGGGGGCAAGCACCGGCATGCCGGCCACGATGCGCAAAGCATCGTGGTCGGTGGCGCGGCTCTACCGCTGGATGCTCCTGGCCCCGGCGCTGTTCCTTGCCGCTTTCTTCGTCTTTCCCATCCTCCGGGTAGTGCTGCGGAGCTTCTCCGATCCCGCCTGGGGCGTGCAGAATTACGAGCGCATCATGGCGGGCGGTCCTTATCTCCAGGTGCTGCTGGCGACGATCCAGACGGCGGCCACCGTGACCGCACTCTGCCTGCTGCTCGCTTATCCCGTCGCCTATGTCATGTCGCGCCTCTCCGGCTCGCTGCTCCAGATCGCGGCGGCCTGCGTGATCATTCCGCTGTGGACCAGCGCCGTCATCCGCTCCTATGCCTGGATGGTCGTCTTCCAGCGCAAGGGCATCCTCAACGAGGCGCTGATCGGCTCGGGCGTCCTCGACGACGCCATCCGCTTCCTGCCGGGCAGCTTCGCGGTGCATGTCGGCATGGTCCATATCATGCTGCCCTTCATGATCCTGCCGCTGCTCGCCAATATGCGCGCCATCGACCGGTCGCTGCTGCGCGCCGCCGAGATCATGGGGGCGAGCCCGCTCACCGCCTTCGCCAAGGTCTATTTCCCGCTGTCGATGCCGGGGGTGAGCGCCGGCGTGGCACTCGTCTTCATGATGTCGCTCGGTTTCTTCATCACGCCGGCGCTGCTCGGCGGTCCGCAGCATCTGATGGCGGCGGTGCTGATCGAGCAGCAGGCCAATGTGCTCCTCGACTGGGGCCTCGCCTCGGCGCTCGCCACCGTCCTGCTGGTCGTCACCGGCGCCATGTATGTCCTCTATATGCGGCTCACCGGCAACGCCACCGGCAATCTCAAGGGGGCGCTCTGACATGTGGGGGCGCGCTGTCCTCGCCGGTCTCGCCGGCCTCATCCTGCTCTACCTCATCCTGCCCATGCTGGTGGTGGTGCCGCTCTCCTTCAGCGGCCAGAGCTACCTGTCCTTTCCGCCGCAGAGCTGGTCGCTCAAATGGTACGGGACGATGGCGGACAATCCGCTGTGGCTCGAGGCGACGGTCAACAGCCTCCTGATCGGCATCCCGACGGCGCTGCTCTCGGTGGCCTTCGGCACGCTCGCGGCGCTCGGCATCGTCAGGGGCAATGTTCCGCGCGCCGGGCTGATTTCGGCCGCCATGGTGGCGCCGATGATGATGCCGCATGTCATCCTCGCCATCGGCCTCTATCCGGTCATGCTGGAGCTCGGGCTGCTGCGCACCCATGTGGCCGCGATCCTCGGCCATTCGGTGATCGGCATCCCGCTCGTCTTCATCACCGTCTCCGCCGCCGTCACCGGCTATAACGGCGCGCTCGAGCTCGCCGCCATGACCATGGGCGCAAATCCCTGGCAGACCTTCTGGAAGGTCACCTTCCCGATGATCCGGGTCGGCATGCTGATCGGCGGCATCCTTGCTTTCGCAACCTCTTTCGATGAACTCATGCTGTCTCTTTTCCTCACCGGTGCCGCCACCCGCACCTTGCCGCGGCTCATCTGGGAGCAACTGGCCGACTATCTGACCCCGACCATCGCCGCGGTGGCGACCCTGGTCTTCGTCTTCACCCTCATCCTGCTCGCCATTGTGAGCCTTCTGCAGATCCGGCGCAGCCGCGCCATGGCAGGCCAGCATGGCTGAGCATGGGTCAGGACTGGTGCTCGACGGCGTCACCAAGCGTTATGCGGGGGTGACGGCATTGCAGCCGATCTCGATCGAGATCGCGCCGGGAGAATTCTTCTCGCTCATCGGGCCGTCGGGCTCGGGCAAGTCGACGCTGCTCGGCGCCATCGCCGGCTTCATTCCGCCCAGCGCCGGACGGATCCTCATCGACGGGCGCGACATCGTCGATATCCCGCCCTACCGGCGCAATATCGGCATGGTGTTCCAGAACTACGCGCTGTTCCCGCATCTCACCGTCTTCGAGAATGTCGCCTTCGCGCTGCGCCTGCGCAAGCTCTCCAATGCGGAAGTGACCGGGAAGACGCAGCGCATGCTCGACGTCATCCGGCTGTCGGGCATGGGCGACCGGCGGATCAGCGAGCTCTCGGGCGGCCAGCAGCAGCGCGTGGCGCTGGCGCGCGCCGCCGTCTACGATCCGCGCATCCTGCTGATGGACGAACCGCTCGGCGCCCTCGACAAGAATCTGCGCGAGGAGATGCAGTATGAGATCAAGGCGTTCCACAACAAGATCGCCGCGACCATCATCTATGTGACGCATGACCAGGAAGAGGCGGCGGCGATGTCCGACCGCATCGCCATTATGAAGGACGGGCAGATCGTCCAGCATGGCAGGCCGCGCGAGCTCTATGAGCATCCGCGCAACATCTTCGTGGCGAGCTTCCTGGGTGACGCCAATATCTTCAGGATCCGCGAGGCGAAATCCGAGGCGGGCCGGCTCCGGCTCGATATTGGCCAGGGGCTTTCGGTGGCGGCGCCCGGTGACGCGGCGGCCTCAGCCCGGCATCATGTCTGCGTCCGGCCGGAATCGATCGCGATCGGCGCGCCCGGCGCCTTCAATGGCGCCGCGGGCCAGAATGTGCTCGCCGGCACCATCGCCGACGTCGTCTACACCGCCGGCAGCATCCGCTGCCGCGTGAAGCTCGCCGATGACGCGGTGGTGACGGCGCGGCTGCCCTTCCAGCGTAATGCGGCGTTTTTCGCGACCGGCGACAAGGTCGACGTCCGCTGGGCGCACACCGACACTTTGCTGATACCAGAGGAGATTTGAATGCCGTTGTTGGATGGAAAAGTTGCGCTGATCACCGGCTCGGGTGACGGCATGGGACGGGCCCATGCGATCCTGATGGCCGAGCGCGGCGCCGATATCGTCGTGTCGGATATCCGGGCCGAGCCGGCGCAGGCGACCGCCGAGGAAGTGCGCAAGCGCGGCCGCAAGGCGCATGTCGTCGTCGCCGACATGGCCGATGTGGCGCAGGTGAAGGCCATGGTGGAAGAGGGAGCGGCGAAGCTCGGCCCCATCGACATCCTGGTCAACAATGCGGGCTACGGCCAGCGGCTGGAGACGATGGACATCACCGAGGCTGATTTCGACCGCATGTTCGCCGTGCATGTCAGGGGCTCGTTCTTCGCGGCGCAGGCGGTGATCCCGGCGATGAAGGAGCGCCGGCGCGGCAAGATCATCAACATCTCGTCGATGTGGGGCATGACCGGGGCTCCGGTCGCCTCGCATTATTGCGCCGCCAAGGCGGCATTGCTCGGCTTCACCAAGGCGTGGGCGAAGGAACTGGCGCCCTGGAACATCCATGTCAATGCAGTTGCGCCGGGCGGCGTGCGCTCGGGCGGGCCGATGAAGCTCGACAATTCCGAGATCCTCAAGGCCAAGGAAGCGAAGGTGCCGCTCAAGCGTTATTGCGAGCCGGTCGAGATCGCCTATGCCGTCGCCTATCTGGCGTCGCCCGAATCCGACTTCGTCACGGGGCAGGTGATCAGCCCCAATGGCGGCGAAGTCATCGTCGGATATTGAGGAGGCGATCATGGAAAGACCGAGCATGAAGCTCGAAGGGAAGGTCGCGTGGATCACCGGCTCGGGCCGCGGCATGGGCCGCGCCCATGCCGAGCTCCTCGCCCGCTATGGCGCCGACATCATCGTGCATGACGTCCTCAAGGATGAGGCCGCGGTTACGGCGAAGTCGGTGGAGAAGCTGGGCCGGCGCGTCTTCGTCACCCATACCGACATCACCGACACGGCCGGGATCCGCGCCATGGTCGGGGAAGCAGAGAAGGCGCTGGGGCCGATCGACATATTGGTGAACAATGCCGGCATCGGCCAGCATCTCGCCATCGAGGACATCACGCTCGCCGATTTCGACCGCATGTTCGATATCCATGTAAAGGGATCGTTCTTCTGCGGCCAGGCGGTGATCCCCGGCATGAAGGAGCGCCGGCGCGGCAAGATCGTCAATATCTCTTCGATCTGGGGCATGAACGGCGCCAACACCGCCTCGCATTACTGCGCCGCCAAGACGGCGATCCTCGGCCTCACCAAGGCGTGGGCCAAGGAGCTGGCGCCGTGGAACATCCATGTCAATGCGGTCTGCCCCGGCGGCGTCATCACCGAGATGCCGATCAAGGTCCAGGGCTGGGACCGCATCCGCGAGAAGGAGCAGAAAGTGCCGCTCAAGCGCTGGGCGCAGCCGGAAGAAGTGTCGGGCGCCGTCGCCTTTCTCGCCTCGGCGGAAGCGGATTTCATCACAGGGCAGTCGATCAGCCCCAATGGCGGCGAGACCATCGTCGGTTTCTGATTCAAGGAGTTCCGAGTAATGCATTTCGGTCTGTTCAATCTGATGACGCAGCGCGACAAGGCGAAGACGCCGCGCGAGATCTATGCGGAAATGGCCGACCAGGTCCGGGTCGCCGAGGAGATCGGCTTCGAGATCGCCTGGTTCGCCGAGCATCATTTCTCGAATTATTGCCTGTGCCCGTCGCCTCTGACGATGAGCACCTACATGGCGGCGCGCACCAGGCGCATCAAGCTCGGCCCCGCGGTCATCGTGGCGCCGCTCTATGAGCCGATCCGCATGCTGGAGGATATCGGCCTTCTCGACCAGCTGAGCGACGGCCGCGCCGTGCTCGGCTTCGGCACCGGCTACCAGGAATACGAGTTCCACAAATTCGGCGTCGATCTCAAGAAGGGCCGCGAGATCTTTCTGGAGACGATGGACCTGGTCGAAGCGTATCTGAAGGGTGATCCGGTCTCTTTCGACGGCCAGAAGGTCAAGCTGCCGGAGACTTACTTCTCGGTGCGCACCATTCAGAAGCGGCCGCCCGTCTATGTCGCCGGCATGACGACGGATATGGAGACGCAACGCCGCGCGGTGGAAAGAGGCTATGTGCCCTTCGTCACCACGGGCTGGAACACCGTCAATGTCATCCGCCAGATCAAGGACAAATTGCGCGAGACCTATGTGACGGCGGGCGGCGAGGCCCAGCGCATGCCCTTCGCCATCCAGCGCTATGTCTTCGTCAGCCATGACCGCGACGACGTGCTGAAGGCGGCCGACGGGGCGCGTTATGTGCGCCGCATCGCCCAGGCGATGCGCAACAAATATGGCGAGCTCGACGGCGCCTATCTCAAGGAGACGCCGGCCGCCGACGAGCCGCCTCTGGAGGAGATCGCCGAGCGCACGCTGATGGGAGACCCGGAGACCGTCGCCGAGAAGCTGTGCGCCGATCTCACCGCGCTGGAGCCCAGCCATATGAGCCTGTTCATGGCCATTCCCGGCATCCCGCAGCAGAAGACGCTGAAGTCGATGGAGATGTTCGGCAAGGAGGTGCTGCCGCTGGTCGAAAAGCGGCTGGGCAAGCTCGCCGATATCGGCGTCGGCGTGCCGGGCCTCAGGAGCAATGCGGCCTGAGCATGATCATCACCGTCTCTGAAACAGGTGAGCTGGGCCTCGAAGATCCCGATGATTTCCGCCGCTTCGAGATCCACGTCACCCGTGTCGGCATCACCGTCGCGCCGATCATGTCGGCGCTGCGCACCCTGGGCGAGGTCGCCGATGACGGCCATGTCTGGATCGGCGACAAGGCGCTGGTGAAGCTCGCCGGCCGCGATGGCGATGCGGACTGGCTTGCCAAATTCGCCGCGATGAAGGACAAAGCGCGGCCCTTCGGCTGGGTCGATGACGAGCGCCAGGCCATAAGGGCGCATATCAAATGGCCCAGGCAAGAGAACGGCACGACCTCATGACCACGCCTTGCATCATCACCGTGGCGATCACCGGCTCTGTCCCGCGCAAGGAAGACAATCCGGCGGTGCCGATCACCGTCGCCGAGCAGGTGGAGTCGACCCAGGAGGCCTTCGAGGCGGGCGCCACCATCGCGCATGTCCATGTGCGCAAGGACGACCAGACGCCGACCTCGGATCCGGAGCGTTTCGGCCGGCTGGGCGAAGGCCTGCGCAAACATTGTCCCGGCATGATCATCCAGTTCTCGACCGGCGGACGTTCCGGCAAGGGCTCGGAGCGCGGCGGCATGCTGCATCTGAAGCCCGATATGGCGTCGCTCTCGACCGGCTCCTGCAACTTCCCGACCATCATCTATGAGAACCATCCGACGCTGATCCGCGAGCTGGCGGACAAGATGAAGGAATATGGCGTCAAGCCGGAGATCGAGGTGTTCGATCTGTCGATGCTCTATCAGGCGCTCAATCTCGCCGATGAGGGCGTGCTGACCAAGCCCCTGCATGTGCAGTTCGTATTCGGCGTGAAGAACGCCATGCCGGCGATCCGCGACGTGCTCGCCTTCCAGGTGAGCCAGCTCAACAAGCTGATGCCCGAGGCGACCTGGACGGCCGCCGGCATCGGCCGCCATCAGCTCGAGGTCAATCGCTGGTCGCTGGAGCTCGGCGGCCATTGCCGCACCGGACTCGAGGACAATATCCGCCTCGATCGCGACCGGCTCGCCGCTTCCAATGCCGAGCTGGTGAAGCGCGTCGCGGCTTTGTGCGGCGACTATGGCCGCCGCCCGGCGACGGCCCAGGAAGCGCGCCGGCTCCTGGGGCTCGCGGTCTTGCAGTAAGATAGAACTTTGGCATGATCTCTCCTCCAAGAGAGGGAGATCAGGAATGGCCGGTCGATCGGGTCTGAAGAGGCAGCTCGCCAAGGCATTGGACAAGCTTCATGCCGATGTGATCCATGTCGGCCTCTTCGACTATGCCGGCCTGTTTCGCGAGCGCCGGCTGCGCCGGACGGAGTTGCTGGAGGGCGCCGAAACAGCCGTCTTCGCCAATGTTCCGCCCAAATGGGATTCGGGTGAGACGATTCTGTTTCCGGGACCGTATCGCAGCGAGTCGGTCGCCTATGATGTCGCCTCGCTCAGGCCCTATCCGTTCGAGAAGAATGCGGCAGCGCTCGTCGCCGATTATACCGGTCCGCAAGCGGCGATCATGCCGCGGCGCGTGCTGGCCGATCAGATCGCCAAGGCCGATGCGCTGGGCCTTGACGTGCTGGCGGGCTTCGAATTCGAGTTTCTCGTTCTGAGTGAAACGGCGGAGACATTGCGCGCCAAGAGTTTCGCCAATCTCAACGCCTTCGCTCCGGACAATCGCTGCTGGTCGGGGCAGACGGCGGCCACCCACGCGCCCTTCGTAGCCGATCTCGAGGATACACTTGCCCGTGGCGGTGTCGACCTGTTTTCGTTGAGCGTGGAACTCGGACCCGGCTGCTTCGAGGCGACCCTCAAGCATCGGGAAGGCTTGCGCGCCGCCGATGACGCGGCTTTCTTCCGCATGTTCACCAAGGCCTTCTGCCGGCAACGCGGCCTTACCGCCTCCTTCATGGCGTTCACCGGCGGTGGCTTTCCCGGCATTGGCGGCCATATCAACCTGTCGCTCCGGGACCGCAAGAGCGGGCGCAACGTGTTTGCCGACCGCACGGATGCGAATGGCCTGTCGGGCAGGGCCAAATCGTTTCTTGCCGGCGTCATCGCCCATGTGCCCGAGATCTTTCCGATGATCGGCAATACCGTCAACTCCTATCGCCGCCTCGCACCCGGCAGCTGGGCACCGAAGACGGTTAGCTGGTCGCCCTACAATTATGCCGCAGCCGTGCGTATCGCCGCCGAGACGGAGGCGATGACCCGGCTCGAGTTGCGCCTGCCCGGCAGCGACGCCAATCCGCATCTCGCCATGGCGGCGATGCTGGGGGCCGGGCTTGACGGTCTCGCACGCAAACTCGTTCTCACGACCCCTGCCATCACGTCGGGAGGACCGAATGAGATTCCAGAAGGGGCGGAGCGCCTGCCGGTCGATCTTCTCGATGCCACAAGACGCTTCCGTGCCAGCGCCAAAGCGAAGGCGCTGTTCGGCGAAGCCTTCGTCGATCATTATGCGGCGGTCTGCGAGGCGGAGGACACGTCATTGCGCAAGGCGGTCAGTGCCGCCGAGCTGCAGCGCTATCTGGAGGCCGGCTGAGGTCACGCAAACATCGCCGCCAGCTGGCGCTCTTCCTGCCGCATCTCGGCGATGAGCCAGTCGCGCACCCGGTTCACGATGGGCCTGACCACGCGCTGGCCGGAGGTGACGAAGTGATAGGCGCGGTCGGTGGTGATGATGCGGTCGCCAGCCTTCACCAGCATGCCTGAAATGAGGAGTCGCGAGGCGACCGACGTCCAGGCGAGGACGAGGCCCTGGCCGCTGAGCGCCGCCTGCAGCACGACCGCATAATCGGAGAAGGACATGCGGTCATACTGCGTCGGCACGCGCTGGCCGATGCGGGCGGTATATTCCGTCCAGTCGAACCAGTGCTCGGAGAGCTCGATGAGCGTATGGGCCTTCAGCGGCGCGTCGAAGGTGCCGTGCTCCTGCAGATAGGACGGCGTGCCCGCGACCAGGATGCGCTCGGGCGCGAAATGCCCCTCCAGCTTCCGGCTGTCCTCGCCCACCGCCACGCGGAGCCCCAGGTCGCAATTGTGCAAAGGACCGCCGACACTGCCGGGAATGAGCTGGAACTGCAGGTCGGTGTCGGGAAAATTGTCGCGAAACCTGTCGTAGCGCGGCAGGAGCCAATGCGTGGCCATGCTCGAGGAAATCGACAGCATCACCACCTCGCGCCCGCTGTCGCGGCCTTCGATCTCGCCCAGCACGCTTTCGATGGCGTGGAAGCTGCGCGTCGTCACCCGCGCGAGCCGCGTGCCGTTCTCGGTCAATTCGACCCGCGGACCGGTGCGCTGGAAGAGCTTCTGGCCGAGATGCTCCTCGAGCGTCGCCACCGCGTGGCTCACCGCCGGCTGGGTGATGTTGAGCTCGTTGGCGGCGCGCGAGAAGCTGCCGAGGCGGGCGGCCGCCTCGAAGACGAAAAGAGCGTTGGGGGAGGGGATGCGGCGCCTGAGTATCATAAATTCAGTTTATGATAAGAATGAAACTTATCCAGCTTTTTCTCTATCCCCTCCGGTGCGACAGTCCGGCTCAAGCGCTCTCATGAAAAAGCGCGATGGACAGGGATTGGAATTCGTTTGGCAATGGAACTTGATGTCGGCGCGCTGCGGGACGATACGCCGGGCTGCGACGGGAAACTCATACATCTGAATAATGCTGGGGCGGCGCTCATGCCGCGCCCGGTCATCGCCGCCGTGACCAGCCACATCGCGCTCGAAAGCCGGGTCGGCGGCTATGAGGCGGCGACCGAGGCGGCGGACGCGGTCGACGCCTTCTATGCCCAGGCGGCCGCTCTCGTCGGCGGAAAATCCGACGAGATCGCCTTCGTCGACAATGCGACACGCGCCTGGCAGGGCGCCTTTTATGCGATCGACTGGAAGCCGGGCGATCAGGTGCTCACCGCGCGCTCGGAATACAACTCGCACATGATCGCCTTCCGCCATGCCGAGCGGCGCTTCGGCATCGAGCCGATCCTGGTGCCGGACACCTCCGAGGGGACGGTGGATGTCGAGGCGCTGGAACGGCTGATCACAAGCCGCACGCGCCTCATCTGCGTGTCGCATATGCCGACCAATGACGGGATGATCAATCCGGCCGTCGAGGTCGGCCAGGTCGCTCGCCGCCACGGGCTGCCGTTCCTGCTCGACGCCTGCCAGTCGGCCGGCCAGATGCCGATCGATGTCGCAGAACTCGGCTGCACCATGCTGTCGACGACGGGACGCAAATATCTGCGCGGCCCGCGCGGCACCGGCTTTCTCTGGGTCCAGTCGGACTGGCTGGCCAGGCTCTCGCCGATGACGCTCGATATCGGCTCGGCGCGCTGGACCAGCATCGCCGAATTCGACGCTCTCACCGATGCGCGCAAGTTCGAGCATTGGGAGGCGAATATCGCCGGCAAGATCGGCCTTGCGACCGCCTGCGGCTATGCGACGGCGACCGGGCTGCCGGCCATCTGGCGGCGTGTCCAGATGCTCGCTGCACGATTGCGCGAGATGATTGCGCAGCTTCCGGGCTTCAGCGTGCATGACCGCGGCGCGCGCAAGGGCGGCATCGTCACCTTTTCGCATGTCGCGGTCCCGGCTGAGCGCATCACGACGGCGCTGCGCCAGGAATTCTCCATCAACACATCGGTATCGGCGACCCAGCTCACCCGCACCGACCTCATCGGCCGCGGTGTTGCGCAAATGGTGCGCGCCTCGGTCCACGCCTACAACACCGAAGAAGATCTCGACCGGTTCGCCGCGGCGCTTTCCGCCCTCGGCAGGCCGGCGTGATGCAGAAGAACGAGAAGTTTGGGAACGAAACGTAGGAGGAGAACAATGAAATCACATCTATCCCGCCGCACCTTGCTGAAAGGTACCGGCGCCAGCCTGATCGCCATGCCGGCGATCATCCGGCCCGGCCGTGCCCAGAGCAAGGAGCTCAATGTCTGGTCCTATAGCGGCTATATCACCGATGACTTCCGCAGCCGCTTCGAGAAGGACACCGGCATCAAGGTCAATATCCGCCTGGTGACCGACCAGGGCGAGCAGTTCAACCTGCTGGCGGCCGAGAAGGGCAAGTTCAGCACCGACATCGTCTGCTGCGCCGGCCATCGCTTCTATCAGTTCATCGACGCGGGCTTCCTCGAGCCGATCGACATGAAGAAGCTGCCCAATTGGAGCAAGATCGAGCCGGAATATTCCGACGCGGTCTGGGTGCAGCGCGGGGGCGACCGCTGGGGCGTGCCGGTGCTCATCGCCTCGATGGGCCTGCTCTACAATTCCGAGACGATGAAGGATATCGACAGTTGGGCGCCGATGTTCGACGACGCCAATTCCGGGCGCATCGCCTATCAGATCCAGGACTTCTTCCCGATCGCCATGGACTATCTGGGCTTCGACGGGTCGGCCGTGGCTTATAAGGGCAGCCCCGATGTGGCGCAGCGCGCCGTCAATACGACGCGCGACTTCCTCATTTCGAAGAAGCCGCTGGTGCGCCGCTTCTACGATTCGGGCGCCGAAGTGCAGCAGATGATGGTGAACAAGGATATCCGTCTCGCCCAGTCCTGGTCGGGACCGGCCTCCAAGCTCATCCTCGACGGCTTCCCGGCCGTCTATACGATCCCGAAGGAGGGCGGCTGGGCCTTCGCCTATGGCTTCAACATCGTGCGCGACGCGGCCAATCTCGACAATGCCTATCTCTTCCTCAATGCGCTGCTGGCCGATCCCCAGAACGGCGCCGAGATGGTGCGGAGCACGGGTTATATCTCGGCCATCACCGGGGCATCCGAGCTTCTCAATGACAAGGAGCGCGGCGCCCTGATGCTCAAGCCCGAGCAGCGCCAGCGCCTCACCTGGGTCGATGTCGAGACGGCGCCCTTCATCTTCGACCTTATCGATAAAGCGGCGGAAGAGATCCGCGCCGCCTGACGGGAGACAATACGTGACGAGACTGCTGGTCTGGCTGAGGCAATTCGGGATCTATCGCGGCGCGGTGGATCTCTATGCGCGCTCAGGCCTATTCCGCGGTCTCGTCGTCGCCTTCATCCCGCTGGCCTGGATTCTTGTCCTGACGGTCGCGCCCTATGCGCAGATGGTGCTGATCAGCTTCTATGAGCGCTATCCGCTGCCGGCCGATCAAGCGGTCGAATTCACCTTCCGCCATTATGCCTCCTTCGCGGAGCGCCCGCTCTATCTCACCGCCTTCATTCGCTCCTTCCTATTCGCCACCCTGATGACGGCACTGACGCTGATCGTCGTCTTCCCCGTCGCCTATTTCATCTCCAAGGTGGCGCCGCGCGGCCAGCGCACCCGGCTGCTGCTGCTCGTCATCGCACCCTTCTGGATCAGCGAGGTCATCCGCAGCTTCGCCTGGATGATCATGCTGTCCAACAGCGGGGCGATCAATTCGCTGGTCGGCCTTCTGGGCCTGCGCGATGAGCCCTTCGAGATGCTCTATACCAATCTGTCGCTGTCGATCGGGGTTCTCTACCTCACGTCGCTTTATATGCTGCTGCCGGTCTATTCGGCGCTCGAGAAGATCGACAGCCAGCTGCTCGACGCGGCCGCCAATCTGGGCGCTCCGGCCTGGAAGCGCTTCACCCGCATCATACTGCCGCTGGCGCGCGACGGCATCGTTTCCGGCTGCACGCTGGTCTTCCTGCTGGTCATCGGCCTCTATGCCATGCCGCAATTGCTGGGCGGCCCTGGCAACACGCTTTTCGCCGCGACGATCGGCCAGATCTTCTCGAAAGCGGGGGATTCCTGGCCGCAGGGCAGCGCCTTCAGCCTGATCCTGATCGGCGCGGCGCTCGCCTTTGTCGGCCTGTTCACCGTCCTGCTCCAGAGCCGGCGGCGGAGGCGGACCGCATGATCCGTCTGCGCAACTTCGCCTTGCCCGCCATCTTCTGGCTGTTCGTCGCTTATCTCTTCATTCCCATCATCGTCATGGCGGCGATGGGCTTCCGCGATTCGAATTTCGTCGCCTTTCCGATCCAGAGCTGGACGACACGCTGGTATCAGAGCGTTCTCTTCGACAAGGACATTGCCCAGTCGCTGTGGCTGTCGCTCAAGGTCGCGGTGGGCTCGACCCTGATCGCGCTCGCGGTCGGGCTGCCCTCGGCCTTCCTGGTGGCGCGCACCACCGGCATCCTGCGCGCCGCCCTGGTCGCCATCATCGTGCTGCCGGCCTTCCTGCCGGTGATCGTCTCGGCCATCGCGCTGCGCATGTTCATCGGGCAATTGGGCTTGGAAACCGGCCCGACCGCCATCGCCATCGGCCATGCGGCGAGCACCATTCCCTTCGTCGTGCTCATGGTCCTGACCCGGCTCAATTCGATGAATCCCAATATCGCCGACGCCGCCCGCAATCTCGGCGCCGACGATGTCGTCATTCTCATCCGCATCATCCTGCCTTATCTGGCGCCGGCGCTGTTCGGGGCGGTGATGTTCGCGATGCTGCTGTCCTTCGAGGATTTCGTGCGCTCCTTCTTCCTCGGCGGCTTCGAGCAGACCTTCCCGGTCCTGCTGTTCTCGAAATTGCGCTTCGGGCTCGATCCGGGTCTCGCCGCCGTCTCCACCCTGGTCCTTCTCGCCTCGACCGGCATCGGGCTCTATGCCGATTATTTCCTGCGCCGCCGGCGCATGAAGAATGGAATCACCTCATGACTTCTCAGGCCATCGCCCAGGACACGGCGATCGATCTCAAAGGCATCGTCAAATCCTATGGCGCCAGGCGCATCGTCGACGACGTGTCGCTGGCCATCGGCAAGGGCCTGTTCGTCACTTTGCTCGGGCCTTCGGGCTGCGGCAAGTCGACCTTGCTGCGCATCATCGTCGGGCTCGTTACGCCGGAAGCGGGGCAGGTGGTGGTCGAAGGCCGCGATATCAGCCGCGACGTGCCGCATAGCCGGCCGATCAAGATGGTGTTCCAGGACTATGCGCTGTTTCCGCATATGACGGTCACCGAGAATATCGGCTTCGGCTGCGAGATGAAGGGCATGAAGCGCGATTCCATCGCGGCCCGCGCGCAGGAGCTGCTGGCCCTGGTGCGGCTGCCGGGCCTCGGCGGGCGATATCCGGACGAATTGTCGGGCGGCCAGCGCCAGCGCGTCGCTCTGGCCCGCGCTCTGGCACCCGATCCGGTATCGCTGCTGCTCGACGAGCCGCTCGGCGCCCTCGATCTCAATCTGCGCGAGGAGATGCGGCGCGAATTGAAGGCGATCCAGCGGCGCACCGGCAAGACCTTCGTTTTCGTCACCCACGACCAGGACGAGGCGATGTCGATGTCCGATCTCGTCGCCGTCATGCGCAACGGGCGTATCGAGCAGCTCGACGCGCCCGAACGCCTCTATGCGCGGCCCGCCAATGGTTTCGTCGCCCGCTTCGTCGGCACCGCCAATATGCTGGCCGGACGGCTCGTCAGGGAGGACGGCCAGTCGCTTCTCATCGATATCGACGGGCGCAATGTCGCCCTGCCGCGCTCGCGCGTCACCTCGCGACGCCTGCCGCGGATCGGCGAGGAGGTGCAGATCGTCATCCGGCCGGAAGCCTTCGGCTTCGGCGCCGGCGGGCTTGAATTCGCCGGCCGGATCGAGGAACGGACATTCCTGGGCGGGCGGATGCAATTGCGCCTGCGCACGAAAGAGGGCCGCTCGCTTCTCGTCGATGCGCCGCCGCATCGCGCCGAAGGGCTTGGCGAAGACATCACGCTGAGCCTGCCGCATGACCGCCTGGCCATCCTCGCCGAGGAACCGGAGGAGGGCTGATTTGAATTGTTTTGAATGGAGAGCCGAATGTTGATGATCGATGCCAATAAGGTCCATGAGCTGCTCGAGCCCAAGAGCCTGATCGAGGCTTTGCGGACCGCGCACAGAGGCGGCATGCCGGGCCAAGCGGACCGCGCGATCTATCAGGAGCCCAATCCGCAAGGCCAGCCCGACATCTTCATCGTGCTCACCGCCTGGCAGCGCAATGAAGGCATCCTCGCCAAGCTGGTGACGTCCTTTCCCAACAACAAAGCACGTCACGACCTGCCGACCGTCAATTCGCTCTATGTCTATATCAATGCCGAGACCGGCATCGCCGAAGCGGTCATCGACGGCGAGGCGATGATCTTCCACAAGACCTCGGCCGATTCCGCTTTCGGCTCGAGCCTGTTGTCCAGGCCGGACGCCGAAACCTTCCTGATGATCGGGGCAGGCGGGCTCGCTCCCTATCTCGTCAACGCCCATCTCACCGCGCGGCCGTCGCTGAAGACGATCCTTCTGTGGAACCGCACGCCCGCCGCCGCGGAGAAGCTCGCCGAGAAGCTGGCGGCCAAGGGCATCAAGGCGACTCCGGTCGGTGATCTCGACGATGCCGTTCCGCGCGCCGACATCATTTCAAGCGCCACCATGGCGTCGACGCCGCAGCTGAAAGGCAAGCTATTGAAAGCCGGCGCCCATGTCGATCTCGTCGGCTCCTTCACGCCTGAAATGCGCGAGGCCGATGACGATGTCCTCAAGCGGGCGCGCATCTTCGTCGATCACCGCCAGACGACCAAGCGCTCCGGCGAGTTCCTGGGCCCCTTCGAGCGCGGCGTGATCTCGCCCGCCGATGTCGAGGGCGATCTGTTCGAGCTCACCCAGGGCAAGGTGAAGGGCCGGCAGTCGGCCTCCGACATCACCATGATGAAAAACGGCGGCGGCGCCCATCTCGATTATTATGTCGCGAAATATGTCGTCGACCGCTATCTCGGCCGTCCTTTCGCGACCAGCTGCGCCAGCTGAGGAGAGTTGCGTAATGCGCGTGAAGGACGTCCGTATCTACATCATCCCGTGCGGCAACCGGCGGCCGGTGATGGCCGAGATCGTCACCGACGACGGCACGGCCGGTCTCGGCGAGGCGGGCATCGGCTATGGGGTCGGCGGCGAGGCGGCGGCCGCAATGATCGCCGAGATGGCGCAGCGTTTCGTGCTCGGCCGCGACCCGTTCCGCATCGAGGAGATCTGGAACGACATCTACGATCATTCCTTCTGGACCAAGGGCGGCGGGCCGATCGGCTTCGCGGCGCTGAGCGCCATCGAGCAGGCTCTGTGGGACATCAAGGGCAAGGCCTTCGGCCTCGCCGTCCATGATTTTCTCGGCGGGCGGATGTGGGATCGCCTGCCGGTCTATGCCAATGGCTGGTGGTTCGACTGCTGGAGCGGCGCCGACTATGCCCGCGCCGGCGAGGCGACCGTCGCGCGGGGCTACAAGGCGCTCAAGCTCTATCCGCTCGGCATGCCGGATGCGCGCACCGTCGTGCGCCATCCGACAAGGCGGCGGGTCGATCACGAGGTGAAAGTCGTCGCGGTGGAGCGCGTGCGCGAGCTTCGGCGCGCGATCGGTCCCGATATTGCGATCATGCTCGATCTGGGCGGCGGCCTCACCACCGACGAGACGCTGTGGGTGGCGCGGCGGATCGAGGAATATGACGTGCAGTTCATCGAGGAGCCGGCCGATCCCTTCAACCTCGACGCCATCGCCAGGATCGCGGAGGGCACCACCATCCCCGTCGCTTTGGGAGAGCGCCACTATACCCGCTACGGCTTCCAGAAGGTCTTCGTCAGCGGCGCCGTCGACATCATCCAGCCGGATGTCTGCAATACCGGCGGCATTTTCGAAGCCAGGAAGATCGCCGCCATGGCGGAGGTCCATAATATTCGGGTGGCGCCGCATAATTACGGGGGGCCGCTGGCGACCGTGGTCGCCGCCCAGCTCGATGCGACACTGCCGAATTTCATGACTCAGGAGATCTTCCCGGATTTCGCGAAGGAGAAGAACTATACGCCGATCCTGCTCGATCCGCTCGAGGATCACATCGAGAACGGCACGATCCCGGTGCCGGACGGGCCGGGGCTCGGCGTCAGTCTCAACCGCGCGGCGGTGGATCCCTATCTGTGGCGGGAGTGCGGATCGCCATGATGCTGAAGGAGGCGGGAAATGCCGGTCTGTCTCGAACCCTCGTCTCCTGGGACATCCCGCCGGCGAGCGGGCCGCAGGCACCCGAGCGCGGGCCGCCGGTGATGCCGCTGCCGCGCCGCTTCATTCCCTCCTTCACCAGCCTCATGGCCTTCGAGGCGACGGCCCGCCATTTGAGCTTCAGCCAGGCCGCCAAGGAGCTGGCGCTGTCGCAGGGCGCGATCAGCAAACATGTGCGCCAGCTCGAGGAGCTGCTGGGCGTCGTGCTTCTGCAGCGAACGCGGCGGCACGTCCTCATCACCGAAGAGGGCAATCTCTATCTGAAGGAGGTGCGCGAGCTCATTTCACGGCTCGAGCAGTCGACCCATTCGATGCTGGCGAGCGGCGGCAGCTCGGCGGTGCTCAACCTGGCCGTGCTGCCGAGCTTCGCCACAAGATGGCTCATTCCCCGCCTGCCGCGCTTCCACAGCGCGTGCCGGCGCATCACGGTCAATCTGGCGACGCGGCCGGTGCCTTTCGCCTTCGACTACGAGCGCTTCGATTCCGCCATCCATTACGGCTCGCCGCATTGGCCGGGCACCGTCACCACGCATCTCTTCGACGAAACGGTCGTCGCCGTGGCGAGCCCGCTTTATTGCGCGGAGCTCGGGCTCAAGGCGCCGCGCGACATCGAGCGGGCGACCCTGCTGCAACAGGCGAGCCGGCCGTCCCTGTGGATAGACTGGCTCGATTCGTTGGGAATCAGCCTCCGGCAGCCTTATACGGGACCGATGATCGATCAGTTCACCATGTCCGTCGAAGCGGCGGCAGCGGGTCTGGGCGTGGCGCTGGTGCCGGAATTCCTGGTGGCGGACGAGCTCGCTTCCGGCCGGCTCACCGCCCTCTTCGACCACCGCTACAAGGCGCAGCACGGCTATTATCTGGTGACGCCGGTCGGCAAGATGAACAACCCGACCGTCAAAAATTTCACCGAATGGCTGAAAGCGGAATGCCGGTCCTAGCTCACGTCCCCTCATGACCGGCGCGCCGGGAGACATCCGGCCTTTCACGGTCACGCATCGCACGGTCTTGAGCATCTCGATCCCGATGATGCTGGCCTATCTGTCGACGCCGCTCGTCGGCATCATCAATACCGGCGTCGTCGGGCAACTGGGCAGTGCCGCGCTCATCGGCGGCGTCGCGGTGGCGAGCGTCATCTTCGAGATCGTGCTGTCGAGCTTCAATTTCCTGCGGGCGGGAACCACCGGCCTCACGGCGCAGGCGGTCGGGGCAGGGGATGCGCTCGAGGAAGTGGCCGTATTGGCCCGCGCCTGCGTGGTGGCGCTGATCCTCGGCCTCCTGGTCGTGCTGCTGCAAAATCCGATAGGCCAGCTGGGCTATGCTGTGTTCGGCGTCACCGGCGAAGTCGCGACCGCCGCCGCCGACTATTTCGACGTCCGCGTCTGGTCGGCGCCGGTGCTGCTCTTCAATTACGCCATTCTGGGCTGGATGCTGGGCCGCGGCGATGCGGTGGCGAGCATGATGCTGCAGACGCTGCTGAACGGCATCAATGCCGGGCTCGCTTTCTGGTTCGTGCTCGGCCTCGACTGGGGCGTGGCGGGGGCCGCCTGGGCGGCGCTCATCGCCGAGAGCGTCACCTTGCTGGCGGGGCTCGCCATCGTCGCCAGAAGGCTCGGGCCGCGCAAGCGCCCGGGCCGAGGGCAGATCTTCGACATGCGGCAGTTCCGGCGCGCCATGGGCATGAATGTCGACATGCTGGCGCGCTCGCTGGCGTTGCTGGTCGGCGTTTCTTTCTTCACCCATCAGAGCGCGGCGCTCGGCACCGACATGCTGGCGGCCAACACGATCCTGCTGCGCATCTACATGTTCACCACCGCCTGGCTCGACGGCATCGCCACGGCGGCGGAGCAGCTCGCCGGGCGGGCGACGGGGGCGCGGTTCCGCCCCGCTTTCGACCGCACCGTCTCGCTCACCACCAGATGGGGCCTCGGCACCGCGGTCTGCCTCGCCGCCTTTCTCTATCTGGCGGGGCCTGCCATCATCGGGGCGATGACGACGGTGGAAGAGGTCAGGACGCTGGCCAGGACCTATCTCATCTGGGCGGCGGCCCTGCCGCTCGCCGGCGTCATCGCCTTCCAGATGGACGGCATCTTCATCGGGGCGACCTGGTCGCGCGACATGCGCAACATGATGGTGCTGTCGCTCATCGTCTACTTCGTCGCCTGGGCGCTACTCATGCCGCGCTTCGGCAATCACGGCCTGTGGATGGCTTTCCTGATATTCCATGGCGCCCGCAGCATCGTCTTCAGCTACCGGCTGAAGGGCCTGGCGCGGTCGACCTTCCCGTAAAGATAGCTAATCGTAAACGACTTATTCCCAATCGTAATTAGGCCGGCCGGCGCGCGGCATGTCATCCTTCGGCCCGTGGAAACAGCAATCACGCCACCACCGGCAGGTTCAGGGAAACGCGACATGACTAGGAAATTCTTCAAGCAGCTGGCGCTGGCGACGGCGCTGGCGACGAGCCCGCTTCTGATGACGGCGGCGGTCGCCAAGGAGACGGTGAGCTTCTTCGTCATCGCCTATAACGAGCCCGGCCTCGGCCAGTGGTGGCAGAAACTGGTCAAGCTCTATCAGGACAAGACCGGCAACGAGGTCTCGATCCGCAACACCACCGGTTCGGACTATTATCATCAGCTGGTCACCGAAGTGGCGAGCGGCGCGGCCGCCGACATCCTGACCGTCAACCAGAACAATGTGCGCGAGCTGGTCGCCGGCGGGCAGCTCAGGCCGCTCAACGACTTCGTCGACAAGCCGGGCGTCCGTGAATTGCTCGCCGACGGCGCCTGGGACACGCTCACCGTCGACGGCAAGATCTATGGCCTGCCGATCACCGGGCGCACGCTCGAGCTGATCTACAATTCCTGCCACCTGAAGGAGGCGGGTTTCGACAAGCCGCCGGCCGATCTCGCCCAGTTCATCGACATGGCGCGCAAGCTCACAAAGCGCGACGGCTCGGGCACCATCACGCGCTATGGCGCCAATATGGTGAACGCCAATGAGGACCCGACCTATGAGATGCTGCTCATGCTCACCCTGGCGCATGGCGGCTCCCTCACCGACAAGGACGGCAATTTCACGCTGACCTCCGAGCCGGTCGTCAAGGCGCTCACCGTCATGAAGACGCTCTATGACGAGGGCATCGTGCCGCGCGGGCTGACCGAGACCGACCAGCGCTCGCTCTTCGCCACCGGCAGCACGGCGATGACCATCGACGGGCAGTGGCAGTTCCCCTTCATCAAGGAGAACAACGCCGCCAATTTCGACTGCTACAAATCGGCGAAGCATCCGTGGGAAGGACCCGCGACCGGGGGCGTCAATCAGGGTCTTGCCATCAACGCCAAGGCGGCCAATGCGGAAGCGGCCTGGGCGCTGCTCGAGATCGCGGCGTCGGGCGAGATGCAGTCGGTCTTCAGCGACCACTCGCCCTATATCCCCTATGGCCGCAATGCCCTGACACCGGCGCAGCTCGAGGCTCGGCCCTATCTCAAGCCCTGGGCCGAGAGCATCACGACCGCGCATCCGATCGTGCCGCGCCATCATGAGGACCAGTTCAACACCATCTGGCCGATCGTCGCCGAGGCGGTGGTGTCGACGCTGCAGAATGGCGTGGCGCCGGCCGACGCGCTCGCCAAGGCGCAAAGCGAGCTTGAGGAATGCTGCAAGAAGTGATGGCCCGCTCCCCTTCGTGACGATGAGCCTCACCACCGCATCGCGAGGCCGGCGCTCCGGCACCAGGCTGGGGCGCTGGCGCGACGCCCTGACCGACGGGCCGGCCTTTCCGCTGCTGATGATCGTGCCGCCGCTCCTGGTGCTGGGGCTCGTCATCGGCGTGCCCCTGTTCAAGGCGGTGCTCCTGAGCTTCGATCGCGTGATCCTGACGCGGCCGCAGCTCGCCGGGCAGTTCACCTTCTACAACTATGCCAAGCTCCTCGGCGATCCGAGCGTGTGGGCGGCGGTCTGGCGCACGGGCCTTTATATGCTGGGCACCGTCGTCGGCTCGATCGCGCTCGGCCTTTCGGCGGCGCTGCTGACGCGGCGCATCGTGCGCTGGCGCGGCCTCGCCCGCACCATCTTCATCCTGCCCTGGAGCATGCCTGCGCTGGTCGCGGCGCTCGTCTGGGGCGTGATGTATGACGCCAATTTCGGGGTGCTCAACCGCATCCTGGCCCTGGCGCCCTTCGAGATCGGGCGGGTCGAGTGGCTGCTCAATCCGAATACCGTGCTGCCGGCGCTGGTCGCGGCGCAAGTGTGGAACGAGTTTCCGGTCGCCTATATCTTTTTCCTCGCCGGTCTCCAGGCGATCCCGGAAGAGCTCTATGAGGCGGCGCGCGTCGACGGCGCCAGCGGCTTCCAGCAGTTCCTGCACATCACCCTGCCGCAGATCCGCTATGTGATGGCGGTCATCGTGGTGCTGCTCGCCATATTCGGCCTGCGCGCCTTTCCGATCATCCATCTCCTCACCCAGGGGCGCACCGAGACGCTCACCGTCAAGACCTTCAACGCCGCCTTCCGGCAGTTCGACTTCAGCTATGCCTCGAGCATCGGCATCCTCGCCGTCGTGGTGTCGCTCGTGCTGGTGCTGGTCTATCTGCGCCTGACTTTGCGCCAGGACGGGAGTGCGATCTGATGCGGCTCGGCGCCGGATTACTGGCGGCGGCGCGAGGCGTTGCGCTCGTGGTTCTCGTCATCGTCACCTTGTTCCCGATCTACTGGATGCTGGTCAGCGCCTTCACGCCGACCGGCTTCAGCCGCCAGATCACCGGCTTCCTGCCGCCCGATTTCACCTTGCGCAATTTCACCTTGCTGATCACCGAGCGGCCGATGCTGCGCTGGCTATGGAACAGCGTGCTGGTGGCGAGCCTCGCCTCGTTCCTCTCGCTGATGGTCGGCATGTCCTGCGGCTACGCTTTGAGCCGGCTCAAATTCCGCGGCTCCTATGTCATCCTGGTGCTGGTGCTCGCCTCGCAGATGATCCCGTCCACCAGCATATTGGTGCCGATGTATGCGCTGTTCCGCGATCTGGGCCTGCTCGACACGTTGCAGGGCGTCGTGCTCGGCCACGTGTCGCTGGTGCTGCCGCTCGCCATCTGGATGAGCAAGGGCTTCTTCGACGGCATTCCGGCCGATCTCGAAGGCGCGGCGCGCATCGACGGCTGCAGCCGCCTCAGCGCCTTCTGGCATGTCGCGGTGCCGCTCGCCGCGCCCGGCATGGTCGCCATCTTCGTCTATGGCTTCGTGACCAGCTGGCACGACTATGTGTTCCCCAAGCACTTCGTCACCACCCAGGATCTGTGGACGGCGGCGGCCGGCATCACCTCGTTCCGCGGCGAATATTTCACCTTGTTCGAGCCGCAGCTCGCGGCGGCGCTCATCTTCGCGCTGCCGGTGGTCATTCTCTTCTTCGTGCTGCAGCGGCGGATCGTGTCGGGAAGCCTGGCCGGCGGCGTGAAGTAGATCTAGCCGCCGCTCCAGTCGCGCCCGGCGTCGGGTTGATGATAGGCCGCGACATAGGCATGGAAGGCGGCGATCTCCTTCTGCTGCCGCGCGTCGTCCCAGCCGAGCGGACCCGCGGCGGCCTTGGCCGCGGCTTCGACGGCTTCCGCCGGAATGCTGCCGGTCCAGCCGAGCCGGGTGCGGCGATAGAGAAGGTCGACGAGGCCCACGGGGTGCTCGCGCTCGGCCGAATGGCGCAGATCGGCGAGCTTCACCTCCGGATTATGCAGCACGACCGGCGGCGAATTCTGGTTCTCGGGAAAATGGGTGGCGGCATAGGAGGGTGCCTGCTGCGGGCGCGAGGGCTTGAGACGCGACTTGACGGCGGCGACCACCTCGCGCGCGGCCGAGCGGTGGAACATGATCGCCGCCCAGGTCACGGTGAGCACATTCTCCAGGCCGTCGGCGCCCAGATCCTGGAAGACCGAGAACGGCATGCGCCGGCCCTTGGGCAGAGCCGCGTCATAGGAGATCGGCCTGATGCCGGCCCAGGCTTGCAGCACGTCCTGGCGTTTGAGCGCGATGCCCGGCATCAGGTGATTGATCTCGTCGATGAGGAAGGTGATGTCCTCCTCGAGCGGGCGGACATCGTCGAGATCACCGTCATAGACCGTTTCGGTCGGACCGACATAATGGAGATCGCCCCACGGCATGCAGGTGATCGCCTCCTTGTGGCGGTTGGTGCCCATGATGCCGTGGCCGCGGCACGCCTCCGGCAGCTTCACCAGGACATGAACACCCTTGATGGCGACGACCTTGCGCGCCGTCTCCGCCGTGCCCTTCACGCTGCCATTGACCTTGTCGATCCACGGCCCAGCCATGTTGAGGATCACCGGCGCCGTGACGCGGGCGGTGTCCCCGGGCGCCAGCATGTCCTCTAGGGCGACCTGCCAGACACCGTCATTCTGCCGTTCGAGGCCCGTCGCCTTGGTGTAGTTGCGGATGGCGCCGCCGAGACGCTCGCAATCGAGCGCCGCATCGAGGCAGATGCGCTCCGGCCAATAGAATTGGTGGTCGCGGAAGGTCACGACGCTGGCGATACGGTCCTTGCCCGACAGCCATTTGATGAAGGGCAGCTGCGCCTCGGCGTCGGCCGGCGCGTAGGTCCGGCAATCGAGCTTCTGCCGGCCGCGGCACAGGATTTCGAGCAGCCTGGCGCCGAGCCGCACATGCCATCCCCTGTAGGGCATTTCCCTGGTGATGGCGAAGATGAGCCGCATCTCGCGGGCATGTTCGGGCGTGGTGGCGAGGAACTCGGAACTGGACAGGATCGACCGGCGGGCGGCGCCGAGCGCGGTGGCGAACTGCCTGGGCTTCCTGATGAAGTCGAGGAGGGAATAGGTCGGCGCCAGATAGCGCAGGCCGCAATGGAGCAGGCGGCCGGAACGGCTGGTCGCGGCGGAGGCGAAGTCGTCCTTGTCGATGAGCAGCACGCGATAACCCGCCGCCGCCAGATGCTGGGCCGAGCTCGCGCCGCTGATGCCGCCGCCGATGGCGATGACGTCGTACTGCTCACCATCGAATTCCCGCAGCGGCTTGCGCATGCTCTCTCTCCCCATATTCTGGTCCGGCGCCAGTTTGGCAAATCGGGAGAGCGGCTGAATTGACGATTGGTGGCCGATTTATGCCGATAAGTAATAACAGCGCGCAGGGCCGCCGCATATGCGCAAGGAACCCGAACAGGAGGTCCGTGTCCCGGGCTGCACAAAGCACTCGCGCCGCATGGAAGCGGCCTCGGCACGGATACTGGGTAGATACAGGCAAAATCGCGAAAAGAGCCCTTCAGCTCACAGGTTTTCGGCATAGCCCCGGTGCAACGGCGATATTTGCGCGCCGCGCGTTTCCGGTTCCGAGCAGGGAAGATCAAAGCCGGACGTTCAGCGCGTCAATATGATCGCGGCGCGGTAGCGCGGCTCGCCATACCAGGCCATGCGGTCGAGGACGGCGAGCCTGACCGGCAGGTCGAAGGCGTCGGCATCGGTCTCGAAGGAGGCGCGGTCGATCCATGGGTCGTTGATGAGGAAGACATCGTTCTTGACCGAATGGACGACGATCCAATGCGGCGCCTTTTCGCCATGCGTCGCCATCTGGTCGATGAGGACGATGGCGATGGCGCCCGCGGCCACGGCGCCGCGGATCTCGTCGATATCGAATTCGCGGGCTTCGATGGCGACGGCGGAGGCGAGCGCCCTGGCCTTGAAGTCGGCCTGGACGAAACGCATCAGGTCGCGCTTGGCCTCGGTGTTGCCGCGGTCGAGCAGCACCGGTTCCTCGGTGCTCATGAAGAGGCGGGTGCCGAAGCTGCGCTTCGCCGCGGCGAGCGCCATGGCGTAGGGATCGCAGCCGCCGGGGCCGGTGAGGCCGATGACCGTCGTCGCCTCGCGCCACAAAGCGATCTCGATATGCCGGTCGGGAATCTGCGACGGATCGAATCCGGCGAAGCTCATGGCGAGCGAGCAGGGACCGCAGGTGAATTCGGTCGACTGCGCATAATAGGGCACAAGACGCTGGGCGCGCATATCGTGATTGGCGAGCCAGCGCTCGGCGAAGCCGCGCCGGTCGGCAAGGCGCGGCAGGCCGAGCAGCAGGCGCATGTCGTCGCCGACATCGGCGGCCGGTGTCCCGGCGTCGATGCGCCAGGAGAGAATGCCGGCCTCGGCGGAGGCTTCGGCGAGCGTGACGACGAGCGCCTGGCCCGCTTCGCGGCGTCCCGCCCATAGCCAGACGATGCGCAGCATCGCCGAGGTCGGCCGCTGCAATGCCACCAGAAGGCCGGTGATGGCGCCCGACTGGCGCGCCACCAGGATCCGGCGGCCATGCACCGGCAGATAGGATATGAGGCGCCCGGCGATGTCTTCCGGCAAACCCGCGGGGAGAGTTGCATCGGCATCGAGAGACGTCACGTCGATGAGGTCGGTCATGTCCGGTACCTGATGATCGGTATCCTGAGATAGACGAAGACGCGCCTAGCCGCCACGATTCTCATCCGAGGGGACAACCTTCAGATGCTGCTTCAGCTTCATGATCGCATCGGGTGTCCAGGTGCCGGCGCCGGTCACTTCGATCCAGGCGTCGACATAATGCTCGGGCGCATAGACATGGCCGTGGCCCATGGGTGTCGTCGTCGCCACCGCCATGTCGAGCGCCAGCTGCAGCATCGTCACGATCGGATACCAGGCGAGCTCGGGCGAGACATCAGGACCGCGGGGCGCCGTCATCCAGGCGGGGGCGCGATAGAGATCGCGGTAATCGAAGAAGGTGACGGGATCGCTGGCATATTGCAGATAGACGACGCGCATCGGTCCCCAGGCCGCTGTGGGCGGCGCACCGAGGCCGTCCTGGTTCATGAAGCGCACGAAGGCGCCGTCGCGGAATTGCGGCAGCCAGGCCGGCGACCCGGCATTGCGCCTGTCGGTGATCCGGCGCCAGCCGCGGCTCGCGAAGGGTGGACCGCTCCACAGCGCGCCGGCGATAGGGTCGCCCAGCATCTCGAAGAGCTGCGCCGACTTCTCAGAATTCATCGCGCCGAGACTGAGCCCGTGCAGGTATAGAAGCGGCCGCCGGTCCTTGGGCAGCGTGGTCCAATAGGCGTAGACCTCGCGGAACAAAGCCCGCGCGGCCTCCTCGCCATATTCCGGCTCGGCGATGAGTGACAGGGGGCTCGACAGATAGGAATATTGCTGGGCGACGCTCGCGACGTCGCCGTCCTTCAGATATTCGAGACTGTCGATGGCGGCGGGATCGATCCAGCCGGTGCCGGTCGGCGTGATCACGACGAGAAGCGCGCGCTCGAAACCACCGACGCGCTTCAACTCGTCGAGCGCCAGCTTTGCGCGCTCTTCCGCCGTGTCGGCGGCGTTCAGCCCGACATAGACGCGGATCGGCTCCTTGGCGGCGCGCCCGGTCACGGCGGCGATCGCCTCGGCCGTCGGACCCGAAGTGACGAATTCGCGGCCGGCGCGTCCAAGATCGCCCCAGCCGACCAGAGAGGCGGGACTGCCGGTTTTCTGAGGCAGTGCCGGTTGGGGACGCTCCGGCTCGATCAGCGCGTCATATTCGCGGTAGCTCGAATCGGCCGTCTCGAGGGCGAAACGGAAGAGCATGTCATTGGCGAGCAGCCAGAACAGCAGCACAGCCAGCGCCGCCCCGATCACATTGGCGACCCGTCGTGGCACGAAACGCCGGATGCGTCTCGCGACGAAATAGGCGACCTCGCGGAAGAAGCGCGCCAGCGCCAGCAGCGCCGCGAAGGTCACCAGCGCGATCAGCGAGAGCTTGAGCGGATGGGCGCTGGTCACCGGCTCCATCTGCATCAGCTGCCGGATGGAATTCTGCCACCCCGCGGTGTGCCAGAGGAAGTAGAGCGTCACGGCGCCGCAAAATAGGGCGATGCCGCTATTGGCGAGAGAGCGCAGGCGCTCCTGCGGTTCCGGCAATTCCAGATAGGCCCACAGCCAGCGCCAGAATACGCCGATGCCGTAGCCAAGCGCGAAGCAGGCGCCGGCCAATACGCCTTGGGTGAGATAGGTGCGCGGCACCAATGTCGGGGTCAGGGCGGCGGCGAAGCACAGCGTGCCGAGCAGGAGCCCGATGCCCGAAAGAGAATGCAAGAATTTCAGCCAGCCGCGTCCCATGGACCATGCCCCGTGGAGGAAACCCTTGCTTCAGTATATCTAACTATAGCTGAGATTCGATGGCCGCCTTGTCGATGACCGACCACACATCCCTGATCCGCCCCTCCAGAAACTCATAGAAGACATTCTCGGAGAAGTGGACCCGCCTGCCGTTGACGGGCAGGCCGAACAACATGCCGATCGGCGTGCAGGCGAAGCGCAGACGGCTGGAGACACGGGGCGGTTCTGTGACCAGGAGCTCGATGTCGAAACGCAGATCGGGAATGGCGCGGAAGTCACCTTCGAGCATGTGGCGATAGCCCGACAGCCCGATGCGCTTGCCGTTATAGCAGACGTCCTCGTGAACGAAATTGCCCAGCTTCGGCCAGTCCTGCTCGTTCAGGCAGGCAATGTAGCTCCGGTAGATTTGGGCGAGGTCGGCTTCCATCAAGCTTTTATACCGGCCGTCCCGCCGAAATGAAAAGGGCGCCTCCCGGCGCCCTTCCTGCTCAGCTGGCGATCGCGTCGATCCATTTGTTGAGCGCGTCGTCATAGTGGTCGGCATACCAGGTCTCGTCGCGGATGATCTGCTTGGCGAGATTGGCCGGGAAGCCGGGGTCGATGCGCTGCTGCTCGGGCGTCAGCAGCGCGGAGGCCGCCGGATTGGACGGCGAATTGCCGAGCTTGTCGAGCAGCACGATCTGGCGTTCAGGCTTCAGCGTCGAGGCGATGAACTGCTGCACCTTGGCGCCGGCCGGATTGCCCTTCGGCACCACCCAGGCGCCGGGGCAATAATTGGCGCCGTCCCAGATCCAGCTCACGCGCTTGTTGGTGTCGCGCTCGAGCACGCTGGCGCGCGTCGAATAGATGCAGCCCATGACGATCTCGCCGTCGAGGAACATCTGCTGCGACTCGGCGCCGGAATCCCAGAACAGCAGATGATCCTTGATCGACTTCATCTTGGCGATGGCGCGGTCCATGTCGAGCGGATAGAGCTTGTCGGCAGGAACGCCATCGGCGAGAAGCGCGCCCTCGGCCGCACCCATCATGTATTTCCACATGGCGCGCTTGCCGGGATATTTCTCGACATCGAAGAAGTCGGTCCAGCCGGCCGGCGCCTTGCCGCCCATCTTCTCGCCGTCATAGGCGATGACGAAGCTGAAGCCGTAATTGGCGATGCCATGCTCCCAGGCCCAGCCTTCGCGGATCATTTTCTTGTCGACCACCGAATAATCGATGGGCTCGAGATAGCCCTTGCGGCCGAGATCGATGGCGATGAAGCCGTCGGCGTCGCAGACGTCCCAGATGACGTTCTTCTCGTCGACCTGGGCGCGGATCTTGCCCGGCAGGGGGCCGCCGCCGATGACGCTCACCTTGGTGCCGGTGTCGGCGGTGAAGGGCGCGCCCCAGGCTTCCGCCATGAAGGTCGCGGCGTCGCCGCCGAAATTGGAGACGACGATCTCATTGGCTTGCGCCCACGCATCGCCCACGCCGAGGCTCATCCTGGCGAGGGGCGCCGCGAAGCCGAGCGCGGCCACGAGCTTCATGAAATCGCGGCGGTCGATGCGGCCGCTCTTCAGATCGTCGATGCCGATCCGGAGGCGGTCGAGCTTGAATGCATTGCGTGACATGGGTTTCCTTCCTTTTCTTATTCCCTGTGATCCTTGGAATCGCCGCGCGTGACATGCGGCGTGATGCGCACCGCGCCCTTGGCGTCGCGGGTGAAGCCGCGCACGCCGGCAAAGGAGATGGCGTGACGGTCGAGCAGAGCGACGGCCTTGTCCTCGAGGCCGGCCGGCACATAGAGAAAGAAATGGCGGTTGCCGGTCTCGGTCAGATTGTCGGCCGCGGCCGAGCAGGTCTTCCAGATCGGCGCCTTGGCTTCGTCGAGCTCTTCCTCGACTTCGCCGATCTCGCGTATCTCGCCCTTGGTGTTGACGATGACGATATCGGGGAAATGCTCACGCCCCTCATAGGGGATCGAGCGGGTCGGGCGCTCGACATTGGTGAGCGTCACATAATCGGCCGGCCAGTCCTTCTGGTCGTGGAAGGGAAAGCGCGTCCTGGCGATGTGGGTCACGACGGCGTCGTGCTGTTCACGGGTCATGTTCCTGCTTTCGGATTATTGATGGTCGTAGCGGTCGCCGCGGGTGAGATAGGGAGTCACCTTCACGGTCTCGCCGGCAATCTCGTATTCGCGCAAGCCGGCGAAGGAGATCGCATGGCGGTCGAGGGCGGCGAGCGCCTCTTCGGCGAGGCCCTTGCGCACATAGACGAAGAAATTTTTCACCCCCGTCTCGTTCATCGTGTCGGCCACGTCGGCGCAGAGCTTCCAGCGGGCGATGGCGGTCTCGTCGATCCTGTCCTCGACCTCGCCGAGCCGGCAGGGCTCGCCCTTCTCGTTGAGGATGACGATGTCGGGCCAGTGCGGGCCATCCGGTCCTTCGACCGGATGGCTGCGCTCGCTGCCATTGGTGAGCGTCCGATAGCCCTTCGGCCAGTCGGTCTGGCCCGGAAAGGGGAAGCGATTGCCGGCGATGAAGCGGATCACGCGGTCCTGATCGGTGTTCTGCATCGCGGGCCTCAGACCGCGTCGCGGATCAGAGGCGCCGTCGAGCAGTGCGGGCCGCCGCCGCCCGAGCAGACGAGATCATAGGGAACGGTGAGGATCTCCACGCCCTTGGCGCTCAGGCGGTCGAGCGTGTGGTTCGAGGCGCCCTCGGTCATGATCACGCGGCGCGGCGCAATGGCGAGGCCGTTGATGATCCACGGATTGTCCTCGTGATGGACTTCCACCGTTTCGATGCCGAGCTGCTTCAGCCGCTGCAGGAAGGGGAAGGGCAGCTGCGCTGGATTCACCAGAGCGAGATCGGGCGCGATCATCAGGAACAGGCCGTCGATATGGAGGCGGTAGCCGGTGAGATCGATCTGGATGAGCTCGACGCCCTGCGAGCGCAGCACTTCCTCGATCTGGCGGCCGCCTTCCTCATTGCCGCGCGAGGAGCGCGAGAAGACGGCGGTCTTGTCATTGAGCCAGGCGAAGCTGCCGCCTTCGGCGATGGCGGTGCCCGACAGCGTGCGCAGGATGGGGCAGCCGAGACGGGCCAGCGTGCGCGTCGCCTGCACTTCTTCGCCGCGGCGGATGCGCGGGCCCATGCGGGTGATGATGGCGCCGCCGCCGACACCGATCACGACGTCGCGGGTATAGCAGGACTTCATGCGGCCGGGGCCGGCCTGGTCGAGGAAGACGATCTCGACGCCTTCGTCCTTCAGGATCTTCACATAGGCATCGTGCTGGCGCTGCATGCCGGCGAGATCGGGGCCCTGATTGCCGCGCCAGTACCAGCCTTGCTGGATGTCGCCGAAGGCGCCCATTTCGAGGCGCTTCGAGGTGTCGACGATGTTCACTTCTGGGCCTGGACGGTGCATCAGCACCACGCGGAGGCGGCCCACGTCATTGGTGCAGCCCCAGGAGCGGCCCCACCAGCGTTTCAGGAGATCGGCGTCCTCGAAAGCAGGCTCCGCCTCCGACGGGAAGATCTTGATCAGCTGATTGTAGCGCCACTCGTTTTCAGTCATCACGCTCATGGTGATTTTTCCTCTTCTTGGTGTTGTGATCAGATTCCGACGATCGGGTCGCCGCCATTGGGACACAGGAGCTGGCCGGTCATGTAGCCGCCCTTGGGCCCCACGACGAAAGCGATCCAGTCGGCGATTTCCTCAGGCTCGGCCCAGCGCTTCACGAGATTGAGCGCGGCCTCCTCGTCGAGCGCGTCCTGGCCGTAGCGCAAGGTCATGCCGGTGCGCACGACGCCGGGCGCCAGCGCATTGACGAGGATGCCATAGGGCGCGAATTCGCGGGCCCAGGCCTTGGCGAAGCCCAGGACGGCGGCCTTGGCGGCGGCGTAGTGGCTCGAGCGCTCGAAGCCGACCTGGGCGCGGTTGGACGAGATGTTGACGATGCGGCCATAGCGTTTGGCCTTCATCTCGGGCAGCACGGCGCGGGTGGCGGCGAGCGTGCCCCAGACATGGATGTCGAACAGGCGCTCATAGGCGGCCTTGTCGATATCCTCGATGACGGCGTTGAAGCCGGGCACGCCGGCATTGTTGACGAGGATGCTGACGCCGCCGGCCTCGAGCGCGCTGCGCCGGAGGGCTTCCTCGTCGGCGACGCTGTAGACGGCGGGAAGCGCTTCGCCCTTGGCCTTGCGAATCGTATCGACGACCTCGCCGACGCGGCCCTGATCCACATCCTGCACGATGACGCGGGCACCTTGCGATGCGAGCTTCTCGGCGGTGGCGCGGCCTATCCCTGAGCCGGCGCCCGTCACCAAGGCGGTCTGTCCGACGAAGTCACTCATGCTGTTGCTGCTTTCTTTTTCTTGGGGGTTCTGGCGATGACGCCGGTGAAGACGAGGTCGAGATGCTGCTCGACGGCGACCTGCAGCTCCTCCAGGGTCATCGTGTCGGAGGAGACGAGCCGGCCGAAATGATAGGTGCCGACCGCCGTGATGAGATCGGCGAGCCGGTGGATATCGACATCCTTCTTGATGCTGCCGCGTCGCTGGAAACTGCCGAGAAGCTGGATGTAGTGGCGCTTGATGATGCCCTGGAAGCGGCGCGACAGACGATGCTGCGGACCGTCGGGCTCGCGATAGGGGGCGGAGAAGATGACGCGCCAGCATTCGCGGTTGAGCGTGGTGAGCGCCTGCACGGTCAGGAGCTTCTCGAAAGCATAGATCGCCTCGACCGGATCGTCGGGCGGGTTGCGCACCAGGTCGCGGCGCGCCGGATAGGCGGCGCGGACATGGCGCACGGCCAGCGCCATCAGGATGTTCGGCTTGCTGGTGAAGTAATTGTAGACCGTGCCCGGCGCCACTCGGGCGCTCTCGGCGATCTCCTCGATGCGGGTCGCCTCATAGCCCTGTGAGGCGAACAGCTCGGCGGCGACGTTCAGCATCTGATTGAAGCGTGTTTGCCTGTGCAGAGCGCGCAGCCCGGCCATCGCGGTGCCTCCCGGAGAGATCGACAGACCGGAATGATAGTCACATCAATTTTGAAGTCGACTCCTTTTTTTTACTTGACTTAAATTATTACCCGGCGAACCATTGGGACGCCTCGGAGGCTGTCAGGCCAGCCGATGCGAAGACGTGAGACCAGACGGCGGCAAAGAGGCGCAAGCACTTGCCGTAGCCTAAACATGATGAGAGAAGCACGCCGCAGTTGAAGGCGGCCAATACCGCAAGGAGAGGACGACAAACATGAGAAAACACAGTTTCCAGGCTGATCTCGCCGAGATCGCCGCGCAGGAAGTCAAAGCCGGCAGGCTCGACCGCCGCGACTTCCTCAAGATTTTGGCCGCGGCCGGTGTCGCCCCGGCGCTGGGCGCCGTCCTCGGCTCCGACCCCGCGTCAGCGCAGGCCAATGAGATCGTGCTCGCCAATTTCGGCGGCGACGCCATCAACGGCATGAGCGAAGCCTGGGGCAAGCCCTTCACCGCCGACAGCGGCATTCCGGTGCGCGTCGACGGCGGCAGCCCGCTCGCCGGCAAGATCAAGGCGATGGTCGAATCGAAATCGGTGATCTGGGACGTCTGCGACGGCGACGGCTTCCTGTGCAACCAGCTCGGCAATCAGGGCCTGCTCGACGAGGTCGACTATTCGGTCGTCGACAAATCGAAGATCCGCGAAGGCTGGGCGTGGAAGCACGGCATCGCCAACTACACCTACAGCTTCGTGCTCGCCTACAAGAAGGAGCTGTTCCCCGACAAGCCGCCGACCTATGCCGATTTCTTCGACACCAAGAAATATCCGGGCAAGCGCTCGATGTGGAAGTACCAGATGGGCGCCATGGAAGCCTGTCTGCTGGGCGACGGCGTGGCCCGCGACCAGCTCTATCCGGCCGATCTCGACCGCGCCATCGCCAAGGCGAAGTCGCTCGGCGACGACGTGATCTATTGGGAATCGGGCGCGGAATCGCAGCAGATGTTCCTCGACGGCGAAGTCGTCATGGGCAATATCTGGAACACCCGCGCCAGCATTCTCGAGCGCGACACGCAGGGCAAGGTCACCTGGACCTGGAATGACGGCCTCTATTGCCCGTCGTCCTTCGTGATGCCGAAGGGCCATCCGGCGCCGACCGAGGCGCTGCAGAAGTTCCTCGCCTCGATCCTCGAGCCCGAGCGGCAGATCAAGCTGCTGTCGATCCTCGGCAACGGCCCGACCAACCCGGCGGCGTCCGCGTCGCTGCCGCCCGAGTTGCAGCGCCTCGACCCGGGCTATGCCGACAACGAGAAGGTCCAGGCCATCCGCAGCGAGGACTGGTATGAGAAGAACTACGACGCCGCTGTGGAAAAGTGGATCGACGGCATAGCCGGCTGATCGGGACGGCGGGCATAGGATATTCCTTATGAGACAACCTTATATCGGGTTCCTGCTGCCCGCCGCCTTTCTCGTCTGCGGCCTGTTCCTCGTCCCCATCGGCCAGCTGATCATCCTGTCCTTCGACGGCTTCACGGAGCCTTCGCTGCGCTGGTATGCGCAGATCCTCGAGACCGGCAGCATCCAGCGTATCCTGTGGACGACATTCCGCATCGTGACGATCACCACGCTGATCGCCGTGCTGCTCGGCTATGCGGTGGCCTTCGCCATGGCCCATATGGGCCCGCGGCAGCGGCTCATGCTGCTGCTCTGCGTGCTGGTGCCGTTCTGGCTGTCGGTGCTGGTCAGGGCGCTCGCCTGGCTCATCCTGCTGCGCAACAACGGCCTCGTCAACGAGGCGCTGCTCGGCGCCGGCCTCATCGGCTCGCCCTTGCCGCTGGTGCGCAACGAATTCGGCGTGATCATCGGCATGGTGCATTATCTCGTGCCTTATGCGGTGTTTCCGATATTCGCGACCATGCAGAACATGGACGGCCGCCTGATGATGGCGGCGAGGAGCGTCGGCGCTTCGCCTCTGCGCACCTTCATCGACGTCTATCTGCCGGTCACCTTGCCCGCCGTCTTCGGCGCCGGCCTCCTGGTCTTCGTCTTCGGCCTCGGCTTCTTCGTGACGCCCGCCATCCTGGGCGGCGGCCGTGTCGTCATGCTCAGCGAATATGTGTCGATCTCGGTCCTGCAGACCTTGCGCTGGGGTCTCGCCGCGTCGCTCTCGGTCGTCCTGCTGGTCGCCACGCTCGCTCTGCTGTGGATCGTCAGCAAGGTCGTCGGCGTGCGCCGTCTCCTGGGGAATGCGTGATGGAACTCAAAGGCTGGCCGCGCTACGCCATTTTCACCCTCGCCTGGGCGGTGGCGCTGTTCCTGCTGCTGCCGGGGCTGGTCGCCATTCCGGTCGCCTTCAATGACAGCCGCTTCATCGCGCTGCCGACCACAGGCCTGTCGCTCAGGCATTTCGAGACCCTGTTCAGCTCGGGCGGCTGGCTCGCCAGCATCGGCGACAGCCTCGGCGTCGCGCTCGCCTCGACGGCGATCGCGGTCTCCTTCGGCACGCTCTGCGCGGTCGGCCTGTGGCGCGTGACGCCGTGGCTCGCCGGCGTCGTCGCGGCGCTGCTGCTGGCGCCGATGATCTTCCCGCCGATCGTCAGCGCGCTGGCGCTCTACCGAGCCTGGGTGGCGATCGGCATCTACGACACCTGGATCGGCGTCGTCCTCGCCCATGCGATCCTCGCCATTCCCTATGTCATCATCACCGTGACGACGTCGCTCAGCCTGCTCGACGGCAGGCTGGAGCAGGCGGCGCGCAGCCTCGGCGCCTCGCCGCTGCGCACCCTGGTCGACATCATCCTGCCCAATATCCGCACCGGCATCGCCACCGCCGCGGTCTTCGCCTTCATCGTTTCATGGGACGAGATCGTGGTGACGATGTTCGTCTCGAGCCGCGCCGTCTATACGCTGCCGCGGCGCATGTGGGACGGCATCCGCGAGAATGTCGACCCGACGGTGGCCGCGGTGGCCGCCGCGCTGATCGCCATCACCGCCATCGGCGTGCTGATCGCGGTGGCGAGCTCCTGGCGCCGCGGCGGCGCCAAGGCGTCATGACCACCATAACAAGAAGAGTGAATGACCAGATGCTGCCTTTGATCAAGAATCCGCCCCCATGGCCGAACGGCGCCCGCTGCGCGGTGTGCTTCTCCTTCGACATGGATGTCGAGAGCCTGCTGCATCTCTATCAGCGCGACGCGGCGCCCTCGCGCCTCGCCACGTCGTCGGCTTTGCGCTACGGGCCTTTCGTCTCGATTCCGCGCCTCATCGACATCTTCAGGCATTACGGCATGAAGCAGACCTTTTTCGTGCCGGGCTGGTGCATCGAGACCTATCCTGACGCCATCGAGGCGCTGCTCAAGGAAGGCCATGAGATCGGCCATCACGGCTGGCTGCATGAGAAGCCCAATACGCTGTCGGCGGACGACGAGGAACGCGTGCTCGACCGGGCGCTGCAGGCCTTCGACAAGGTCGTCGGCGCGCGTCCCAGGGGCTATCGCGCCCCCGCTTACGCGCTTTCCGAGCACACGCCCAATCTCTTGGTCGAGCGCGGCTTCGTTTATGACGCCTCGCTGGTCGGCGACGACATTCCCTATCTGCTCAAGGCCGACAAGGGTTCGCTCGTCGAATTGCCGTCCGACTTCGCGCTCGACGACTGGGTGCAGTATGTGAACATGAAGGAATTCGGCTTCATGATGCCGATCCAGGCGCCCGAGCGGGCGATGGAAGTGTTCCGGGCCGAGTTCGACGCGGCGTGGAATCACGGCGGCCTGTGGATCTCGGTCTGGCATCCCTTCGTTTCCGGCCGCCTGGCGCGCGCCGAGGCGATCGTGCGCCTCATCGAGCACATGAATGCCAAGGGTGATGTGTGGTTCGCGCCGATGAGCGACATCGCCGCCCATGTGAATTCGCTGATCGAGACGGGCGCCTGGACGCCGCGCGCCGATCAGGTGCCTTATTGGACCAAACCCGTCGATCATCTCGTGACCGCAAACCGAGGGTGACATGAACAAAGCTCAGGATAAACCGATCGCCCTGTCGATCCGCAACCTCGTCAAGAAATACGGCAAGGTGGCCGCCATCGACAATGTGTCGCTCGACATCGCGTCCGGCGAATTCCTGAGCCTGCTCGGGCCGTCGGGCTCGGGCAAATCGACCATCCTGATGGCGATCGCCGGCTTCGTGACGCCCGATTCGGGCGAGATCCTGCTCAATGGCGAGAAGATCGACGCGCTGTCGCCGGAGAAGCGCCAGTTCGGCGTGGTGTTCCAGGGCTATGCGCTGTTCCCGCATATGTCGGTGCGCGGCAATATCGCCTATCCGCTCAAACTGCGCGGCATCAAGGGCGAGGAGCTCGACCGGCAGGTGGAGCGCACCATCGATCTCGTCCATCTTTCGGCGCTCGCCGACCGCATGCCGCGGCAATTGTCGGGCGGTCAGCAGCAGCGCGTCGCGCTGGCCCGCGCGCTCGTCTTCGATCCATCCGTCGTGCTGCTCGACGAGCCGCTGTCGGCGCTCGACAAGAAGCTCAGGGCCGAGCTGCAGTTCGAGCTGCGCAGCCTGCATCAGCGCCTCGGCACCACCTTCGTCAATGTGACGCATGACCAGGAGGAGGCGATGACGATGTCGGACCGCATCGTCATCCTGCGCGACGGCGCCATCCAGCAGATCGGCGCGCCCGACGCGCTCTACAACCGTCCCTCGACGCGCTTCGTCGCCGACTTCCTCGGCCGCGCCAATTTCCTCGAAGGCGCCGTTTCCTCGGTCAACGGCACCGAGCTCAAGATCGACGTGAAGGGAATCTCGGTGCGCCATGCCAAGGGCAAGGATGCGGCCGCGCAAGGATCGAAGACGCTTCTCGCTCTGCGCCCCGAGCGGCTCGCGGTCGTCTCTCCCGAGGATGCCAGGACGAGCCTCAACCGCATCGAAGGCAGTGTCACGACCTCGGCCTTTGTCGGCAGCCAGTATGTCTATGTCGTCGACACGCCGCTCGGCACCCTTGAAAGCCAGATGCCGGCCTTCGAGGCGGGGCCGCTGCGCCAGCCCGGCGCGCCGGTCGCGGTGACCTGGTCGCCGGAGGCGGGCGTGCTGGTGCAGGATAAGTAAGTAAAGCGCGGATGCGCGTTCGCGCCTGATCCTGTCGACGTCTCAGCGCAAGAGCGCGGAGCCGAGGATCGCCACCAGATCCGCCTGACGATTGATGCCGGTCTTGGCGAAAACGGATTTCAGCTCGGCGCGCACCGTGTCGGGGCGGACGCTTCGCGACTGCGCGATCTGGTCGACGCCGGCGCCTTCGACGATCGCGCGGGCGACCTGCGCCTCTGCCGGCGTGAGGTCGAACAAGGCTTGCAGCAATTCGCCGGGAGGGGCCTTCTTCCGCGTCAGCGCGGTGACATACAGCATGGATGTGGCGCCCGAGAATATGTCGCGGCCGCGGCCCCGCAACGGAACGACATGGACGATGGCGGGAGGTCTGGTTTCGTCGCCGCGAAGCGGAATCGAGCAGCCGGCCATGCCGGCTGGTTCCGCGCCGAGGGCGGCACGCAGCAGAGCGGCCGCTCCTCCGGCCAGATGAAGCTGGTCGAATGCGCCGATGCGCAGGGCCGGCGACAGGCCTTGCATCAAGGTGTTGGCCGCCACGACGCGTCCCGTCCTGGAGACAATCGCCGCCGGCAGGCCGATCGTTTCAAGCGCCGCAACCTTTGCCCGCGCTTTCTCGATGCCGAGCCTGGTGGCGAGGACGGATGCCCTCGCAAGATGCGGTCTCAATCTGTCGAGTTCGCCGACAATGTCCTCCGGCACGGGGCCTTTCTCGAAGTCGCGTTCGATCGAGAGCACGATGGTCTCGGCCGAGTAGGGGCGAATTGCCGTTCCAACGCACCAGCCCAGGCCCCAGTCGCGCATGAAGTCATAATAGGGGTCTGCCCTGACGACTTCATCCGGAACGCCGTCCCGCTCGGTGAGAAAACGCGGGTCGCGGCGCGGGACGAGATATTTGCGCCGCGGATTGTCCTGGCCCCATGGGGAGGCGGCCCATGTTGCGATGAATTCCTTGATCGCCGGCGAGCAGACGAGATCCGATCCGTAGGGGATCTCGGCAAACAGCAGAGCGCCCCGGCAGTCCGCCACCTTGGCCAGGCTGTCGAGCACATCCACCCAGCGCTCGGGCAGGACACCGGCCTCGTAAATGTCGTCAACCAGCTGATCCGCTTGCATTTCAGCACTCGCGCCAATTCGTGGCTCGAGCGCATATTAGAGCATGGGACGGAAAAGTGCGCGCGGTTTTCGGACAAGCCGGATCAGCCGCGGCGCGCCTTCTCGATCGCCGCGACGTCGATCTTCTGCATGGTCATCATGGCGTCGAAAGCGCGTTTTGCTTCCGCACCGCCGGCGGCCATGGCCTCCATCAGGATGCGCGGCGTGATCTGCCAGGAGATGCCCCATTTGTCCTTGCACCAGCCGCAGTCGCTTTCCTTCCCGCCATTGCCGACGATGGCGTTCCAGTAGCGGTCTGTCTCTTCCTGGTTTTCCGTCGATATCTGGAAGGAGAAAGCTTCATTGTGCTTGAACATCGGACCGCCATTGAGACCGATGCAGGGAATGCCGCAGACGGTGAATTCCACCACCAGCGCATCGCCTTTCTGGCCGCTCGGATAGTAGCCGGGCGCGTAGTGGACCGCACCGACCTTGCTGTCGGGAAAAACCGTCGCATAAAAACGTGCCGCTTCTTCGGCATCCTTGTCATACCAGAGGCAGATCGTGTTCTTGTTCATCAGATTTCCTTCTCTTCATAAGGCCCGGATGACAGGATGCACCGAGAGCGGTGAAACGTTCAACAGTCGAAGAAAGTTCCGCAATTCCGGTCACAGCTCCTTCTCTGCGAGCTCGCGGAATTCATCGGGGACGGATCGTGACGGGCCGAGGGCGACCGAGGCATAACCGACCGCTTCCCAGCCGAAACGGTGGCGCACCTTGTCCATGGCGCGATCGGCCAGGAAACGCGCGATGCCGGGCCTGGCGCCAGGCAGCCGCTTCTCCTCGGCAAGTCCGAAAGGCAGTTCGAGCTGAAGCCAGGAGCAATCCTCGAGATGCGATACCGAGATCGCCAGCAGCGAGATGGTGGTTTCGCTCGGATGATCGGCCAGCACGCCGCGCACGAGATCCTCGGCGATCTCGGCCAGGATCGCGGTGGCCGAAACGGCGGCGTCGAGCGTCACCGAACGGGTGACCGAGCGCAAATCCGCGAAGCGGACGCGTACCGTCACCGTGCGTCCGGGACGCGATTTGGCGCGCAAGCGCGTGGCGACCCGGTCGGCCAGATGGCGCAGGGCAGGGCGGAAGACGCTTTCTATCGCGGGCTTGCGGCCGAGCGCCGACTGGGCGCCGGCCGAATGGGCGCGCTGATGCGTCCTGATCTCGCGCGGGTCGCGGTTCCAGGCGAGGGCGGTGAGCTTCTCGCCGGCGGCAGGCCCGAGCAACTGCCGAAGCGCGCCCTTATGCGTTTGCGCCAACTGGCCGATCGTGGTGATCCCGATTGCCGCGAGCCGCGTTTGTGTCGCCGGCCCCACGCCCCACATCAGCTCGACCGGCAGGTCATGCAGGAAAGCCAGCTCGGCCTTGGGATCGACCACCACGAGCCCGTCGGGTTTCGCCACCTGCGAGGCGATCTTCGCCAGATGTTTGGTGCGCGCCACGCCGACTGAAATGGGCAGACCAAGCTCGGCGCGAACACGCCGGCGGATCGCCTCCGCGATCTCGGCCGGCGGCCCGAAGAGATGGGTGCAGCCTTTGACGTCGCAGAAGGCCTCGTCGATCGAGATCCGCTCGACCAGCGGCGTGAAGTCGCCGAGGATGCGGATCGCGGCGTCGCCCAGCCGCTGATACTCCTTGAAATGGCCGCCGGTGAAAATGAGATGGGGACAGAGCTCGCGCGCCTTGCGTCCGGGCATGCCGCCGCGCACGCCGAAGGCCTTCGCTTCATAGGAGGCCGCCAGCACCACGCCGCCGCCCACCGCGATCGGCTTGCCGCGCAGCGCCGGGTCGAGCAGCTGCTCCACCGAAGCATAGAAGGCGTCGAGATCGGCATGGAGAATGGTGGCGGCACTTTCCATTCCGGCAGCCTTCGCAATGCATGAAACTAAAAGAACATAATGAGAACAAATCGCACGGCTGTCAATCCATCTGCCTCGGCGAGACAGCCTTCGCGGAAATCAAATAAAATGGGGTGGAATCGGGTAGAGGCGTGAGCGCCCTATTTCAGCCTTTCGATCAGCGCCATCGCCGCCGCCGGCGCCTTGGGCTTGAAGCCGTTGATCATGAAGACGAAGACGTCGCGCGATTTGGGCGGCTTGGCTTCCGGCTTGGTGACGGTTTCGAGATCGGTGGGGGCCGAGCCCTCGGCCCAGGCCTTGGCGCGCTTCGCCCAATCGTCCAGCGCCTTGGGCGCGTAGCCGGTCTCGATCTTCTCCGACATGCGCTGCAGGCGCGCATAGACGAAGGGCGCGGTCACATCGGCGATCTCCGGGAAGGATCCCTTGTCGGTATAGACCGCCGCCACCTTGTATTTGCGCAGAAGCTCGATGAATTCCGGCACCTTGAAGGTCAGATGGCGCACTTCGACAACGTGGCGAAGCTTGAGGCCATCCTGCTCGTCGGGCAGGAGCTTGAGAAAGGCCTCGAAGTCGTCGGGATCGAACTGCTTGGTCGGCAGGAACTGCCAGTTGATGGGGCCGAGCTTTTCCTTGAGCCGGGTGATGCCGCTGGTGATGAAACGCTCGACCGACTGGCCGGCCTCCGCCAGCACGCGGCGATTGGTGCTGAAACGCGTGCCCTTGACCGAGAAGACGAAACCCTCCGGCGTCTCGTCGCGCCAGCGGGCGAAGCTTTCCGGCTTCTGGCTGCCATAATAGGTGCCGTTGATCTCGATCGCGGTGAGATGCTGGCTCGCATATTCGAGCTCGCGCTTCTGCGCCAGGCCTTTGGGATAGAAGGTGCCGCGCCAGTCCTCGAAGGTCCAGCCGCCGATGCCGACGCGGATCTTTCCGGTGGAAGTTTTGGCCATGCGATGATCTCCGGGAAGAATGGGGCGGATGAGACTACCGCAGTACCCTAGAGATGTCTTCTGTCAGTGTCTGGCAGCAGTCTTGCCATAGGCCTTAAGGAAGGTCCTGACCGCGGCAACCGCCGCGGCGCGCATTTGCGCCTCGTCCGGTTTGTCGCCGAGCAGCGTGCCGACATAGAGATCGGCATTGACGAGGGCCTGGAACTGGCGCGCCGCGATATCGGGGTCGTCGATGTCGAGATAGCCCAGATGGTGCAGCTTGGCGAAACGCGCGCCGATCGCCGCCCAGGCGCGCTCGGGCCCGAGCAGACGCCAGGGGGCGAAGAGCTCGGGATAGCGCTCACCCTCGGCCTGGATCAGCTTACGCAGCGCGATGCAGTCGCGATTGCACAGGCAGTTGGCCGCGAGCTTCGTCGCGAAATCGACGAGTTCGGCTGCGAGATCGGCGGGGCGGTCGGGGAACCCCGCGATGGTGGCGAAGAGACCGGCATTGGCGCGCTCGGTCATGTCCTTCACCACGGCGGTGAACAGCTTTTCCTTGTCGCTATAGTGATTGTAGATGGTCTGGCGAGAGACGCCCGCTTCGGCGGCGATCGTCTCGATGCTGGCGCTGGCAAAACCGTCCCGGCAGAAAATCACGGTCGCCGCTTCGAGAATGGAGAGCCGCTTGGCGGCATGGCTCCGGGGGGCGGCGGGGGCCGGGATGGTGCTGACCATTTCTGTCATGTCAGCAGGATATTAAGAGGGCTTGACTGTTTTGACAACTATGTCCAATAATTTGGCCTAACTTGTCCAGCGAGGTCGAGCCGCCTGCTTCCGATTCCTCGCCTGGCCGTGATTTCTGATTGAATTCAAGTGTTTCGAGGCTGTGGCGGATCGCCGGCACAGCCCGCGACGGGGGATCTTTACACCATGCAGAGGCACTTCATCCGCAATGCCGTGATTCTGGGGCTGCTCTCGGCCATCGGGCCGTTCGCCATCGACATGTATCTGCCGGCGCTGCCGACCATCGGCCAGAGCCTCGATGCCGATATCAAGGCGGTGCAGCTCAGCCTGATGCTGTTCTTCCTCTCCTTCGGCGGCTTCCAGCTCGTCTTCGGCCCGCTCTCCGACATGTTCGGCCGCAAGCTGCCGCTTTACATCGGCCTCGCCCTGTTCGCCGTCGGCGGCATAGGATGCGCGCTGGCGCCCGACATCACGACGCTCAACATCTTCCGCTTCATCCAGGGCATCGGCGCCTGCGCCGGCATGGTGATCTCGCGCGCCGTGGTGCGAGATCTCCACACCGGCATCGATGCGGCGCGCATGATGTCGCTGCTCATGCTGGTCTTCAGCATCTCGCCGATTCTGGCCCCGCTCACCGGCTCGATCGTCATCGAGCTCGCCGACTGGCGCTGGGTGTTCTGGGTCGTGACCGTCGCGGCTCTCCTCGGCATCGTCATGATCGCGACCATGCTGCCGGAGACGCGGCTCAAGGCGCAACGCGTCGAAAGCGGCATCGGCAGCGCGCTCGCGGCCTATCGCCTGCTGTTCAGCGACGGCAACTTCCTGGCGCTCACCTTCATCGGCGGTTTCGGCATTGCGAGCTTCTTCGTCTATCTCGCCAACTCACCCTTCGTGCTGATCGGCCATTACGGCCTGACGCCGACGCTCTACAGCGTCTTCTTCTCGATCAACGCGGTGTCGTTCTTCGCCGTCTCGCAATTCACCGGCAAGCTCGCCGACCGCTTCGGCCTGACGCGTGTCGTGCGCATCGCCGTCATCGGCTACTTCCTGTCCATCGCGGCGCTCTTCGCGCTTTTCGCCGCAGGGGTGGATCGGCTCGACGTGCTGGCGGTGCTGATGTTCATGGGCTGCGGCTTTCTCGGTCTCGTCATCCCGACCACCGCGGTCCTGGCGCTCGAGGAGCATGGCGAGATCGCCGGCACCGCCTCGGCGCTCATGGGAACGCTGCATTTCGCGGCGGGCGCCGTCGCGATGGCGCTGGTCGGGATCTTTGTCGACGGCACGGCGTTTCCGATGGTGGCCGGCATCGCGGCCTGCGCCTTGATCACCTTCCTGCTTACCCAAATGATCCTGCGTCAACGCCGTCCGGCCGAAGTTCCGGCAGAATAAAATTCGATCCGCATGGGAACCAATCAGGCTCGAGAGTGTTTTTCCCACAGTCTCGGCAGCAGGAGCCGTCCCGTAGCTGAGGCAAGGGTCGCTCCAGGGATTGCATAAATCCCTGCAGCGGCCCTTTGTCTTTCCGATCTCCTGCAGTTTGGCCGCCTTTTGACAAACCCCTGAAATTCGAGAAGCTTAGGGCGACATTGATTCAGGGGAAACCATGCGCGCCAAATCGAAAGCCATCATCACCTGCGCCATCACCGGCTCCATCCACACGCCCTCGATGTCGCCGCATCTGCCGGTGACGCCGTCGGACATCGCCAGCCAGGCCATCGACGCCGGCTTGGCCGGGGCATCGATCCTGCATCTCCATGCGCGCAACCCCGAGGATGGGCGGCCGTCGCCCGAGCCTGATCTCTTCATGGAATTCCTGCCGCGCATCAAGCAGGGCACCGACGCCATCGTGAACATCACCACCGGCGGCGGGCAGGGCATGTCGCTCGACGAAAGGCTCGCTGCGGCGGAGCGGGCTTCGCCGGAAATGACCTCGCTCAATATGGGCTCGATGAATTTCGGCCTTTTCCCCATGCTCGGCCGCTACAAGGAGTTCGAGCATGAGTGGGAGCGCCAGCATCTCGACCGCTCGCGCGATTTCATCTTCCGCAACACCTTCGGCGACATCGAGCAGGTGCTGCAGCGGCTGGGCGAGGGGCATGGCGTCAAATTCGAGTTCGAATGCTACGATGTCGGCCATCTCTACACGCTGGCCCATTTCCTCGATCGCAAGCTCGTCAAGCCGCCGCTCTTCGTGCAGACGATCTTCGGCATTCTGGGCGGCATAGGTCCCGATCCCCAGAACGTCCTTATCATGCGCGACACGGCCGAGCGCCTGTTCGGCGATCAATATCACTGGTCGGTGCTGGCGGCCGGGCGTTTCCAATTGCCCTTCTGCACCATGGCGGCGACGATGGGCGCCAATGTGCGCGTCGGTCTCGAGGACAATCTGTACTTGAGCAAGGGCAAGCTCGCCAAGTCCAATGCCGAGCTCGTCGCCAAGATGCGGCATATATTGGAGGAGCTGTCGATCGACGTCGCCACCCCCGACGAGGCGCGCCAGATGCTCGACCTCAAGGGCGCGGCGAATGTAAATTTTTAGCGATTGCCGTCGCATTTTTACCAGATATATGCCTGCTTGGACATGTGGGGCCTTGGTCCAATAGCAGCCCACCGGCGGCCGGCCTATACCCGCAGGATCACGATCTCTGAGGGCGGTCCGGCCTGAAGGAACGTCTTCGGAATCGTGCTTTGGCGCGAAATGACAAGAGTTATCCTGGTCATGCGCTAGAGTTCTCGCTGGGGGATGTCCTTTCGTCTTAATCATTCTGAGAGAAGGCAACTGATGCGGTTTTTGCGCAATGCCCGGCATGCGGTGCTCGGGATTATCGCCTTGGTCTGTGCGTGCGGCGCGGCAGGCGCCCAGGAGGGGCTTGGCGCCTTCATGCCGCATGATGGCGGCACGATCACCACCGCCTGGGCCAATGCCTATGGGCCGGATGCCGAATCCTGGATCCGCTTCGCCAATACGCGGCCCGATTCCTTCGACATCAACTATTCGAGCTCGCGCGGCACCGTCGCGGTGCGCCGCATCTATGTCGCCGACCGGATGAATGCGCGCACCCTGGTGCTCGGCTACAGCGCCAAGATGCCGCTCGTCATTCCGGGCACCACGACGCTCGGGACGTCGGCGGCGGTGCTCGAAGAGCTGCGCTCGACCGGGCAGGCCGCCTCGAACCTCGTCTATAATGAGGCGATGGCGACGATGACCGGCGGCTTTACCCTGGTCGAGAAGACCCAGATGGCGGTCAATCTCGACGGTAATCCGTTCAACGTCCCGGTGCTGCACGCCAAGGGCAGCTTCAAGGACGGGCGGAAAAGCGCCACCGGTGACTTCTATTTCCTCGACAACCGCAACAACCCGATGATGCTGCTCTACAGCATCCAGTTTCGCGGCGAAAAGACACCGCGCAGCGAGCGTTATGTGCTGGTCACGCCCTCGGCCGACGAACGCGCCAGGATGGAGCAGGCCCTCGCGGCGCGCAAAGCCTATACGACTTACGGCATCCACTTCGACTTCGACAAAGCGACGATCCGCAACAGCTCGGTGCCGCTCTTGAAGCAGATCGCCATTGCGCTGCGCAACAACCCGCTCTGGACCCTGTCGATCACCGGACATACGGATTCGATCGGCGACAGTTCCTACAACCTGAAGCTCTCGAAGGCCCGGGCCGAATCGGTGAAGGCCAGGCTGGTGAAGCTCGGAGTCGATCCGGGCCGCCTCAGCACCGCGGGGGCAGGGGCGGGCGAACCCGTCGCCAGCAACAAGACCTTGCAGGGACGTGCTCTCAATCGCCGCGTCGTCCTCGCCCGTACCGACCGATAGGCTCGAGGCCCATGAGGAGTTCATTGAACATGATTCTGACGAAACGTCTGCTTCTGGCCGGGCTTGCCTTCTGCGCTATGACGGTGACTGCTTCCGCCGCCGACAAGATCGGCAATTGCGAAGTGACCGGCGCCAAAGGCTCCATCCCGATCGCCGCCCCGGCGGTTCCCGGACAATTGACGGTGGCGGTCTCGCTGCCGGCGCCGGTCTGGTGGAACGGCGACACGGCGGAGGCGATCAAGGACGGCATGGAATATTGCCTGGCGGCCGAGATCGCCTGGCGCGCCGGCTACGACAAGCTCAAGGTGGTGGCGGTGGATTTCGTGCCGCTGGTCAGCGGCGAGGTCAAGGACTACGACCTGGCGCTCTCCGAGGTCTCGATCACCAAGGAACGCAAGAAGTCCGTCGACTTCTCGGTGCCGTATTTCAACTCGGATATCGGCGTGCTGACGCTCGCCGCGAGCCCGGTCACCCAGAAGACGGTCAAGAAGGTCACGGTCGGCATCCAGCAGGGCACGACCGGTGCGGCCTTCGCGCTCGATGTCCTCAAGGTGAAGGACTACAATGTCTATGCCGAGCGCGCCGACCTTCTCAAAGCCCTGAGCGACGAGGACGTGGTTGCGGTCCTGACCGACACCTCGATCACGCTTTCGGCCGAGGCGGCCTCGGCGGGCAAGAGCAAGGTGGTCGGCCAGTACAAGACCGGCGAAATCTATGGCGCCGTCTATCCCAAGGGCAACGCCAACAACCCGACGCTGGACAAGATCATGAAGGCCGTCATCGACGACGGCACGATGAAAAAGCTGTCGGAGAAGTATCTGGCGGCGGCCTGGGGCAAGGATCCGGCCAGCATTCCCTATTTCAAGCCCTAAGCCGGCCCGTTGATGTGATCGGAATCCTAAATTTGTCCGATGGTTGAGTTCATGGCGGCAGAGTCCTATGACTGGCCGCCATGGATATCCAAGTCACCCCTTTGATCGCCCCGTCGTCGCCTCGGCCACAGTCCGGGAAGGCGGCGCCGTTCCTGCCGATGTCGCGCGCCGAAATGGACGCGCTCGGCTGGGACGCCTGCGATATCGTGCTGGTGACGGGTGACGCCTATGTCGATCATCCGAGCTTCGGCATGGCGATCATCGGCCGGCTGCTCGAGGCGCAGGGCTTCAGGGTCGGCATCATCGCGCAGCCCGATTGGCAATCGGCCGAGCCCTTCAAGGCGCTGGGCAAGCCGACGCTGTTCTTCGGCATCACCGGCGGCAATATGGACTCGATGGTCAACCGTTATACGGCGGACCGTCGCCTGCGCCATGACGACGCCTATACGCCCGGCGGCGAGGGCGGTCGGCGGCCGGACCGCTGCACCATCGTCTATTCGCAACGCTGCCGCGAGGCCTACAAGGACGTGCCGATCGTGCTCGGCGGCATCGAGGCGTCGCTGCGGCGCATCGCGCATTTCGACTACTGGTCCGAGAAGGTACGCCGTTCGATACTGGCCGACGCCAAGGCGGATCTGCTGCTTTATGGCAACGCGGAACGCGCCGTCGTCGAGGTGGCGAAGCGTCTTGCCGCCGGCGAGGCGCCGCGCGATCTCGATTCCATCCGCGGTGTGGCGCTGTTCCGCCGCGTGCCCGACACCTACACCGAGCTTCCCGCCGACGATCTCGACTCCGCCGATGAGGGCGCCGCCCGCCGTCCCGGCGACACGGTCATCCGGCTGCCGTCCTACGAGCAGGCCGAGCAGGACCGCGAGGCCTATGCCCGCGCCTCGCGCGTGCTGCATCGGGAAGCCAATCCCGGCAATGCGCGCGCCCTCGTGCAGCGCCATGGCGATCGCGACCTGTGGCTGAATCCGCCGCCGATCCCGCTGACGTCGGACGAAATGGACGCCGTCTATGATCTGCCTTATGCGCGCGCACCCCATCCGTCCTATGGGGATGCCAAGATCCCGGCCTGGGACATGATCAAGTTCTCCGTGACCATCATGCGCGGCTGCTTCGGCGGCTGCACCTTCTGCTCGATCACCGAGCATGAGGGCCGCATCATGCAGAACCGCTCGGAAGCCTCGATTCTGCGCGAGATCGAACTGATCCGCGACAAGACCCCGGGTTTCACCGGTGTGATCTCCGATATCGGCGGGCCGACCGCCAATATGTACCGGATGGCGTGCAAGGACCCGAAGATCGAAAAGGCGTGCCGGCTGCCCTCCTGCGTGTTTCCCGATATCTGTCCGAATCTGAACACCTCGCATGACGAACTGATCCGGCTCTATCGCAAGGTGCGCGAGGTGAAGGGCGTCAAGAAGGTGATGGTCGCGTCCGGCCTGCGCTACGACCTCGCGGTGAAGAGCCCGGAATATGTCAAGGAGCTCGTCACCCATCATGTCGGCGGCTATCTGAAGATCGCGCCCGAGCACACCGAGCGCGGGCCGCTCGACAAGATGATGAAGCCGGGGATCGGCGCCTATGACCGCTTCAAGGAAATGTTTGACGAAGCGGCGAAGCAGGCCGGCAAGAAATATTACCTGATCCCGTATTTCATCGCGGCGCATCCCGGCACGACCGACGAGGACATGATGAACCTCGCGCTCTGGCTCAAGAAGAACCGCTACCGCGCCGACCAGGTGCAGACCTTCCTGCCCTCGCCAATGGCGACCGCCACCGCCATGTACCATACCGGCGTCAATCCGCTGCGCGGTGTCAGGCACGGGGCGAGCGACAAGGTCGAGGCGGTCAAGGGGCTCAAGCAGCGCCGGCTGCACAAGGCGTTCCTGCGCTATCACGATCCCGACAACTGGCCCTTGCTGCGCGAGGCGCTGAAGCAGATGGGCCGCGCCGATCTGATCGGCTCGCGCCCCGATCAGCTGGTGCCGGCCCACCAGCCGCCCGGCACCGGCAAGGCCGCCGGGACGGCGCGCCCGGTGCGCCACACGGCCAAGGCGCGGCGTTTCACCACCAAGGGCGTGCCTTTCCCGAAGGCGTGAAATTTCCACCCGCCTGCTTGCTAAGCCGAGCGTGGCGGCGTTAGGTTTTTCGAGACTGAAGCCGTCGGAGAGACCTCCGCTGTTTCTCCGGAGCGCGGAAGACCGCTGTAAACCCGCTGTATTCTGCTGTTATCTGCTGTAAATCCCTGCTGTTAAAAACAGCGGAGATGGGGCGGTTCACGCTGTCTCCCGGGGCATGCTGCGATACATCGCCATGACGACCGCGCCGACCGCCGCCAGGCACGTCGCTGCCCATAATCCGATGAAGAGGTTCTCGCGGCCATCCATCTCATAGGGAAGGTCATGGATCACCTCGCAGGCGGATTTGCCCATGACGAGGTTCCCATAGCTTAGTCGAAAGGTGAACTGGACCTGCCAGGCGATGAACGGCAAAGGCGGCACGATCGCAAGAAACCCGAAGTGCATCTGCCGGGCAAAGATGAAGCAGATGATGCTGACCAGATAGAGCGCCAGGGAGAGGCCGCCGCCCAGCAGATCGTCGGCACTGCCTTGTGTACAGGTTCCCAGCGTGAAGGCCAGGATGCCGTTGATCGCTGCGAGGTATAGAGAGGCGAAGCCGGCGAAGGCGAGCATCGCTGCCGTTCCTAATTCTCGATGATAGGAATCTGCGGTGCGGCCGCGCGCGGCATGTGGCCGGTGAGGCGCGGATCGGGATGGATCTCGATCGCGGTCTGGTAGGGCGTGAAGCCGGAGCGGCGATAGAAGGAAAGGGCGGCCGGGTGATCGAAGGTGCAGGTATGCACCCAGAAGCGTGTGATCGGCTTCGCCCAGACGAGCCTGATGGCCTCGCTCATCAGGAAGCGGCCAGCGCCCTTGCCGATCTCCTCAGGCACCAGACCGAAGAAGGAGAGCTCGCATTCGCCGGTCTTGCGGAAGTCGAGCTCGAGGAGGCCCGCGACGGCGTCGCCGCGGAAGAGGCGATAGACCCCGACATCGGGATGGCGCAGAATTCCGCAGAGTGTCTCATCCGCCATCCTGAGGCGCGAATACCACAGCCAGTTCTCGCCGATCAGCTTGAAGAGCGCCCGATAGGCGCCGAGATCGGGATCCGTCCAGGGCACGAGCGCGAGATCGGGCGCGTAGATCTGCGGCGGCCGGTGCTCCGGCGGTGCCGTCATTTCGAGGAAGGTCGCCACATTGGCGATATGGCCGGGCAGGACGGGCGAGTAGCCTTCAGGCAGAGGCGGGCGGGGGCTGGACATGCCGCCGTAACCACCCTGTGCCGCCGCAATTGTCAAGTCAGAGGCTGACCGATAATCCGCCATCGACGGCGAGCACATGGCCGTTCACATAAGAGGCCGCCTCGGAAGCGAGGAAGACCACGGCGCCGCCGAGCTCGGCCGGTTTGGCCCAGCGTCCCGCCGGCGTGCGGCCTTCGACCCAGGCGGTGAAAGCCTTGTCCTCGAGAAGCGCGGTGTTGAGCTCGGTCGCGAAATAGCCGGGCGCGATGGCGTTCACCGTAATACCGTGGCGGCCGATCTCGGCCGCCATCGAGCGGGTCAGCCCGTGAAGGCCGGCCTTCGCCGCGGCATAGGCATGGATCGTCGGTCGGCCGAGAATGGCCGCGATCGAGCCGATATTGATGATGCGCCCATGTCTGTTGGGCAGCATGTAACGCGCCGCGTCGCGCGCCAGCTTGAAGCAGGCGGAGAGATTGACCGCAACGACACGATCGAAATCGGCGTCTTCCCAGTCAGTCAGCGGGCGGCGGTGCTGGATGCCGGCATTGTTGACGAGGATGTCGAGCTTGCCGTGGTCGGCGACGATCTTCGCCAGCGCGTCCCGGCACTGGCGCGTGTCGGTCACGTCGAAGGCCAGATGCTCGGCGCCGAGCCGCGCCGCCGCGTCGCGCAAGGAGGCTTCGTCGCGCGCATTTAGGATGACTTTGGCGCCATGTTCGGCGAGTGCCTCGGCCATGGCGAAGCCAAGCCCGCGCGACGCGCCGGTCACCAGGGCGACGCGGCCTTTCAGAGAAAAACGATCGGTCATGATTTTCTTTTTGAGGATGGGAAGGAAGCAGGCGGGACGAGCCCGCCTGCCTGATCGTGGTTATTTGCCGATGCAGGTATCGGCGGTTTCCGGCGTGCAGACATCGAGGCCGGTATAGGTCGGGTCGGTCGGATTGCCCTTGCCGTCCTTCATATCCTTGAGGAACAGCATGGTCTTGTAGCCCATCTCGAAGGGCCGCTGGCCGACCTGGCCCTTGGACAGGCCTTCCTTCATCAGCTCCATCTGAACCGGCAGCGTGTCGGCGACGACCAGCGCCAGCTTGCCGGAGTCGAGGCGGTCCTTGTATTTCGAGACCGTCGCGCGATAGGCGTCGGGGATGAATTGCGGGAAGCCGCCGGTCGGCACGAAGGCGTCGAGATCGGGAAGCTTGCCCAGCGTATCCTCGAGCTGCTGCACCGAGCGCGGGAAGTCGTCGTCGGTGTAGAGCGGGCAGCCTTCGGCCTCGGTCCAGCCATTCTCACCCTTGAGCGCATCGCCGGGCGACGCCGCCGACTGCTTGCCGGAGAGCGTGTCGCGGATGCCCTGCATGCGCTCATTGTGGTTGGCCGCCGCCGCACCACCCGACTGGATGCAGATCGTGCCGCCCTTGGGCTTCAAGGTCTGCACGATCTTCGCCAGGTTGACGCCGATATCGTAGTTCTTGGTGCCGACATAGGCGACGCGCAGGTCCTTGTTCTCGGGCAGCATGTCGGAATCCCAGGTGAGCACCGGGATGCCGGCTTCCTTGGCCGCCTGAAGCGCCACCGCCATGGCCGCCGCATTGGACGGCGACACGGCGATGCCGTCGACCTTCTTGGCGACGAGATCCTGCACGATCTGCACCTGCTCCTCGCCGCCGCCATGCTCGCCGGGGCCGATATACATGCATTCGAAGGCGCCGTTCGATTCGGACTCCGCCTTCTTGCAGCCGTCACGCGCCTGGTCGAAGAACGGGTTGTTCATGTTCTTCGGCACCAATGCGAAAGTATATTTCTGCTGCGCCATGGCGCCCGCGGCGCCGACAGCGAGAAGTCCGGCGATGATCGCCGTACCAGTCAGGTATTTCAGCATTCGGGATCCTCCACTTGCTCTTGCTGTTAGCCAAATCCGACGGTCCGCTCGTGTTGCTCCTTCGCGTTCCGTTGTTCTAGCGGTTCTTCCGGGGCAGAAGCCTCTCGAAAGTGGCGGCGATGAGGGATTTGCCGCCGCTCTGCATGCCCAGAAGAACCGCGAGAATGATGAAGGCGCCGACAAAGGCCCCTTGCCAATTGGAATCGATGCCCGCCATGAGAAGCGCGTTGCGGATGACCTCGAGCAGGGCCGAGCCCACCACGGCGCCGAAGGCGGTGCCGGCGCCGCCCATCAGATTGGCGCCGCCGATGACGGTCGCGGCGATGACGCGCAACTCGTAGGACTGGCCCAGCGCATTGATGGCCGATCCGCTGTAGCCCAGGATCAACAGTGAGGCGATCGAGGCGGTGAAGGCCGAAAAGACGTAAGCGAGGAACTTGATGCGGTCGACCGGCACGCCGGTGAGGCGGGCGGCCTGCTCATTGCCGCCGATGGCGAAGAGATGACGGCCCCAGGCGGTGAAATTGAAGGCGAAGCCCGCCGCCAGCGCGAAGACGACCATCGTCCAGAAATGCGAGGAGAGCTGCGGGAGCCAGGTGGGCAGCCAGCTGTCGGGCGTATGCAAGGGCCAGCGCCATTGGCCGATCGCCTTCACGATCGGCGCGTCGGGGCCGAATTTATAAAGCATCTGGTTGCCGGAGAAGACGATCGCCAGCGAGCGGGCGATCGCCATCATGCCGAGCGTCACCACGAAGGACGACATGCCGACATAGGCGACGAAGAAGCCGTTGACGGCGCCGCAGACGAGACCCGCCGCGAGACCGGCGCCGAAGGCGATGTACCAGGGATATTCCCAGGTGAGGAACAACCCGGCGACGATGGCGACCAGGCCCATGATCGAGCCGATCGACAGGTCGATGCCGCCGGTGATGATGACCACCGTCATGCCGATGGCCATGATGCCGAAAGGCGCGAAGTTGCGCGTCATATTGGCGAAGTTCTCGACCGTCCCGAAGGCATTGGGCTCATAGAGCGCCATGCCGACGTAAAGCAGAGCGAGCGCGATCGAGACCCAGAAGGCCTGGCTGGCGAAAAGCTTGCCGAGCCCCGTCTGCTCGCGGTTCTCGACGACGTCCGAGATCGCCGCGTGATCGGCATCGATGCTGGCTTTGGCGGGTTCAGGCGGCACGTATCGCTCCCGTGATGAGGCCGGTGATCTCTTCCGGAGAGGTCGCGGAGGTGTGCTTGTCGGCGACCTTGGTGCCGCGGCGCAGCACGATGATGCGGTCGCTGACCGCGAAGACGTCGGGCATGCGGTGGCTGATCAGCATCACCGTCACCCCTTGTGATTTGAGGCGGCGGATCAATTCGAGCACCTCGGCCACCTGGCGTACCGAGATGGCGGCGGTCGGCTCGTCCATCAGCACGAGCTTTGCCTTGGACAGCCTGGTGCGGGCGATGGCGACCGCCTGGCGCTGGCCGCCCGACATCTTCTTCACCAGGTCGCGCGGCCGCGTCTCGGATTTGAGCTCCTGGAAGAGCGCGGCGGAGCGCTCGACCATCGCCTGCTTGTCGAGGACGCGAAAGGGCCAGAGGCCTTTCTTGATCTCGCGGCCCAGGAACACATTCTCGGCGGCGGTGAGATTGTCGGCGAGCGCCAGGTCCTGATAGACGACCTCGATGCCCTTGCCGCGCGCCTCGATCGGCTTGTGAAAATGGCAGGTCTCGCCTTCGACCGCGATCTCACCCTCGCTGGGCGGGAAATTTCCCGCTATGAGCTTGACCATGGTGGATTTGCCGGCGCCGTTGTCGCCCATCAGACCCACGACCTCGCCCGGCTCGAGCGCGAAGCTGACCTCGCTCAAGGCCCGGATGGCGCCGAAATTCTTCGACACATTGCGGATGTCGAGTAGAGCCAAAAGGGTCCTCCCATCGCGCCGGCTCTGGCGGCCGGCTTTTCGAAACTACCCGGCTGGAACTTTGCATAGCTTCGCCGGACTTGTCGAGCGCCTTAACAGGCGATAGGCATATTTGTCATACTAAAGACTCTTGAGACTTTCCCATCAATCCATCACCTCATTCGGACGAGGCTTCGCAGATGCTGAAGTTTGCGCTTTTTGGAGCAGGGCGGATCGGCGCCATGCATGCCGCGAATATCGCCGCCCATCCGCAGGCCGAGCTGGCCTGGGTCTATGACGTCAACAAGGACGTGGCGGAAAAGGTGGCGAGCCGGCACGGGGCCACGGTGGCGCCGGGCATCGAGGCGGCGCTCGCCGACAAGTCGGTTGGCGCGGTGCTGATCGCGTCCTCGACCGACACGCATGTGCCGCTGATCACCGCTGCCGCCAGGGCCGGCAAGGCGATCCTGTGCGAGAAGCCGATCGATCTCGACATCCGGAAAGTGGAGCAATGCCGCACGGATATCGCCGGAACCAAGGTGCCGGTGCAGATCGGCTTCAACCGGCGTTATGACGCAACGCACCGCGCCCTCCAGCAGGCGGTGGCGAAGGGCGAGATCGGGGCGCTCGAAGTTCTCATCATCACCAGCCGCGACCCGGAGCTGGCGCCGATGCCGATCCTCAAAAGCTCGGGTGGCATCTTCCGCGACATGACCATCCATGACTTCGACCTGGCGCGCTTCATCCTCGGCGAGGACCCGGTCGAGGTCTCCGCCACCGGCAGCGTGAAGGTCGACCCCGTCGTGGCGACACTCGACGACTATGACACTGTGATGGTGACGATGAGAGCGAAGTCAGGCGCGCTCGTCCACATCAACAACTCGCGGCGCTGCGTCTATGGTTATGACCAGCGGGTCGAGGCCTTCGGGTCGAAGGGCATGGTGCAGTCGGACAACCCCATGCCGAACATGCTGCGGCGCTCCGGCGCCGGCGTGACCCAGGCACTGGGCGGGCTGCATTACTTCTTCATCGAGCGCTACATGCAGGCCTATCTAGACGAGCTCAACGAATTCATCGACCGGACCAGCAAGGGACTGCCGCCGACGGTCGACTTCGAGGACGGCCGCAAGGCGCTCATCATCGCCGATGCGGCCTTCGAATCGATCCGCACGGGTAAAGCGGTGGGCGTGAATTACGGATAATTTCGTCATCCCGGCGAAAGCCGGGATCCATTGAATAAACAAAACGCGGGCATCGCTGCCCGCGCTTCAGAGAGTTTAATGGGTCCCGGCTTTCGCCGGGATGACGTGCCGCGCTGGCTTCTAGTCGTGGTCCGACATCTTCTCCAGATTCTGGTCGGCGCGGCGGGTTGCGGCCTCGAAACGCTCCTCCATCGTCTGCATGTTCTTCTTCGGCTCCTGGTAATAGGCCGTGAGCTTGAGCAGCTTGACGAAGGTCGAGTTGAGGGCGCGGCCCCAGAACCGCATCGGGCGGTCGAAGTCGAACAGCAGGATGACGCGTTCTTCGTCGGTGTCGTTCCACACTTCGTGGTCATAGGTGTCGTCGAAGACGAAGATCTCGCCCGGGCGCCACACCTGGATCTTGTCGCCGACGCGGATGCGGCATTTATCGGCGTCCTTCGGGATGATGAGACCCAGATGCGAGCGCAGGATGCCCTTGGTGACGCCGCGATGCGCCGGAATGTGATAGCCTGGCCCCAGGATCGAGAACCAGGCGGTCTGCAGATTGGGAATGCTCTCGAGGATCTTGGTGGTGAGCGGCGCCTGCTTGCAGTTCTTCTCGAGCTTGTCGCCGAATCCGAAGAGAATGAAGGTGCGCCAGTTGTTGCCCTTGGCGATGCGCATCTGGTCGGGCGACACGTCCTGGAACAAGGGCACGGCTTCGCGGTGCTTGAGGATCTCGACGACTTCGGCGCGGATGCCTTCCCAATTGTCGACGAAGGGCTTGAGGAAGGGGAAATCCTTATTGTCATGGATGGGCATGTCGCCCACCAGGGACTGACGCCCGAGGAAGTCGGCAAGGCTGCGGATCAGATTCTTGCCGAACCGCTTGACCTTCTTGCGGCGTTCCTTCTTGAGCTTCTCGCCGAGCGAAATCTCGGTATTGGCCATTACAATCCTCTTAACCAATGAAGGGTGACCTTACGGACTCCCTCCCTAGAACATTCCACCCGGATTTTCACCTTATCTTGTGTAACGGATGTTGGCTCGGGCTGGCTTCGTGCTGGCTCTGGCGCTATGGGAAGTCCGTTGACGAGGATATTTAGGCAAATGTGGGTCAGAACGCAACTCAAGATCGGATGGCTGGATCTTCTCGCCGGAGCTTGGAATTGTTTTAAATCCAATGATCGCGAGGCCTTGCGGCGCTCGGTCGAAGGCTTCTTCGCCGACAATGACGATACGATCGCCGCCTATTCGGTGCGCTCGGGATTCGACCTCCTGATCCAGGCGCTCGACCTCAAGCCCGGCGATGAAGTCATCTTCTCGGCTCTCAATGTCCGCGGCATGGTCCGGGTGGTGCGCGATGCCGGCCTGGTGCCGGTTCCGGTCGATCTCGACCTCGGTTCCATGGGGCCCAATCTCGAAAGACTCGAGAAGGTCATTACGCCACGTTCACGTGTCTTCGTGGCGGCGCATCTCTTCGGCGCGCGGCTCGACCTCGACCCGCTGTTCGAGCTCGTCCGTTCCAAGGGTATCGTCGCGGTCGAAGACTGCGCCCAGGCCTTCAACGGCAGGGCCTATCCGGGCAGCAGCAAGGCCGATCTGAGCCTGTTCTCCTTCGGGCCGATCAAGACCTCGACGGCGCTCGGCGGTGCGCTCATCCGGGTGCGCGACGACAAACTGCGCGGCCGCATGCGGGCCATCCAGGCCAACTATCCGGTGCAGCCCGACAAGAAGCATCTGAAGCGCATCTTCCAGTTCATGGGGCTCAAGATCGTCACCTCCCGACCGGTGCTGGGCGCCATCTACAGGTATTACCATTCACGCGGCCAGGACTATGAGGACTCGCTCGCCGACAAGGTGCGCGACGTGGCGCCGCTCAAGACCGCGAAGAACCTGCGGTTCCAGCCATCAACCGCCATGCTGGCCCTGCTCAGCCGCCGGCTCGAGGAATTCGACATCCAGGACATCCGTGTGCGGACCACCAAGGGCGAGAAACTGCGCGATCTGATCCAAGGCTCGGTCGCCATGCCGGCGCAGGCCAATATGCATCACGACTATTGGGTGTTCCCGCTCCTGGTGGACGAGCCGCGGAAATTCATCGACGGGCTTCGGGCCGAGGGCTTCGATGCCGCCGACCTGCCGCGCTCGCAGCACATCGCCGCCCCCAAGGACCGGCCCGAGCTCGAGCCGCAGACGGCGGCGGGCGTGATGCGCGATCTGGTGGTCATTCCCTGCTACGACACGATGCCGGACGAGGAACTGGCGCGCCAGGCCGAGGTCATCAAGCGACTGGCGGCGAAGCCGGCGGCCTGAAATAGGCTGAATCAATTCAGTAATTTAGTGGCATTTGCGCAGAAATCGCGTGAATTTAATGGCGGCAGATGCCTGTCAAATCACAGGCGTCTTCTGTCAAGCCGCTTCCGGTCCTGGGGCCTAGGGTGCCAGCAGACAGAAATCTCCCTTGGAGCCACGCCCGATGAGCAAGGAAAAAGACGACTTCATCGCAAGGTCGAAGCAGTTCTGGAATCCCGGCAAGACCTCGGACTGGCAGCGCATGGGCGTCGATCTCGTCATCGACCGGCGCGAGGCCTATTACCTCTGGGACGTCGACGGGCGCCGGCTGATCGACGTCCATCTCAATGGCGGCACCTATTCGCTGGGCCACCGCAACCCGGAAGTGGTCGAGGCGGTGCGCGAGGGCATGGCCTATTTCGATATCGGCAACCACCATTTCCCCTCGATCATGCGCACCCATGTGGCCGAGATGCTGGAACGGCTGACGCCCGCCGGCCTCAAGCGCACGATCTTCGCCTCGGGCGGGGCCGAAGCGATCGACATCGCGCTCAAGAGTTCCCGCAACGCCACCAAGCGGCGCAAGATCATCTGCATCGAGCGCTGCTATCACGGCCATACCGGTATCGCGGTGCAGGTCGGCGATGACCGCTTCTCCAAGCTCTTCCTGTCGGACGCCTCGCCCCAGGACGTGGTCAAGGTGCCGTTCAACGATCTCGAGCGCATGCTGGAAGCCATCGCGGTCGGCGATGCGGCCTGCGTGATCATGGAGACGATCCCGGCGACCTATGGCTTCCCGATGCCGAAGCCCGGCTATCTCAAGGCCATCAAGGCCGCCTGCGAGAAGGTCGGCACGCTTTACATCGCGGACGAGGTGCAGACCGGCCTGATGCGCACCGGCGAGATGTGGGGCATCGAGACCTATGGGGTCAATCCCGACATCCTGGTCACCGGCAAGGGACTGTCCGGCGGCATCTATCCGATCGCCGCGGTGGTGGTGAGCGAGAAGGCCGGCCAGTGGCTGAGCGAGGACGGCTTCGGCCATATGTCGAGCTTCGGCGGCGCCGAGCTCGGCTGTCTCGCGGCGGCCAAGGTCCTGGAGATCTGCTCGCGCCCCGAGACACGCTCGCAGGTCCATTACATCTCGGCCTATCTGGCCAACGGCCTGCGCCAGGTGCAGGCGAACTATCCCGAATTCTTCACCGGCATCCGCCAGCGCGGCGTCGTCATGGGACTCGAATTCAACCATGACCAGGGCGCGGTCTATGTGATGAAGCATCTCTATCAGAACGGCATCTGGGCGATCTTCTCGACCCTCGACAAGCGCGTGCTGCAGTTCAAGCCCGGCATTCTGATCGACCGCGAGATGTGCGACGAGATCCTGACCCGCCTCGACACGTCGGTGGCTCTGGCGCAGGCCGAGCTTTTCGGCGGCCGCGTCCGCAGCTATATGACGACGTCCAAACCCTCCTATTCGCGGCAGTCGGCGGCCTGATACATGTCAGCATCGGATACGCTTACCCATCAGCAGAAGCTCGACCAGCTGCAGCGTATCGCCGATGCGGCGCTCGAGGCCTATGATCTGCCGGCGGACGCCAAGGCCACGATGATCAACCTGTCGGAGAACGCGACCTATCGCGTCGACGGCGGGGGCAGGAAATGGGCGCTGCGCGTCCATCGCGAAGGCTATCATTCGAAGACCGCCATCGGCTCCGAGCTCGCCTGGCTGCAGGCCTTGCGCCAGGACGGCGCCGTCATCACGCCGGTGCCGATCAAGGGCCGCAACGGCGAAATCATTCAGACCGTCATGCTGCCTGGTCTCACGGCCCGCCATGCGGTTCTGTTCGACTGGGAGACGGGCGCCGAGCCTTCCGAGGCCGAGCTGCTCGGCCCCTTCGAGGTCCTGGGGGCGGCCACAGCGCGCATGCACCAGCATGCGCGGCAGTGGCGGCGGCCCGGAAATTTCGAGCGCATGACCTGGGACTTCGACGGCGCCTTCGGCAAGGTGCAGCATTGGGGGTCATGGCGCGACGGCATGGGGCTCGACGCCGAAAAGACGAAGCTCTTTCAGCGCACCGTCGACCTCATGGCGAAACGGCTCCAGGCCTTCGGCAAGGGGCCCGAGCGCTACGGCCTCATTCATTGCGACATGCGGCTCGCCAATCTCCTGATCGATGGCGAGGAAACCAAGGTCATCGATTTCGACGATTGCGGCTTCAGCTGGTATCTCTATGACGGTGCGACGGCGCTGTCCTTCATCGAGCATCGCCCCGACGTGCCGGAGCTGATCGCGTCCTGGGTCAAGGGCTATCGCAGCGTGCTGCCGCTGCCGGCCGAGGACGAGCACGAGATTCCGACTTTCGTGATGTTCCGCCGGCTGCTGCTGGTCGCCTGGATCGGCTCGCATGCCGAAACCGATCTCGCCAAATCGCTGGGCGTCCCCTATACGCGCGACACCGTCGCCTTGTGCGAAGATTATCTAAGGCGGTACGGCTAAACCGCGTGCTGGGCGCGATAGGCGCGCGGCGAGGCGCCGGTCCAGCGATGGAAGGCGCGCGAGAAGGCCGACAGTTCCGAATAGCCGAGCAGGAAGGCGATCTCCGAGAAAGGGAGCTCGCGCTGGCGCACATAAACAAGCGCCAGGTCGCGGCGCGTCTCCTCGACCAGATCCTTGTAATTCAGATTATCACGGGCGAGCTCACGCTGGATCGTGGCGGGCGAGGCCTTGATCGCCTCCGCCACGCTTTCGAGCGCCGGATAACCCTCGGCGAGGCGGGCGCGCACCGCCGAGCGGATCTGGTCCCTCAGGGTCTGACGCGGCACCGGCCTGGTGCCGACGCTCATCAGGCACATGCGGGTGATCGACAGAAGCTTGAGATCGGGCGCCGGCATCGGGCGCTGGAAAAGATCGCGCTTGAAGACGAGCGCATTGGTCGACTGCGAGAAATAGACCGGCGCATCGAAGGCGCTTTCGTGCTCGCGCCAGGCCTCGGGCTTGGGGTGCTCGAAATGGACTTCTTCCGGCGCCCAGCTAGCCCCCAGGCATTCGCGGATGATGTTGAGGAACATGCCGAGAGAGAGCTCGGCGTCCTGGCGGCGGGCCAGAATATCGGGCATGCGGATCTGGTATTCGAGGCGCACCAGGCCATTGCCGCCATCGGCGATCGCCATATGGGTGGATTGCTGATGCAGGGCGAACAGGCCGACGAAATTCTCGAGCGCCGCGCCGAGGGTGGGCGAGGAGACGGCGGTATAGCCGATGAGGCCCAGATCGCGCGGCTTGAAGCCATTGCCGAACCATAGGCCGAAATTGGGATTGCCGGTGTTGCGGGCCGCTTCCTCGAAGAGCGAGCAGAAGGCCGCCAGCTCAAGGCTCAGGGTCGGCTGGCCGACGCAGGAGGGATCGACGCCCGCCTCGCCGCAGACCCGGTCGATATCGCCGCCATAACGGGCTACGTGATCGGTGAGGCCGGTGGCGGCGGAGGCCAGGATTCCCGGATTGGCGCTGTCTTCCCTCGGCTGCATGACGAGCCTCTTGTGTTCTTGGGCCGCAGGGTGGCACGGAAAGGACCGTGAGGCAACTTCACATCGCCTTGATCCTTAAAATAGGGGACATGATAAAGTGAATAACAGAAAATTTTTCTGTTGTTTATACTGTCCCTGAATTATTTCCGGAGACTGATGTCAAGCTGACCGCATGTGGTGTCAAGCCGGGCTTGCGGGGATGGCCTAGCTTGGCGTCATGGCCATACATCCCCTTCTCGAAGACAGAGGCTTCACCGGCTTTCACGCCAAACAGATGGTGGAGAAAGCGCGCTGGGCGGCGGAAGCCTTCTCGGGTCTCAGCCGGCCCGAGGTCCTGCGCATCGCCAAGGCGGTCGCCGAAGCGGGCTATGCCCAGGCCCAGCGCTACGCCCAATGGGCTGTCGAGGAGACGGGTTTCGGCGTCGTCGAGCACAAGCTGATCAAGAACCAGGCCTGCTCGCGCGGCCTCTATGAGCTCTACCAGGATCAGGACTTCACCGGCGTCAGGCTCGATGCCGAGCGCAAGATCCTGGAGATCGCACGGCCGGCGGGCGTCGTCTTCGCCCTGACGCCCTCGACTAATCCGGTCGCCACCGTCTTCTACAAGATCATGCTGTGTCTCCTGACGCGCAACGCCATCATCATCTCGCCGCATCCGATGGCCAAGGCCTGCTGCTCCGACGCGGCGAAGCTGCTTGCCAAAGCGGCCGAGGATGCGGGCGCCCCCGACGGCGTCATCCAGGTCATCGAGGAGCCGTCGCTGCCGATCGTCGAGACGGTGATGAAGTCGGATCGCATCGATGTGATCCTCGCCACCGGCGGCTCGCCGGTGGTGCGCGCCGCCTACAGCTCGGGCAATCCCGCCATCGGGGTGGGACCCGGCAATGTGCCGTCCTATGTCGACGAAACGGCCGATGTGGCCGAGGCCGCCAAGGCGATCACCGAGTCGAAATCCTTCGACAACGGCATTCTGTGCACCAATGAGAGCGCCATCATCGCCCATGGCGCCATCGCCGAGAAGCTGGCGCAGGAGCTCAAGCGCAATGGCTGCCATATCTGCAGCGAGGAAGAGCGCGACCGGCTCGAGCAGACCTTGTTCCCGAATGGCAAGTTCGACATCTCGGTGATCGGCAAGGCCGCCGAGCTCATCGCGCAGAAGGCCGGCTTCCGGGTGCCGCCGCGCACCAAGGTGCTGGTGGCGCCGCTCGACCGGATCGGCGACGATTATCCGCTGTCGCGCGAGAAGCTTTGCCCCGTCATCGGGCTATATGTGGCGGCGACCCGCGATGCGGCGATGATCGCCTGCCGGGCGATGACGCGGCGCTCGGGCGGCGGCCATTCGGCCTCGATCCATGCGCGCGACCCGCAGATCATCCTGCGCTACGGCGAGGTCATGAATGTCCTGCGCATCAGCGTCAATGTCGGCAACAGCCTCGGCGCCTCGGGCTTCGAAACGCATCTGGCGCCGACCATGACGATCGGCACCGGCTATTTCGGCAGAAGCTCGGTCGGTGAAAATGTCGAGCCCCGGCATCTGGTGCAGTGGGTGAAGATGGCCTGGAACAAGGACAACAGGATTCAGATGCCGTCCTTCTCGGCCACCGACCGGGTCGAGAAGCCCAGAATCGGCGCACCGCCGCGCGGCGACATCGATTACGACTTCGGCAATCATCCCGACGGCGCCGCGAGCGCGGCGGCGCCCGCCCGGCAGACGGCGGGCCAGGATGCCGATATCAGGGCGGAGATCCGCCGCATCATCCTCGAAGAATTGAAGGAGCTGACGGCGCGCTGATGGCCAAGCTTCGCTCCTATATCTTCATCGACCAGCTGCAGCCCGGCACCATGTGCTATCTCGGCACCTTCTGCCGTGGCTTCCTGCCGCGCGCCAACATGGCGGCGATCGTCATCGAGGTGGCGCCGGGCCTCGACATCGAGCCCTTGACCGACATCGCGGTGAAGACCGTCGATGTGAAGCCCGGCATCCTGGTGGTCGAGCGGCAGTTCGGCTATCTCGAATTCCATTCGCATTCGACCGCCGCGGTGCGGGCCGCCGGCGACGCCATCCTGGCCGAGCTCGGCTCCAGCGAGAAGGACGCGCTCAGACCTGAGATCCTCGCCTCCAAGATCGTCAAGCGCGTCGACAATTATCATGCGCTGCTGATCAACCGCAACAAGTCGGGCTCGATGATCCTGCCGAGCGAATCGCTCTTCGTGCTGGAGATGCAGCCCGCCGCCTATGCCATCCTGGCCGCCAATGAGGCGGAGAAGGCGGCCAATGTCAAAGTGGTCGACTACCGGATGATGGGCGCCACGGGGCGTGTGTATCTCTCGGGGGAGGAGAGCAACATACGCGCCGCTGCCCGCGCGGCCGAGCAGGCGCTCGAAATGAGGAAAGCGGCATGAGCGGCATTTCCTCCAACGAGATCCGGCAACTGGTGCGGGAAGCCCTGCGCGAATTGCTGCCCGCCGGGAAAGCGAAGCCCGCGACCGGGGGCTCTCTGCTGGCGCGTCTGCGCGCCGCCCTGGTGGAAACAAAGCCGGCGCCGGTGGAAATCAGGATCGACAGCGGCGCCGATCTCAACGCCTTCGCGCGCGATCTGCTGCAGGCGCAGGAAGACATCAAGCTCGGCCTGCTCTCGGGCAAGATCCAATTCAGCCTGGCCGGTCGCAACGGGGGTGTGGCGAGTGTCGCTACTCCCGCGCCGCGCGGCCCGCATCAGATTTCCAAGGGCGTGGTGACCGAGGTCATGGTCACCGAAATCGGCAAGTCACATGACCGTCTGATTATCGGCAAGGGCGTCGTGGTGACGCCGCTGGCGCGCGACAGAGCGCGCGAGGTGAAGCTTGAAATCGTGAGGGATCGCTCATGAAGACAGGAATCGTCGTCGGAAAGGTCTGGGCCACCAAGCGGCTCGACCAACTGCCGGGTGGCGCGCTGCTCGAGATCGCCATCGAGGAAGAAGACGAGACGGACGAGCGCATGGTGGCGTTCGACCCCCTGGGCGCCGGCATCGGCGAACGCGTGCTGATCACGCAGGGATCGGTCGCCAAGGCATGGTTCAAGGACGGCAGCAATGTCGTCGATGCGCTGGTGATCGGCATTCTCGACGAGCAGGCGGCCCCGGCCAAGTCCGGCAAAAAGAGTTGAGTGAATTAGTCAGGTTGCGAAAAGGAGGACATCATGTCTAACGCAATTGGTTTTGTCGAAACGCGTGGTTTCGTGGCGGCCTTCGCCGCGGGCGATGCGATGGTGAAGGCGGCGAATGTGACGATCATCGGCCGCGAGCAAGTCGGCGCCGGTTTGGTGTCGGTCGTCGTGCAGGGCGATGTCGGCGCCGTCAAGGCGGCGACCGAAGCCGGCGCCGAAGCCGCGCGCAATGTCGGCGAGGTCGTGTCGGTGCATGTCATTCCGCGCCCGCATCCGGATGTGCTGAAGCATTTCGGCACTGCGAAGTAACAGCCCGCCGTGGCCGAACTCCGCGTCTATCTGAAGCTCGATTCCCTGAGGCGGCAGTTCGCCGCCTATATGGGATCGCCGACCCGCGCGCGGGGCTATGTGCCGCTGGAAGGCATGCATTCGCTGATCATCGAGATCGCGCCGGCGCTCGCCATCCATCATGTGAGCGACGTGGCGCTGAAAACGGTGCCTGAGGTCGAGCCCGGCATTCTCTATACCGAGCGGCAGTTCGGCATTCTCGAGCTCCATTCCTTCGATGTGGAGCATGTCGAGCGGGCGGGTGCGGCGGTGCTGAAGGCGATCGGCCAGAAGGCCGAGGACCAGCTCAAGCCGCAGCTTCTCTTCGCCGAGATCGTGCCCGAAGTGACGGACAGCCATGCCGTCATCCTCAACCGCAACCGCGAGGCGTCGATGATCCTGCCCGGCGAATCTCTCCTCCTGGTCGAGATGATGCCGGCCCTGTTCGCGGCCTATGCGGCGAACGAGGCGGAGAAGATCGCGCCCGGCGCCACGCTCGTCGATTGCCAGATGATCGGCGCTTCCGGGCGCTTGTTCATGTCGGGCGAGAAGACCGAGCTCGAAAAGGCGCGCGATCACATCGTCAAGATGCTGAAGGGTATGAGCGGACGGAAGTCTTGAGCCAATGCAATTTATTCTGGAGCTTCTTCGCCATCGTTGTTCGAACTGTCCGCAAGCGGCGCGGTGGCGAAGCAGCTCCTTGCAGTTGGGAAGGGCGATGAAGCTCTTGATGTTGGTGACAATGGCGGTTCTCTCCGTCCCGGCGGTCGCGGAGGCCTCGCATTGCAAGCCTCTGACGCAAATGCTTGCCGAGTACAAGAAAATATCACAGCAAGCCGACAGCGCCGAAAAGCGGGACGATTACGCAACGGCCTGCAAGCTGCGCAAACGGACGGTCGCCCTTGCGGACAAGATGCTGCGCTTGAAAACGGACTGCTTTCATGGTGGCAAGGAGAAGTTCGAGTTCCTCGCCACCAGCGCCCGCGCTCTCCAGGAGCTGGCCTGCAGTTCGGGCGACGATGATCTGTTCTGAGGACCGGTGCCGCGCTGAGACATAGGAAATGGGCGCGAAACTGTGCTATCAAGCCCCCATCCTCATTGGCGCGGAGCTTATTGGCAGATGCGGCTCATCTCCAGTCTAAGATTATTCGGGTGTCTCACGGTGGCGCTGGGGCTTTCGACGACCACGGCCGGCGCCGAAGTGCCTCTCGACGGATCCTTCGTCGCCGGGCAGAACTGCAGCGCCTTCCAGTCGATCAAGAAGCAATCGAACCCGGTGCCGCTGACCGCCGGCACGTCCTATCAGATCATCGCCGGCAACAAGGAACCGGCCAGCCATTTCCTGATCCTGGTGCCGGGGGCGTCACCCGAGAGGCGCTGGGCGCCGGTCGATTGCGGCACCCGCAGCGGCGGGGCGCCGATCGGGGAGGGCAGCGCCGCCAAGCAGAAGCCCGACAAGCAGGCGCCTTCGGGTGGGCAGCCGACGCGGAATGTCCTGGCGGTGAGCTGGCAGCCCGCCTTCTGCGAGACGAAGCCTGACAAGGTCGAATGCCGGACGCAGACCGCGGACCGGTTCGATGCCAGCAATTTCACCTTGCACGGCCTGTGGCCGCAGCCGCGGCGGATGGCCTATTGCAATGTCGGCAAGGGCGATGTCGCGCACGACAAGGACGGGCGCTGGGACCAACTCCCTGAAGTCGCGCTCGAGCCGCCGACACGCGCCGAGCTCGACAAGGTGATGCCGGGCACGCAGTCGCAGCTCGACCGGCATGAATGGACCAAGCACGGCACCTGCTACGCGCAGACGCCGGAAGAGTATTTCAGCGAGTCTCTCGCCCTGATGCGGGCGCTCAACGGCTCCACGGTGCGCGAGCTGTTCGCCAGCCGTGTCGGCCAGCAATTGTCCTTCGACGAGATCCGCAAGGCGTTCGATCAGAGCTTTGGCGAAGGTGCCGGCCTCAGGGTGCGCATGCAATGCGCGCGCAGCAACGGCAAGCTCATCATCTCCGAGCTCACCATCGGTCTTTCCGGCGACATCACGCCGGAGACGCCCCTGGCCGGCCTCATGATGGCCGCGACGCCGACCAAGACGGAATGTCCCGGCGGCCTCGTCGACGCGGTGGGACAGCAATAGCCGAAAAAAGTGGCCGCCTCATCGGAGGCGGCCATGTTTGCTCGAAGATGTGGCGATCAAGCCTGGTTGATGGCCTCGATCGATTCGGGGATGATCTGGCCGCCATCGACGATGATCGTCTGGCCGGTCACATAGGCCGCTTCCCTGGTGGCGAAATAGAGCGCCGCATAGCCGATATCCTCGACCCGGCCGAGACGCTTGAGCGGGATCGACGCGGCCATGGTCTTTTCATAGTCGGGGCCGAGATCGGCGAGACCCTCGGTGGCGATATTGCCCGGCAGCACGGCATTGACGGTGATGCCGAACTTGGCGAGCTCCATGCAGGCGGTGCGCATGAAGCCGAGCTGGCCGGCTTTGGTGGCGCCGTAATGCGTCCAGCCCGGAAAGCCGGTCACCGGGCCGGTGATCGACGAGGTGATGATGATGCGGCCCTGGCCGCTCTTCTTGAGCGCCGGCAGGCAGGCCTTCACCGACAGGAAGGTGCCCTTCAGGTTGGTGTCGACGGTGATGTCCCAGGTCTCATCCGTCATGTCCTCGATCTTCACTTGCGGGAAGATGCCGGCATTGGCGCACAGGATGTCGAGCCCGCCATGCGTCTTCACCGCGAAATCGGCGGCCGCCTGCATGCTCTTGTAGTCGGTGACGTCGGCGGCGAAAGCAGCGACCTTGGCACCGCCCTTGCTCAGCTCCGCCGCGGCTTCCTTGGCCACGTTCTCATGGCGTCCGGTGATCAGGACCTTGCAGCCGGCATCGGCGAAGACGCGCGCAATGCCCTTGCCGATGCCCTTGCTGCCGCCGGTGACCAGGACGGACTTTTCTTTCAGCGATGAAAACATGGAAACATTCCCTCTCTCGTTATTTTCATGATTGCGCGCGCCGGCGCAGCGTGACGAGCCAGTAGCCGCCGAGCAGCAGCAGTGCGGCGCCGAAGGTCGATACCGTGCCGAGCACCGGCACGCCCGGCGTGTAGCCGGCCACCATCTTGGCGTAGAGATATTTGGGAATGGTGGCGTCGGCGCCGGTGGTGAACAGCGACAGAGGGAAATTGCCCCAGGACAGAAGGAACGCGAAGAAGGCGCCCGACACGATGCCCGGCAGGAGGACGGGGAAGGTCACTTCGCGGAAGACCTGCCAGCGCGAGGCGCCGAGATCGAAGGCCGCCTCCTCGAGCGCCGGATCGAAGCTGTAGACCTGGATCGAGATGACAAGCGTCACCACCGGGATGATCCAGACCAGATGGGCGAAGATGGCGGTCATCCACGAGGTCTGTATGCCGATCGCGTTGAACCACAGGAGAAGAGCGAGGCCCAGCACCGATTGCGGGAAGAAGATCGGCAGGAGCACGATCTTCTGGAAGACGGTGCGGCCATTCCAGTTGTAGCGGGCGAAAGCCAGCGCACCGAAAAAGGCGATGATCACGGCGATGACCATGACGCAGAAGGCGATGGTGATCGAATTGGCGAAGAGCTGGCGGATCTCCAGCGACTCGAAGGTCTTGCGCCACCAGTCGAGGCCCCATTTCTGGATAGGAAACAGGAAATAGCGGCTCGAGGTCAGGGAGGCGAGCAGGATACACAGCGCCGGAAGATAGAGGAAAACCAGGACGGCGAGCGTCCAGGCCCAGATCAGCGCGCGGCGGCCACGGTCACTCATGGCTCACCTCTTTCCCAGAATGGCGTCGAGGTCGAAGCGCTTCAGCACCAGCATCACCAGCGTGCCGACGACGAGCATCAGGAGCACGGCCAAAGCGGCGCCCAATGGCCAGTTCTGCGCATAGGTGAAGGCGATCTCGATATCATGGGTGATCGGGATGATGGTCTGACCGCCGAGGACCTTTGCTTCGGCAATGGCGCCGACGGCGAGCACGAAGGTGAGAAGCAGGCCGATCATGATGCCGGGCATGGAGAGCGGCAATTCGACCTCACGGAAGACCTGCCAGCGCGAGGCGCCGAGATCACGCGCGGCCTCGCGTGTTTCATTCGGCACCATGGAGACGCCGAGCGTCATCGGGAACAGCATGAAAGGAAGATAGACATAGACCATGCCGAGCAGCACGACGCCGGGCGTGAACAGGATGCTTTCCGGTTCGATGCCAAACCAGGACTTGAGCGTGCCGAGCAGCACGCCGTTCTTGATGAAGAACAGGATCCAGCCATAGAGGCGGACATTCTCGGAGACGAAGAGCGGAATGGTGAAGAGAAGCGTCAGGATCGGCGACCAGCGGCCGAAGAGGCGTGCCATGCCATAGGCGATCGGATAGCAGACGAGCGCCAGAATGCCGACGGTGAGGGCGGCGAAGAGCATCGACCAGCCGAAGGAGATGTAGCTGTTGCTGGTGAAGATATCGGCATAGTTGGCGAGCGTGGGCGCATGGGTGAGGCCGAAAGAGCGCGGCGGCATGAAGCTGTAGGCGATCACCGCGAGGAGGGGAGCCGCGAAGCCGATGATCATGAAGAGCATCAGCGGCAGCGCGTTGCGCGCGCCCTGCGACAGGCCCTTGCCGCTTTCATGAGGCGCCGCCATCAGCCGGTCACCAGAATGGAGTCTTTCGCGTCCCAGCCAATGAGAACGGTCTGGTCGCGCTGGAGCGTGGAGGATTGCTGGCGCAGCTTTTCGACGATGAAGACATTGTCGCCGACACGCACCTGATACTGGATGCGCGAGCCCAGCGCATATTCATTGTAGAGCTTGCCCTCGAGCACATTCTCCGCCTCACCCGGCTGGCCGACGAAGCGGATGAATTCGGGGCGGATGACGAGATGACCCTTGCTGAAGGCGGCGGGGATGGCGGCGACGGCGAAGCTCTTGTCAAACGTGTCGGCCGTGATCTGCCGGCTGCCATTAACGCTGACCGGGATGACATTTACGTCGCCCATGAATTCGGAGACGAACTTGTCCTTCGGCGCCGAATAGATCTCGTTGGGCGTGCCGACCTGGACCAGATTGCCGGCGCGCATGACGCCGATGCGGTCCGACATCACCATCGCCTCTTCGAGAGAATGGGTGATGTAGACGAAGGTCTTGCCGGTCTCGCGGTGGATGTCCTTGAGCTCCTTCTCGAGCGTCTTGCGCAATTTGTAGTCGATGGCCGAAAGGGGCTCGTCGAAGAACAGGATCTTCGGGTCGAAGGCGAGGGCGCGGGCAAGCGCCACGCGCTGGCGCTCGCCGCCCGAGCAGCGCAGCACGGATTTGCCATAGTAGTTCTGCGGCAGGCGCAACTGATCGAGCAAGGCCAGCGCCCGCTTCTTGCGGCTCGCGGGATCGACGCCCTTTATCTTGAGCGGAAATTCGATGTTCTCGCCGACGGTGCGGTGAGGGAAGAGGGCGAGCGATTGGAACACCATGCAGGTCGGCCGCTTGTTGGCCGGCAGGTCATTGATGCGGGTGCCGCTCAGGATGATGTCGCCGCCCGATGCCTGCTCCATGCCGGCGAGCATGCGGATGAGCGTCGTCTTGCCCGAGCCCGATGGGCCGACAATGGTGAAGAACTCGCCCTCGGCAATGTCGAGATCGATACCGTCCACGGCATTGAAGCTGCCGAACGACTTGGTCAGGGACTTGAGCTGCAGAATGGGCGGGCGCTTTGACATGCAATCCTTGGCGATAATCAAGAAGATTTGGCCCCTCCGGCCTGGGCGGGAGGGGCCTTGTCGGGCGTGACGATCCGGCTCAGCCGGCGGACGCTTCTTTCTTCGCCGCCGTCATGATGTCGAGCAGCTTGTCATAGTCGGGAACGATGTCGTACTCGACCGAGCGCGCCACCTCTTCCTCGAGCGAATCCCACTGGATGGCGTCGAGCTCTTCCTTGGTGAAGAGGTCGAAGCATTCCTTGTTGCCCATCTGGGCGACGGGATTGAACGTGCCCTCGGCGAAGGCGACGGTGTGGGCGACCTTCGGGTCCTGCACATATTGCAGGAACTCAGTGGCGAGCGGCGACAGTTCCGGATTGTTCACCGGCGAGGTGATCTCGATCCAGACGATGCCGCCCTTGCCGCCTTCCATCGGGCCTGAATTCGGGGTGATGCCGCGGATATTGGCGGCACCGTCGGCACGCGCCGGCGAGGCCGAATAGGTGCCGCCGGTCAGATGGAAGTCGATCTCGCCCGACACCAGCGACTGGTTCATCGTGGCGATGTCGCCGACCACCTTGGCGCCCTTGAAGACACGCTTCGCCGTTTCGGTGAATTTGGCGACTTCGTCGTCGTTGTGCACCTTGAAGGGATCGAAGCCGGCGATGCAGCAGATGTTGAAGACGTTCCAGTCGTCGGATTCGAGGACGCCGTATTTCTTGTCATTGGCCGGGTCGTTCCACAGATTCCAGCCTTGGTCCTCGGCCGTCTTGCGGCTGACCTTGTCGGTGTTGACGACGAAGCAATAAGGTCCAAAGCGCTGGGCCATGCCGATGAGCTGCTCGCCCTTCTCGTCCATCGCCCATTTATAGGGCGCCTTGAAGGCCGGCATCATCTTGTCGAAATAGGGTTCGAAGGTGGCGCGGTCGAGCGGCTTGATCAGCCCCTCGGGCGCCATGATCTTGCGGGCCCAGGGATTGTTGACATTGATGAGGTCCCAGATCTTCGTTTCGCCGGCGCGCAGCCGGTTGACCATGGTCGGATCGTTGGTGAGGGACTCCGCCTTGACGGTGGCGCCTTTTTCCTGGCGGAAGGGGTCGAGCACCTGGGCCGAGTTGTAGCCTTCCCAGCACAGGATATTCAGTTCTTTCTCACGCGCGGCATGGGCCGCGGTGGTGGTGAATTTGGTGCCGGCTGCCACCGCTGCCGCAAAAGCGGTCGAGCGTTGCATGAAATTCCGGCGAGACAGGGGTGTTTTCAGCATGCGACTTCCTCCATTGTTCTGTTGCCCATCACTTGGCGTGGGCTCGGTATGTTGGAGCAAATCCCGGTCGCCAAAGTCTTCAACTTTGACGGGATTTGCTCTGGTTCTGGCGTTTCCCATCTGACAGCCTAGGGCAGGTCCCTGGCAATAGCTTGACTTTCGAGCGTCCCGATTTGACACCCCTCCCTTCTGGTTTCAGAGCCGCATCATCCGGATGAGCTCTGCGCTCGACATGATGTGACAGTAGATCATGTTGATGATCTCGAGCTCCTTGCGATGGAGCTCGTCCGAACCGGCCGCGCAGCAATCCTCGACGACGACGACATTGTAGCTTTCATCGGCCAGGCTGCGCACCGTCGAAGACACGCATTGGTCGGTAAAAATTCCGCAACACACGACGTTCCTGATTCCCAGATTGTGGAGGATCAGCCGCAGATTGGTGCCGGTCAGCGCCGAGTCCGTGGTCTTGGTGACAACGATCTCGTCACCAACCGGCGCTAATTCAGGGACAAGTTGAGACGGATTTTCATCCTTCGGCAGCAGCAGATTGTTCCAGCCCGGCATCTTCTGGCTGAGCGAACGGTCACGGCCATCCTTGGTGTGGCAGGCGATGCGGGCGAAAAGGCATTCGACGCCGTTCCGGCGAAAGCGCGCCAGAAGGTCGGCGGTGCGCGGGATGACGGTGTCGTGCATCCGGCGGTGGAAGGGCGTCCAGGCGTCGTAGCGGCGCTGCTCATCGGGCGGCAGCGTGGCGCGGTCAGGACGGGCGAGATACGTATTCTGGACATCGATGACGAGAAATGCCGTCTCCTTCCAGCCGAAATCGAGATCGGCCGGCTCCGGCGCACCGTCGTAATAGATCGACCGGAAGGAATTTTTCCAACTCATCGCCATCTCGTTTGGAAATAACTTGCGCCATCCATGTCAGCTATGCAACATAATTGTTGTGGGTACAACATAAGAGTGGCGACATGGACTTCATTTTCATGCTGACGCATCACGACAAGACGGTCCAGAACTGTCTTGACGTTTACGACTCCCTGTCCGGCATCGGCCTGAAACATGTGGGTTTCAAGGATGTGGGCGTCGACAAGGCCACCCTCAAGGAACTGACCCGGCGCATCAAGGCGGATGGCTGCACCGCCTATGTCGAAGTGGTCAGCCAGACGCCGGAGACCATCCGACAGTCGATCACCGCTTCGGCCGAACTGGGCGTCGACCGCGTCCTCGGCGGCCAGGACATCAAGCTCGCCATGGACACGTTCAAAGGCGGCGCCCCTGCCTATTATCCGTTCCCCGGCAAGCCTGTCGGCCATCCCACCAAGCTCGGCGGCACCGCGGCCGATGTCGAGGCGGATTGCCGGAAAGCGGTAAGCTCGGGCTGCCCGGGCGTCGACCTCCTGGCTTATCGCGCGACCGAGGCCGATCCGCTCGATCTCATACGTGCGGCGCGGCGCGGCGTCGGTGACAATGGCTATCTGATCGTCGCCGGCAGCATCGACTCGCCCGCCCGCATCAAGGCAGTCGCGGCGGCGGGCGCGGATGCCTTCACCATCGGCTCGGCGGTCTTCGAGGAAGCCTTCGCTCAAGGCGTCAAGGGCGTGCGCGATCAATGCAAGGCGGTGCTGCGCGCGACCGGTACATGAAATGGAAACCCTCAGAAAGCTGCTGACGGGCGCTTACCGCGATCCCGATACGAGCGAGCTCCTCCATGTGCCGATGAAGGCGCTGGTGATCGAGCCGACGCTCGCCGGGCGCGAGGCGGAGCTCGTCAAGGCGCTCGATCTGCCGAAGCCCTTCGCGATCCTCTCCGACGACGACACCCATGCCGCGCTGGCGCATCGCGTCGAGCCGGCGCTCGCGTCGCTGGGCGAGATCATCCCGATCAGGCTCGGCAAGCGGCCGCATCCCGATGATGCGACGGCCGAGCGCGTGATGCAGGCCGGTGCGCGGGCAGGGTCCTATATCGCGGTCGGCTCGGGCAGCATCTGCGACCTCGCCAAATATTCCGCCGCCAGGCAAGGCAAGCGCTGCGCCGTCTTCGCCACCGCGCCGTCGATGAACGGTTATACCTCCGTCAATGCCGCCATCACCGTGCATGGTCACAAGAAATCCCTGGCGGCGATCTCGCCCGACGGCGTCTTCGTCGATCTCGACGTGCTGGCCAAGGCGCCGAAGCGTCTGATCCAGGCGGGTTTCGGCGATGCGATCTGCCGGTCGACGGCGCAGGTCGACTGGCTCCTGTCGAGCCGTCTCTTCGGCCAGACCTATCGCAACGCGCCCTTCGCCTTCATCGCCGATCTCGAGAACCAGCTCGTCGCCGATCCGGGCGCTCTGCTCAAAGGCGATCGCGCGGCGCTCAGCTGCCTCATCCAGATCCTGCTGCTCTCGGGCTTCGGCATGACTATCTGCGGCGGCTCCTATCCGGCGAGCCAGGGCGAGCATCTGATCAGCCATCACGTGGAGATGATGCCGCCGCAGGGCTGGGAGCCGGCGCTGCATGGCGAGCAGATCGCTGTCACCACGGTGGTGATGGCGAAGCTCCAGGACCAGCTTCTGGCGCGCGACACCCCGCCGCTGCTCGAGCCCAGCAGGCTCAATATCGGCGCGCTCAAGTCGCATTTCGGCGATGAGGTGGGGGCCGCCTGCTGGCAGGACATCCAGCCCAAGCTCAGCGACGCGTCGCGGGCGGCGCGGCTCAATGAAAGACTGCAGGCGATCTGGCCGGCACTGAAGAGCGAGATCGAGCTGGTGCGCCGGTCCTCCGCCGCCATCGACAAGGCGCTGGCCCAGGTCGAGGCGCCGCGGCGCTACCCGGCGATCGGCCTGTCGCGGTCGTTCTTCAAGAACGCGATCCTGCATGCGCGGGAAATCCGGAATCGCTATACCTTCCTCGACCTCGCGGCCGATTCAGGCCTCCTGGAACCGGAAAGGCTGATCGATTGACGACCCTGGCACCTCTCGCTTCCTGTCCGCCCGATGTGCTTCGAGCGGTGAAGGCGATCCTCACCGATATCGACGATACGCTGACGCTGCACGGCCGCCTGCCGGCGGTTGCCTATCAGGCGCTCGAGGATCTGCGCCGCGCCGGGCTCAAGGTGATCCCGATCACCGGCCGGCCGGCGGGATGGTGCGATCACATCGCCCGCATGTGGCCGGTCGACGGCATCGTCGGTGAGAACGGCGCGTTTTATTTCCGTTACGACGACAAAAGCCGCAAGATGCAGCGTGTCTATGGCCAGCCGGCGGCGGAGCGGCAGGCCAACAACACGAAGCTCGCGGAGCTCGGCGCGCGCATCCTGAAGGAGTTTCCCGGCACGGCCATCGCGTCCGATCAGGCCTATCGCGAGATCGATATCGCCATCGATTTCTGCGAGGACGTTCCGGCGCTGCCGCTGGCGACGGCCGAGCACATCCGTCAGACCTTCGAGGCCGAGGGCGCGGTGGCCAAAGTGAGCTCCATCCATGTCAATGCGTGGTTCGGCCGGCATGACAAGCTGACCATGACCCGGCGCATGCTCAATGAGTGTTTCGGGATCGATACAGAGCGCGAGAAGCCGCATATTGTCTATGCCGGCGACTCCCCCAATGATGCGCCGATGTTCGCCTTCTTCCCGAACTCGGTCGGCGTCGCCAATGTGACGCCCTATAAGGATATCATGGCGCATCTGCCGCGCTACGTGACCCGGGCCGAAGGCGGGGAGGGGTTCGCCGAACTCGCCAAGGCCCTGCTGGAGGCCCGCCATGGATAAATTGTCCAAGCGCGAGAGACAGGACCGCATCCTAACCCGTCTCAACACCACGGTCGCGGTGCGCATTTCCGATCTCGCCGAGGAGTTCGACGTCACCACCGAAACGATCAGGCGCGATCTCGATGCGCTCGCCGAGCGTGGCCTCCTGGCGCGCACCTATGGCGGCGCGGCGATGCGGGCGCTCTCGGATGAGCCCGGCATCGCGGCGCGCGCCCAGACCTATGTCGCCGAGCGCGAGCGCATTGCCCAGACCGCGGCGCGCCTGGTGAAAGCCGGCGACGTGCTCATCATCGATGCCGGCTCCACGACGTCGCATCTGGCCAAGGTGCTGGCGCAGCTCCCGATCGAATTCAAGGCGATCACCAATTCGATCGGCGTGGCGCGGTTGCTCGGTCAATCCGACACGGCCTCCGTGCTGCTCTGCCCGGGGGATCTGCGTCTGACGGAAGAAGGCGTGTTCGGACCCGAGACGCTCGACTTCCTCGACCGCTATCATGCCAATCTCGCCTTCATCGGCGCCGGCGGTTTCACGGCGAACGAAATCAGCGACGCCGATGCGGCGGGAGCCGCGGTGAAGCGCAAGATCATCGCGCGTTCGGAACGCGTCTATCTCCTGGCCGACCAGACCAAGGCCGGCATAACGCAATTCGCGACGATCTGCGCTCTGGCCGCCATCGACGGCCTCATTACCGACGCCAGGCCCGACGACGCGCTGGTGCGCGCGCTCAGCGAGGCGCAAGTCGAGCTCAGCGTGGCAGAGCAAGGGAAGACCGGCATCGCCGCATGATCGTCGGCATCGACATCGGCACCCAAAGTCTCAAGGCGATCGTCCTCGCCCCTGAGATGAAGGTCATCGCCGAGCATGCCGTTCCCTACAGGCCGAATTTTCCGCGCGCCGGCTGGGCGGAGCAGGACCCTCATCTGTGGGAAGAGGCGCTCGGACCTGCCATTCACGGCGCCCTCGCCAAGGCCGGGCGCAAGGCCGGCGAAGTAAAGGCACTGGGTATCGGCGGCCAGCTCGATGGTTGCGTCGCCATCGACCGGCACGGAAAGCCGCTCCATCCCTGTCTGATCTGGATGGACCGGCGCGCCGAGATCGACGGCGTCGATGCCGATGCGGTTCATGCACGCTGCGGCGTGGTCCTCGACGCGACCCATGTCGCCGCCAAGATCCGCTGGCTCAAGCGGCATGTGCCGGCGGTTTCCGAGGCGGTGAAATTTCATGTGCCGGTGTCCTATCTGGTGTCGCGGCTGACCGGCGCCCATGCGATCGATCATGCCACCGCCTCGACCAGCATGGTCTATGGTCTCGAGGCGCGGGCCTATGACCAGATGCTGCTCGCGGCCTTCGGGATCGGCGAGGAGGAATTGCCGGCAGTTTTGGACATGGCCGACAAAGCCGGTTCATTGACGGCAGACGGCGCCCGGGTGACGGGCCTGCCGAAGGGCATTCCGGTCGCGGTCGGCACGGGGGACGATTTCTCCTCGTCGCTGGGGGCTGGACTCACGGCGCCCGGCCGGTTCATCAATGTGCTCGGGACCGCCGAGGTGACGGGAGGCTTGCATGATGCGCCGCTCGTCGATCCGGGCCGGCTCGTCGAGACGCATGCTTTCCTGGGCGGGCGCTATTTCATCGAGAATCCGGGCTGGCTGTCGGGCGGCGCCCTCGTCTGGTTCCGCGATACGTTCCGGCTCACGAGTTTCGACGAATTGACGGGGCTTGCGGGGCAGGTCGCGCCGGGGGCCGAAGGTCTGACATTCATCCCTGCTTTGTCCGGCGCCATGGCGCCGGAATGGATCGCCTCGGCGCGCGGCGCCTTCTACGGCCTCACCCCCGCGCATGGCGCTCCGCATCTGGCGCGCGCACTGCTCGAAGGGCTCGCTTTCGCCATGCGGGACGTGTTCGAGCGCACACAGAAATTGGGGCTCTCGGCCGAGGCCCTGCGGATCGTGGGCGGCGGGGCGCGCAGCTCGCTGTGGAAGCAGATTCGTGCCGATCTCATCGGCCTGCCGGCCGAAACGCCGCTCCATACCGATACGTCAGCGATCGGCGCCGCCGTCCTCGCCGGCAAGGCCGCGGGGCTCGTCGCGGATATCGGCGCGACAGTCGCCGCCCTCAATCCCGTCGCGGATGTGACTTTGCCGCTTGTTCGGCACAAGCAAGCCTATGACAATGCATATTGGCGCTATCGCCAGCTGTTCACGTCATTGAGGCCCTTGTTCTGATCCGCATACTCTTCACGCTTGCTTTGGGCGCCCTAGGCGGCGCCGTCTTCGCCTATCTACATCTGCCGGCGCCGTGGCTCGCCGGCAGCATGATCGTGGCGATCATCACCGTATTGTCGGGGGTGAAGCTCTCGGTGCCGTCCTATCTGCGCATTCTCGCCTTCATCATTCTCGGTGTGCAGATCGGGAGCAGCGTCACGCCGGAGACGCTCGCCACGGCCGGACGCTGGCCGTTGAGCCTGGTGATGCTGGTGCTGACGGTCATGGTGGTGACGGCCGCCTGCTATCTGTTCTACCGGCGGGTGCGCGGCTGGCCGAAGGCCGACGCGCTGTTTTCGAGCCTGCCCGGCGCGCTGGCCATGGTCGTCGCCATGGCGGACGAGGCGAAGGCCGACATGCGTCGGGTGATCATCGCCCAGAGCATCCGGTTGTTCTTCCTGGTCGCGGCTCTGCCGATCGTCATCACCAATCTGTCGCCGGCGGCCATGCCCCCGGTGGTGACGGTGCCGACGGTATGGTGGGAGATCGTGCTCGTCTTCCTGGCAAGTGCGGCGGCGGCGCTGCTGCTCAATCATTTCAAGTTTCCGGCCGGGCTATTCATCGGCTCGATCCTGGTCAGCGCCGGCTTCTTCCTGGGGGGCATCGCCCACGGCGCCTTGCCGGCGCCGGCATTGATCCTCGCCAATGTGATCCTCGGCACGCTGCTCGCCAGCCGGTTTCAGGATTTCAGCCCTGGCGAACTGCTCTACGGCCTGGCGGACGGCCTTGCCGGCTTCGCCATCGCCTTGGCGATCTCGATCCTGGGGGCCGTTCTGGCCGCCCTCATCGCCCATCTGCCCTTTGCCTTGACGCTGCTCGCCTTCTCGCCGGGCGGGCTCGATGCGATGACGGTCATCGCGCTCGCCCTCAATCTCGACCCGGCCTATGTCGGGGCCCATCAGCTCGCGCGGTATTTCCTCATGAGCCTCGCCATCCCGCCGCTCGCCGCCTATCTGCTGAGGCCGCGGCTGCCGCCGCCATCGTCCGGCGAATAGCGATTCCAGCGAATCGTGCCCACGGGTAAAAGGCCACCGTTCCGCCTTATTGGAATGGTGCAAGGCGGCTGATATTGTTGGAGTTCAAGGATGTCGATGCGGCCCATGCGCGAAATAATGGTCCAGCTCCTGGCGACCGTCATGATCCCGCTCACGGTGGCGGGAACCGGCCTCTATTACACGCGCTGGCAGCAGAATCTGAGCGACCTCAAGACCATGATCGACCTGGTCAGCGACGAAAATTCCGAGAAGCGCAAATTCGGCGTCGCCATGCTCGAATATCTGCTCAAGAACGACAAGGTGCCGGTCGAGTTCGTCGCCGCCCAGCTCGACTATGCCAACTCTTCATCCGACAAGCAGATGCTGCCTTTGATGGAGGCCGCGCTGATGAAAGCCTCGGATGAGAATCCCGCCGTCGCCGAGACCTTCCGCAAGGCGCTCGAGCGCCTGCCGAGCCGGCTCTTCGTCCATGCCATGAACGACCAGCAGCGCGCCTGCATCGCCACCATGCTTCTGTCGCTGAAGGACGCCGACCGCACCCAGATCTCGGTGCCGCTGATCGCGCAGGTCAACTGGGACGGCAAGCAGCATGAATTGCGGGTGCTCAAGGACAGCGACATGGAGCGTGGCCAGGCCATCGCCAACATGTTCGGCGCGCTCGGCCTCGAGCTCAAGGTGATCAATCTCACCACCATCTGGGAAGGCGCCAAGAAGGTCCGGCCCAACACCTTCGAATTGTGGTTCGGCGATGCACCGCTGCCGACGGTTTGCGGCGGATCGGCCCAGCCGGTCAAAACTCAGTAGACGACGAGCGTCTCGGCGCCGGTCTTGGCCTGAAGGTCCCGGGGCGTGAGCCGCATGACGCAATGCGGCGTGCCGGCGGCGGCCCATACGCTGTCATAGGCCAGAAGGTCGGCATCGATGAAAGTCTTGAGCGGCGTGTCATGGCCGAAGGGCGGGATGCCGCCGATGGCATAGCCGGTGGTGCCGCGGACATAGCTGGCGTCCGGGCGCGCCAGGCTTTCACCGATCACGGCCGCCGCCTTTTTCTCATTGACCCGATTCTTGCCCGAAACCAGCAGCAGATAGGGTGTGCCCGATTGGGCGCCCCGGAAAACGAGCGACTTGACGATCTGGGCGACTTCGCAGCTGCAGGCGGCAGCGGCTTCCTCGGCGGTACGGGTGCTGTCCGCCATGGTGACGATGTGAGGGGAAAGGCCAAGGCGCTTCGCCGCATCGGCGACGCGCTGGGCGCTGGAAGGCAGTGGATTGTCCATTTCGGTCGTGGCTTTGCTGGTGCGAGAGTTGCAAGATACGGAAATAACTGAAGAAACGAGTCTTTTGCGGCCTATTTTGGCACAGTCGGTTCATAAATCGGGAGCATTCTAGTGGTTTCCCCTCTGTCGACAAGATTGCCAGGAGAGCAGAGCCTGAACGGGGCGCTGCGCCAGGCCCGCCTGGCCGAGGCGGCCCATTTCGATGCGGTCCTGGATATCAGGGACGCGCAGACGCTCCGCCTGCAAGTCCTGAAAGACGACCTCGTGCCGGTCGTGGCCGGCAACAGTGCCGCCACATCCTTCATCGACCTGGCGCTCGTGCCAGGCGACCCGCCGCGCCTATGGGTCGACCTCATCACCTCCGTGGTCATGGCGCCGGACCCCCGCACCTACCGGCTCGTCCAGGACAGCCCGGCAGGGCGTCAGACGCTGCTCGAGACGACGAACCGCGCCGAAATGATCGAGCGCATCACCCAGCATATCGCCCACCGCCTGATCGCCCGGGAGCGGGAGATCACGGCCATTTCCGCCCCAATAGCAGGCCCGAAAACAGGGATCGTCGGCCATTCGACCACAGCCTTGATCCTCGCCTGGCTGTCCGGCTTTTCCATCGGGGCATTGGCGCTATTTATTGCCGGAGTGTTGATTTCCCGGCTCACCGGATAGCGTCGTTAATAATCTGAAATACCTTTTGATTTTAAGCTTTCCCGTCCCGCTGTTAGCTAAGGAACAGGGGATTTCAGCGAGTCTTGCCCGTTTCGGGGCGCTGTCGGGAAATACTTAGTAAGGTCAAGAGGTTAAGTTGCACGGCACGGCTATCAAAGGGGGCTTGAGGCAGAGCGCGAGCGAGTTTGCGCTGAGCCCGACGCCCCATCGTAACCCGGTGCTGGCGAAAGTGCTTGGTGGTTTTGCGACCCTGACCGCGGGTCTCGATTACGCTGCGCGTGGGGTGACCGGCTTCAATTTCTATTCGTCGCGCGGCCAGCTCGAGCATGTGCTGCCTTATCGCGAATTGCGGCTCAAGGCGCTGGCGACGGCGCGCAAGCTTCTCTCCTCCGGTCTCAAGCGCGGCGAACGCGTCGCCGTCGTCGCCGAGACGAGCCCTGATTTCATGGCGGTGTTCTTCGGCTGCCAATATGCTGGCCTGGTGCCGTGCCCGATGCCCTATTCGATGTATATCGGCGGCAAGAACGCTTATGTGTCGCGCATCGCCGGCATGCTGAAGACGGCGCGCGCCCGCGCGGTCATCCTGCCGGGCGACCTCGTCTCCCACATAAGTGAGGCGGCACGGCTCGCCGATACCGCGATCGTCAAGACCTTCGACGAGCTCGCGGCGACGCCGGAAAGCATCGAGAAGCTGAAGCCTTTCGAGGTCGACGAAGTCGCCTATATCCAATATTCCTCGGGCTCGACCTCGAGCCCGAAGGGCGTGCTCATCACCCAGAAGGCGATCGTCGCCAATACGCGCGGCATCCTGCGCGACGGCCTGAAGGTCACCAATGAAGACCGCGCCTTCTCCTGGCTGCCGCTCTATCACGATATGGGACTGGTCGGCTTCTGCCTGTCGCCGATGATGGGGCAGGTGACCGTCGATTATCTGTCGACCACCTCCTTCGCCCGCCGTCCGGCCCTGTGGCTCAAGCTGATGTCGGAGAACCGCAGCACCATCGCCTATTCACCGTCCTTCGGCTTCGATCTCGCGGCGCGCCGGATCAACGGCGAGGCGGTGACGCTGGATCTGACGTCCTGGCGCGTCGCCGGTATCGGCGGCGACATGGTGCGCGCCGATATCCTCAATGATTTCGCCGATAAGCTCTCGGTGGCGGGCTTCGACGCGAAAGCCTTCACGCCGAGCTACGGCATGGCCGAATCGACGCTCGCCATCACCTTCGCCGACCTCAGCAAACCGGTGAAGATCGATACCGTTGATCGTCTCCACTACAAGCTGGCGCAGCGCGCGGTTCCGGCGAGCGAGCAGCTCAAGCAGAGCCCCGAGCGGGTGCGCAGCTTCGTCGTGTGCGGCAAACCGATCGCCGGCCATGAGATCGTCATCCGTGACGATGCCGGCCAGGATCTGGGCGACCGGGAGATCGGCCATATCCTGTTCAAGGGGCCGAGCCTGATGGCCGGCTATTTCGAGAATAGCGAAGCGACCCAGGCGATCATGACCGCCGACGGTTATATGGATACCGGCGACATGGGCTACTGGCTCGATGGCGAGATCGTCATCACCGGCCGGGCCAAGGACCTGATCCTTCATAATGGCCGCAATATCTGGCCGCAGGATATCGAATGGGCGGCCGAGCAGATCGAGCCGCTGCGCAGCGGCGATGCCGCCGCCTTCGCGGTCGAAGGCGAGGACGGTGACGACGACGTCGTTGTCCTCGTGCATTGCCGCCTTGCCGATGCCGCGGAGATGGAAGAGCTGCGCCGCAAGGTTGCCGCCGTCGTCCATCAGACGGCCGGAATCGAATGCGCCGTTGTCCTCGTCGCGCCCAAAAGCCTGCCCTTCACCTCGTCCGGCAAGCTTTCCCGTGCCGGCGCCAAGGATGGCTATCTCACGGGCGACATCGCCGAGATCTCCCCGCTGGCTCGCCTGCCGCGTTCGCTGGATGAAACGCGGCTCCAAGCCGCGCAGTAAACCGCGATTGGCTTCAGGCCGATGCACGGGCCGATAGCACTCACCGGAAGCACCGGTTTCGTCGGCCGCCATCTCATCAAAGCTCTGGAGGATGCCGGTTATCCCTTGCGGCTGCTCGTGCGGCAAGGTCCGCGCGATTGCGGGTTCGGCACGGCGGAAACGATCGTCGGCGGGCTCGAAGACGAAACCGCCCTCAGGCGTCTGGTCGCCGGCGCGCGCGCCGTCATCCATCTGGCGGGTGCGATCGCCGCGCCCGACCGCGCCACCTTTTTCGCCGTCAATGTCCAGGGCACCGAGCGGCTGGCCGCGGCGGCGCGTGCCGCGGGTGTCGAGCGTTTCATCCATGTCTCGAGCCTCGCCGCGCGTGAGCCGCAGCTTTCCGACTATGCGGCGAGCAAGCGCCAGGCCGAGGACATGTTGCTGGCGCAGCCGCCCAATGGGCTCCTCATCCTCAGGCCGCCGGTCGTCTACGGTCCGGGAGATCGCGCCACCCTGCCGCTGCTCGGGCAGTTGACCCGGCGTATCGCGGTCATACCCGCTGCGGCGGCGGCGCGCTTCTCGCTTCTTTATGCGGGAGATCTGGCGAAATTCCTGATGGCGCAGCTCGAGGAGCCGACCACGGGTTTGCGTGAAATCGATGACGGCAGGGCCAATGGTTATGGCTGGACCGATCTGGTGAAGGACGCGGCCGAGACGGAGAGACGGGAGCCGCGCCTGGTTTTCCTGCCGCGCTGGCTGCTCCAGGGCCTGGCCTGGCCGGTGTCGCTGCTGGGCGCCGCTCTGACGCTCCGCGTCCCGCTGACGCCCGGGAAGGTGCGGGAGCTCTATCATCGCGACTGGGTCGCCCGTGGTCCCGATGCGGGCCTTGCAGATGCGGTTCAGTTCGACGAGGGATTCCGCCTTACGATCGCCTGGTATCGCGAACAAGGGTGGTTGCCGGCCAATAGCCGGGCCGATAGAAGGCAGTCGCCGACGTTTCATGGAGAGAGCATCAAATGAACCAGGACATATTCTCGACCCTGTGTCAGCTGCTTGAACCATTCAATTCGGCCAAGATCGCCCTCAAGCCCGAGACGGATATCTCAGCCGATCTCAATATCGATTCCGTGTCGGTGATGGATTTCGTCATGGAAGTGGAAGACCATTACAACATCGACATTCCGCTCAATATTCTCTCTGAAACACGCTCGCTCGCCGATCTCGTGACGGTGGTCGAGGGCCGTCTGGCAAAGGTATGATCCCATGACCGATCTCTTCGACAAGCACCGCGGCATAGCGGAGCGCCATGAGCGCATGATGTCGCTCGGCGTCAATGCGGTGGGCCTCACCAACGACCGCATCCTGTCGCCGACCCGCGCCATCATCAATGGTCGCGAGACGGTGCTCGCCGGCACCAACAACTATATGGGCATCACCTTCGAGCCCGATTGCATCGCGGCCGGACAGGAGGCCTTGCGCCTCTACGGCACCGGCACGACGGGCTCGCGCATCGCCAACGGCTCCTATGCCTCGCATCGCGATCTCGAGACCGAGCTGGCGAGCTTTCTCAACCGCAAGCACTGCATCATGTTCACCACCGGCTATCAGGCCAATCTCGGCATGCTGGCCGGGCTGGCGGGGCCCAAGGACACGATCTATCTCGATGCCGACTCGCATTCCTCGATCTATGACGGCTGCACGTTGTCCGGCGCCAAGCTGGTGCGCTTCCGCCACAATGACGCGGGCGATCTCGACAAGCGGCTGGCGCGCTCGGAAGATGAGGGCGGCCGGCTGGTCGTTCTCGAGGGTATTTATTCGATGCTGGGCGACCGCGCGCCGCTCGCCGATTTCGTCGAGGTGAAGAAGAAGCACGGCTTCCAGCTGCTCGTCGACGAGGCGCATTCCTTCGGCGTGCTGGGCCCGAACGGCCGGGGCCTCGCCGACGAGGCGGGGCTCGAGGACGACGTCGATTTCGTCGTCGGCACGTTCTCGAAGAGCATCGGCGCGATCGGCGGTTTCGGCGCCGGCAACCATCCGCTGTTCAACATGCTGCGCTATGCCTCGCGCCCCTATATGTTCACCGCCTCGCCGTCACCGTCGACGGTGGCGACATCGCTGGCGGCGATCCGCAAGCTCAAGGCCGAGCCCGAGCGGCGCGAGCGCCTGGCGGTCAATTCGGCCCGCCTGTTCAACGGCTTCAAGGGACTTGGCTTGGCGCTCGGCTGCGACAGCGTAAGCCCGATCGTGGCGGTGAATTGTCCCGACGAGGTCTCCACCATCGCGATGTGGAACGCGCTTCTCAATGCCGGGGTCTATGTGAATATCGCGCTTCCGCCCGGCACGCCCGGCAAGCAGTGCCTGCTGCGCTGCTCGGTCTCGGCGGCGCACACATTCGAGGACATCGACCGGATCATCACGCTGTTCGGCGAGGTTGTCGCGCAGGGGCACTACAGAAAGGCCGGCTGATATCCCGATTTCAGCTGACCTCGCGCATCCGCAAGGATGGACGGGCGGCGGCCGGGTCCCACTTCTCGATCAGTGTCAGGCAGGCGAGCTGGTTCACCGGCCGGCTGTAGAGAAAGCCCTGGCCATAGACGCAGCCGAGCTGCTGCAGCTCGATCGCCTGGGTCATGAGCTCGATGCCTTCCGCCGTGGTGGCAAGGCCCAGACTTCTTGCGAGGCCGAGCATCGACCGGACGATCTTGGCATTCTGCTGGGGATCGGATGAGGGGCGGATGAAGGATTTGTCGATCTTGATCTTGTTGATCAGGAGCTCGGAGAGGTGCTGCAGGCTCGAATAGCCGGTGCCGAAATCGTCGAGCGCGATGGATATTCCGAGCAGCTTGAGATCGACCAGCGGCTGGCGCACCGACTCGAAGTTGGCGGCGAGCGCGCTTTCGGTGATCTCGATTTCCAGCCTCTGCGGCGTGATGCCCGCATCCCTGACGATGTCGCGTATGCGTGTCGAAATATTCGGGTTGGCGAGCTGCGTGGGTGAAAGGTTGACCGATACCGAAAGCTGCGGAGGCCATAGACGGGCGTTGGCGCAGGCCTGCCGCAGTATGGAGAGGAAGAGGTCGTCGATCAGGCCGGCTTCCTCGGCAACCGAGATGAAGCTGTCGGGACCGATCAAGCCCGCATCGGGATGTTCCCAGCGCGCGAGCGCCTCGAAGCCGACGAGGCGTCCGGTGGTGAGCTCCACGACGGGTTGAAAATACGGCACGATAAGGCCGCGCTCGATCGCCGCCGGAAGCTCGGTTTCGATGCGGGCGCGCAGCCGGATGCGGTCGTCCATCGAGGCATCATAGTAGACGGTGGTTTCGGACTGCACGCCGCGCGCCTGCTGAAGGGCGATGTCGGCCTTGCGGTAGAGCGACTGCGGGTCGGTCGCATCCTGGGGCGCCTTGGCGACGCCAAGCCGGGCGTTGAGAGAAATGGTGCCCGAGGCCGCGGCGATCGGCTTCTTCAGCAGTTTGATCAGGCGGTCGCATTGCGCCTCGAGATCCTGGTCGTCGGCATATTCGGTGAGGATCACGAATTCATCGCCGCCGACCCGGAAGGTGTTCGTCTGATCGCTCTGATTGGACTGAAGCCGCTTGGCCAAAGCGACGAGGATGGTATCGCCGGCCACATGGCCATAGAGACTGTTCACCTTCTTGAAGCCGACCATGTCGAGCGAGATCAAAGCGAGCTTCTTGCCGCTGGCCGATACGGAATGGAGCTTCTCGCCGAGGTGGCCGCTCAGAGCACGGCGGTTGGCGAGACCGGTGAGCTCGTCGTGCATGGCGAGGTAGCGGATATTGTCCTCGGCATCGGCGAAGACATCCTCCGAGCGGCGGAGATTGCGATAGAGCGCCCACCACAGGATGCCGAGGCCGATCAGAACCAGACAGAATTTCGACAGCTGGGAGAATTGCGAAACCGAGGCGAAATCGGTGCGCAGCTGCTGTCGCGTGGCTTCGACAAGGCGTCCAGTCTCGCTGGTCAGCCGCGCCTTCTCCATCGCATAGGTGCGTGAATCGAGGATCGCGCTCGCCTCGGCCTTTTGCCCCTTCTGGACCAAGCTCAGCGCCTGGCGCTCCATATTGGTCGTCGCTTCGTTCGAAATCTTGCCGTAGGTTGTGAAACGCTTCGCCGCCTCGTCAGGCGCCATGGCGATCCCGTCGGCGATGGAGCGCTCGAGCAACGGGATGGTGTTCTCGTAGCGGATGATCCAGCGCCAGTCGCCGCTGGAAACGGCCATGTGGGCGAACATGGAGAGCCGCTCGTCGAAAAGTGCGATCTGGTTGGCGAGCAGGCTCGCGCGCTGCAGCCGCGCATCGATCTGGCGTGACCAGTTCTCGAATATCGAGCGTTCGATCATTCCGGCAACGACCAGCAGGAACGCGCCGAACAGGGCGATCATGACACTACGATGTGCGACCGAGATCGCCCGCTTGACGATCGAGTGTTTCATCTTCCACCGGACTTCGAACCCCGAGGATTACTTAAGCCGAGACACCGAAAGGAGAGGCTAACACAGGTTATCTGGTATTTGTTTGGTAAATTTGATGTTAATATTCGGGTTTTACAGAATTGCGGCGGCGTTTCACTTGAGCGCGCCGCGCCACAGGAGCTTCGGCAACAGCATAAGCCCGGCCAATACAGGATGCCGGCGCTGCCAGGGCGAAAGCTCTATCTTCCGGCCGCTGTGCCGCTCGATCTTCCAGGCCGCGTAGGACGCACCGCCCTCGAAGGTGAAGGCCGCCTTCGCAAGTCTCGCCATCGACAGAGCCTTGCCCTGCCAGCGGCGCATCTGCCATGACACAGGCGGTACTTTCGGCCGCCCGATCAACCCGGCCGCCTGTTCGTAGAAGACTGCATTCGCTGCCACGAGCTCTCCCGCACGGCCGCCGGATTCTGGGCGAAGCTCGGTCCGATAGGTTTCCTCGAAGCCGCGGCGCCAGATGTCCGCCGCGGCGCTGCCCTGAGGTGCCGTCGCGAGGGCGGCGCGGTACATGGTGACGACGGCCTGGCTTATCGCTTCTATGACACGGGTACGGCTCGCGCCGTTCGAAGCATAAACGAGTGCCGCAGGCTGGGCGAAACGTGCCCAGAAATAGGGGTTCTTCGTCTCAGGGCGCATGCGCCGGGCAAAAAGCGGCAAAGTCAGCACGGCGTATTTGCACCGCAAGATACGGCCGTCGTGAATGGTCTCCGCGTAATAGACATTGGGCGGCACTAAGCGGGCGCCGAGGCGGCTCACCGGATTGGCGCTCACATCCGCGTCGCTGTCGAGGAGAAGGTAGAAGTCGATGAGCGATTCATCGGTGCCGACGCCGCGCAGGCACGACCCATAAGCTAGAATGGCGGCGGCGCCGCGATGCCGGCTCAGCACGTGATCGGCCATCGCCCGGACATCGGCGGAGAGCTGACGGTCGAGGGTGCTGGCGACGAGACTTGCGAGTTCCGCGGGTGGCCTGTCCATCATCCGCGAATATACGCGAATTCGGGACCGGTTTCGACCCGCAGCGGCCCGTCGGCCGGCGCCTCGAAGAACTCGCCGTCGATGACGAAAGGCGTACTGCTGGCGATCTCGAAGACACGGCCCGAGAAACTGTGCGCTCCTTGCGGAACGCGCCGCCCTTCGCCGCCATACATCAAAGGCAGCAGCCAGCGTATGATGCTGGGAACCGGATAGGGAAAGGTGGAGACGCGGATCGGCCCGGTCTTGCCGCCCCAGAAGGGCCTGGTGCCGAGAATGAGCTTGTCGAGGGTGGTGGCGAGAAGCATCAGATGCTCGCCCTCGACCGCCGCCATGCCGTCCCGCATGAGCTTGATCGGATAGGGCCGGTCGATCCTCCCGGTGTCATGCGGATTGGCGCGGGTGAACAACGCCTTGGCGACCGCGCTCGCCAGGGTCGCGAAGGTGGCGAATTCGCCCTTCAAGCCGGTACCGTGGACGACGTCCTGGCAGAACACGGTCGCCTGCCAGACAGCGCCGGTGCCGAGAAACATGCCATGACGGACACGGCCGTCGCGCGGATTGGCGACACGCAAGGTCGGACGGGAGACCAGCACACGCGGCTGACGATTGGCGATGAAATCGGCTTGCACTTTCACGTCGCGATTGCGGAAGCCCAGATCGGCGGCGGTCATATTCGTCGTGCCGTGCGGCAATAGCGACAGGCGCGGAAGAAATTTCGGCGCGTAGCGCTCGGCGATCTCGGTCTGGATCGCCTGGACGGTGCCATCACCCGAACTTATGAAAAGCTCGCTCACGCCGGCCTGCGCCATTTCTGCGATGAACGGATAGAGCTGGCCGAAATTCTCGAGCACCCGCACGATGACCTGCGGCTGCGCCTTGAGCAGGGCGGCCAGCTCAAGGCCCTTGCCGCTCGCCTTGCCGGATAGCGGATTGACGATGAGCCCCCGTGTCATCAGCCTTTCGCCATCCAGGATTCGAGGGGGCCTGAACGTTTCGCGGCGAGCGCCTGGATAAGCTGCAGGCCGTGCAACACCAGACAGATGACCGTCCACCAGGCCACGGCGATGAGGCCCCAGTCGGGGCGGCCCAGCAGGGTGAAGGCGGTCAGGATGACGAGATTGGGATTGCGGCGGGCGGTGATCTGGCGAAACACCGTGTCGATCTTGCGCCAGATATGAATCTCGAGCCCCAGCCACTTAATGGAGATGCCCTCCATGATCCGTTGCAGGACATAACCGCCGAGGATCGCCGCGATGACAGTCCAGAAGGTCGTATCATCGAGCGGATGGCCTGCATAGACGAGGCCGATGCCCCAGGCGACGTACCAGAAGGGCGGATGGATGAGATCGAGGCCATGGTCGAACACATCGCCCCATTTGCTGGAGGTCAGCGTGGTGCGGGCGAGCTTGCCGTCGACGGTATCGAGGAATGTCATGAGCCACGCCGCTGCAAGGCCCATGCCATATTGGCCCTGCATGAACAGCCAGAAGGCGAGGAATACCATCACCGCGCCGACACAGGTAACCATGTTCGGCGTGATGCCGCGCGGTGCCAGCCAGCGCGTCACGGCGAATGCCGGGCGCGGCCACAGGTGCTTGGTCACCACGTCTGTGGCGCCCTTATAGGTGCCCATGAACATCCGCCATTCGACATCCGCGCGATTGTCGGCCGTCAGGTGGAAGGCATAGGGCGTCTCGCGCTTGCGCAGCGCCTTCCAGAATTTGGCGTCGAGCTGATCGGGCGTGCGCGCCAGGAGCCCTAGATCGGACGAAGGCTCGATTCCTTCCAGCAGAATCTCGGCGATGGCTCTTGCGTGCCGGCCGGACGCCTGCACCGCGAGCGGCGCACTGCCGCTGCCGATGAGCAATATATTCGAGCGCGCGGCGAGGATGGGAATCAGAGGCTGATCGAGGACAGCGTCGGCTTTGAGAAAGATCACCGGTCCACTGTGCTGCGCCGCCTGATCGACAGATATCTCTTCAGTCACGCCCTCGCGGGCGAACTGGCGGCGCAGGCGTTCCCCGGGCGTCAGCGACCACAGGCGGATATCGCTCGTGCCGATGAAGCAAAGCACCGGCCTCGACATCGCCGGCGCTGCCTGCTCGGCCGGAGCGGCATTCATGGTCGCGTTTTCCAGGCTCATAGGCGTTCAGTACGGAAAGTGATGAAGCCGGCGACCGCGGCGAGGCCCAGGACCGGCGCCCAGGCGGCGAACCAGGGCGTCACGAAGCCGAGCTCGCCCATGGTGAGCGCGATGCCGTCGGTGATGAAGAAGAGGAAGCCGAGGCCGATCCCGACCGCGAACATGATGCCGATGCCGCCGCCGCGCCGGAACCGCGCCGCCAGCGGGATGCACAACGCGACCATGGCGAAGGCGGTGACGAACAGCGCCAGCCTTTTGTGCCACCAGGTTTGATAGACCCAGGTTGGCCTTATGCCGAAGCCCGAATTCTCGACGAAATAGCTCAGATCGCTCATGCTCATCTCTTCGGGGTCGCCCGAACGCGCTCCGGCGGCGGCGGGCCGGAACGAGCCGGAATAGATCATCTGATCGAGGCGGTTGGGCGGCAGGTTCTCGCGATAGTAAACGAGCACGTTCGACAGGTGCCAGCGGTCCTGGTTGAGCACCGCGCTCTTCGCCATGATCTGCTCGCGCAGAAGTCCGGCTTCGTCGCGCCGGAAGATGATGACGTCCTCGAGCTCCGTCGCCTGGGCATTGGCGCTGCCGGCACGCAGGATGTCGCGGCCGGCGCGCATCCAGATCGGGTCCTTCTCACCGCCAACCTTCAGTTTCTTCTCGTCATAGTCGCCGATGCCCCATTCGCGCAATGTCGGGGCCGTGCGCGGCACCGCCTGGTCATTGAGCAGAAAATGCAGTCCGCCGGCCAGAATGGCGAAAGGCATCAGCATCATCATGATGCGGAAAGGCGATATGCCGGAAGACCAGATGGCCGGCAGCTCGTTTCGATAGCTCAGCTCGATCAGGACGAGCAGCAGGGCGATCAGCACGCTGATCGGCAGGAAGGTCGAGAGCGTGCCAGGGGCGCGCATCACCACATAGGTGAAGACGGCGTTGAGACCGCCGTCGCCGATCGCCAGGATCTCCTTGGAATAGGCAACGATGTCGAGGGTGATGACGAAGATCGAGATGCCGAAGAGAATGAAGATGAAGCGTATGAGAACCATACGCGTGAGCATCCAGCCGATGATCTTCATGTCGCCTCTCCGCGCGAGAGGCGGGATATTATGCTTCTGAAGAACCGTCGCATCGCGGTCGCGAAGCGGTCGATGATGCGGTCGAGCTGATCCGGCTGCAGCGTGAAGCTCGCCGACCAGAAGCGCCAGGCGGCAAAGGCGGTGACCGACAGAAAGGGCAGCCACATGGTGAGCCAGGGCGAAGTGCCGTTGGATCGGGTCGCGATAGCGCCTTGCTCGATGACCTCGTGGAGCGCCACCAGAAGGATGAGCGCCACGCCGAACCTGTAGGTCCGCTGGTTGCGTCTCCGGCCCAAGGCGAATGGAACCGCGAGGAACGGCAGCATCGGCATGGTGAGCATAGCGATGATGCGTTTATGGAGCTCGGCGCGCATCTGATCGGGCTTCGCTCCGGCGGGCGGATTGTCCTGGAGCGTTATGAGCTCGGGAAGCGTCAATTCGCGCTCGTCGTTGCCACGTGGCCGGAAGGTCTTGTCGGCAACCTGGCCGAGCGGCGTGTCCGCTTCCTGGAAATTGCTGACCGTTGAGCTTGGCGGCTTCTGGTCCGGGGCGAGGCTCGGCATGCGCTCGATCTGCAGGCGATGGCCGTTCTGCAGGCGCAACACCGGCAGACGCGTATCGGTGTTCTCGATGAGACGTCCATTCGAGGCGGTCACCGTCTCGATGCCGCCATTGCCGCGGTTGTCGAATAGGAAGATGCGTTCGAATGAGCCGGCCGAGCGGTTGAGCTTGTCGAGAATGAAGGTGCGGGTGCCCGCCTGCATGAAGATGCCTTCCTCGGCGAGATAGAAGACGTCGACATTCTTCACGTCGAACACCACGGCGCGATAGGCGTAGCGGGTATGGGGCTGCAGCCAGCCGACGATGAGCACCGAAAGGGCGGCCAGGATAAGCGACAGGATCGCCACCGGCTGGGCGATGCGATGGAGGCCGATGCCGGAGGCGAGCAGGGCATCGATCTCGCTGTCACGCGACATCTTGTTGAAGCTGAACAGGAGACCGAGGAACAATGCCGCCGGCAAGGCGACACCGAGGTAATGCGGCACCAGATAGGCCAGCATCTCGAAAACGACGCCGATCGAATTCTTCTTACCGAGCGTGGTGTCGAGAAGGCGCACCATGCGTTCGGCGAGGAGCACGAGCAGGCCGATGACCACCGAGGTGATCAGCGGCTTGGCGAGCTGGCGCAGGACATAGCGGTCTACGATGCGGAACACGGCGGGTCAGTCTTTCGGCCAGTCTCGGCGGATGGCGTCGCGCAAGCGGGCATGCGTTTCGGCGGGCAAGGCGACGGCGCCCGCCAGGTTGGGCTGCCCGGGCCAACCGGTATCGGGAAACTGCACGTCCTCGAAGCGCTGCGCCGCGGCGTAGCGGGGAATGACATGGAAATGCACGTGCGGGTCGACCATCATGAGCATCAGATAGTTGATTTTGTCATAGGCACGAAAATTCCTGAGGCCGGTTTCGAGGCAGTGGGTCACATGCGCCAATTCCGCAAAAGCCTGGGGCGGAATTTGGGAGAAGGCGGACCACTCTCCTTTGGCTCCCAGGATCAGCGATCCCAGGGTCACTTGCGCCGGTCGCAGCAGAACGGTCCAGTGCTTGTAGTCCGCGATCAGGGTGGCGGGAAGGCCAAATTTGACGAGTGTCGCATTCGACATAACTTGTAACATGCCCTCAGGTAAGAGTGTGAGTGAATTCTTACCCTTTTACAGCGTAAAGCCGCCCTGGGCTACAAAGGCCCCCGTCTGACCATCCCAGCAGCGGATCGTCACAGTGGCCGACCACGCTCCGTCGACGCGGCGAATCTTGTAAAGATACCAAGCCGCAGCGTCATATTTCCCGTGGCCTGGCGAAGTGGCGGAAGGCGCCCCCATGATGTGGGCGGCGCCGAAACGGGTCGAAAGCGTGGTCCGGCCATGGCGATGGTTATGGCCGTAGAGCACCAGATCGGCGCCGTGCTCCTCGATGATCTGCTTCAGCTCCTGATCGTCATCGAGCGCCCGCCGTCTCGGAGTCAGGCCGGGGATGGGGGGATGATGGATCAGCACAACGCGGTAGAAGCCGCGCTGGCGCAGGTCCTGGAGGATAGGGCCGAGCTGCTTGAGCTGGTCGGCGCCCAGGCGGCCGCCGGCCCGGAACAGCGATTGCGGGACGGCACTGGAGAGGCCGATCAAGGCGATGTTCCGACGTTGCCGCACAAAGGGAAATACCTCGTCCGCGCCAGGGGCGGCGCGTTGGCCAGGCAGCCTGATGTCGCCCGTCATGTAGGCGCCCCAGAGGCCGGCGCCCTCCGTCCAGGGGAAGGGGCGATAGGCGTCGTGATTGCCGGGCACCAGGGTGATCCAGTCGGGCGCCCCGAAAGTCTTGAGCCACCGCGCCGCCGCCACGAATTCCTGCCTGAGCGCGATGTTGATCAGGTCCCCCGTCAAGGCGACATGATCGGGCGCATGCGCCTTGATATCGGCGATCATGGCATTGGCGATCGCGGGATCATGCAGAAACCGGCGCCGGCGGTGCCAGCTGATCTTGCCCAGCGTGCGCTTGCCGATGTAGTCGCGCCAGGATTCCGCCTTGGGAAGCGGCCCGATATGGAGGTCAGACAGGTGGGCAAGCGTGAACATGGGGAATGGACAGTTTCGTTGACTTCCGTCGAATCGGGTGCGATTGAGGTTCGCCGTTCATAGAGCCTTTCCGGTTCCGGTCGAATCATTTTGCTTTGTACCGGGCTCGGAGATGGGAAGTCTCTAAGCGGCCGTGAGCAGCGAGTTCAAGCATCGTGAAAGTCATCATTCTTGGCGCCGGCCAGGGCAAACGCCTCCTGCCGCTGACCGCCGAAGTCCCCAAGGCACTCCTGGATATCGGCGGTCGCTCGCTGATCGGCCGGCAGATCGACGCATTCGCCGCCTGCGGGGTCACCGAATTCGCGGTCGTCACCGGTTATGCGGCTTCGCGCATGGAAGAGGCGCTCGCCGGCATTGCCCATGAGAAACGGATCAAGATCAAGACCATCTTCAATCCGTTCTTCAGCGTCGCCGACAATCTGGCGAGCTGCTGGATGGCGCGCCATGAGATGAAGGGCGAATTTATTCAGGTCAATGGCGACAATCTGTTCAAGGCGGATCTGGTCAAGGTCTTGCTGGCGGCGCCGGAGGCGCCGGTGACCGTCGCGATAAACCATAAGCCAGCCTATGACGCCGACGACATGAAGGTCATGATGGACGGCGAAAGATTGACCGAAATCGGCAAGACCCTGCCGACCGAGACGGTCAATGCCGAGGCTATCGGCTTTTACATGTTTCGCGGTGACGGCGGCAAAGCCTATGTCGAGACGCTCGACCGGGCGATGCGCGATCCGGCCGGGCTCAAGCAGTGGTTTCCCGCCGCGGTCGGCATGCTGGCCAAGCGCATCCCGGTCAAGACCGTGGCGCTCGACGGCGTGCAATGGTGCGAAGTGGATTTTCCTGTCGACCTGCAGCAGGCGCGCCAGCTCGTCTCAAGCTGGTAGGCGCTGTCTTTCCGCGAGGACCTTTTCGGCGAGTTCCTTGTCGGCCGGCTTGTCGACATCGACAGCCGCCTCGGCGAAGGGCATCAGCACCGGTTTCGCGTTGAGACCCAGGCGCCGCGACGCCAAGGCGAAAGCGCTGTCTAGGGTCAGCATGCCGGTGGCGAAACGCAGAAGTGCGACCGGTCCGAAGGCCCCGACGAGACGCCAGGGTTTCTTCCTGATCTGTTCGAGATCGTGCCAGAAGGCGAGAGCCGCGAAGGCCCGCTCTGAGGTGAGCGCAAAGAGATTGCAGCCCGAGACGCGGTCGCGGCCAAATTTCAGGAAGGTTCGCTTCGCTTCCGGAAACCGCGCCAATATGGTTTCGGCGCTGGCGAGGCCGGCCGAGAGATCCGCGTCATAGCCCACGGCTTCAGTGAAGAAGTAGTCGAGCATCCCGGCGGTCAGGAGCGGATGATCGCCAGTGGTGATGAGCCAGGGAAAATGGGGATTGGCCGTAACCGTCGAAAGGGCAGAGTGCGCCGCGCTGTCCTTCGGCGTCAGGAAGCTCACCTCGCCGGCCACGGGGCCCAGAGCCTGCTCAAGCAATTGCTGTGTTTCGATCACGACATGAATGGCCTTGACGGCCGGATGGGCGCGGAGCGTTCGCACCACGCGGGACAGCATGTTCTCTCCGGCCACTTCGACAAGACATTTGTGCGTGACCCGATAGGCCTTGGCCATCGGATCGTCGGGTCCACGGCCGGCAGCGAGGACAAGGACATTCCAGGCCGGAACCGTCACGTCAGGCTCTTCTCATAGATGCGGTAGGTCTTGTAGGGCGTGCCGCCGAGCGCCTCGATGATGCGGCGCATCGGCTTATTGTCCTCCAATATCCAGGAGAGCTCGCCCCGCTTGGTGCCGCGAGCAAGATGATAGGTCCTGATGGTGTCGATGACCGCACCGGCGAGCGCCGAACCGACCACCGTGCCGTGATACCGGCGGCGCACGCCCATCAGCGGCATGCGCACGGAACGGGGTGGTTTCATCAGGAGCCGCCAGACGAGCTTGGCCCAGCCGAGCGGCAGCAGCCTGCCATTCAGGTCACTGATCCAATCGTTCAGATTGGGAAGCGTGATGGCCATCGCGGCCGGCGCGCCCTTGTAGCTGGCGATCGAGATGTAATCCTCGCCGACCAGCATCTTCAAATTCTTTCCCAGCGCGGTGATCTCCTCGTGCGTCATCGGCACGAAGCCCCAATTCTCCGACCAGGCGTCATTGAAAATGTCGATGATTATGGCGAGGTCGCGGTCGAGATGCTTCTTGCTGAGCGGTCTCATCGTCAGGTCGCCCGATGCCTTGAACTTGTCCACCATGGCCTGCATGGCGCGGGGCAGGGAGATCAATCCTTCATAGTCATATGCAAGGACGTCCTTGATCTTGGCGTAGCCGTTCGCTTCAAGATGACGTGCGTAATAGGGCAAGGCATGCCCCATCATCATGTTGGGCGGCGTGTCGAAGCCCGAGACCAGGAGACCCATTTCGTCGTTGATGGAGAAATTGAAAGGTCCGTGCGTTGCCGTCAAGCCGCGCTTGCGGAGCCACTCTTCGGCAGCGCCCAGAAGGGCTGCGAAGACGCGCACATCGTCGACAGCGTCGAGGAAGCCGAACTGACCACGGCCGTCGCGATGATGTTCGAGGCGCAGCCGGTCGTGCTGGGCCGAGATCCGGCCGACCGGCCGGTCGCCGTCATAAGCGACGAAAAGCTGGACGTCGGCGTGCTGGAAATACGGATTCTTCTTCGGATCGAGATGCTCGCGGCGCTCGAGATCGAGGGGAGCCACCCAATTGGGATCATCGGCGAAGACCAGGTGAGGGACGCGGAGAAATGCCGTCTTGTCGGCCGCCGTCAGGACTTCGGAGATCCTCAGATTCATGCGGTCGGGACCTTTGCCTTGCGGGGGAGATGCGCCTTGGTCACCGTTCCCTTCTCCACCTTGTAGAGGTGAGTGGCGACCTCGGTCCAGGCCGGGCGATGGGTGATGGCGACGGTGGTGTACTGGCCCCGCAAGGCAGCGATGTTCTCGCAGATGGATTGCTCAGTATCGGGGTCGAGAGCGCTCGTCACCTCGTCCAGAATAAGGAGCTTGGGCTTCGTCACCAGCGCGCGTGCGAGCGCGATGCGCTGGCGCTGGCCACCCGACAGTTTCGCCCCCATGGAGCCGACCTCGGTGTCGAGACCTTTCGGCATCTCCATGATGAACTCGCGCGCGCCCGCCTGATCGAGCGCCTGCTGAATGGCGGCATCGTCGATGTCGGCGTCGCCGAGCGTGAGATTGTCACGAATGGTCGTGTGCAGCAGACTGAGCTCCTGCGGCACATAGCCGATCGAACGCCGCCATTGCTGGATGTCGATATCGGCCAGGGAAACGCCGTCCAGCGAAATCTTGCCCGAATCCGGCGTGTGCAAGCCGATCAGGAGGTCGATGAGGGTAGTCTTGCCGGCGCCCGAACCACCCTGCAGCACCGTGATCGAGCCGACTTTGATCGAGAGGTTGGCATTCCTGACGACCGGTGTCTCGTCATGGGCGAAGGTCACATCCTCGAACCGGCATTCCTTCGTCAGCACAGGCGGCAGCGTTCCGGTGTGAGTCTCGCGCGCGGCCACGGCGCTGGCGATGAGTTGTTCGGTACGTATGTAGGCGCTCTCGTTTTCCGCCGCCTGCTGCAGGAATTTCTGCAGTCGGTTGATGATCGAGAGCACCTGGAAGAACACGATACCGAGGACGACGAGTTCGGCGAGCGACACTTTGGCGATGGTCACGGCGAGATAGACGCCGATGCCGAGCGCGATGATGATGAGCAGCTCGCTGCCCTGGGCCAGGCCCTGGCGCGCCACTTCGCGGGTGGCGAGCGCCTTGCGCAGGCGCTTGAGGATGCTGGTCATTTGAGCGACCAGCTTGTCATAGCGGTTCATCGTTTTCAGCGGCTTGATGTTGTTGATCAAGTCGGTGATGAACTTAGTGAGCTCGGAGGTGCGGTCGGCGCGCTTGTAGCCGGCGCGCTTGGCCACGTCGACCAGCCAGTTGAGCGCCGCGGCGATGACCACGCCGACAGCGATCCCGAGGAGCGCCAGGCGCCAGTCGACGAGGAAGGCGACGAGGGCATAGACGATACCCTGAATGGAGTAGGCGACGACCTGCGCGGCGACGAAATAGGCGGCGGCCGCAAAGGCCGCGTCACCGCTGATCGTGTTGGCGACGCGTCCGGCATGAAGTTGCGTGTAATAGCTCCAGCGCGCGTTGAACAAGGCCGAGATCAGCTGGCGGCGAAGCGTCGTCGACACATGCGCGATGGCGATGCCGGCATAGGACAGAGCGACGAAGGAGAGCAGGGTCTTCAAGGCAAAAAAGGCCACGACGACGATGACCAGATTGGGCAAGGTCGGTGAGATGCCGAATCTCGACAGGAAATCATGAATAAGAACGACTGCCGGCGAGCCGCCTGAGTTCGTGCCCTCGCTGGCGATCGCCTGGATGGTGGGCAAAAGGGCCGAAAGGCTGATCACCTCGGCAAAGCCGGCGAGCAGCAGACAGAACAGCACGGCCCAGGGCCTTGTACCCTCGGCGGTAAAAAAGATACGGAAGACCTGTTTCATTATGCGGTTGGCTTTACTGTGATTGCCCGCCCGACTCAAGGACAGCCCATGTTCAGCCGAATCCTTCTCCGTGTCCTCCAGCCCTGGTTCAGGCTCCGCAGGGGCATGACGCTAGGGGTGCGTATCGTGGTCCTGGACAGCCAGAACCAGGTCTTTCTGGTGCGCCACGGCTATGCCCCGGGCTGGCTCCTGCCGGGCGGCGGGGTCGAGCGCGGGCAGACGCTTTATGATGCGGTCGAGCGCGAGCTCGCCGAGGAGGGTGGGATCATGCCCGGCGAGCGGCCGCTTCTGCATGGGGTTTTCTCCAATGAGGCGAAGTTCCGCGGCGACCATGTCGCCTGCTTCGTCCTGCGCAATTTCACCCGCAGGGACTGGACGCCGACGCTGGAGATCAAGGAGGCGCGCTTCTTTCCGGTGACGGCGCTGCCCCAGGGCACGACCGGCGGCACCCGCCGGCGCATCGCCGAGGTCCTGGAAGGACGGATCCCGCCGGCCAGCTGGTAGGCGGCCGAGTTATCTGTTTACGGCAGGCCAGCCCTGTGTTATGGCGCGGCCATGAAGCGGATGCTGCATATCCTCGGCCATTTACGACGACGAGACCGATCGGCGCCTCAGCGCGTTTGAAATCGCTCCGGCCGGCGGTGCTTCCGTTTGCTGGGGCCCTTGCAGTCTCAGACCTTCGGAAACCCTCATGTCCACCATCACCGTCGAAACGGCGCTCGCCGCCGATCATGCCGCCACCGAAAACCTCCTCGACCTGACCTTCGGCCTGAGCCGGTGGGCCAAGACCTCCTACCGGCTGCGTGAGGGCAATGTCGCCGTTTCCGGCCTTTCGCTGGTGACGCGCGAAGCGGAATTCGGGCTCACCGGCGCCATCAGCTTCTGGCCGCTCAAGATCGGCCAGGCGGGTACCGATGCCCTGCTGCTCGGTCCGCTCGCGGTCCATCCCGAGCGGCAGAATATCGGTATCGGACGCGCCTTGATGCATGCCGGCCTCGACAAGGCCAGGGCGCTCGGCCACCGCCTCGTCATCCTCGTCGGCGACGAACCTTATTATGCGCGGGTCGGCTTCAAGCGGGTGCCTTATGATCAGCTCGAACTGCCGGGCCCCGTCGATCCCGACCGGCTGCTCTATCTCGAGCTCGTGGAAGGATCGCTCGCCGAAGCGCACGGCCTCGTCCTGGCGCCGCATCGCTTCGCGGAGCTGTCAGCGTCCTTCGCGATACCACATGGCGGCAAAGGCCATCAGCAGCAGGCCCAGGCTGCCCAGGGTTGAGAAAAGCGGCAGCTCATGCACGGCGCGCACCCGATGCGCGTCATTGGCCTTGAGACCGAGCCAGCCCGAGCCCGCCATCTGGCGGCCGGCATCGGCTTTGACGAGGCGGGGCAGCCCCGAATAGTCCTCGAGCCAATAAAGGCCGCCGCCGGTCGCCCGGGCGACGGGAGCCAGCTTCACTTCGGTGGCGACGGGATCGGCCGTTTCCTTGGGATCGGCGCTGCCGATCGCCACGGCGGCGGTGAGCTTGCCGTCGGCAAGGCGATGGATGCCGGGCTCGGTCACCACCAGATCGGCGCGCCAGACGCCAGGCGTGATCTGCTTCAGCTCGACCTGCTTGGTGGCGCCGGAAGGCAGGGTCACCGTCACCGGATCGGTCTTGTCGGCCATGGTGCGGCGCTCGATCACGATATTGTCGTTGTCCTGCTTGCCGCTCAGATATTCCTCTTCGAGATCGGGCTCCTTCATCAGCCAGTGGGCGAGACGGCGCAGCAATTCGGTCTGCGGGCCGCCACCCTCATAGCCGCGCGCCCACAGCCAGCCGTGATCGGAGAGCAGCAGCGCCAGGCGGCCTTGCTCCTCGCGCGAAAGGACGAGAAGGGGCTTGCTGTCGAGACCCGACATGACGACTTCACCCGATTCGGCCTCGGCATCGACCAGCCTGAACCAGCGGCCCCAATTGGGTGTCGGACCCTGCGCGCCGGGAAGATCGCGGGTGACCGGATGACGCTGGCCGCGATCGGTGACGCGCGGCTTGAAGCCGCCCTGCAGCACCTGGCCGGATGGCACGACTTGGAGAACTGAATTCAAGGGCGTGTTGTAGAGCCCATCCTCGGCGGCGAAATCGGGACCGGCGGCGATGAGCACGGCGCCGCCACGCTTCACATAGTCGGCGATGTTGGCGAGATACATCATCGGCAGGATGCCGCGCCGCTGATAGCGGTCGAAGATGATGAGATCGAATTCGTCGAGTTTCTCCACGAACAATTCGCGGGTGGGGAAGGCGATCAGCGACAGTTCCTTGATCGGCGTGCCATCCTGCTTCTCAGGCGGGCGCAGAATGGTGAAATGCACGAGATCGACGGAGGCGTCGGCCTTCAGCAGATTGCGCCAGGTACGCTCGCCCGGATGCGGCTCGCCCGAGACCAGGAGAACACGCAGGCGGTCGCGAATGCCCTCGATGATCGAGATGGCGCGGTTGTTCTGTTCGGTGATCTCGCCCGGCAAGGCGTCGGCAATGATCTCGGTGATGTTCTGCCCGCCATGATCGACGAGGACGGGAAGCGAGATGCTCTGGCCGGGCTCGACATCGATCGTCTGCTCCTCGCCATTGTTAGTGCGGATGGTCACGCCGACCGGTCCCGGCGCCGCGCCCTTCTGCTCGACGCGGAAGCGGATGGTCTGTTCCTTGCCGACAATGCCGAAGCGCGGCGACTGCTCGATGACGATGCGCCGGTCGATCTCCCTGCGGCTGCCGGTGATGAGGCTGTGGATAGGCGCGTTGAGCCCGAGCTTGCCAGGCTCTCCCGGGACATCGTGAACCTCGCCGTCGGTGATGAAGACGGCGCCGGCGAAACGCTCGGGGGGCACTTCCGACAAAGCTTCGCTCAGGGCGCTGAACAGGCGTGTGCCGTCATTTTCGGCGGACGCGTTCGAGGTGACGGTGACGACGCGCAGCTCGGTATTGCCGAGGCGTGCCACCGCCTGCTTGAGGTCGGACAAGGCGCGCTCGGTGCGCGCGGTGCGGTCGCCAAAGCTCTGGCTGCGGCTCTGGTCGACGACGGCAATGGCGATGTCGGAGAGATTCTCGCGCTCTTCGTTGCGCAGGCTCGGATTGGCAAGCGCGGCGAGCAGAAGCGCCAGCGCCGCGGCGCGCAGAAGCCAGCCGCGCCCGCGCGTGAAGGCCGACACGGCGATGAAGACGAGGCCGGCGGCGGCGAGTGCGGCGAGAAGGGGCCACGGCAACAAGGGCGCTATGGTAAAGTCCCAGCCCATTACTGCCCCAGCCTTTCGAGCAGCGCCGGAATATGAACCTGATCCGCCTTGTAATTGCCGGTCAGCGCATACATCACGATGTTGACGCCGGTGCGGTAGGCGAGCTCGCGCTGGCGTTCACCGCCGGGCACGGTCGCATAAAGCGGCTGGCCGCGGCTGTCCTGTGCCCAGGCGGCGGCATAGTCGTTGGCGCCGATGATGACCGAGGTCACGCCGTCGGCATTGCCCGTATTCGCCGCGCCGCCTTCGGCGGTCTCGACCCACAGCTGGCCGCGCTCATAACGGCCCGGGAAGGACTGCAGCAGATAAAAAGCCTTGGTGAGGACGTGATCGGGCGGCACCGGCTCGATCGGCGGGATGTCGAGCTTCTCGACGACGCGGCGCAGCGCCAGCGTGGCGCCCGAGACCTCGCCCGACAGGCTCCCGAGATCGGTGCCGTCCTCGCGCGTGTCGAAGAAGATCGTACCGCCATTCTTGATATAGGTGTTGAGCTTGGCGAGCGCCGCGGGCGAGGGGGCCTCGGCATCCGGCAGAATGGGCCAGTAGAGCAGCGGGAAGAAGACGATCTCGTCGCGGTCGAGATTGATGCCGACAGGCTCGCCGGGCTCGACGGAGGTGCGCTCGACCAGGACATTGCCGAGACCGGCAAGACCCTGGCGGCTGACCTCGTCGATCTGGGCGTCGCCGGTCTCGACATAAGCGAGCTTGGTCTGGAGCGTGCTGTCGAGCGCGAACTGGTCGGCGGCGGCGTCCTGCGCGCGCAAAGCTCCGGGCTGCAGCAGAGGAAGCACCAGGACACCCAAGGCGATCATCGCCGCCGTGCCGGCACGGCGCACTTTCAGCCGCTGCCAGCTGCCGGCCAGCCACAGAGCGGCGATGCAATCGAGAAGGAAGAGAAAAGCGGCAAGCCCGAAGAGATAGGGGGCGAGCGGTATTGCCGGCGCGCGTTCGAGCCCGCGCAGATTGGCACCGGCAGGCAGAGCCGGCATGGGCGCGAGATCCGCTTCGCTCAAGGTGAGATTGATGGCGCGCTCGAGGCTGCCGCGATTGTAGAAACCGGCGGGATGCTGCGGCGACGGCCTGGCGGCGTCGATGGCGGCGGCAGCGATGGGTTCGGCGTCGGGGGAGGGGTCGCCGAAATCGCCCGTGCCGGTCAGCACGCGGCGCGGCGTAAAAGCGGCCTGGCTGGCCGCTTCACCGGAAGCCGTGCCGGCATCGCTGCCGGCGCCGGGAGCGAGATCGAGTATGCGCCGCAACATTTCCACGAACATGCCAGACAAAGGAAGATTCGACCAATCGGCATTGGCGGTGACATGAAACAGCACGATCATGCCTTTTCCGCGGCGCTCGGCGGTGACAAGGGGCGTGCCGTCGGCAAGGCTGGCCCAGACCTTGGGCGTCAGATCGGCAGCCGGCTCGGCGAGAACCTGGCGGTTGACGACGACGGAGCTGTCGAGGGCAAGGCCCGAAAAGGGGCTCGTTTCGGCGAAGGGCTGCAGCGCCTGCGGGGTCTCCCAGGAGAGGGCCGAGCCCAAAGCGCGCCCGCCTTCGCGCAAGGTGACGGGGATGAGCGAGTCTTGCGCCGCGGCCATGCGCGGGCCGGCGAACCGCAAGAGCAGACCGCCGCGTTCGATCCATCTGGTAATCTGGTCCTGCTCTTCCTGCGGCAGGACCCCGATATCGGCGAGGGCCAGGACGGAAAGCCCGGCATCGAGCTGATTCTTTAGGTCGGCCTGCTCTTTGGGCTCGAAGATCTCGGTATAGGGCTCGAGCGCGCGCGAAACATAATAGAGCGGAGAGAGCAGAGGCTGAGCCGACTCGAAGGAGCTGCCGCCCATGAGCGCCACCGTCTTGCGGCGCCAACGGTCGTCGAGGAGATAAACGGCGCCGGCGCTGCGCTCATCCGAAAGCTCGACACGCTCGACTTCGTTGCGCAATTCCAGCGGCAGTTCGATGAAGCCCTCGGCGCTTCGGGCGCCCTGGCCGAAGGTCAGCGTCGTCTCGGCGAGGTTGCGCCCATTGCCGGCCAGCGCCTTGGCGACGATCTTGTCCTGGGAAACCGCGGGAGCGCGCAAGGCCGTCACCTTCAGGCGACCGCTTTCGATTTCGGGAGCGGCGAGCGCGAGCGGCAGGCCGGTGGCGGGCGCGGCGATCACGTCGAGCGTGGCGCGGCCGCCATTGAGGTCGAGCAGACCTTGCGCGAATTCGCCCGCGGTGCGGTGATCCAGGCCGTCCGACAGCCAGACGATGCTGAGGCCCGCGGGCTCGCGATAGGCCTGGCGCAGACGTTCGAGCAGCGCCGGTCGGTCGGGTTGCAGGGCCTTGGGGGCAAGCGCGGAAATCCGGCTCATGGCTTCGCGCGCCGCCTGCGGCTGGAGGTCGGAGGGCCGCGCCACAGGCGCCGTCCCGGCGACCGCAACCGGCACGCCTGCCTGCTCGGCGGACGCGGCGACGTCCTGGAGGACGGCGAGACGCGCATCCCAGTCCTTGGCCGCCGCCCAGCTGTCGTCGACAACGATCAGCACCGGATTGCCGGCAAAACGTGTGGCGTCGGTGGGCGACAGCAGCGGATGCGCCACGGCGAGGATGAGAAGCGCCGCCAGCACGAGGCGCAACAGCAGCAGCCACCAGGGGGTCTTGTCCGGCTGCTCCTCGCGCGGAATGAGGTCGAGCAGCAGGCGCAGCGGCGGGAAGCGCACATGCTGCGGGCGGGGCGGCGTGAAGCGCAGGAGCCACCAGATCACCGGCAAGGCGGCCAGGCCGGCCAGCGCCCACGGGGTGATAAAAGTGAGACCCTGCAGCATCAGAAGGTCCTCGCCCCATTGGCGCGACTCTTCTCGCCGCCGATCAGACCATGCAAGGCGTGCAGGATCTTGAGGGGCGCCTCGTCGGTGCGATGCACCGCGAATGTCCAGCCGATGCGCCGCGCGATGTCGCGCACCTCGGCGCGCTGTTCCCGGAACTTGGCCTGATAGGCCTCACGCAGGCTTTCGGTCTTGCCGGCGACATATCGCAGGGGCCCGGCCATTTCCTCGAATTGCACGCGGCCCGAATAAGGAAGTGTTTCTTCGGCCGGATCGGACACCTGCACGATGTGACCGGCAACGCCATGCGCGGCGATCGAGCTCAAGGAGCGGGCGATTTCCCGCGGCCGTTCGAGGAAGTCGCCGACCATCAGCACGGTGGAGAATTTCGGCAGCTTCACCGAATGCGGCAAGGTCTGCGAAGCGGGCTGCGAGATCAGCATCTGCGCCAGTCGCAAAAGAGCGGGGCGCGAATGAGCGGGGAGCATGTCGGCGCCGAGCAGCGAGACGCGCTCATTGGCGCGCACCGCGAGACTCGCAATGGCGAGCGCGAGAAGCTTGGCGCGATCCGCCTTGGTCGTGTTGGCGAGATGCGACTGGAAATTCATGGTGATCGAAGGCGACACCCACAGCCACAGTGTATTGGCGGCTTCCCACTCATTCTCGCGAATGAAGACGCGGTCGGAGCGCGCCGAGCGATGCCAGTCGATCTGCTGCACCGTGTCGCCGAAGGAATAGGGCCGGTATTGCCAGAATGTCTCGCCCGGACCCGAGCGCTTGCGGCCATGCACCCCGATGATCACGGTCGCGGCGATGCGCTGCGCTTCGACGAGAAGCGCCGGCAGCGCGCCGGACAGGTTTTCGGCGCGGTCATTGAGGGCGAGGGCAGCCCGGTCCTGCATTTCGAGGATCAGCTCAGCCGCGTCTTCAGGCGGGCGATCACGCTGTCGATCGTCTCACCATCGGCGCGCGCCGTGAAAGTGAGCGCCATGCGGTGCCGGAAGACCGGGCCGACAAGGGCGAGGACGTCATCGATGGATGGCGACAAACGGCCGCCGAGCAACGCACGGGCGCGGGCGCCGAGCATCAAGGCCTGGCTGGCGCGCGGCGAGGGACCCCAGCCGATCGTCTTGTTGACGAATTCGTCGGCCTCCGGGCCGGGACGGGCAGCACGCACGATCGACAGAATAGCGTCGGCGACCTGCTCGCCGACCGGCATCAGGCGCACGAGATGCTGGATCTTCATCAACTCGCCGGAGCTGAGAACCGTCTGGGCCTCGTCCTCTTCGGTTCCGGTAGTGGCGAAGAGCATGCGGCGCTCGGCATCGAGGGCCGGATAGGGCACGTCGATCTCGACGAGGAAGCGGTCGAGCTGGGCTTCCGGCAAAGGGTAGGTGCCTTCCTGCTCGATCGGGTTCTGGGTGGCGAGCACATGGAAGGGGCGCGGCAGATCATGGCGCGCGCCGGCAATGGTGATGTGATGCTCCTGCATCGCCTGCAGCAGGGCCGACTGGGTGCGCGGGCTGGCGCGGTTGATCTCGTCCGCCATCAACAGCTGGCAGAAGACCGGGCCCGGCACGAAGCGGAACTGGCGGCGCCCTTGCTCGCTCTCATCGAGCACTTCCGAGCCCAATATGTCGGCGGGCATGAGGTCTGGGGTGAACTGGATGCGTTTCTCCTCCAGGCCGAGCACCCGGCCAAGCGTGGTCGCGAGCTTGGTCTTGGCGAGACCCGGCGCACCGACCAGCAGACCATGACCCCCGGCCAGGATGGCGGTGAGCGACAGGTCGATGACCTCGGACTGGCCGAAGATCACCTTGCCAATGGCTTCGCGCACCTTTTCCAGGCGGCCGGCCATCTGGTCAAGTTCGGAGACAATATGCTTTTCAGCTTCATTGATGCTTGCCATGGGGCTCACTATAGTTTGGGCCAACCCGGTTGCGAAACCAAATCTGGTGGGCCAAATGCCAAATCCGTTAATGAAATCCTTGTGAACAAGCATGGCCTTATGATGACCAAGCCGGAACGCGACGCGGGCAATCCCCTGGCCGGCCTGAAGGAGGCCGAGCTCGCCTCTGGCAAGAAGGGCATGCCGCCGGTCCATTTGTGGAACCCGCCCTTTTGCGGGGATATCGACATGCGCATCGCGCAGGACGGCCTGTGGTACTATCTGAATTCGCCGATCGGCCGCAAACCCTTGATGAAGCTCTTTGCTTCGGTGCTCAGGCTCGACGAGGACGGGAAATATTACCTCGTCACGCCGGTCGAAAAATGCGGCATCCGGGTCGACGACGCACCCTTCGTCGCCATCAGGATGAGCGTCGAAGGTCAGGGACGCGACCAATCCATCACCTTCGAGACCAATACGGACGATATTGTCACAATTGACGCAGCGCATCCGATGCGGGTGGCGGTGGAGGCCAACACTGGGGGCCTGAAGCCCTATGTCCTGGTGCGCGGGCGGCTCGAGGCGCTCATCTCGCGGGCGCTGTTCTATGACCTCGTGGCGCTGGGCACGGTCGAGGGGGAATGGTTCGGTGTCTGGTCGGGCGGCAGATTCTGGCCGATGCAGCGGGCCGCCGAAATCGGCGCGGTCGCCTGATGGAAGGTTTCAGTTTCGACGAGGCGGAGTTCCGGCAGCGGGCCGCGACCAGGCTCCTGCATGAACCACCGATGTCGGTGGCGCGCGGCGACGATGATCTCAATCCCGAACTCAAGGCCATCGATCCGCTGAAGTCCCGGCGCGCCGCCGCCGTGCTGGTGCCGATCGTGCTGCATGAGCCCGAGCTCACCGTGCTCCTCACCCAGCGGACCGAACATCTGTCGAGCCATGCCGGGCAGGTAGCCTTTCCAGGCGGCAAGATCGATAGGGACGACAAGGATGCGATCGCCGCCGCGTTGCGCGAAACGCGCGAAGAGACGGGGCTCGATCAGAGCTATATCGAGCCGATCGGCTTTCTCGATGCCTATCTGACCCGCACCTCCTTCGAGGTCGTGCCGGTGGTGGCGCTGGTCAAGCCTGGCTTCGTGCTGGCGCCGCATGAGGGCGAGGTCGCCGCCGTCTTCGAGGTGCCGCTCAGATTTCTCATGAGCCAGGAGAACCATGCGCGGCACAGCCGAGAATGGCTGGGCAAGCAAAGATATTTTTATGCCATGCCCTATGGCGAAAGGTATATCTGGGGCGCCACCGCCGGCATGATCATGAATCTCTACGACCGTCTCTATCGCGCGCCATGACGACATTGCCTTCCCTCAGCTCTGAGCCGTGGCTCAAGGATCCGGCCTTGCGCCGGGTCTTCGCCGCGCTCGCGGCGGCGGGCGGCGAGGCGCGTGTCGCCGGCGGAGCGGTGCGCAACACGCTGCTCGGCGAGCCGGTCAACGATATCGACGTCGCGACGACGCTGACGCCCGAGCGGATCATTGAGGCGGGCGAGAAAGCGCGTCTCGGCGTGCATCCGACCGGCATCGCGCATGGCACGATCACACTGGTCACCGACGGCAGGCCTTTCGAGGTGACGAGCTTGCGCGTGGATGTCGAAACCTTTGGCCGCAAAGCGCGTGTCGCCTTCACCGATGACTGGGAGGCGGATGCCCGCCGTCGCGACTTCACCATGAATGCGCTCTATTGCTCCGGGGACGGAAAAATTTATGACCCCACAAAGGGTTACCCTGATATACTGAGAAAGAAGATCAGGTTTGTCGGAGAGCCGGCGGCGCGTATCAAGGAAGATTATCTGCGCATCCTGCGGTTCTTCCGCTTCCATGCGCGCTATGGCGCCGGCGCGCCGGATGCCAAGGGACTGGCGGCCTGCATCAAGTACAAGAGCAGGCTTAAGGAACTCTCAAGCGAGCGCATCCGCCAGGAAATATTCAAGCTGCTCGAAGCAAAGCGCGCGAGCGAGACGATCAAGCTGATGGCGGCGCGCAATGTGCTGAAGGTGCTGTTCGCTCCCGTCGGGGATCTGAGCGCTTTCGCCCGCATGGCGAAAATCGATGCGGCGCAAGGATTCGCGCCGGATGCGCTCCTGCGGTTCGCTCTCATCGCCAGGGCGCCCCTCGCCCTGCGTGAGCGCCTCCGTCTCACCAATGCGGAAATGAAACGCCTCGAAGCGATCGTGAGCCATAGTCCGCCGCATCCTTCCCTGCGCGACAAGGAGCGCCGCGCGGTGCTTTATCGTCTCGGTGAGCCTTTGTGGCGCGATATGGTCCGGCTCGCCTGGGCGCAATCGACTGAGCGGCTCGGCGCCAAGGCATGGGCGGGTCTTCTCGCATTCGCCGATGAATGGACCATCCCGCGATTTCCCCTGTCGGGGCAGGACCTGCTGGCGCGCGGCTTCAAGCCGGGACCCGGGGTCGGCCATGAGCTGGCGCGGCTCGAGGACTGGTGGATCGCGTCGGATTTTGCCGAGACCAAAGAGGCGCTGCTGCGCAAGCTGGAGGCCACCGGCTGACGGCAATTACCATCCTTTCAAGAGAATGTCTGAATATCACGCCAACATAAGAGGAGATCAAATTGGCTGACATCATCGTCATGAAAACCACGGGCGCGAAGGCGCCGAAGGTCGAAAGGGGGCAGGGCAGCGGACCTACGCTGATCAAGGGCCCGTACAAGACCAAGACCTGGAATCACTACAAGGGTGAGAAGGGCCGGCTCTATTCGGGCATCTGGGAATCGACCCCGGGCAAGGTGAAGGTCGCTTATAAGGAATGGGAATTCTGCCACTTCATCGAAGGCAAGGCCATCCTGACCAACGACAAGGGCAAGAAGTGGATGCTCAAGGCGGGAGACGGCTTCATCATCCCGCCCGGCTTCAAGGGAACCTGGGAAACCGTCGAGAAGGTGCGCAAGCACTATGTGATCCTGACGCCGAAATAAGGGCGTTCGCCGGATTGCGTCTAAACAACATTACCTGTGATTGGGCGCCGGCCGGTGCAAGGGCCGGCGCCCAACAAATTTCTGTGCGCGCGGTGCTGGACGGCCTCTGACTTCCCCCCTATATCTGCCCCTGCGACATCCTGTCCAGGGAAGGGAGCCTTAGATGGCCGACGCCGCCAAGCCGAAACTTCAGCAGAAGACCGATCTTTCCGATGTCCTGACCGAGGCGGTAAGGGCGCGCCAGACCGAAAGCAAGGCGACGAAGACCGAAGTCAGCGCCGATCCGCGCTTCGCGGATATCGCCGCCAACAGCTTCTTCAAGGTGATGTTTGCCGAGAACACCAAGCCCGAGGCCAAGCGAGCCGAGGTCGCCAAGCTCCTGACTTTCGAAGGTACGAAGGAGCAGAACCGCGAGCGGATCAAGGAATTCGAGCTGTTCAAGGAGTATCTGCAGAGCCAGCGCGAGGAAATGGCGCAGGAGATCATCCGGCTCACCGATACAGGCACCTTCTCCGAGCTGAAGCAGGTCTATGACGACCTCAACACTTCGTTGATCCAGTTCGACGAGAGGATGCAGCCCCTAACCGACATCATCGATGCGGTCTATACGCTGCGCACCAACGGACTTACTCTCGACGCGTTCCAGGAAATCCTGCGCGACAGGAAGCGCGAGGAAGAATTGCTGCAGCTGAAGCAGGCCAAGCAGCAGGAGTTCACCCAGCTCAAATCGTCGATCGAGACAATCCATTCCGATATTGCGGCACTTGGCGAGCAACGGAGTTTCTTCGGCCTGGGCGGGATCAAGGAAGAAGCCCGGGTTGCGATCGCGCGCAAGAATGAAGAGCTGAGATGGGTCGTCGATTCACTCGACAAGCTTTCCGACGAGCTTCATCAGCTCGATCAGCAGACACCGACGGAAAGCGAGCTGGGTGAATATGTCGAGCAGAAGAAGAAGCTGCGTGAGCTTCTCGACATCAGCGCCGATGACCACAAGCAGCGCCAGAAGGATCTGGTCGATGCGGCGGTGAACTTCGTCAATACGGCCAAGACGCGGGTCGGTTCGGTGCGCCAGCACCTCGCCAAGATGAACGACCAGGTCGAGAACCTGTTCGACGCCAATAATATGATGGGCACCGTCTATGCCATCATGAATGAAGGCATCAAGGACGCCGCCAGCGCCAATCTCGCGGCCCGTGATACGCTGCAGCCGCCTGCCCAGGGAGGCGAAGACATGATCGCCCAGATGGCGCGCGAGCAGAAGAAAATGGCGGTCGAGCAGCATATCACGATGCTCGACGCTTCGGCGGCCGACACGATGGCGACCTATGCCGACCTGACCTCGGGCGCCATCCGCATCAAGACGATGAAGGACGCGGTCGACCAGCAGACGATCAAGGCCCGGGCGATGCACAGCCAAGGCATTTCAGGCGTCGCCGACCGGCTTAGCGTCGTGCTCCAGGCTGTCTCTTCGGCCGCACTGGGCGAGGCGTCGGCGATGGCCAAGGATACCCTTCAGCAGATGGCGGCCAACACCAACAAGGTGGCGCAGAAGGAAAGCATCCGCATCGCCATGGGCATCGAGGAGCAGAATAGCGACCTCTCCAAGGCGATCGACGATCTGGGCGCTTATGGCGAGGTCGTGCGCGCCGCCACCAACATCACCCGCGAAGGCCTCACCGACATGCGCGCCAAGCTCGACGAGCTGAAGAAGCTCGCCGAGGACGTCCAGGGCGATGTCCACGACGCCATCGCGGTTCATGCCGATGTCGGACGTCCGCAAATGACGGCGCCGCCGCCGGAACCCGCCGCCGCCACGCCGTCGCCGTTCAAGCTGGGCCAGAACTGAGCGGCTTTGTGAGCAGGGGGCGGCGATGAGTTTCCTCACCCGGGGCGAAGATTATCTGGCCAAGGCGCCGAAGTTCCGCCTGGTCGGCCGCGACAGCGAGCTCAAGAAGCTGTCCTCGATTCTCGTCCGCAACATGGCGAATTCCGTCCTCCTGGTCGGCCCGGGCGGTGTCGGCTGCACGGCCCTGTGCATGGGCCTGCAGGCCAGCAAGCATGATCCGGACGCGCCTTTCGACATCGTCAACAAGCGCTTCTTCTGGCTCGATACCGATGCGCTCTTCTCCTCAGGCGACCAGACCGTCATCCGCGACTCTTTCCAGCGGATCATGGGGACGCTCGACCGTACGCCCGACTCGGTGCTGATCATCGAGGACACGCGCGACTTCATCGAAGCGGCGCGCAATATCGGTACGTTGCATTTCATCAATGCGCTCTGCCTCGCCATCAAGTCGAAGAAGACGCAAGTGATCCTCGAGGCGCGCGACGAGGATCTCGACATCATCCTGAAGTGCCACTCGGATCTGCGGGAGCTGTTCACCCTTGTCGATCTGGCGGAGCCTGAGGGTGACGCCCTGTTCCAGATCGTGTCGGAGCGGGCAGAGCATCTGAACGAATTCCATCGCATCAGGATCGCCGAGAGCGCCATTCGCACCGCGATCGAGCTTACGTCCAAATACCGCTCGCGCGATGCCGGCATGAGCCGGGCACAGCCCGAGCGGAGCGTATCACTGATCGACCGCGCGCTCGCCACCTACAGGCTCAATGCCCATCGCAAAGCGCCCGGGCTCGCCGAGGCGGAGACGGCGAGGAAGGCGGCCAAGGACCAGCAGCAGATCGCCGCGGCGGAAGTGGCGATGGCGCAGGCGGCGACGCGCTGGACCGAGAGCCAGGAAAGGATCAAGTCGCTCTACAAGCGCCAGCGCGACGGCGAGGTCGCGGTGCTCGAGCTCGAGGAGGAGCTCGACAAGCAGATCGCGACGGAAGCCGAGGCGCGCAAGTCGTCCGACAGCCAGGTAAGTGAGATCACCGGCCGCATCGCCAAATTCGCGCGCCTCGCCACCGGCGCAGGGCTCGAATCCGACGAGGTCAGGGACCTGCGCTCCCGCATCGAGAAGTTCCAGAGCGAGATCGCGACCAACCGCACGGCCTTCGACGCCCTGACCAAGGAGCTCAACGACCATCTCGAGCTGTCGCGCGAAATCGTGCTGCGCGAATTCAGCCAGATCTCGGGCATCTCGGTGAGCAAGCTCAACGAGGACGAGCGGGAAAAGCTGCGCAATCTCGAGGCCGAGCTCAAGACCCGCATTTTCGGCCAGGACCATGTCGTGCGCATGCTGTCCAACGCCGTCAAGACCGCCCGGGTCGGCCGGCGCAACCAGGACAAGCCGCAGGCCTCCTTCATGTTCCTCGGTCCCTCGGGCGTCGGCAAAACGGAGATCGCCAAGGCGCTGGCGGCGAGCCTGCTCGATGACGAGAAAGCGCTGACCCGCTTCGACATGTCTGAATATATGGAGAAGCATGCCGTCTCGCGGCTGATCGGCGCGCCACCCGGCTATGAGGGCTTCGAGGCGGGCGGCATCCTGACCAACGCCATGCGCAAGAATCCGTTGCGCATCCTGCTCTTCGATGAAATCGAGAAGGCCCATCCCGACGTCTTCAACGTCTTCCTGCAGATACTGTCGGACGGCCGGCTCACCGACAATGTCGGGCGCACCGTCTCCTTCTCGGACGCCATCATCGTCATGACGACGAATATCGGCCAGCCGCATTTCCTCGATCCGAAGCTCACGGTCGAGGAGGCGAATGCCGAAGCAATCCGGGAGATCGAGAAGACCTACAGGTCGGAATTCCTCAACCGTTTCGCCGGACGGCAGAACATCATCTGCTTCAACAAGCTCGATCTGCCGTCGATCGAGAAGATCGTGCGCCGCGAATTCGACAGCATCGACCGCACCTATGCCCAGGAGGGCATCAAGCTCACCGTGCCGGAGGCCGATCTCAAGGCCTTCTGCAAGGACCATTACGATCCGGCGATCGGCGCGCGCGGCCTGCCAGGCTTCATCCAGGCGAATATCGAGCCGATCATCGTCAATATGATCCTGGAGAGCGACAAACGCGGCAAGCTCGATCTTGCCTACAATCCTGAGCGCCAAGCTTTCGAGATCAAAGAGGCATGAGCACGCTGCGCGACGAGGTCGAAGCGCTTAAAAAGAAGGTCGAGGAGCGGGCCGGAGAACGCGACAAGGTGCATTCGCGGTCCTGGACGGGGCGGACCCAATATAATCTTACGGCACTGCACAAGTTTCTGTTCCAGTTCGCCCTGGCGGTGACGTGGATCTATTCGTATATCCTGCGGCCGGTGGCGCGTTTCCTGTTCAAGCCGGTCACCTGGCTCTGGCATCTCTACCGGCTGCTGTGGGACAAGGCCGTCTATTACGAGGACAAGTATCAGGAACGGCAATTCTCCAAGACGCGCGCCGGCATATTTCTCGCGCTGTCGGCGGCTTTCGCCTGGTATCTGTTCATCCCGCTGATCGTCTTTCTGTTCCATGCAGTGCTTTACTTCACTACCGTGAAGCATGATGAGGTCGTCTATCTCACCAACTCGCAAGAAATCCTGCCGCATGAGAACGAGCATTCGGTGCAAGGCTGCCACGCGCTGCCCTGCACCGACCAGAACAGCGTCTATTTCCGCATCCGCGCCAGCAACTTCAACGAAGCCTGGTCGATCCTGAGCGGCCGCGGCCTGTTTTTCCCGGATTATGTCGCCGCCTCGGTGCCGGTGGCGGTCAGCCGCTGCAAGATCACCTCCTACGGCCTGCGCGTCAAATTCCTGATGCGCGGCTTTGACATCTATCCCGATCTGCTCCAGACAGAGTGCTCCCCGCTCAACGAGCAGCCTTGAAGGTTCTTGAATTCGAATGACTGAACGACGTGATCTGGGCGCGGTCCTGATCACCGGCGCGGCGCGCCGGATCGGGCGGCGTATCGCCCTCGACCTCGCGCGCGACGGCTGGGCCGTCGCCATCCATTGCAATACTTCGCTGGGCGATGCCCGGACGCTGAAATCCGAGATCGAGTGGGCGGGTGGGCGCGCGGTGATCGTCCAGGGCGATCTCGCCGAGGCGCAGGTGCCGGAAAGGCTGGTCGCCGAGGCGGTGAAGGCGCTCGGTCGGTTGACCTGTCTTGTCAATAACGCCTCGCGCTTCGAGCCCGACGAAGCGGATTCGCTCACCCTCGACAGCTGGGCTGCCCATCTCGACACCAATCTTCGGGCGCCGGTCTTCCTTTCGCAGCATTTTGCCGCGCAGTTGCCGGAAGGGATGCAGGGCAACATCATCAATATCATCGACCAGCGGGTCTGGAAGCTGACGCCGAAGTTCTTTTCCTATACGGCGAGCAAGTCGGCCCTGTGGACGGTGACGCGGACTCTGGCTCAGGCATTCGCCCCGCGTATCCGGGTCAATGCCATCGGGCCCGGACCGGCACTGCCCAATGTGCGGATGGATGAAGAGGATTTCGCCAGACAGGCGCGGCTGACGCTTCTGAAGCGCGGCACTTCGCCTGAGGAAATTTCCGCAGCGGTAAAGTACATACTGTCGGCGCCGGCGATGACCGGGCAAATGATCGTGCTCGACGGCGGCCAGCATCTCTTGTGGCAGACCCGCGATGTCACCGAAGTGAAAGAATAGGCGATGAGTAACGAAATCAAGATCAGCCATCACGTCGCGAGCGGCCATGCGCGTCTGCGCCATGTCTTCGTGAAAGACTTGATAGTGAACGCACTGCTCGGCATCTATCCCGAGGAGAAGACGACACCGCAGAAGATCATCGTCAATATCGATCTCTCGGTGAAGGAGGGCGACGACCCCTTGAGCGACGACATCAAGAATGTCGTGAGCTACGAGATCGTGGTGCGCAAGGTCGAGGAGATCGTGGCCCAGGGCCATGTCGGCCTTGCCGAGACGATGGCCGAGCTCATCGCCGCGGCCTGCCTGCGCGACAAGCGCGTGATGGCGGCACGCGTGCGCATTGAAAAGCCCGATGTCATTCCCAATGCGCGCAGCGTCGGCGTTGAAATCGAAAGACTGCGCGACTAACCTCGGCACAAAATGCCGCTGGAGCTCTATTATATAGACGGCTCGCCTTTCGCCCGGATCGTGCGCATCCTGGCGCGCGAGCATGGCGTGGAGATGCGGGAAAACGAGGTCGTCGAATTTCCGCCGTCGGACGATTTTCTGAAGATCAATCCGCTGGGGCAGGTGCCCGTGCTGATGGCGGACGGCGTGGCCTATTTTCCGACCAGGATCGCCATCGCCGCGCTCCTGGAGCGTGTGGCCGATGCGGCTGAAGGCGTCGCGGCCGCAATAGCCCGCGAGGATCACAGGAGCAGGGACGAGCAGGATCTCGCCGTCATTCTCGCCATGGGCGATGCGCTCGCCGCTCATCATTATGCGAAATGGGCGGGCATCGGACCCGTTGACCGCAACCGGCTCGGCTTCGATCCGGCGGAACGCAATATGCTGAGGGCATTGCGCACGCTCGACTGGCTGGAGAAGCGCCTGCAGGACGCACGCTTCCAGTCCGGTCATGTGAGCGTCCAGGATATTGCCCTGGCGGCCATCATCCTTTGGACGGAATCGCGCGGACCCGTCGCGTGGCGCGGCCGGCCGCAGATGGAGCGGCTCGTCGACACGCTCGCCGACAGGGCGAGCTTTGCGGCGACGGTGCCGCGGCCGCTTCAGCTCAAGTGATCACAAACCACGGATGCGCGGGCGCCAGCGGGCGATGATGTCGCTCATCTCCTTGGCCTCGCCGCTGGAATTGGCGCTGCGATAGACGTCGACCGGGATGCCGCGCCGGCTCAAGGTGGCGACGGCCTCGGCCATCAGCGCATTGACGATGAACGCGCCGGAAATCGTCGAGGTCGAGCCCATGCGTTTGTCGGAAGCGGGGATGGCAAGGCAGGCATCGCCGTAAGGCGCCTGATTGTCGATGACGAGATCGGCGACGTCGGCGAGCATCTTGCCGCTCTGATGGCGCGACGTGACGCGCGATGCGTGGTCGGCGGAGGTGATGGCGATCACCTTGGCGCCTCGGTCGCGGGCGAACAGGGCGGCTTCGATCGGAAAGGCGTTGCGCCCCGAATTGGAGGCGACGAAGAGCACATCCTTGGGGCCGATCGGATAATCCTCGAGCACGATCTCGGCATAGCCTTCGAGGCGCTCGAGAACGGTGGAGCGCTGGGCGCCCTGATGAAGCATGAGGGCGGGGTCGAGAATCGCCTGCACCGCCGCCGCGCCGCCGGCGCGGTAGAAGACTTCCTCGGCGATCATGTGGGAGTGGCCGCTGCCGGTGACATAGACGAGACCGCCTTGCGCCAGCGCCTCGGCAATCCAGTCCTGCGCCGTCGCCAGGACATTGCGTTGCGTGGCCACGAGTTTCTTCAATATCCCGGTGATGTTGTCGCAATATTCATCGATCAGCGTCGTCATCAACTCACCCTGTTATTTCTGCGATATATTCATAGCGGTCGCCGCGGTACCAACTCATGGCGTCTTCGAGCGCATTGCCCTGCACGCCATAGCCGATGCGATGGATGGCGAGCACCGCCGCGCCCGGCCGTACGCCCAGATGGCGAGCGATGTCGGCCGGCGCTTCCGCCGCCTTGAGGCTCTGCAGGATGCGGCGCGGCCGCCCGCCTTGCGCATCCATGCGCGCATAAAGCGAGCCGGTGCCGTCGAAATCGGCGCCCACGGCCTGGACCGGGAAAATGGAGCGATCATAGCCCATCACCTCATCGTCGGCCTGACGCAAACGGGTGAGCATCATCACTTCGCTGCCGAGCGGCAGGCCGGTGCGGAACGAAACTTCCGGCGGCACCGGCATGAGCTTGCATTCGAGAATGCGCGAGGAGGGCTTCAAGCCGCGGCTCAGCATGTCGTCGGTGAAGCCGGTGAGGCGTGTAATCGGCTTCAAGATGCGCTGGGCGATGAAAGTGCCGGCGCCGGGCCTCGTCGCCACATAACCGTCCCTGGCGAGTTGCTCCAGGCTCTGGCGCAAGGTCGAGCGCGAGACGCCGAGACCGGCCGCAAAGTCACGCTCCGCCGGCAAGGGCTGGCCCGGACCAAATGTGCGGTCCTCGATCGCCGACGTCATCGCCATGATGAGGCGGACCCCCAGGGGGCCTGTCAAGCGGTCCATACGGCGGCGAATTTCCTGCGTTTCAGTCATGGGCTCCTAAGCGAGATTCGGGGCGGTCACCTTAATCTGGTCTGCCGACCGCCGCAACGGTGGTATGTTTTTGGACTGCATACCGGGGCCGCGAGGACGCTGTTAAAATGACCTTATGTAATTATACTATGTTAGTGAAATCAACATTTTAAGTCCAGCCAATTTGGGGATGTATATTTTTGAAAGGACCGATGCAACCACTGGACGATTATCCAACATTCCGATAGCATGCCAAAAACATACCAATATGGAGGACGTGATGCCCAGGATATCCGCATTGACGCGTCGGGCCTTTTCTCTTCTGGCCCTGAGCGCGGCGGCCTGGGGTGGTGCGTCCCTGCCGGCCTTGGCCGCTCCGGCGGAAGTGCGCATCACTCATTCGATGACGGGCGGTGCTCAGAAAGAGGCCTTCGACGCCATCGTCGCCGCTTTCGAGGCGACGCATCCCGATATCAAGATCAAGCAGATCGTCTATGACGACGATCTTTATTCGGACACCGGACTCATCACCCAGCTTAAGAGCTCATCGCCGCCCGAGATCTATTTCCAATGGGCGGGCGCCCCCATCCAGCGCGACGCCCGCGAGGGTTTTGCCATGGATCTCTCGGAGGCGCTGGGCGCGGAGGGCTGGAAGGACAGCTTCATCGCGCCGGCCTTCGCGCCGCCGATGGGCGTGCTCAATGACGGCAAGCCCTATCTCGTGCCCATCACGCTCGATGTGACCAATGTCATCTGGTACAACAAGCAGATCTTCAAGGAAGCGGAGGTCGCGCCGCCCGCCAACTGGGCCGAACTCGTCGATCTGACCAAGAAGCTCGCCGGCAAGGGCGAGACGCCCTTCGTCATCGGTAATCAGGAGCTCTGGCCGCTTGGCAACTGGGCCTCGCATATCGCTTCCCGTGTGGTGCCGCCCGCCGACTATGAAGCGGCCTTCCGGCTCGAGAAGCCGTTCAACACGCCGGACTTCGAGAAGGCCCTGACGCTCATCGACGAGATCCGCCAGGCCGGCGGCTTCAACAAGGACATTGCCGGGCTCGGTGCCGACCCCGCGATGAGCACCTTCTTCCAGGGCGCCGCCGCCATGCATCCGATCGGCTCATGGCTCGTCTCTTCGGCGGCCGAGCTCGCCGAGAAGGATTTCGACTATGACGAGTTCAACACGCCGCTCATCGACCCGGCGCACCCGCTGAAGGACAGTGTCATCGGCACGCTCACCGGCTTCGCGGTGAGCCCCAAGAGCCAGAATCCGCAGCAGGCGATCGCGTTCCTGCGCTTCTTCACCAATGCCGAGAACCAGCTCAAATGGGCGGAGGCCGGCAGCTTCAGTCCGGTCAAGGGTGCAATGGAGAAAGCCAAGCTCGATCCCAAGACCAAGGCCATGGCCGATCTCCTCAACAGCGCCGGCTCGCTGGTGCCACCGCCCGACACGACCTATCCGGTCGAAGTGGCGGAAGCCTATTACCAGGCCGCCGCTTATGTGGCGGGCGGCGAGAAATCGCCCAAGGACGCGCTTGTCTGGCTCGACGACCGCGTCAAGACCATGCGCAAGTGAAATGACGGGCGGCGCCGCAAGAGTTTCGAGTTCCAGAGGTGCGACAGGAGCGATAAGGGCCGGTGCGACGGGGTTGATCTTCGTCGCGCCGGCGCTTGTCCTTTATGCCGCCTTCGTGCTCTGGCCCCTCGCTTCCTCCGTCTATTATTCTATGACCGACTGGGACGGCATCGGCCAGGCGCGCTGGATCGGCTTCGCCAATTTCGAGCGTGCTTTCGCCGACAAGATCCATCTCGCCTCCTATCTCCACGTCACGCTCTACATATTGGGCACGCTCGTCTTCGAGGTGAGCTTTGGCCTGTTCATAGCAGTGCTGCTCAACAGCGACCGCCCCGGCTTCGCGCTGCTCAGGGCGCTGTTCTTCTCGCCCGTCGTGCTGTCGATGTCGGCGGCGGGCGTGTTGTGGACCTTCGTCTTCGACTATCGCACCGGCATCATCAATGCCTCGCTGAAAAGCATCGGCCTCGCCGACTGGGCGCAGCCCTGGCTGTCGCAGCCGACGACCGCGCTGCTCTGCGTCATGCTGGTGTCCGGGTGGAAATTCGCCGGCCTCTATATGATCCTGTTCTTCGCCGCCCTGCGGCGCATTCCGCGTCATCTCTATGAGGCGGCCAGGCTCGAGGGGGCGGGCGCGGTCTGGAGCTTCTTCAACATCACGCTGCCGCTGCTCAAGCAGAATGTCCTGGTGGCGGTGCTGCTCGCCGTGACAGGCGGCTTTGCCGGTTTCGATCTGTTCTTCACCATGACCAACGGCCAGCCCTACAACTCGACCGAGGTGCCGGCGACCTGGATCATGAAGCAGGCCTTCGACAACGACCAGCTTGGTTATGGCATCGCGCTGACCGTGATCCTCACCGGTGTCGTCTGTCTCATCTCTCTCGTCTATCTGCGTTATGCCGAGCGAAGCCATGTCGTCGAATACTGACATCAGGCCGAGAACGCCCGCCGAATGGCTGCAGTTCGGGGCCGGCAGCGTAATCGTCACGGCGATGTGCTTCCCGGCGATCTGGATGGTCTATTCCGCCTTCAAGTCGAACCGAGAGATATTTCGCTCGCCCTTTGGCCTGCCGGCAGCATGGCGCTTCGAGAATTTCACCAAAGCCTGGATCGAGGGCGGGCTCGGGTCGCTGTTCCTCAATACCATCATCGTCACCGGCCTCGGCGTCGCGATGTCGGTGTTCTTCGCCAGCATGGCGGCCTATGCCTTTACCCGGCTCGAATTTCCCGGCCGGCGGCTGCTGTCCCGGCTGTTCCTGATCGGACTCCTGTTGCCCCCGCCAGCCGTCGCCATTGCGCTTTTCACGCAATTGAGCGCTCTCGGCCTCATCAATACCTTGTGGGCGCTCATACTGACCAATGGCGCCTGGACGATCGCGCTCACCACCTATCTGCTCGGCGGCTATTTCCGCTCGCTCAAGCGCGAGATGGAAGAGGCGGCGCTGCTCGAGGGCGCCAACCGCTTCCAGATATTCTGGTATGTGGTGATGCCGCTGGTGAAGCCGGCGATGATCACAGTCGCCATCCTCAATGCCATCAATATCTGGAACGAGCTGCTTTTCGCACTGCTCTTCATCAGCGACGACGCCAAACGCACCCTGCCGGCCGGCATCGTGCGTTTCTCGGGCTATCACAGCACCGATTACAGCCTGATCTTCGCGGCGCTGACCATCACCACCATTCCGATCATGATCTTCTATTTCATCTGTCAACGCCATGTCATGCGCGGTCTCACCGCCGCGGTCGCCGAGTAGCGGGAGTGTGAATGTTCCATAGCGGAGTCATCGAAGGTTTCTACGGCAGGCCCTGGTCGGCGGCGCAGCGCATCGAGATGCTGGACTGGATCAAGGCGGCTGATTTGCAGCTCTTCGCCTATGCGCCCAAGGACGACATCAAGATCAGGGCGCGCTGGCGTGAGCCCTATGATTGCTGGGAAAGCCGCAGCATCGCCAATCTGGCCAGCGAGGCGAAGTCGCGCAATGTCACGCTGATGGGCGCCGTGTCGCCCTGTCTCGATATCCGCCATTGCGACGCGGGCGAGATCACGGCGCTGAAGCGGAAGCTGCAGCAGCTCGACGATCTCGGCATGCGCTCTTTCGCCTTGCTGTTCGACGATGTGCCGAGCGTGCTTGGTCCTGAGGATCGCAAGATCTTCGCCACATTCGCGGAAGCGCAGGCGCATGTGGTCAATGAGATCCAGGGATATGTGAAGGCGCTGGGATCCGACCGCCGGTTGTTTTTCTGCCCGACCGAATATTGCGGGCGCATGGCCGGTGGCGATGTGACGAAGTCGGCCTATCTCGCCGAGATCGGCGAAAGGCTCGCGCCGGGCATCGAGATTTTCTGGACAGGGCCCGAGATCGTATCGGAGGAGATTCCAGCGCAGTCACTCAGGGATCTGGGCCGTGTGCTCAGACGCAAGCCGGTGATCTGGGAGAATTTTCACGCCAACGACTACGATATCAGGCGCGTCTATGCCGGGCCTCTCGGCGGACGCAAGACCGACATCGTGCCCGAGATCGCAGGCTTCATCACCAATCCCAATAACGAGTTCGAGGCCAATTTCTCCGCCGTCCATACGCTCGGACGTTTCCTCGCGGATCCCGGCTATGAGGAGGCGGAGGCTCTCAATGCCTCCTGCCGCGACTGGCGGAAGCGCTTCGTCTACGCGTCGAGTGAGCGGCAGCTCGAGCTCGAGCAGATCGAGCTGCTGGCCGATCTTCTCTACCAGCCTTTCCGCCTCGGACCGCAATCGTCGGCGATCGTCGCCGAGACGCGCCGGCTCCTGGCCGATCCCAAGGCGCCGAGGTGCTCCGAAGGCATCGAGGTCATCCGGCAGTTCCTCAAGCGTGTTTCGAAGCTTTTCGATGATCTCACCGAGATCAGCAATCGTGATCTCTTCTACACATTCCAGCCCTATCTCTGGGAGTGCCGCGAGGAGCTCCTGACCGCCGTCCACTATCTCGACTGGCTGGCGACCGGGCCTGAGCCCGGCGCCCGCTTCCCCCACCAGGACCGTCTGCCCAATACTTACCGGCAGGGTTTCGCCGTGGCGCTCCAGCATCTTTTTCCGCGTGATGAGAGAGGACATTACAGCCATGCCCCTTGATTCCTATCTTCTGCGCCATGCCACGCCTGAGGATCTGCCCGCGCTCTACCAGGTCTGCCTGAAGACCGGGGATTGCGGCCAGGATGCGAGCGCCATCCAGGACGATCCCGACATATTGGGTGAGTTCTATGTCGGGCCCTATGTGACGCTCGAGCCGGATCTCGCTTACGCGCTGGACAGCTCGGAGGGACCGATCGGCTATCTCCTCGGCGTCCTCGACACGGTGAAGTTCAATGACCGGCTCGCCCGCGAATGGCTGCCACGTCTGAAGCAGGCCCATCGCGATCCGGTCGGCGATCCCGCCTCATGGCATGGGAGCGACTGGGTGCGCCATACGGTGCATCATCCCTTCCTCGATATTCCGCCCGCCCTGGGGCCCTATCCCTCGCATGCCCATATCGACCTTCTCGGCGAGGCGCGGGGGCAGGGCGTTGGGCGGCATTTGATGCAGACCATGATGGAGCGGCTGACCGAACTCGGTTCTCCGGGCCTGCATCTTCAGGTCAGCCCGAAGAACAAAGGGGCGCAGAACTTCTATCGCAGCCTGGGCTTCGAGGTGATTTCCTCGCCGGATCTGCCGGACGACACGCTGTTCATGGCGCGCCGGCTCGGGGAGCTTGATGGCGAGAATTGAATTCGACCGCGTCCACAAGAGTTATGGCGACACACCGGTTCTTCGCGACGTAACGCTCAGCATCGAAAGCGGCGAGCTCTGCGTCTTCGTCGGCCCCTCCGGCTGCGGCAAGTCAACGCTCCTGCGAATGGTGGCGGGGCTCGAAACCGTGTCGGCGGGCGAGATCAGGATTGCCGGCCGGCGCGCCAATGAGCTGCCGCCGCCCGAGCGCAATGTCGCGATGGTGTTCCAGACCTATGCGCTGTTTCCGCATATGACGGTCGCCCAGAATATGGGCTTCGGCCTCAAGATCCGCGGGGTGCCGGCAGCGGCGCGGACCGCCAAGATCGCCGACGTGGCGAAGGCCCTGCAGATCGACGGCCTGCTCGAGCGCCGTCCGGCGCAGCTTTCGGGCGGCCAGCGCCAGCGCGTCGCCATCGGGCGGGCGATGCTGCGCGATCCGGCCGTCTATATGTTCGATGAGCCGCTTTCCAATCTCGACGCGGCCCTGCGCATCCAGACGCGTCTCGAAATCGCCCGGCTGCACCAGATGACCCGGCGCAGCATGATCTATGTCACCCACGACCAGATCGAGGCCATGACGCTCGCCGACCGCATCATCGTGCTCAATCGTGGCCGGGTCGAGCAGGTCGGCTCGCCGATGGAGCTTTATGACCGGCCGGCGAATCTGTTCGTCGCCGGCTTCATCGGCGCGCCGAAAATCAATCTGCTCGCGGCGACGGTGACCGAAAAAGGGTTCGCCATCGGTCCGGTGTCTCTCGCAGCTCCCGGGAACGGTGCGCGTCCGGGCGATATGATCACTCTCGGCATCCGGCCCGAGCATCTCGTCCTGGCGCGAAGCGAGGGCGAAGCGACCTTCGTCACCGAGGTAGCGCTTGTCGAAAGGCTGGGCGGCGAGACTCTGGTTTATGTACGATCGCCGGTGGGCGGCGATCTCCTTGTCCTCAAGGTCCAGGGCAAGACCGGCCTCAAGCCCGGAGAGCGGGTTCCGCTCGCCATAGAGCTCGAGCATCTGCATTTCTTCGATTCAAAGGGAGCGCGGCTTTCCTGAGTCGGGTCAGTCGGTTACCGGCGGAGGCTCAGAAAGAGATTCAATATTTCAGACATAGGCGATCGAGCGGCCGGCGATGACCGCGAGGATCCAGATGCCTGCGGAAAAGGCGGCATGATAGCGGGCATTGGCGGGAACTGCCGGCGCCGGAACCGCCTTTCGGCCGGCCCAATGATAGAGTCCCAGATTGGCGAAACCGGCAGCGATGAGAGCCATCTTGGCGAGGAAGATCGGATTGTGCCCGAAGGCCGTCGCCTCGGCGCTGAACATGATGGGTCCGCTGAGGATCAGAAGTGCGAGACCTGTGGCCGCGACGCCGAGGGCTGTGGGCGAAACGGCCACCGCGAGGTCGAAACGGTTGCGCAACAGCAGGACGTCGAAAACGAGGATCGCACCCACAAGCAGGGTGGCGCCGACCACGTGGCAGAGATTGGCGAGCGGGTAGAGCCAGACCGATCCCCGGGCTGCGTAGCCGAGGCCTGAGAACTCAAGGCCCTGGAGGAAGCTCTGCCACATCGGCTGTCAGCGCATCTCGAAGACCTTGCCGTCGACGGTGATGCGCTCCGCCCGCATCTCATGCTCACGCCGGGTTGAGGGATAACCTTCGGCGGTTATCACGGTGCCGGTCTTCAGCATCTCCTCGCTCAGCCCACGATTCCGCATGCGGGAGATCGGCGCCAGGGTGATCTCCCAGGTCGCGTCCCGGTATTTCAGCATCACATGGGCATGCGGGTTCTGCCAGGCGATCATCTCGACCGGCGCCTCGATGGTGAACTTCTTGGCCGAGTCATAGCTGCCCCAGCCGTGATGGGCCGAGGCGGCTGTGGCGCCGATCAGGAAAACGAGGGAGGTGATCAGTTTTCTGCGCATTCGCTCCTCCTATGGGCCGTCGTCTTTCAGCTTAAGGCCTCAGGCCGCAGGAACTATGTCGAAGCCCCCGGCTCCCGCGATTGTGATGCGTCTTGCCTTTCTCATAAGTATGTACTTATATGTTGAGCATGATCGAATCTGAAGTCTTTCGCGCTCTTGCCGATCCGACGCGGCGCGCGGTCCTTGAAAGAGTGGCGGCGCGGGAAATGAGCGTCGGCGAGCTCAAGGGGCATTTCGCCGTGTCGCAGCCTGCCATCTCGCAGCATCTGGCGGCGCTCAAAGGTGCGGGGCTCGTTTCGGAGCGCCGGCAAGGCCGCTTCGCTTATTACCGCGCCGATCCGAAAGGCATCGCGCCGCTTCTGAGCTGGGTCGAGCGCTACCGGGCCTTCTGGCCCGAGCGGATCGAGAAATTGAAGGATGTCCTCAAGGGAATGGAGCCATGAGCAGTGAAACCAAGACGGAAGATGTGATCGTCACCGAATGTGAATTGGAGGACGGGCCGCGAAAGGTCTGGCGAGCGCTGACCGAGCCCGATCTCGTCGCCCGATGGCTGGTGCCCGACGACGTCGATTGCCGGGTGCTGGAGGCCGAGCCGGAGCGGCTCTTGCGCTGTTCCTGGAAGAGCCGGGCAGGCGAGCGCGACGGTCTGGGCCAAAGCCTCGATACCGTCGTCACCTTCGAGCTTTCACCGACGGATGCAGGCGGTACGCATCTGCGGATCGTCCATGCGGGCTTTGCCGCGATCGCACTTCAGGCCGCCAACGACAATGGCGCCACTGTGATGATGAGGGCGGCATGAGCAATTTCGTTCCTGTCGTCGTCGAGCAGTCGAGCCGCGGCGAACGCTCATTCGACATCTTCTCGAGGCTGCTGCGCGAACGCATCATCTTCCTCAACGGTCCGATCGACGACAACATGTCGGCGCTCATCTGCGCGCAATTGCTGTTTCTCGAGGCCGAGGGAGCGGGCAAGGAAATCGCAATGTATATCAACTCGCCGGGAGGCGTGGTGACCAGCGGCTTCGCCATTTACGACACGATGCAATATATCAAATGCCCGGTCTCGACCGTGTGCATGGGATTCGCCGCGTCGATGGCCTCGTTCCTGCTGATGGCGGGGGATCCGGGCCGGCGCATTTCGCTGCCCAATGCCCGTATCCTGCTGCACCAGCCCTCGGGCGGATTCCAGGGCCAGGCCTCCGACATCGAGCGCCATGCCGAGGACATCGTGAAGATGAAGCGGCGGATGATCGGCCTCTATGCCAAGCACTGCAAACGCAGCCTCGAGGAGGTCGAGCGGACCCTCGACCGCGACTTCTTCATGACGGCGGAAGAGGCCAGGAGCTGGGGCCTCGTCGACCATGTCTATGAGGTAAGGGCCGGCCAGGCCGCATAACGCAACGTCTTTGTCCCTGATCGCGCGCTCCCGGCCTGCCAGCGCGCTCCCGTCCTGCCAGTTCCGGGCGGGACATCGTGCTATTTGCGAAACCAGCGCAGAATCACGATATTGGGGCCCATGGACGAGCCAGAAGACATCATCGCGGAAGAGGCTGAGGAGGGCGTCAAGGAAGGCCCCGGCCCGCATGTGATCCGCGCCCATCTGAAGACACTGCCCAACCGGCCCGGCGTCTATCGGATGTTCGATACCAAGGGCGACGTGCTGTATGTCGGCAAGGCGCGCAGCCTGAAAAATCGCGTCTCGAGCTACGTTCGGCTCGGCGGCCATAGCAACCGCATCGCGGCGATGATCTCCCTCACGGCGAACATGGAATTCGTGACGACGGAGACGGAGGCCGAGGCGCTGCTTCTCGAAGCCAACCTGATCAAGAAGCTCAGGCCCCGCTTCAATGTCTCGCTACGCGACGACAAGTCCTTTCCCTATATCCTGATCCGAAAGGATCATGAGGTCGCCCAGATCGTCAAACACCGCGGCGCCCGCTCGCACAAGGGCAGCTATTTCGGGCCTTTCGCCTCGGCGGGGGCTGTCAACCGCACCATCAATGCGCTGCAGAAGGCCTTTCTCCTGCGCTCGTGCGCCGACAGCGTCTATGAGAACCGCACGCGGCCGTGCCTTCTCTATCAGATCAAGCGCTGTGCCGCGCCCTGCACGGGGGAGATCGAGCGCGACCCCTATAATGAGCTGGTCAAGGAGGCCGAGGCCTTTCTCAACGGCAAGAGCAAAACGGTGAAGGCCGAACTCGCCAAGCTGATGGAAGACGCCTCCGAGCGGCTCGATTTCGAAAGCGCGGCGCGCTATCGCGATCGCATCCAGGCGATGAGCTTCGTCACCTCGGAGCAGGGCATCAACCCGCAAGGCGTGGAAGAGGCGGATGTCTTCGGCCTCGCCCAGGAAGGCGGCCAGACCTGCATCCAGGTCTTCTTCTTCCGCGCCGGCCAGAACTGGGGCAACCGGCCCTATTTCCCGCGCGCCGACAAGTCGCTGCCGGTGGCCGAGGTGCTGGGCTCGTTCCTGGCGCAGTTCTATGACGACAAGCCCATTCCGCCCCTGATCCTGCTGTCGCATGAGATCGAGGAAACGGCGCTTCTCGAAGAGGCGCTCGCCACCCATGCCGGGCGCAGGGTCGAGATCGCGGTGCCGCAGCGGGGCGAAAAGCGGGCGCTGGTCGAGCATGCCGTAACCAATGCGCGTGAGGCGATGGGTCGCAAGCTTGCCGAATCCTCTTCGCAGGCGAAGCTGCTCGCCGGGGTGGCGCGGGTCTTCGGGCTCGCCGAACCGCCGCGGCGTATCGAGGTCTATGACAACTCGCACATCCAGGGCGCCCAGGCGGTGGGCGGCATGATCGTGGCAGGACCTGAGGGGTTCCTCAAATCGCAGTATCGCAAGTTCAATATCCGGGCCGAGGATCTGACTCCCGGAGACGATTTCGGCATGATGCGCGAGGTGCTGACGCGGCGCTTCGCGCGGCTCCTCAAGGAGCATGGTGAACGCGAGCCCGCCAGCGAGACCAACCCCGACCAGCCGCAGGCCTGGCCCGATCTCGTCCTCATCGACGGCGGTCAGGGCCAGCTCAGCGCGGCGCGTGCCGTGCTGGCGGATCTCGGCATCGCCGATCTCTGCATCGCCGGCGTCGCCAAGGGGCCGGACCGTGATGCCGGCCGGGAGCATTTCTATATGCCGGACAGGCCGTCCTTCATGATCGAGGCGCGCGATCCGGTTCTTTACTATATCCAAAGGCTCCGGGATGAAGCGCACCGCTTCGCCATCGGCAGCCATCGGGCCAAGCGCGCCAAAGCGATCGCCCTCAACCCGCTGGACGAGATCGCCGGTATTGGCCCGACTCGCAAAAAAGCCTTATTACAGGCCTTTGGATCGGCCAAGGCGGTGGCGCGGGCCAGCCTTGCCGATTTGGCAAAGGTTGAAGGGGTGAATAACGCTCTGGCCCAGGCTATCTATGACCACTTCCATGAGGGCGCTTCATGAGCGACACGGTGACCAAATTGGCCCAGAAGGAAAGCCAGCGCCATGCGCTGAGCCTGCCCAATTTGCTCACCTATGGCCGCCTGATCGCCGTGCCGGTGGTGGCCGGACTCATTCTCTGGGGTGGCGATGGCGCGCGCTGGACGGCGCTCGCCATCTTCATCGCGGCCGCCATCACGGATTTCTTCGACGGCTATCTGGCGCGGCGCTGGGGCCAGCAATCGGCGCTCGGGCGCATGCTCGATCCGATCGCCGACAAGGTGCTGGTGGCCGTCGTGCTGCTCGTGCTCACCACCGACCGGACCATCGACGACGCCCATATCTGGGCGGCGATCATCATTCTCACCCGCGAGGTGCTGGTGTCGGGCCTGCGCGAATTCCTGGCGGAGCTGCGGGTCTCGGTGCCGGTCACCAAGGTCGCCAAATGGAAGACGACGGTGCAGTTGATCGCCATCGGCTTTCTCATCGCGGGGCCCGCCGGCGACAAGATCATCCCCTATGTCAGCGAGTTCGGTCTATTCTGCCTATGGATCGCCGCCGCACTCACCCTCTATACGGGCTATGATTATTTCCGTGCCGGCATCGGCCATGTGATGGACGACAAGTGACCAAGCTCCTTTATTTCGCCCGCATGCGTCAGATCATCGGCAAGGGAGAGGAGGAGATCGCCCTTCCGCCCGACATCACCACCGTCAGCGGGCTGATCGATTTTCTCAAGGCGCGTGACGAGACCTATGCTGCGGCCTTCGCCGATCCGCGCATCATTCGCGCCGCCATCGACCAGTCGCACGCGCCCCTCGACGCCCCGATCGCCGGTGCACGAGAGATCGCCTTTTTTCCGCCGGTGACTGGCGGATAGGGATAAGGAACCTCTCCAGGCGGTGGCCGTTGCCGGTGGAAAGCCAGGAGTTGGCTATGCCCACATCAACCAAGAAACGCTGGTCCCAGAAAGTGACCGAGAAGAGCGATGCGCTCGATCTCAAGAAGGGTGTGTTCACCTGGAAGAGCCCCAAGCGTATCGCTGCGTCACTCAAGAGTTCGGCTGAACACAGCCATCGGCGCAAATCCGGTGCCTTCAGATCCGCCATGTCGATGCTGACCTTCTATCTGAACCGTGGCGGCAAGGGTTTGCCCAAGACGCAGAAGGCGGTGCTGGAACGCGCTAAGGACGAGTTGCGTGCGCAATTCAGCCGTGCACGCAAGCAGGGGTGACGGCGGCGCGGACTGGCGCGATACAGGAACCGTACTTGCCGTTGCAATCGGCGTTTCCATGTGGCGCCGGTCGCAGTCATTGGGAGAGCAACCATGCCAGGCAGTTCACCGGCGGCCGCCAGCACATCGACAAAACCAGCGAAACCCTTCTATGCCTCCTTCGGCTTCCAGGTCCTGGCGGCCATGGTGATAGGCCTCGTGCTGGGTCTCATCGCGCGTGAGATGGGGCCGGCTGCGGATGGAAGTCCCAATGCGCTGGTGGCGGCTCTTTCGACCATCAGCACGATCTTCGTTCAGCTGCTGCGGGCGCTGGTGCCGCCGCTCGTTTTCACCGCCATCGTGGCCTCGATCGGCAATCTGCGCCAGCTGTCGAATGCCGCGGCACTGGTCTGGCAGACCCTGCTGTGGTTCGCCATCACCGCCTTGATCGCGGTGCTGATCGGCATCGCCCTTGGCCTCACAATCCAGCCTGGGCTCCATACAAGCGTGCTCGCCGAGACGGCAAAGGAGCCGGCGACGACCGGCTCCTGGCTCGATTTCCTCAAAGGCCTGGTTCCGGCCAATGTCTTCGGCCTGCAGGCCTCGACCAAACTCGATGGTTCCACCGCTTCAACCGCGCTCAATTTCAATGTCTTGCAGATCCTCGTCATCTCGATCGCGGTCGGCGTCGCGGCCCTGCGTGTCGGCAACCGTGCCCAGCCTTTCATGGCGTTCAATGAATCGCTCCTTGCCATTATCCGGAAGATTCTCTGGTGGGTGATCCGGCTGACGCCGATTGGCACGATCGGGCTTCTCGGCAATGCGGTGGCACAATATGGCTGGCAGACACTGTCGCAGCTGACCTGGTTCGCGCTCGCCATTTATATCGGTCTCGCCATCGTGCTGCTCGTCGTCTATCCGGCGCTCATGGTGCTGCACGGTCTCAACCCGGCGCGTTTCTTCGCGGGCGCGTGGCCGGCGATCCAGCTCGGCTTCGTTTCGCGTTCGTCGGTCGGCACCATGCCGGTGACGGAAGCGGTGACCGAGCGTCTCGGGGTTCCGCGCAGCTATGCTGCTTTCGCGGTGCCGCTCGGCTCGACCACCAAGATGGACGGCTGCGCCGCCATCTATCCTGCCGTGTCGGCGCTCTTCGTCGCCCAGTTTTACCAGTTGCCGCTCGGTATCGAGGATTATTTCCTGATCGTCTTCGTGTCGGTGATCGGCTCGGCGGCGACGGCCGGCCTGACCGGCGCCGTGGTGATGCTGACCTTGACATTGTCGACGCTTGGCCTTCCGCTTTCGGGTGTCGGCCTGCTGCTCGCCATCGATCCCATCCTCGATATGGGCCGCACCGCGGTCAATGTGGCGGGACAGGCGCTGATCCCCGTCATCGTGTCGAAACGCCGCGGCATTCTGGATCATTCGCAATATGACAGCTCGGGAGGCATAGAGACTCTGGATGCGGATGCGGCAACCGCCAAGGCTGCGGGATAGGCTCAGGAAAACAAAAAACGCGCGGAAGATGCTTCCGCGCGCCGATTTTTTCTGCCGATGAAAGTGCTCAGGCCGCTTTCTTTTTCGGCTGCACCTCGTTGAGATAGTCGGTGCGCAATGTGCGGCTCACATCGCCGACCGTGAACTTGTAGGGGCCGATCTCGCCGACCGGCGTCACTTCGGCGGCGGTGCCGACGATGAAGCACTGTTCGAATCCGGCAAGCTCTTCCGGCATGATGGCGCGCTCGATCACCTTGATCTGGCGCTTCTGGGCGAGGCCGATGACGGTGCGCCGGGTGATGCCGTCGAGGAAGCAGTCCGGTGTCGGCGTGTGGATTTCGCCATTCTTCACGAAAAAGATGTTGGCGCCGGTGCATTCGGCCACCTGGCCGCGCCAGTCGAGCATCATGGCATCGGCATAACCTTTGCGTTCGGCCTTATGCTTCGAGATAGTGCAGATCATGTAGAGGCCGACGGCCTTCGCCTTGGAGGGCGCGGTCATCGGGTCGGGGCGGCGGAACTCCGCGATGTCGAGACGGATGCCCTTTTCGAGCTGCGCCGGATCGAAGTAGGACGGCCACTGCCAGATGGCGATGGCGACATTGATCTTGTTGCTCTGCCCCGAGACGCCCATCATCTCCGAGCCGCGCCAGGCGATCGGGCGGACATAAGCATCGGCGAAGCCCTGGCGCTTTAAGGTCTCGCGGCTGGCGGCGTCGATCTCGGCGACGGTGAAGGGAATCTTCATATCGAGCATTTCGGCCGAATCGAACAGGCGCTGCGTGTGCTCGGTGAGCTTGAAAATCTCGCCACCATAGGCACGCTCGCCCTCGAAGACGGCGCTGCCGTAATGCAGGCCATGGGTCAGTACATGGACCTTGGCATCCTTCCACGGCACGAATTCGCCATTCATCCAGATGACGCCTTCACGCTGGTCAAAAGGAACGATCGACATGGCTGGTACTCCCATTTATCCGGCTGCTCGGCATTTTTGCACGCAGCCTCGGTTCGGCCTATATGTCATCACGGCTGTCCGATTATTCGGCCCTGATGACGCAACAAGGTTTCTTGCGATTGTGATGTCTTGTAACAAACTTCGGAAAATACGTCAATATGGCTGACATAATTTCTGAGCGCGATGTGGGCGACGAGGAAATCGTCAGCCTCATCGAACTCCTGTTCTTCGCCTATCGCGATTTTACCAGCGATCCCGATGCGATACTGGCTGAATGGAGTTTCGGGCGGGCGCATCATCGGGTCGTGCATTTTGTCGGCCGCAACCCTGGCATGACGGTGGCGCAGCTCTTGAGCATTCTCGGCATCACCAAGCAGAGCCTGGGACGGGTGCTGCGCGATCTCATCGAAAAGGACCTCGTCTATCAGCGGCCGGGCGACACCGACCGGCGGCAACGGCTTCTCTTCCTCACCCAGGAAGGGGAGGCGCTGCGCCTCAAGCTGATGGCGCCGCAGGCTGAGCGCATCATCCGCGCGCTCAACGAGGCGGGCGAGGAGGCTGAGCCCAATTATCGCAAGGTGCTCTACCATCTGATCAATCCGGAGAATCGCCGTCCGGTCAGCGAATGGCTCACCAGCCGCACCACACAGGCCAAACCGGAATGAGCGAAGAGAAGCCGCATATTCTGGTGATCGACGATGATCGCCGCATCCGTGAGCTGCTGCAGTCCTATCTGGCGGACAACGGTTTCCGCGTCAGCGTTGCGCCCACGGCGGCCGAGGCGCGCGAGAAGATGCGTGGTCTGGCATTCGACCTCCTTATCCTCGATGTGATGATGCCGGGCGAGAGCGGCACCGCCCTGGCGCAGTCGCTGCGCGGCGCCAAGGAACGAATTCCGATCCTGATGTTGTCGGCGCTTTCCGAGATCGAGGATCGTATCAACGGTCTGATGGCGGGCAGCGACGACTATCTGCCGAAGCCGTTCGAGCCGCGCGAGCTCCTGCTAAGGGTGCAGAACCTGCTGCGCCGGTCTTCGCCGCCGGTCGATCAGCGGGTCGATGTGCGCTTCGGCGCCTGTCAGTTCAACATGACGAGGGGAGAGCTCCGGCGCCATGGTGAGCTCGTCAAGCTGACGACGCGCGAGCGCGAGCTGCTGCGGCTGTTCGTGCAGAATGCCGGCCAACCGGTCACCCGCGGCGATCTCTCGCCCGACGGAGCCGAGGACAATGCCCGGACGGTCGATGTGCAGATCAACCGCCTGCGCCAGAAGATCGAGGAGGATCCGTCCAATCCGGTTTATCTGCAAACCGTGCGCGGGGCGGGCTATACTCTGCACATAGACTAGCAGGATCACCGCATGACCGCCGTCACCGAGACAGATCCGAAGAGCGAGAAGCCGACGCTCTACTGGCGATTCAACCGGTTTCTCGAGCGTTATCTGCCGGCCGGTCTTTATCAGCGCTCGCTCATCATCGTGGTGGCGCCCATCGTGCTTTTGCAGAGCATCATGGTGGGCATCATTCTCGATCGCCATTGGGACAATGTGACGAGGGTGCTCGCCCGTTCGCTGGCGCGCGATATCTCGCTGGTCATCGAGCTCTATGGCAAGACGGAGAAAACGCCCGCGGCGGTCGCCGCCTTCACCGAGATGGTGAACAAGCGCCTGCGCCTGAGGCTCGAGATCGAGAACGATGCTTCTTTGCCGCCGCCGAAGCCGGCGCCCTGGCTGTCGATCGTCGATACGCGCCTGAGCCGTTACCTCGATCACGAGGGGCTGCCGGCCTGGATCGACAGCACCAGCTATCCCGGCTATGTCGAAATCCGCGTCGAGCCGGAGAAGGGAACCATTTTCCGGTTCCTGCCCAATGACGAACGGGCCTTCGCGGCCAATACCAATTCGCTGCTGATGTGGATGCTGGTCTCGTCGCTGGTGCTGCTCGCCATCGCCATCGTCTTCATGCGCAAGCAGATCAAACCCATCCTCGAACTCGCCCATGCGGCGAGGAGCTTCGGCCTAGGCCATGATGTCAGCCAGTTCACGCCGCGCGGCGCCACCGAAGTGCGTCAGGCGGCGCAAGCCTTCCTCAATATGAAAGACCGGATCGAGCGCCATGTCGAGCAGCGCACGGCGATGCTGGCCGGCGTAAGCCACGATCTGCGCACCATTCTCACCCGCTTCAAGCTCGAGCTCGCATTCCTTGGCGATGACGCCAAGGTGAAGGCGCTCAAGGGCGACGTCGAAGAGATGCAGACGATGCTCGAGGCCTATATGAACTTCGCCCGGGGCGCCGGCGGCGAAAAGGCCGAGCCCAGCGATATCGCCCAGATGGTGGCCGGCGCGGTCAAGAGCGGCTCCAGGCCGAATTCACAGGTGAAGATCGACGTGGCGCCCGATCTGGTCGCCAAGGTCAAGCCCAACGCCTTCCGGCGGCTCGTGCTCAATCTGATCGCCAATGCGGCGCGCTATGGTCAGGAGATCGCGGTCAAGGCGAAGGTGAAGGGGAGCCGGCTCTTCATCACCGTCGACGACAACGGGCCCGGCATTCCGGCCAATATGCGCGAGGACGTGTTCCGGCCATTCTTCCGGCTCGACGAGGCGCGCAATCAGGACGAGCCGGGAACCGGATTGGGCCTGTCGATCGCCCGCGACATCGCCCGCTCGCATGGCGGCGACATCACGCTCGAGGACAGTCCGCTCGGCGGCCTCAGGGCCGTGGTGAAGATTCCGGTCTGATCAGCGCGCCGGTCTGATGAGTGTGCGCAGAATCAAGGCGATAGAGCGCTCTTGCGCTGGACCATAACCTTGCCGTCGAAGGCGAAGACCAGCTCGCCGTTCTGATTGAAGCCTTCGCTGTGCTTGGTGGCGAGGCCCCAGCGCGGCCGTGACGCCATTTCGCGCTTGGCGGTGATCTCCATCCAATAGGTGATCGTGTCGCCCGGATAGACCGGCTTGATCCATTTGAGATTGGTGACGCCCGGCGAGGGGCCGTGCTCGGGCAGCACGTCGCCGCGGACGATCCGCGCCTTGCGGGCGGTGTCGTCGGCCTCGACATAACAGCGCATCCAGCCGGAGGCGGTGTGCCAGCCGGAGGCGGCGAGGCGGCCGAAATGGCTCTCCGCGGCCGCCCCGTCGTCGATGTGAAAGACCTGCGGATCGTAGGCCCGGGCGAAGCGCAGGACCGCCTCGCGCGTGAAGTGATAAGAGCCGAGCCGCCATTTCTGGCCGATCTCGGCTTCCTCGAAATAAAGTCCCATCATGGCGCGCGCACCTTGATCAGATTGACGCCGGTCATGTCGACCTTCGCCTCGCCCTTGGTTGAGAGGGCCTCCCAACGCATGGTGACGAGCCCCATTTCCGGGCGGCTTTTGGATTGGCGCTTGGACAGCACCGTCATCCGCCCGCGCAAGGTCTCGCCCGCATAGACGGGCTTCAGCCATTTGATCTCGTCGAGGCCGGGCGAGCCCATGCCGGCCGTGCGCGCGAGATACCCGTCGACCATCATGCGCATGAGCATGCCGCAACTGTGCCAGCCCGATGCGGAGAGCCCTCCGAGCACGGAAGACTTGGCCTTCTCCTCATCGAGATGGAAAAATTGCGGATCGAACTCGCGGGCGAAGGATTTGACCTCGTCGGCCGTCACGTCATAGGCGCCGAGATCCCAGCTCTCTCCGACGGTGAAGTCTTCAAAGTGGAGAAGATCGGACATCGGTGGTGCCTCAAGTTGGCTTTTGCGCATCGGATCATCCAAAAAAAGTCTGCGGCTTTTTCGGTCCGACGCTAGTTCGCGAAGCGGAAATGCAGAACGTCGCCGTCCTGCACGATATATTCCTTGCCTTCGAGACGGAGCTTGCCGGCATCGCGCGCGCCCGCCTCGCCATTGAGGCCGACATAATCGTCATAGGCGATGGTTTCGGAGCGGATGAAGCCCTTCTCGAAATCGGTGTGGATGACGCCGGCCGCCTGCGGCGCGCGGGTGCCCTTGGTGATGGTCCAGGCGCGCGCCTCCTTGGGGCCGACGGTGAAGTAGGTCACGAGATGGAGGAGCTCGTAGCCGGCGCGGATCACCCGGTTGAGGCCGGGCTCGGCAAGGCCGATCGTGTCGAGATAATCCTTCTGCTCGGCGAGCGGCAGGACCGCGATCTCACTTTCGATCTTGGCCGACACGACCACGGCTTCGGCGCCTTCTTCCTTGGCGCGCTGCATCACCTTGGCCGAGAATTCATTGCCCTTGTCGGCGGAAGCTTCCTCGACATTGCAGACGTAAAGCACCGGCTTCGAGCTCAGGAGGCCCAGCATCTGGAAGCTCTTTTCCTCTTCGGGCTTGCGCTCGACGAGACGGGCGGGCTTGCCCTCCTGGAGCAGCACGAGCGCGCGCTTGACGAGATCGTATTGCTCCTTGGCTTCCTTGTCGCCGCCGCGCAGCTTTTTCTCGAGGTTGACGGCCCGTTTCTCCAGGCTGTCGAGATCGGCCAGCATCAGCTCGGTCTCGATCGTCTCGATATCGCGGATCGGATCGACGCCGCCTTCGACATGGGTGACGTCACCATCCTCGAAGCAGCGCACCACATGGGCGATGGCGTCGACCTCGCGGATGTTGGCGAGGAACTGGTTGCCGAGGCCTTCGCCCTTGGAGGCGCCGCGCACAAGGCCGGCGATATCGACGAAGGTCAGCCGTGTCGGGATGATCTGGCCGCTCTTGGCGATCGCCGCGAGACGCTCAAGGCGCGGATCGGGGACGCCGACATCGCCGACATTGGGCTCGATGGTGCAGAAGGGATAATTCGCCGCCTGCGCTGCCGCCGTCTGGGTGAGGGCATTGAACAGGGTCGACTTGCCGACATTCGGCAGACCGACAATGCCGCATTTGAAACCCATTATTCCGTCTCCTTCTTGCCCGGCTTCGGTTTCTCCGGCTCGGGATTGAGTGCCAGATGCACTTTGTTCTGAAAAGTCGCGAAATCACGCTTGGCAAGCAGATCGGCATTGTCGGCCAGCGTCTCGATCAGCGGATCGAGCCACTGCCTGTCGGCCTTGCTGAAATCGCCCAGCACGTGAACATGCGCCATGCCCTTGACGTCCAGCTTCCCGACGCCGAGGCGCACGCGGTGATAATCATTGCCGATATGGGCATCGATCGATCGTATGCCGTTGTTGCCGGCGCTGCCGCCACCGGTCTTCACCCGGACCTTGGCGGGAGGCAGGTCGATCTCGTCATGCAGCACCACGACATCGGCGGGCGTCAGGTTGTAGAAGCGCATCGCCTCGCCGACGGCGCGGCCGGATTCATTCATGTAAGTGAGCGGCTTGAGGACCAGGATGCGTTCGCCGGCGAGAATGCCTTCGGCGGTCTCCCCCTGGAAGCGCTTGCGCCATGCGCCGAAACCATGGCGGCGGACTATCGAGTCCACCGCCATGAAACCTATGTTGTGCCGGTTGCCGGCATATTTTGACCCGGGATTGCCGAGCCCCACGAGAAGAAGCATCGCGCCCTCCTGAAACTCCCCGCAACCGGAGGCGCGGGGAGCGAAGGGTTACTTCTTCTTGTCGCCAGCCTTGGCGGCGGGCGCTGCCGCGGCGCCAGCCTTGGCGTCCTTGCCGGCGGCCGGAGCGGCACCCGGAGCAGCGGCGGGCGCTTTCTGGGCGGTTGCCGGAACTTCCGCGGCCGGCGCTTCGGCGGCAGCAGTTTCCTCTTCCTTGAGACCGGCCGGAGCGGCGATCGTCGCGATGGTGAAGTCACGCTCGCGGATGGCCGGGGTCACATTCTCAGGCAGCTTCACCGAGGAGATGTGGATCGACTGGCCGATCTCGAGGCCGGTGAGGTCGATCAGAATCTCGTCCGGAATGAAATCGGCCGGGCAGTAGAGATCGATCTCGTGGCGGACGATGTTCAGAACGCCGCCCTTCTTGATGCCGGGCGAGTCCATGTGGTTCTTGAAGTGGACCGGGACTTCGACATGTATGCGGGCGCCCTTGCCGAGGCGCAGGAAGTCCACATGGCTGATGAAGTCGCGCACCGGCTCGAACTGGATGTCGCGCGGAATGGCGCGCACCACGGCTCCGTCGACTTCGAGGTCGACAAGGGTCGACATGAAGCGGCCGGTATTCACATGGGGCAGGAGCTCATTATAGGCGAAGGAGATATTCTGGGGCTCCTTCTTGTCGCCATAAACGACGCCGGGGATCAGACCTTCGCGACGGACAGCACGGGCGGCCCCCTTGCCGGCCCGGCCACGCGCCGTGGCCTTAAGCTTGATAATCTTGGACATTCTCAACTCCGATTGAATATGGATTGCACGGACCTTCCTCCAGGGGTGACCGGCGTCCGTGCGCGGGCGGATATACAGACTTACCCTTCGAGACGCAACCCGGGGCGTGATTGGGATTAATATCCTTGACGCCCGGTCAGGCAGAGCCCGGCGGCGTCGGTCAACTCAGTCGAAGAGGCTCGACACCGACTCTTCACGCGAGGTGCGTCCGATCGCCTCGCCGATCAACGGCGCGATGGAGATGACGCGGATGTTACGGGCGACCTTCACGGCTTCGGTCGGCTGGATCGAATCGGTGATGACCAGCGATTTGAGCTTGGACGAGGTGATGCGCGCCACCGCACCGCCCGACAGAACGCCATGGGTGATGTAGGCGGCGACATCCTTGGCGCCCTGCGCGAGGAGCGCATCGGCGGCGTTGCACAGGGTGCCGCCCGAATCGACGATGTCGTCGATGAGAATGCAGGAATGGCCTTTGACGTCGCCAATGATGTTCATGACCTCGGATTCACCCGGACGGTCGCGGCGTTTGTCGACGATGGCGAGCGGCGTGCCGAGGCGCTTGGCGAGCGCCCTGGCGCGCACCACGCCGCCGACGTCAGGCGACACGACGACGGTGTTGCGCAGGTCATAGTGGTCCTTGATGTCGCGCACCAGAACCGGGCCGGCGAAAAGATTGTCGGTCGGGATGTCGAAAAAGCCCTGGATCTGGCCGGCATGGAGGTCGAGGGTCAGAACGCGGTCGGCGCCGGCGCGGGTGATCAGATTGGCGACCAGCTTGGCCGAGATCGGCGTGCGGGGGCCCGGTTTGCGGTCCTGGCGGGCATAGCCAAAATAGGGGATCACGGCGGTGATGCGGCGGGCGGAAGCACGGCGCAACGCGTCGATGATGATCAGCAGCTCCATCAGATGGTCGTTGGCCGGGAAGGATGTCGACTGGACGATGAACACGTCCTGGCCGCGCACATTCTCCTGGATCTCGACGAAGATCTCCATATCGGCGAAACGCTTCACCACGGACTTCGCCTGCGGCAGGTTGAGATAAGAGGAAATGGCTTCGGCGAGCGGCCGATTGCTGTTTCCGCTGATGATCTTCATGAAGGGCCGGCCCTCTTTGGCGGGAAGTGCTGTGCGGGCTCTATATCAACAGGGCGGCGCTTGCGCAAAGGGCCGCGTGTGGATTTTCCTTAACAGTCCACAGGAGCCTCGAAGAGCTTGAATTGCCGGAAGAATCCGACCGGTCAGCGATATTTGGTGACGAGGTCGGAGATTCCGCGCGCCGCCGCCTGGGCGGCGAAAAGGGCATTGTTGCCAAAGCCCGCCTCCAGGGATCCGGACGGAACGCTGTTGGCCTGCCTGATGGTGCCCAGCGTCTTGCCGTCCGGGCTCCTGACCTCCCAGGCCAGCGCCACCTTCTGGTTCGGCCCTTCCGCCGCGCCAAGCTCGACCTTGCCGGCGATGGTGAGCGCATCGTCGCGCGGCTTGGACAGGACCGGCCAGCCGGCATCCTGCAGGGTCTGGCGCATGGCCGAGGTCAGGTCGGCGTTGCCGCTGCCGGGCGCTCCCTTGACCGGAATGACCGCGACGGCGGTGATCTCCTTGCGGTTCGCGACATCGGTCTTGATTGGCTTCGCCGAGGCCGCGACCACCTGATCCTCGGAAGGCTCGGATTCCTGCGTGGCGGCGAGGGCCATCTCCTTTTCGGACAAGGCAGTAGGCGCGGCGCCACCGGGGGCCGGTGCCGGCGCCGCCTCGGCGACCGCGACGGTAGGCGGGGCAGGTGCCTGTGTCGGTCCGTAGAGGGTTTCGTAGTCGATGTCCTTGTCGGCATCGGGTCCGGCGCGCGCATAGCTCTCGAGGGGCGGCGGCAGGCCGCCGACTTCGGTCGCATAGCCGAGCTGGGACAGGCGGCTGGACAGGCTCTCCGCCGTATAGGCGGCGACACGCTGAAGTACCGCCGGGGTCACCTGGGCCCAGGGATCGCCGCCGGGGAGGCCCGGAGCGACTTCCTCGGCCGAGACCGTGTGCAGCACGGTGCCGTTAGGATCGGTCAGAGTCCAATTGTAACCGAGCCGCACCGCCGCCGAGTCCGGGATGATGTGGAAATTGCCCCTGAGGGACAAAGTGGTGGCATCGAGCCGGCCATCGATGATGGCCATGTCGCGCTTGCCCGCCGAAATGGCGAGCGCGTCCTTCAATTGCGGCAGCTTGGTCGCGGGAAGGCCGGTCACTTCGACCAGCGCGATCGGCGGAACGGTCTTGCCGCTCGGGCCGGGTGTGCCTCCAGATTTGGCAAAAGGCTGCGATCCGCCGCCGCCGCAGCCGGCCAGCGCCAGGAGGCAGAATGCCAGCAGCGCCCAGAAGACCCCCTGCCGCAAGGGGCGCAAGCTTATGGTGCGATCATCGCCCATCGGATCAGCGCAGGATCATCCCCAATGGATATTTGGACAAGGGCTCAAGCCTAGCATGCCCGATGATATAAGTCCTGCCCAGGCTAAAAGCATGGCCGCTGTCGCTGTCCATGAGAATCATGTGCAAAAAGAAGACCTGGCTGGGCGCCAGCGCCGTCTGATTGCCGGTGAAGAACATCGGGTAATCCATCCAGCTCGGCGTGAATTTGGCGCCCAGCGCATAGCCGCAGGCATTATAGCGATGCGCCTTCATGCCATGCTTGTCCATCACGCGCGCATGCGCGTCGAAGACGTCGCCGGCATTATTGCCGGGACGCAACGCCTTCTCGCAAGCCGTGAGCGCGGCGCGGCAGGCTTCATCCATCTTCTCATGCGCTTTGCTCGGCTTGCCGATGATGACGGTGCGCATCAGGGCCGCGTGATAGTGCCGGTAGACGCCGGCGAACTCCAGAGTGAGCTGGTCGCGCTTCGCCAGTTTGCGGCGGCCGGCCTTGTAGCGGCTGAGCAGCGCATCGGGGCCCGAGCCGATGATGAATTCATTGGCCGGATAGTCGCCGCCGCCGGTAAAAACCGCCGCCTGCTGGGCGGCGAGAATGCGTCCTTCGTCGGCGCCGGCGCGCGTTTCCGCAACGCCCGCCTCGAGCGCCAGATCGGCGAGCTTTCCGGCCTTGCGCACATAGCGCAGCTCGGCCTCCGATTTCACCAGGCGGACGCGGTCGACGAGATTGGTCGCCTCGGCGAGCGTGCAGAAGCCTTTGAGCGCCGCGTCGACGGCCTTGCCGTTGAAATGGGTGAGGCCATAGGAATTGGTCTCGATGCCGAGGCGTGTGCCCTTGGCGCCGAGGCTCCTGAGCATCTCGCGCAACTGCGTCGCCGGCTCGGCGCCGGCTTGATCGGTCCAGATGCGGATGTCCTCAATGATCGATGTATGCTGCGCCTGGCGCAGATCGGGAGCGCGGGTGAGCAGCGCCAGCTTGCCGTCCGTGCCGAGATACAGACACTGGAAGAAGCAGAAGCCGAATGTGTCGTAGCCGGTGAGATAATACATGCTCTCCTGCTGGAACATCAGCAGGCCGTCGAGTCCTTCGGCTTCGAGCGCCCGCCGAACCTTGGCGATGCGTGCTTTGTATTCCTTCTTCTCGAAATGAAGTGCCATGTCGTTATTCCGCGTTGAGCACGATGGCCGAGATCTGCCGGCCGTAATCTTTCTCATGACGATGGGTGGCGCGCCGGAAGCTGTAGAAGCGGTTCTCGTCCGAATAGGTGCAGAGGCCGAGATTGACGACCTTGCCGACGCCCGCGCCTGTCATGCGCCGGCAGAGATAGCCCGGCAGGTCGAACATGTGATGGCGCGCCTGCTTCGACGGCGTGAAGAAGTCGGCATTGGCGTCATCCTGGGCGAGGAAGGGAGCGGGAAATTCCGGGCCGACCTCATAGGCGGGTTGCGAGATGGTCGGACCGATGACCGCGGTGATGCGCTCACGCCTGGCGCCCAGCTTCTCCATCGCGGCGAGGGTTGCATCGCTGACTCCGGCCAGCGCGCCTTTCCAGCCGGCATGGGCGGCGCCGACGATACCGGCCTCCTTGTCGGCGAAAAGGAGAGGGGCGCAATCGGCGGTCAGCACTGCGATGGCGAGGCCGGGTGTGGCGGTCACGATGGCGTCCCCCTTGGGCGGGGCGAGCGGATCCCAGGGGCCGTCGGCGACGATCACATCGGGACTGTGCCACTGCCATACGGTGAGCAGGTGGCTGCCGGGCACGCCCAGCGCCTCTCCGGCGGTCGCGCGGTTCTTCGCAACCGTCGGCTTGTCGTCGCCTGAGCCGAATCCACAATTGAGTGAGGCGAAGAGGCCGTCGGAGTGACCGCCCTCGCGGGTGAAGAAGCCGTGGCGCAGAGCTGATGAGGATTTGAGGTCTAAGGCTTCGATCATGGGGACCCAAATGGATAAGGCGTGGACAGCCCGGGCGAGGTGGCCGCCAAGACCTTGAACAAATTACCCATTTGATTTTCCCCGGCAAGCCGTTCGACGGCGCGCCCGATAACGTTGCGTTCCGCGGGCTTGGCCTTCTGACCGAGCAGGGCAGCACGGGCCTCGAGACCCATATTCAGCAGGAACTGCCGCTGAGTGACCGGGCCATGGGTTTGGGCGCCGCCGGCCTTCAGGGCAGCGCCCAGGCTTTCAAAGTCGACATGCGAGGTGAGATCGGCCTCGCCCGGACGGTCGAGGATGCTGCAGAATTTGTGGCGGCGGACCGCCTGCAGCGTGTCGCCGGGCGTGGACACGGCATGGCCGTAGTCGATGATGAGGGCCGCCCCCGGGCTGGCGGCGAGGCGGGCCCCCAACTCGCGCGCGACCTCATCGCGCAAGGGAGCAGGTTCCAGAATGTCGCCGTCGGCGGCGGGCGGCTGGTCGAGATGCTGCGCCGCGAGACCGATCACCAGCCGGCCATCGGCGCCGAGGCCGACACGGCGTTCCATCCACTGGCCATTGCGCGCTTCGAACTGGCGGATGGGCAGCGCGTCGAAAAATTCGTTGGCAACGATGACCGATGGCCCGGCGGGAAGGCTCCCGAGACTGTCGTGCCAGGTGACATTCTCCCCGAGCTTCGCAGCTTGCAGCTTGCGCAAGGTGGGGCTCGTTTCGACGAGATGGATGCGGGCGGCGTCCCGGAAGCCCGGCATCACGCGGCCGGCGCGCAATATGTCGCTCATCAGCGTGCCGCGGCCGGGACCGAGCTCGATCAGATGAAATTCAGCGGGAGCGCCGAGCGCCTGGAACGCCGCCGCGCACCAGATGCCGATGAGCTCGCCGAAGATCTGCGAGATCTCGGGGGCGGTGATGAAGTCGCCCTCGGGTCCGAAAGGATCGCGCGACATGTAATAGCCGTGCGCCGGATGGCCGAGGCAGAGCGCCATATAGCGGTCGAGCGGCATCGGCCCGTCCTCGCGGATCATCGCGACGATGATCTCTTCGAGCGGCGTCGGCTTCATCATGTGCGGCGCGAGCGCAGGAGCAGCCAGACGCCGATGGCGACCAGCGGCAGCGACAGGATCATGCCCATGGTGATGAAGCCGAAGAAATAGCCGAGCTGAGCGTCGGGCTCGCGGAAGAACTCCACGACGATGCGCGACAGGCCATAGCCCAGCGCGAAGAGGCCGGAGGCGCGGCCGGGATGGGCGAGGGCCTGGAAGCGATGGGTGGCGATGCGGATGATCGTGAACAGGAAGAGGCCTTCGAGCAGACCTTCATAAAGCTGGCTCGGATGGCGCGGGATCTGCTGCGGGTCGTTCGGGAAGATCATCGCCCAGGGCACATCGCCAGCGCGGCCATAAAGCTCGCCATTGATGAAATTGGCGAGGCGGCCGAGACCGAGGCCGACGGGAGTCGCCGCGGCGCCGAGATCGAGCAGGCGGTCGAGCGTCATGCCATGCCGTCTGCCATAGATGAGCAATGCCACGACGACACCCAGGAAGCCGCCATGGAAGGACATGCCGCCTTCCCACATGCGGACGATGTCGAGCGGATTGGCGAAGAAATGAGCCGGATTATAGAAAAGCACATAACCCAGCCGGCCGCCGAGGATGACGCCGAGGGCGATCCAGATGAAGAGGTCGTCGACCTGGGCCGGCGTCGCCGTCGGTTTGCGATCGGCCCACAGAACCGGTGTGGCGACCAGGCGCTTGGCGTACCAGATGGCAAAGAGAAGGCCGGCAATATAGGCGAGGGCATACCAGCGCACGGCGAAGGGGCCGATGGAGAAAGCGACAGGGTCGATATTGGGGAACTCGATCATGGCGGGGCAAACTGGGCGTCCGGCCCTGATTGGTCAAGGCACCCTTGAATTGTGCCTCGCTCACACTTAATTGAAGGCGATAGGAGCTGCCCATGACCACGACATCATCCCGGTTTTTTGACGAACTCGCCAAGCTTGCGACCAATGCGGCGGGCGCCGCGCAGGGCGTCAGGCGTGAGATCGACACGCTGGTGAAGGCGCAGGTCGAGCGTGTGCTCAATGATGTGGGCGTCGTGAAGCGCGAGGATTTCGAGGTCGTGCGCGAGATGGTGCAGAAGGCGCGCGAAGAGAATGACCGCCTGCATGAGCGCATCGCGGTGCTCGAAGCCCGGCTCGGCATCGTGCCGCCGGCTGCTCCTGCGAGCGAGAAGTCCGGCGAAGGGCCGGCCGCGACTCACTAAAACCCCAGCCTGTCTGTAAAATCCGCTGTGGAGGAATCACCTCCATGGTTAATGCTGTCTTGATGCGACTCAAACGCTTGGGCACGGTCTCCCCGGGATTGACGAATTGATTCGTCACTGGGAACTATTGAATGGCGAGCCTGCAATCGCTCTTGAGAGAGACGTCCAATCCGCTCGATCGCGTCGAGCACATCGCGCATGGGCATGAATGGTTCATCGACCGTTCGGCGGAAGACGAAGTGAATATGATCGTCGCCGCCACGTGGGGCGATGTGAGCATCTCCATCCATTGGCGCGAGGATTTCGAGAGCCTGCATATTGCCTGCAGCTACGATTTCAAGGTGCCGCCGCCGCGCCGGGAGGAGATCGGCCGCCTGCTCAATCTGGTCAATGAGCAGCTCTATTTCGGTCATTTCGACATCTGGCGCCAGGACGGTTCGGTGCTGCTGCGCAACAGCCTCATGCTGGCGGGCGGGGCGCGCGTCACCGATGCGCAATGCGAGGCGCTTATCCGCATCGCGATAGAAACCTGCGAGCGCTACTATCCGTCGCTGCAGTTTGTTGTCTGGGCTGGCAAGAGCGCCGAGGAGGCGCTGGAGTCGAGCCTGCTCGACACGATGGGTGAGGCATGAGCATTTCCCTGTCCGGCACGCTGGTGCTGGTCGGCGCCGGCAAGATGGGCGGCGCCATGCTGGAAGGCTGGTTGAAGAGCGGCGTCAGGCCCGAGCAGGTCGTGGCGCTCGATCCGTCGCCGCCACCCGAAATCCTGGCGCTGCTGCAGCAGCATCGCATCCGGCACAATCCCGCGGTCGCCACCATCAAGAACGCCGAGGTGGTGCTCGTCGCGGTCAAGCCGCAAGTGATGGAAGATGTGCTGCCGGGCGTCGCCTCCCTCAAGGCCTCGCGGCCTCTGGTCGTCTCGGTAGCGGCGGGCAAGACGATCGCCTCCTTCGCGCGCCATTTCGGCGCTGATGCGGCGATCATCCGCACCATTCCCAATACGCCGGCGGCGGTCGGGCGCGGCATCACCGCCATGGCCGCCAATGGCAATGTCTCCGAGGCTCAGCTCGCGCTCGCCGGGCAACTGCTGTCGGCGATCGGGGAGGTGGTGACGGTCGAGGACGAGGCCCTGATCGATGCTGTGACCGCGGTCTCGGGGTCAGGACCGGCCTATGTCTTCTATCTTACCGAGTGCCTGGCCAAAGCCGGCGTCGCCATGGGGCTGCCCGCGGATATCGCGACGCAGCTGGCGCGCGCCACGGTGGCGGGCTCGGGCGAGCTCATGCGGGTCAGCGGCCTTCCGGCCGAGACGTTGCGACAGAATGTAACCTCCCCCAAGGGCACGACCTATGCGGCGCTCCAGGTGCTGATGGCCGAGGACGGCCTTGCCCCCCTGATGGAGAAGGCGATCGATGCGGCAACCCGCCGCTCGCGCGAATTGGCAAGCTGACGGCGGCCCCGGCCTCCGCTAAACTCCTTCCATGAGCACCGAGACGCGCGATCTGATCGTCGATGCCGCTTTCCGGCTGGCGGCGGAAAGGCCATGGCCCGACATAACGCTGGCCGCCATCGCCGAGAATGCCGGGATGAGCCTCGCCGAGCTCGCTCTGCAGGTGTCCGGCAAGCCCGACATTCTGGATGCTTTTGCCCGGCGGATGGACAGCAAGCTGCTCGCCTCGCTCGCCGGCGATCCGGTCGAGGGCGAGGCGCATGACCGCTTGTTCGACATCATGCTGCGCCGCTTCGAATTGCTGTCGCCCTATAAGGCCGCCATCGCCAATATCGCGAAAGCGCCCGCCGACGGGCCGGTCGAGTGGCTGTCGCTGCTCGCGTCCTCCATCGTCACGCAGGGCTGGATGCTGGCCGCAGCCGATATCAGGCTTTCGGGCCTCAGAGGCGACGTGGCTCGCCTGGGCCTCGCCAAGATCACCGCCGACACGATGATGGTCTGGCTCAAGGACGACGACACAGGCCTTGCCCGCACCATGGCCGCGCTCGATCGCAAATTGCGCGACGGCGAGGCGCTGATGAAACGGCTTGAAACGCCGGTCGCCCTGTGCTCTGGCTTTGCCCGCGTCTTCCGCAGCTTCCGGGAAGAGCGGACAACCAAGACACAGGCCCATGACACAGCCGACTGACAAATCAGCGCCGATCACTTTCGACGACTTCCTCAAAGTCGACATCCGAGCCGGAACGATCATCGAGGCGGAGCCATTCCCGGAGGCGCGCAAGCCGGCCTTCAAGCTCAAGATCGATTTCGGCCCCGAGATCGGCGTCAAGAAATCCTCGGCTCAGATCACCAAGCATTACAGGCTCGACGAGCTCGTCGGCCGGCAAGTGGCGGCAGTCGTCAATTTCCCGCCGCGCCAGATCGGCAAGTTCATGTCCGAAGTCCTGACGCTCGGCTTCCCCGATGGCGATGGCGAAGTGGTGCTCGCGGCGATCGAGCGCAAAGTGCCGAATGGTGGCCGGCTCTATTGAGCTTCGGATTCGCGTAAAATTTTTTGCAGTTTTGCGCGCGCCACGGCATCGCTTTAACGTTACTTGCCTGAAAAGAATCTTGTGCAGCACGGGCGCCAGGATCATACTCCCTTCAAAAGGGGGAAGCCATGGCTGCATCCGCACGGCGTACTCTTGGAATGAAGGCCCTCGTCGTCGATGACGAACTGACCGAGGAAAGCGCCGCCGGGCGTGCGGTGCGTGGCCTCGTCACGGAACTGAAACGCAGGGATGTCGACGTCGTCACCGCTCAGGCAGCGGAGGATGCCATCGCGATCGTCCGATCGGATCCGGCCCTGCAATGCATCCTGCTCGACTGGGATCTGGGGCCTGATGGCCACGATTTATCGGCTTCGGTCGTGGACGCGGTACGCCATCGGAATACGCATGTTCCGATTTTCCTGATGGCCGACCGCAGTGTCGCTTCGAGCGTGCCGGCGGGCGTCATGGCCAAGGTCAATGACTTCGTCTGGATGCTCGAGGACACGGTTGATTTCGTCGGCGGACGGATCGAGGCGGCGATCGGGCGCTATCGCGGCACGGTGCTGCCGCCGATGTTCGCGGCGCTCACGCAATTCGCTCAGGTGCATGAATATTCATGGCACACGCCGGGCCACACGGGCGGTACAGGCTTCCTGAAGTCACCCCCCGGACGCGCCTTTTTCGAATTCTTCGGCGAAAGGCTGCTGCGCTCCGATCTCTCGATCTCGGTCGGCGAGCTCGGTTCGCTGCTCGACCATTCGGGGCCGATCGGCGCCAGCGAGAAATATGCCGCCCGCGTCTTCGGCTCGCATCGCAGCTATCACGTCACCAACGGGTCATCGACTTCCAACCGGGTGATCCTGATGGCGAGCGTCAGCCGCGACCAGATCGCTTTGTGCGACCGCAACTGCCACAAATCGGCGGAGCATGCGATGACCATGTCGGGCGCCATCCCGACCTATCTGGTGCCGACGCGCAATCACTATGGAATCATCGGGCCGATCCCGCCGGAACGGCTTACCAATGTGGCGATCCGGCAGGCGGTTGACGCCAATCCCTTGACCGCCGGTCTCAAGGATCGTCAGCCGAAGCATGCGATCATCACCAACTCGACCTATGACGGGCTCTGCTACAATGTCACGCGGGTCGAGGAGCTGCTGGGCAGCAGCGTCGACCGGCTGCATTTCGATGAGGCCTGGTATGGTTATGCGCGATTCAACCCGATCTATCGCGACCGTTTCGCCATGCATGGCGATCCGCGCGATCATGGCCCCGACAAGCCGACGGTCTTCGCCACCCAGTCGACCCATAAGCTGCTGGCGGCGCTGTCGCAGGCTTCCTTCATACATGTGCGCGACGGCAGGCGTCCGATCCCGCATGGTCTCTTCAACGAGACCTTCATGATGCATGCCTCGACTTCGCCCTGTTACCCGATCATCGCGTCGAACGACGTATCGGCGGCGATGATGGACGAGCCGGGTGGTCAGGCGCTGACCAGCGAGTCGATCGAGGAGGCAGTCGCCTTCCGCCAGATGATGGCGCGTCTCAACAGTGAATTCGCCGACAAGGGCGAGTGGTTCTTCGATTGCTGGCAGCCGCCCAGGGTTCGCGATCCCAAAACCGGACGCACCACCGCATTCCACGAGGCTTCAGCCGAGGCGCTGACCGGCGATCCCTCATGCTGGGTGCTGAAGCCCGGCGAGCCCTGGCACGGTTTCGGCGAGATCGAGGACGGCTACTGCATGCTCGATCCGATCAAGGTCTCGATCGTGACGCCGGGCGTCGCTCCAGGCGGCGGGTTGATGCCGGTCGGCATTCCTGCCAGCGTCGTGACGGCCTATCTCGACGCCCAGGGCATCGTGGTCGAGAAAACCACCGACTTCACCATCCTGTTCCTCTTCTCGATCGGCGTCACCAAAGGCAAATGGGGATCGCTGGTCAGCGCGCTCTGCGATTTCAAGCGCGACTACGATGCCAACCTGTCGCTCGAATTCGCGATCCCCTCGCTGACCAAGGATCATCCCGGGCGCTATGCCGGCATGGGCCTCAGGGATCTCGCCGACACGATGTTCCAGGCGATGGACCAGCTCAAGACCACCGCCAGCATGGCGGCCGGCTTCTCCGTCCTGCCGCGTCCCGACATGAGCCCGGTCAATGCCTATGAGCGGCTGGTGCAGGGCAATGTCGAGCAGGTGACGCTCGGGCAATTGGCCGGCCGCACCGTCGCCACCGGCGTGGTGCCTTATCCGCCCGGCATTCCGCTGCTGATGCCCGGTGAGAATGCAGGGCCGGCCGACGGGCCGGTGCTCGGCTATCTCAAGGCGCTTGAGGCCTATGATCTGCGTTTTCCCGGCTTCACCCATGACACGCATGGCGTCGAGGTCGAGGAGGGGCTCTACCGCATCTATTGCCTGCGCTGAGGCGGGTTGACGAAGAGGGGTTTGGGTATGGCCGCGTCCAAATCAAAAATGAATGTCTGGCAGCTGACGATCCTGACGGCTGTCAACATGATCGGCTCGGGCATCATCCTGCTGCCGTCGAAGCTCGCCGAAGTGGGGACGATCTCGCTCTATTCGTGGATCGTCACAGCCGGCGGCTCGCTCGCCCTCGCTTATGCCTTCGCCCGCTGCGGCATGCTCAGCCGCAAGCCCGGCGGCATGGGCGGCTATGCCGAATATGCTTTCGGCAAGGCCGGCAACTTCATGGCGAACTATACTTACGGCCTGTCGCTGGTCATCGCCAATGTGGCCATCGCGATCACCGCGGTCGGCTATGGCATGGTGCTGTTCAACAGCACTCTTTCGCCGCTCGAGACCTGTTTGTGGACGATCGTGCTTTTGGTGGTGACGACGGTCGCCAATTTCGGCGGCGCGCGCATCACCGGCCGCATCGGCGCCATTACCGTGTGGGGCGTCATCGCGCCGGTCGTGGTCGTGGCGCTGCTCGGCTGGTTCTGGTTCAGCGGCACGACCTGGACGGAAGCCTGGAACCCCAAGAACCTCGACTTCCTGCCGGCGGTGGGCAGCTCGATCTCGATCACGCTCTGGGCCTTTCTCGGCCTCGAATCGGCCTGCGCCAATGCCGATGCGGCGGAAAATCCGGAACGCGACGTACCGATCGCGGTGCTCGGCGGCACGATCGGCGCCGCCGTCATCTATATCGTTTCCACCAATGTCATCGCCGGCATCATCCCCAATGCCGAACTCGCCAAGTCCAACGCACCCTTCGGCCTCGCCTTCTCCATGATGTTCTCGCCGATGGTCGGTCAGATCGTGACCGCCGCCATGGTCATCGCCTGCATCGGCTCGCTGCTCGGCTGGCAGTTCACCGTGGCGCAGGTCTTCAAGAGCTCGGCCGATGTCGGCTACTTCCTGCCGATCTTCAAGATGGGGACCAGGTCGGGCACGCCGATCGTCGGCATGCTCGTCCTTCTGGTGGCGCAGGTCGCTCTCTCGTTGATGACGATCAGCCCCGAGCTCAGCAGCCAGTTCCAGAAGATCGTCGATTTCGCCGTAGTGACCAATCTGGTGCCCTATGTCATGTCGATGGCGGCGCTGATCACCATCCAGAAGATCGCGCGCGTGCCGGCGGGCCCGGCGCTGGTGACCAATGTCATCGCCATGATCGCCACCGCCTACAGCTTCTATGCGCTCTACAGCTCAGGCGAGCAGGCGCTGATGCTGGGGGGTCTGTGTGTCTTTGCGGGCTGGACACTGTTCGGCTTCGTCAGCGCGCGCTTCTATCAGGCGGAGGTCGACGCCGGGGTGAAGAACCCGGGCCTTTCACTGCAAGAATGACGCACCTCATCCATTGACCAACTTCAGGCCCTCATCGGTGTAGCGCTTGCCGGCGACCGACTCCTTCGGCACTGCCGCCGCGATGGCGGCGAGGTCCTGCGCCGTCAGCACGACGTCCACGGCCCCGGCATTGTCTTCGAGGTGATTGATCTTGCGGGCGCCGGGGATCGGCACGATGAAATCACCCTGATGCAGCACCCAGGCGAGCACCAATTGCGCCGGCGTGATCTTCTTCTGGCGGGCGATGGCTTCGAGCGTCTCGACGAAGGCCATGTTGGCCTTGATGTTCTCGGCCTGGAAGCGCGGCTGGGTGCGGCGCCAGTCATTGCCGGCGAGACTCTCGGCCGATCGGATGGCGCCGGCGAGGAAGCCGCGCCCCAGAGGACTGTAAGGCACGAAGCCGATGCCGAGCTCGCGGCAAGCCGGCAGCACCTCGGCCTCCGGATCACGCGTCCATAGGGAATATTCGCTCTGCACCGCGGCGATCGGGTGCACCTTGTGCGCCCGGCGGATGGTTGCCGCACTTGCCTCCGAAAGGCCGAGCGCCCCGACCTTGCCCTGGTTTACGAGATCCGCCATGGCGCCCACCGTGTCCTCGATCGGCACCTTGGGGTCTACGCGGTGCTGGTAGAAGAGGTCGATATGGTCGATGCCCAGCCGCTTGAGCGAGGCGTCGGCCACCTCCTTCACATGCTCGGGCCGGCTGTCGACGCCGTTGATCGGCGAGGACCCCGGCTGAGCGGCGCCGAAAGTGAAGCCGAATTTCGTGGCGATCACGACCTTGTCGCGCACATCCTTCAGCGCTTTGCCGACCAGGATCTCGTTCTCGAAGGGACCATAGACTTCGGCGGTGTCGAAGAAGGTGACGCCGATATCGACGGCGCGGCGCAGGGTCTCGATCGATTTCGCCTCCTCCTGGCCGCCATAGGCGTAGCTCATGCCCATACAGCCGAGGCCGATGGCGGAGACGGTGAGCTCGCTGCCGAGCTTGCGGTGTTTCATGGTCTTCTCCTATCTGGAACGGAAAGCGAGGCGCGGGCGATATTCGATCTCGCGCAAGAGCTTGAGGCGCATCGCCTCGGTGAAGTCCTCGTAATCCTTGGCCGTCATGACGAAGCTGTCGGGTCCGGCCTGGACATTGCGGCGATAATAGTCGGCAAGATCGCTCACCTCGTTCTGGATGGCGAGGCCGTTGATCACGGCCCCGCGGCTCAAGGCCATGGCGCGCGCCTGCCCGACCAGGACGGTGAATTCGCGCGCCGCCGACTCGCGGCCATCGCCCGATACGTCGACGACAGCGCGCGCCGCTTCGATGTCGTTGCCGTCGATCGTTCGCAGAGCGGCGGCGATACCTTCACCGATGGCCGTCGATCCGGTTTGCCGGCGTGGAAAGGTCTCGACCGTCGCCGCGAAACGCTCGGCCTCCGTGTCGGAGGTGATGACGAACCAGCCGGTCGTGTCCTTGGGAGTCTGCGGCTCGGCCCAGACCAGCAGATTGACCGCGATGCTCTTCATCGGTCCGGAGCGGATGGCGCGCCGGACCGCGGCGTCGCGAAAACCTTGCGCGATGCCTTCGAGCTGCAGCGCATATTCGCGATCATCGACGCTGCCCGAGGCATCGACCGCGAGCACCAGCTCGAGATCCACGGTCTTGGCCAGGGCCGCGCCCGCAACGGGCTGACTCATGGCGAGCAGGAGAAGGGCCAGCAGGTAACGCATGGTGGTGGCCAGTCTACAGACTCGAGGCCGGGTTGAGAACTTCTCACCGGCGAATGGCAGGCGCGCCGTTGCGACAGAGCGGGCCATTGGCTAAAAGGCTTGAGACATATCCCTTCCGTTCAAGGAAATCCCATGCGCAGTCAGGCTCGTGTTGTCGTCATCGGCGGCGGTGTCGTCGGGGCGTCGGTGCTCTACCATCTCACCAAGCGCGGCTGGAAGGATGTCGTGCTGGTCGAACGCGACGAGCTGACGTCGGGATCGACCTGGCATGCGGCCGGCGGTTTTCACACGCTCAATGGCGATCCCAATGTCGCGAAGCTGCAGGAATACACGATCAATCTCTACAAGGAGATCGAGCAGATCTCCGGCCAGGCGACCGGCATCCATCTGACCGGCGGCGTCATGCTGGTGTCCAACCGCGCCCGCTGGGACTGGCTCAAGATGGCGCATGCGCGCAATCGCTATCTGGGCGTGCCGACCGAGCTCATCCCGGTCAAGGAAGCGAAGAAATACTGGCCGCTGCTGGACGAGAAGCAGTTCATCGGCGCCATGTTCCATCCGCTCGAAGGCCATCTCGATCCCTCCGGCACGACGCATGCCTATGCCAAGGCGGCGCGGATCCAGGGCGCCGAAGTCATCCGCAAGAACCGCGTCACCGACACGGTGCAGCGCTCCGACGGGACCTGGGATGTGGTCACCGAAGGCGGCACGATCCATGCCGAACATGTGGTCAATGCCGGCGGCCTGTGGGCGCGCGAGGTTGGCCGCTTCGTCGGTCTCGAACTGCCGATCCTCGCCATGGCGCATCAATATCTCATCACCGAGGAAATCCCCGAGGTCGTCGCCTTTCAGAAGGAGACCGGCCGTGAGATGCTCCATTGCATCGACTTCGACGGCGAGCTCTATATGCGTCAGGAGCGCACCGGCGCGCTGGTGGGCACCTACGAGCCCAATGGCCGGCCATGGTCGCCGAAAGTGGCACCGTGGGATTTCTCGACCGAACTCCTTCCGCCCGATCTCGATCATATCTCCGACAATCTCGAGCGCGCCTTCCAGCATCATCCGGCGCTCGCCAAGGCCGGCATCAAGAATGTCATCCACGGGCCGTTCACCTTCGCGCCCGACGGCAATCCGCTGGTCGGGCCGATCCGGGGCCTGCACAACTACTGGGTCGCCTGCGGCGTGATGGCGGGCTTCAGCCAGGGCGGCGGCGTCGGCCTCGCTTTGTCGAACTGGATCGTCGACGGCGATCCGGGCTTCGATATCTGGGCCATGGATGTGGCGCGGTACGGCTCCTGGGCCAACATGTCCTACACATCGAAGAAGGTGATCGAGAATTACGGACGCCGTTTCCGCATCACCTTCCCGAATGAGGAGCTGCCGGCAGCTCGGCCGCTGCGCACCAGCGCGCTCTATGAGCGGTTCAAGGGGATGGGCGCCTTCTTCGGCGTGAGCTACGGCCTCGAGCAGGCGCTGTGGTTCGCGCCCAAAGGCAAGAAGCCGACGGAAAAGATCACCTTCCGCCGCTCCAATGCGTTTCCGATCGTCGGCGACGAATGCCGCGCGGTGCGTGAGCGGGTGGGCGTGATCGAGATCACCGGCTATGCCAAATATGAGATCACCGGGGCGGGGGCCGAGACCTGGCTGTCGCATCTCCTCGCCAACCGCATTCCGGCCAAGGGCCATCTGGCGCTGACGCCGATGCTCAACGAGGCGGGCAAGCTGATCGGCGACTTCACCGTCGCCAAGGCCGATGACGAGCGCTTCTACATCTTCGGCTCGGGCCCGGCCGAGAATTATCATATGCGCTGGTTCGAGGCGCATCTGCCGAAGGACGGCAGCGTCTCGGTGCGGCCGCTGGCCGTCGAGCTCGCCGGGCTTTCCATTGCCGGCCCAAGCGCCCGCCAGCTCCTGGCCAAGCTCACCGACGCCGATGTGTCCAACGAAGCCTTTCCCTTCATGGCCTTCCGCGAGATGGATCTCGGCATCGTGCCGGCCAAGGTGGGACGCGTCTCCTTCACCGGCGATCTCGGCTATGAGATCTGGGTGCGTTCGGACTATCTCATCGCCGCGCATGACATGATCGTCGAAGCGGGGCGTGAATTGGGCCTCGCCCATTTCGGCGGCCGCGCCCTGATGTCGCTCAGGCTCGAGAAATCCTGGGGCACCTGGACGCGCGAATACCGTCCGATCTACGGACCGCTCGAAGCCGGCCTCGGCCGTTTCGTGTCCTTCAAGAAGAACGACTTCATCGGCCGCGACAGCGCGCTCAAGGAGAAGGAGGAGGGCGGCAAGCTCAGGCTTCTCACCTTCACCGTCGAGACCAAGGATGTCGATGTGATCGGCGACGAGCCGGTGTGGCACAAGGGCAAGGTGATCGGCTGGATCACGTCGGGCGGCTATGCCCATTTTGCCGGCAAATCGGTGGCGCTCGGCTATGTGCCGAAGGAGATCGCCCAGGAGGACGAGGGCTTCGAGATCGAGATCATCGGCAAGCGCTACAAGGCAAAGCCGCAGCGCGAGCCGCTCTTCGATCCCAAGGGCGAGCGGATGCGGGGCTGACGTCAGTCACGTTCGGCCCATTCGACGGAAATCCAGGCCGCGACGCCGAGACCGGCGAAGCCGGCGACGAGCGGGATGACCGTGCCATCATAGAGCCGGCCGATCGGACTGCCAGTCGCGACGGCGATGAGATTGGACACCGAGCCGATGACGGCGGCGGCGACGCCGGCGATATGGCCCATCGGCTCCATGGCGAGCGCGCTGTAATTGCTGAATTGCAGCCCGTTGCAGAAGAACAGGATCGTCATATAGGCCATGAAGGCCCAGAAGGGCGGGTGCCCGTCGAGCAGAAGCGACACCGGGAGGAAAGCGAGCGACGACAGGCAGGATGTACGCAGCGCCCATTTCGACAGGCTGCGCATGCCGAAGCGCGTCACCAGCCGGGCATTGGCGAAGGAAGCGATGCCGATGCCGGCGGCGAGCAGGCCGAAATAGAGGCCGAACAGCCGGCCGGTGCCGTACTGCTCCTGGAAAATCTGCTGCGAGGTGCCGAGATAGGATATGACGGCGCCGAAGATGAAGCCGGTCGCCAGCGTGTACCCAAGCGTGCGGCGATGCGAGATCGCCTCCCGGGCGGAGCGCAGGATGCGGCCGACCGACAAGGGCACCCGCTCGACCTTCGCCAGCGTCTCGGGCTGGCGGGTGGCGAGCCACAGGAAGTCGAGAATCCCGACGATCGCTAGCGCTAGAAAGATCATGCGCCAGTCGGCGACGAGGAGAATGAGCTGGCCGATCGACGGGGCGAGGACCGGCACCAGGATCAGCACCGTCATGACGAAGGACATGATGCGCGCCATGGAGCGGCCGACATAGAGATCGCGCACCATCGCCATGCCGACGATGCGTGGGCCCGCGGCGCCGAAGCCCTGCAGGACGCGGCCGAGCAGCATCCAGGTGAAATCGGTGGTGAAGGCGCAGATGAGCCCGCCGGCGATGAAGCAGCCGATGCCGGCATACATCGCGGGCTTGCGGCCGGTGCTGTCGGAGATCGGGCCGTAGATGAACTGCCCGACGGTGAGCCCGGCGAAGAAGGCGGTGAGCACCAGCTGGCGGTCATTGGGATCGGCGACGCCGAGTTCGTGGGCGATGTCGCCGAGCGCCGGCAGCATGCCGTCGATCGACATGGCGATGAGCGAAAAGGTGAGCGCCATCAGCGTGATGAATTCCACGCTCGAGCGGGCCGCGGCCGGTTGTGTCATGGGCTCACTCAGCTCGGCGTGATCACCCGCTTGGGCCGGCCGCGCTCGGCCCATTCGGTGACGAGGAAGGCCGCGATCTCCATGACGGCGAAGCCGGCGACGAGGGGGATGACGGTGCCGTCGTAAAGCCTGCCGATCAGCGTGCCGGCGACGACCGCGATGAGGCTCGATCCGGCGCCGATCACCGCCGCGGCGACGCCGGCGATATGGCCCATCGGCTCCATGGCGAGCGCGTTGTAGTTGCCGAAGAGCAGGCCGTTGCAGAAGAACAGGACGACCATGAAGACGAGGAAGAACCACAGCGGCGGATGGCCGCCGAGCAGGAGGGCGATGACCAGGAAGCCGAGCGACCACAGGCAGGCGGCGCGCAGCGCCAGCTTCGACAGCGTCCGCATGCCGAAACGGGTGACGAGCGTCGCATTGGTGATCGAGGCGCAGCCGATGCCGGCGGCGAGCACACCGAAATAGACGGCGAAGAGCTTGCCGGCGGCATACTGGTCCTGGAAGATCTGCTGCGACATGCCGAGATAGGAAATGAAGGCGCCGAAGATGAAGCCAGTGGCGATCGTGTAGCCGAGCGTGATGCGGTTGCCGAGCGCCTCCCTGGCGGAGCGCAGGATGTTGGCGAGCGACAAGCGGGCGCGCGCCGGTGGTTCGAGCGTCTCGGGCCGGCGTGCCGCGAGCCAGGCGAAGTTGATCACACCGACGAGGACGAGGCCATAGAAGATGCCGCGCCAGTCGGCGACGAGCAGCATCAGCTGGCCGATCGAGGGCGCCAGGATCGGCACCATGATGAACACGGCCATGACGAAGGACATCACCCGCGCCATGGCGCGCCCGGCATAGAGGTCGCGCACCATGGCGGTGCCGACGATACGGGGGCCGGCGGCGCCGAAGCCCTGGAGCACGCGGCCCATGATCATCACGCTGAAATCGGTGGTGAGGGCGCAGATGAGGCCGCCGGCGATGAAACAGCCGAAGCCGGCATACATTGCGGGCTTCCGGCCGGTGCTGTCGGAGATCGGGCCATAGACGAACTGGCCCAGCGTCAGCCCGGCGAAGAAGGCGGTGAGCACGAATTGCCGGTCATTCGGATTGCCGGCGCCGAGGTCGCGCGCAATGTCGCCGAGGGCCGGCAACATCGAGTCGATCGACATCGCGATCAGCGAGAAAGTGAGCGCCATGAGCGCGATGAATTCGGCGCCGGCGCGGCTGGGACTGGGGGTCATCGAGGGCTTTCGCGAATGGGGCGGACAATAACCGCGATCCGCCTCCCTGTCACCCGTGCTATCTATGCGCGGCGCGCATCATGATATGCCTCCAAGGGTCCCGCAACGTAGACGGTTATGATGAAGATCGACAAGACGAACCGAAGCCTCAGCCTCGATCCGCGCGACCGCGGGTTCTTCGAAAATCCCTATCCCATCTACCGCCAATTGCGCGAGCGCGTTCCGGTCTTCAAATGGGAGGATTACGGCTATTGGTGCTTCGCCCGGCATGAGGACGTGTCGGCGCTGCTGCGCGACCGGCGCTTCGGCCGCCAGATCCTGCATGTGATGACGCGGGAGGAACTGGGCTGGTCCGAAATCCCGGAACGGCTCAAGCCGTTCTACGATGCCGAGCGGCATTCCCTGCTCGAGACCGAGCCGCCGGTCCACACCCGGCTGCGCGGCCTCGTCAATCGCGCTTTCCTGTCGCGCACGGTGGAAAGGCTGAGGCCCCGCATCGCGCAGCTCGCCCACGAGCTGATCGACGGCTTCGCGGCGAAGCGCGAGGTGGAGCTGCTCGAGGCCTTCGCGACGCCGATACCGATCACCATCATCGCCGAGCTCCTGGGCGTGCCGGTCGAGGAGGGACCGCAGCTCCTCGCCTGGTCGCATGACATGGTGGCGATGTACCAGGCGCGCCGCGACGCGGAGGTCGAGCGCAAGGCGGTGGAAGCGACGCTGGCTTTCAGCAGCTTCATGCGCCGCCATGTGCAGGCGCGGCGGTCGTCGCGGGGCGACGATCTCCTGTCGCATCTCATCGCCGCCGAGGCGGAAGGCAAGTCCCTGAGCGAGGATGAGCTCATCACCACCGCCATCCTGCTCCTCAATGCCGGGCACGAGGCGAGCGTCCATGCCATCGGCAATGGCGTCAAGGCGCTGATCGAGGAGGGAGAGGCTGGGCCGGGACTGGGCGATGGCCATGTCGAGGAGCTTCTGCGCTTCGACGCGCCGCTTCATCTTTTCACCCGCTATGCGCTGGAAGATGTCGAGTTCAACGGCCTGAGGCTGAAGAAGGGCGAGACGGTCGGCCTGCTGCTCGGCGCAGCCAATCGCGACCCGGCCCGGTTTCCCGAGCCTGACCGGTTCGATCCCGGTCGCACCCCCAATCCGCATGTGAGCTTCGGGGCCGGCATCCATTTCTGCGTTGGGGCGCCCCTGGCCCGGCTCGAGCTCAACGTGGCGTTGCCGATCCTGTTCGAGCGCCTGCCAGGGCTGAAACTCGCCCGGCCGCCCCGCTACCGCGACGCCTATCATTTCCATGGGCTGGAACGGCTGGACCTGACCTGGTGAGGGCGGTTCAACCGGGAGGTCGTTTCCGCGCCATGCCAGGACGGAAATACGCCGCCCTCCCGGCCCTGTTGAGCGTATCACCCGGGGAGGTGAGATGATTTCAACGGTGTGACGATGTCCGAAGCCCAGACCCTTCCCTCAACCGGCGGCCGCCGGGCCCGTGGCGGCGCCGAGGCACGCCGGGCGGCGCGCACTTCCGGCACGGCCAGGCAGCAGGGCTTCATCCGCCGCAACGTCCCGCCCTATGAGCCCTTCACCACCGAACAGCTGGAACTCATCGAGGCCAATGCCGAGACCGTCCTGCAGGAGATCGGCATCGATTTCCGCGACGACGCCGAGGCGCTGTCGATGTGGAAAGCGGCGGGCGCCGATGTGAAGGGCGACCGGGTGCGCTTTCCCAAGGGGCTGGTGCGCTCGCTCCTCAAGACGGCGCCGCGGGAGTTCGTGCAATATGCGAGGAATCCGGAACGCTCGGTCACCGTCGGCGGCAACAGCACCATCTTCGCGCCGGTCTACGGGCCGCCCTTCATCCGCAATCTCGACGAGGGCCGCCGCTACGCGACGATCGAGGATTTCCGCAATTTCGTGAAGCTCGCTTACATGTCGCCGTCGCTGCATCATTCGGGCGGCACGGTGTGCGAGCCGGTCGACATCCCGGTGGCCAAGCGCCATCTCGACATGGTCTACAGCCACATCCGCTATTCCGACAAACCCTTCATGGGCTCGGTGACGGCGCCGGAGCGGGCGGAGGATTCCGTCCACATGGCCAAGATGGTGTTCGGCGACGAGTTCGTCGACCAGAACTGCGTGCTGATCAATCTCATCAACGCCAACTCGCCGCTGGTCTTCGACGGCACGATGGTGGGGGCGCTCAAGGTCTATGCCCGCGCCAACCAGGCGACCGTGGTATCGCCCTTCATCCTGTCGGGCGCCATGTCGGCGGTCACCGTCGTCGGCACCCTGACGCAGATCCTGGCCGAGGCCTCGGTCGGCATGGCCTTCGCGCAGCTCTGCCGTCCCGGCGCGCCGGTGGTGTTCGGCACTTTCGCCTCATCGATCTCGATGCAGTCGGGAGCGCCCACTTTCGGCACGCCGGAACCCGCGCATGTGCTGTTCGGCGCGGCGCAGCTCGCCAGGCGCCTCGGCGTGCCGTTCCGTTCGGGCGGCGGCCTGTGCGCCTCCAAAGTCACCGACGCGCAAGCCGCGCATGAGACAGCCAATACGCTGTGGCCGGCGCTGCTCGGCGGCGTCAATTTCATGCTGCATGCGGCCGGATGGCTCGAAGGCGGCCTGGTCAGCTCCTATGAGAAGTTCATCATCGACGCCGACCAGCTCACCATGTTCCAGCGCTTCTCGGAGGGTGTCGATTTCTCGGAGAACGGGCAGGGGCTCTCGGCCATGCGCGAAGTCGGTCCGGGCTCGCATTTCCTCGGCTGCGCCCACACACAAGCCAATTTCGAGACCGCCTTCTGGCGCTCGACCATTGCCGACAACAACTCCTTCGAGCAGTGGCGCGACGACGGCGGCAAGGACATCACCCAGCGCGCCAACGAGACCTGGAAGCGGATGCTGCGCGACTACGAGGCGCCGGCGCTCGATCCGGCGCTCGACGAAGCGCTTCAGGCCTTCATGGCGAAACGCAAGGAAGGCCTGCCCGACGGCGTGGCGTAACGTTGGTTCCGTTCGGTTTGCGCATGCTTGATCCGCGCAGTGTCGTCGCGCCCGTTGACGTCTTGCAGGTCATTTTAGGTCACTATTAAATTGGGGATTCGGCCTAGCCTTGAGGCCGGTGAGTGTTCTGACCAAATCTCCAAATTTTTCCTCCGTTCGGGGCTGGAGATGGACGTCGCCTCGCGACGTCGCACGAGCAAATCCGGGCAAGCGATGGGTGTCGGCATTGTTTGCTTCCGAAGTTTCGTGAACAGATGCTGCACTGGCTTTGTCGTTCTGCCCCGCAAGCCCGAGCGCTGCGGCCGTTGCTGTCGCCCCCGCCGTAACGCCGAACGGGATGCCGTTAAACTGTACGACGCTTGAGAAAAAGGGATGGTCGTTGAGAGTCCGGATCGCGGCTGCCGTTTTGGGAGCCATCGACTTCATTGTGTTCGGTCCCGTTGAGTATATACGAAATGCTTCCGCGGCTCGTTCGTGCGGTGCCTTGTGAGGTGCGTAGCCGCGATTCTCGGGCAATAGGTAGGGGGGGCCAATCCTTCCCGTCGAATGAGCGCTATAGAGAGGAATGAGCTCATCAGTGAATTCCCTCAAATCATTGAATTCCCTCAACGCAAGTTGCTTGGCGATCTCGGCGAAGACATGTCCCAATTCGTGGTCAATTGTAACGCCCTCCTGGTCAGCTGGAAGTTCATTCCAGACGGCAATTTCTGCGAGACGGCCATCCACCGGATCAATGCTCAAATGGCCAATCGTATTTGGTTCGAAGTAGCTTTTAGGCTTGGAAACTAACGAAAGGCCCAAATCGTTTTGGATAATGTCAAGCATTTCACCCGACGTGAGTGCACGGTCGCTCTTGTTCAACTCATTTCGTCCTACGATGTATCTCGCGGTCAGGGGCCTTCCTTCCATGTCAAATAGGATTCTCCCTCGAGCATCGGTCGGCGGATCTTTCGGATAATCGAGACGGAAAGGTCGGCGTCGCATTGTCATTGGTGGATATTGCGCAACCCAGGGAGAGGACCGCTGCTTCCAGTGCCCAGGCAATGTGAATTTGATTTCGGTATCCTCCAGGGGCGGCGGGTAAGGAGCGAAAACAGGTTTGAATGAATCGGTCCTCTTTGCTTCTTGCAGATTACGGCTATCTGGCCGGATGATATGTGGTCTCGGCACTACCAAGCTGGTGTCCGGCAGACTGATTTTTGGCGTGGGTACTACCAAGCTGGTGTCCGGTCGCCTGATAGAGGCAGCAGTTGGGCCAGACTTTTGAGGCACGGCGGGGGCTTTACTCTCCGACGCAATTTCGATGACTGGGTCTGGACTCGAACGCCTGCGCTTGCCGAAGATATCCCTGATGGATTTTCCGACATCCTTAGCAATTTTTTTGACCGGAGGCGGAGGCAGTGCCATTGCCAGTGATATCGCGGCATCTTCAGGGCGATCCTCAGCAGTAGCTCGTGTCACTTCGTAGCTGCCATGACCTACACCAAGGGGGAAATCGAGAATTTTGGCGATGTTCTCGGCATATGCGTCGCCCTTTCGCCCGCCATCGTAGAAGTAATCGTTGATCCAATTTACCAGTTGCTGCCGGGAATTCGGGATATGGTTCCGAAGTTCTTCGCGACGAAAGTGCGTCATATTCTTACCCTCATACGTCAGCGGCCACTGCATGCGGGCAACCCAGGGCGGAAGTAATCTTGAAAGTTCGTCGTCGGCCATTTTCTGTCCTTTCCAAAAAACCGACGCGTTAGTTATGTTTGTGGTGAACAACAAGTCAAGTCATGCCATCGAATTAGCCTTTCAGGCCTATGGCATGGCGTTATGGAATTAGCCGTAGGAGAGTGTGCGCCGTTGCTATCGGGGATGACTGTGATCAGCTCTCGGCCGCCGGCGCCTTAGCGGCCCTCGCATCCGACCAGGCGTAGAAGCCCACGCCCAGAATGATGAGCGCGGTGCCGATGGCGTCGGTGAAGGTGAAGTCCTCGCCGAGGAAGATCACCGCCAGGATGATGGTGACGAGGGGCGAGATGGTCGAGATCATCGAAGAGGCTTGCGGCGAGATGCGCCCGAGACCGGCATTGATCAGGAAGGACGGCAGCACCGTCGCGAAGAAGGCGCAGCCGGCGACGAGGCCGATGTAGTGCCAGGACACGCTGGGACCGACGCCATGCGAGACCACCAGATAGTGGATCACGCAGGCGACCGCGGCGGCGGACATGGCGATGGCGGTGAAGAGCGTGCTGCCCATGGCGGTGATCAGGTTCTTGGCGAGAAGCTGATAGAGGGCGAAAGCCAGGGCGGCGCCGAGCACCAGCATGGTGCCGATGGCGGTCGTCCAGCCATCCGTCGTCAGGCCGCGCGAGAAGATCACGGCGAGGCCCGAATAAGTGATGGCGGCGCCGATCAGGCCGTTCATGGTGATGCGGCCCCTGAAGAACAACCAGCCCAGCAGCATGACGAAGACCGGATAGGTGAAAAGCACCAGACGCTCGAGCTGGGCCGTGATGTAGACGAGGCCGGCGAAGTCGAGATAGGCGGCGATGTAATAGCCGATGAAGCCGTTGAGCGCCGCGAGACCGACGAAACGCCGGCTCGGATAGGGCCGCCCGGCGCGCCGGTGCAGATAGAGCGCATAAAGGCCGATGGCCAGGAAGAAGGGCAGCGACATCACCATGCGCAACGCCAGCATCATGGCCGCGTCGGCCTTCTCCAGATAAGCGAGCTTGATGAAGATGGCTTTCGAGGAGAAAAGGGCGGCGCCCAGGGCCGTGAAAGCATAACCGAGCCACGGCACGGAGGCCGCGGTGGTGGGACGTTGGGCGGTGGTCTCGCTGCTCATCCTTTCCGCTTACACGGAAACGCCGCCCCGAGCTTCGGACGGATCGGCATGCCAGCCGCGCCCTTCCTGCAGGTCTTTGCCGGCGCGGCGATGTGCTGTTTTTAACAGCAGGCATAACAGCGGATCAACAGCGGAGAACAGCGGGTCTACAGCACGTTTCTTCAGTGAGCCGATAGCAGCGGAGTTCCTGGCTGGTCGTCGGGCCTCCCATCTGTGCCATCGGCGCGCCCAATGGTTCAATGCCCTTCGAAGGACACCAGCGTGTGGGTCTTCACGCCCTTGTCGCGCAGCAGTTGGCTGCCGCCGATATCGGGGAGGTCGATGACGAAGGCGGCCGCCACGACTTCGCCGCCCGACTTGCGGATCAGATCGATGGCGGCATTGGCGGTGCCGCCGGTGGCGATCAGGTCGTCGATGAGCAGGATACGGTCGCCGGCGCTGATCGCATCGGCGTGGATCTCGATCGTGTCGACGCCGTATTCGAGTGCATATTCCTGGCCGATTACCCTGTAGGGCAGCTTGCCTTTCTTGCGGATCGGCACGAAGCCGCGGCCGAGCACATGGGCGACGGCTCCCCCCAAGATGAAGCCGCGCGCTTCGATGCCGGCGACATAATCGATGCCGCCCTTGAGGAAGGGCCAGGCGAGTTCATCTACCGCTGCGCGGAAGGCATGCAGATTGGCGAGGAGGGTGGTGATGTCGCGGAACAGGATACCCTTCTTCGGATAGTCCGGAATGGTTCTGATATAACGCTTGATGTCGAAACCGTGCCGCAGATCCATCAATGCCCTCCTTGCGAAGCTCCAGCCGGCGATATTAGGGCCACTTCACTTCCGGCGGTAGCGAGGAGAGAATCGACTCGACATTGCCGCCGGTCTTGAGGCCGAAAATGGTGCCGCGGTCATAAAGCAGGTTGAATTCGACATAGCGTCCGCGGCGGATGAGCTGCTCCTCGCGCTCGGCCGCGGTCCAGGCTTCCTTCATATTGGCGCGCACGATCGGCGGATAGGCATCGCGGAAGGAGCGCCCGACCTCCCGGACGAAAGCGAAATCGGCGTCCCAGTCGCCGGACTCCAGGTAATCGAAGAAAATGCCGCCGATGCCGCGCGGCTCGCCCCGGTGCGGCAGGAAGAAATAGTCGTCGCACCATTTCTTGTATTTCGCATAGTCGGCGACGCGATGGGCCTCGCAGGCGTCTTTCATCGCCGCGTGGAAGGCGATGCTGTCGCGGTGCTCCTGGATGCGCCTAGCATCGAGAACCGGGGTCAGGTCGGCGCCGCCGCCGAACCAGGATTTCGACGTCACCACGAAGCGGGTGTTCATATGCACCGCCGGCACATGCGGGTTGCGCGGATGGGCGATGAGGGAGATGCCCGAGGCCCAGAAGCGCGGGTCCTCCTCCGCTCCCGGTATCTGCTTGCGGAATTCGGGCGAGAACTCGCCATGGACGGTCGAGCAGTGGACGCCCGCCTTTTCGAACAGCCGGCCATGGATCATCGACATGACGCCGCCGCCTCCCTGGACGCCGGCCTGGTCCTTGCGGGTCCATTCCTTGCGGATGAAGCGGCCCGGCGGTCCGGCGCCGCCGACCTCGTCTTCCAGGTGCTCGAATTCGGCGCAGATCTGGTCGCGGAGCGTCTCGAACCAGGCGCGGGCTTCGGCTTGCTTTTGTTCCAATGTCTTCGTCATGGCCGGACTCTGGCGAAACTTGCCGGCCAAGACAAAGCGGCGGGGCGTCACGCTCCCGACGGACCTAGGGGAAAGCCGCCCGTCTGCCGCAGTGCTTCTCCGGTGATCATGGCGCAGGCAAGCGCCACATTGAGGGAGCGCAGGCCGGCACGCATGGGAATCAGGAGCCTCGCATCGGCCGCGTCGTGGACTTCCGCGGGGACGCCCGAGCTTTCCCGTCCCATCAGCAGGATGTCGCCCTTGCGGAAACTGAAATCGGCATAGGGGATGGCCGCCTTGGTCGAGGCGAGAATCAGTCTCCGACCGTACGTGGCCTCCCGGAAAGCGGCCCAGGACGGGTCGCGGATGACGAGGGCATGGTCGAGATAGTCCATGCCGGCGCGTTTCAGCGAAGAATCGGACCAGGTGAAGCCGGCCGGCTCGATGATCCTGACCGTGAGCCCAAAGCAGGCCGCCATGCGCATGACGGTTGCCGCATTGGGCGGGATATCGGGCTGATAGAGGGCGATTTCGATCATGGATTTCAGCTTCTTAGGCTCGGACCAGGGGCTAAGCAAAGTATCGTCTCACTGCGACACTTGATGGCTAGACATTCGAGAAACCCGATGCCAAAAACACACCAATTCGTGTGCCGGCCGGTTTCGCGGGCCTTCCGGTATGCCTTTTGCGAGAGGAAACTCAAGTGTCCACAGCCGAACATGCCGATCCGAACCGGCGCGACTTTCTCTATATTGCCACCGGTGCGGCCGGTGCGGTGGGGGCGGCCCTGGTGGCCTGGCCGTTCATCGACCAGATGAACCCCGACGCCTCGGTGCGCGCTCTGGCCTCGATCGAGCTCGATATCGCGCCGATCGCCGAAGGCCAGAGCATCACCATCAAGTGGCGCGGCAATCCGGTTTTTGTGCGGCACCGCACGCAGAAGGAAATCGATGACGCCAAGGCGGTGCCGATCTCCGATCTGCCCGATCCCGATGCCCGCAACGCCAATGTGAAAGAGGGCGACCCCGCCACCGACGTCAATCGCGTGGTCGACGGCAAGGAGAAGCTCCTGGTCATGATGGGCGTGTGCACCCATCTCGGCTGCGTGCCGCTCGGCCAGCAGGGCGATTACGGCGGGTGGTTCTGCCCCTGCCACGGCTCGCATTACGACACGGCCGGCCGCATCCGCAAAGGCCCGGCGCCGCAGAATCTGCCGGTGCCAATCTACTCATACATCTCCGATACCAAGATCCGTATCGGCTAACAGAGGGCACGCGATGGGCGGACATTCCACATACCAACCCAAGAGCGCCGCGGAGAAATGGCTCCATGAGCGCCTGCCGATCGTCGAGCTGGTCAAGAGCTCGGCTCTCGATTTTCCGACGCCGAAGAATCTCAACTACTGGTGGACCTTCGGCGGCATTCTCGCTCTCATGCTGGTGGTGCAGATCATCACCGGCATCGTGCTGGTGATGCACTACACGCCGCATGTCGACTTGGCCTTCAACTCCGTCGAGCACATCATGCGCGACGTGAACTATGGCTGGCTCGTCCGCTACATGCACGCCAATGGCGCGTCGATGTTCTTCATCGCCGTCTATATCCATATCTTCCGCGGCATGTATTACGGTTCCTACAAGGCGCCGCGCGAGGTGCTGTGGATCATCGGCGTCCTGATCTATCTCGTGATGATGGCCACCGCCTTCATGGGCTATGTGCTTCCCTGGGGCCAGATGAGCTTCTGGGGCGCCAAGGTCATCACCAACCTGTTCTCGGCCATTCCGTTCTTCGGCGAGCCCATCACCACCTGGCTGTGGGGCGGCTACGCAGTCGACAACCCGACGCTCAACCGCTTCTTCTCGCTGCACTATCTGCTGCCCTTCGTGCTCGCCGGCCTGGTCGGCCTGCATATCTGGGCGCTGCATGTGCCGGGCAACAACAACCCGACCGGCGTCAGCGTGAAGTCGGGCCAGGACACGGTGCCCTTCCATCCGTACTATACGATGAAGGACAGCTTCGCGATCGTCCTGTTCCTGATCTTCTTCGGCCTGTTCCTGTTCTTCGCTCCGAACTATCTCGGCCATGCGATCAACTACGAGCCGGCAAACCCGTTGTCGACGCCGGCGCATATCGTCCCCGAATGGTACTATCTGCCGTTCTACGCGATCCTGCGCGCCATTCCGGACAAGCTCGGCGGGGTCGTCGCGATGTTCGGCTCGATCGCCATCCTCTTCGTGCTGCCCTGGCTCGACACGTCGAAGGTGCGCTCGGGCAACTACCGGCCGCTGTTCAAGGGCTTCTTCTGGATCTTCGTCCTGGTCTGCATCGGCCTCGGCTATCTGGGCTCGAAGCCGCCTGAGGGGCTCTATGTCACCTTCTCGCGCATCCTGACCTTCTACTACTTCTTCCACTTCCTTGTGATCCTGCCGCTGCTCGGCCTCCTCGAGACGCCGAAGCCGCTGCCGTCATCGATCTCGGACGACGTGCTCGCCCGGAAGAAACCCGCCTTGCCGCAAGGCCAGGCCATGCCCGCCGAGTGATTGGAGAAAGACACATGAAACTCTTCAAGACACTCGTCGCGGCCTCCCTGGTTGTTCTCGCCGTCCCGGCTTTCGCCGCCGAGGGCCAGAAGGAAGCGAAGGACATTTCCTATTCCTTCGAAGGGCCGTTCGGCACCTTCGACCGGGGCGAGCTGCAGCGCGGCTACAAGGTCTACAAGGAAGTCTGCTCGGCCTGCCACTCGATGCGGCTTCTGTCCTTCCGCAATCTCGCGGAGCCGGGTGGCCCCGGCTTCTCCGAGGAGCAGGTCAAGGCTCTGGCCGCGACCTTCACGGTCAAGGACGGACCGGGCGAGGATGGCGAGATGTTCGACCGGCCGGGTATCCCGTCCGATCGCTTCCCGTCGCCCTTCGCCAATGAGCAGGCGGCGCGCAACGCCAATGGCGGCGCGCTCCCGCCCGATCTTTCGCTCATCACCAAGGCGCGGGCCGGCTGGTACGGCACGTTCAACCAGCTCATCAACGGCATCGGCGGACCGGAATATGTCTATTCGGTGCTGACCGGCTATGAGCAGCCGCCGGCAGAAGCCGCCAAGGATGCGCCCGAAGGCAAGCATTACAACCCGTATTTCGCCAGCGGCCACTGGATCACGATGGCCCAGCCGCTCGCCGACGGGCAGGTGACCTTCGATGACGGCGCACCGAACACGGTCGATGCCATGGCGCGTGACATCTCGGCCTTCCTGGCCTGGGCCGCCGAGCCCAAGATGGAGGAGCGCAAGTCGCTCGGCTTCGCCACTCTCATCTATCTGGCGATCTTCGCCGTGCTGCTCTATTTCGTGAAGCAGCGCGTGTGGGCCAAGGTCGAGCACTAAATCGAACCAAATACTGAATGAACAAGGCCGGGAAGTTCCCGGCCTTTTCTTTTGACGCGGCCACATTGCCAAGGTTTAAGCAAAACGCCCTTGCGTCGCCCGGATCGTAAGCCACCTGATGGACAGGAGGCTTACAGGCCATGGACCGCAAGCGTTCGCTCCGCCGTGACTTCCTGGGCGTTCTGATCGAGACGTCCCGGCATCTGCGCCATTTCGTCGACCAGCGTGCCCAGTCCCTGGGTCTCACCGGCGCGCAATTGCGCGTTCTCGCCAGGCTCAGCCGCCGCGAGGGCGCCACCCAGGCCGAATTGGCGGCCGATATGGAAGTTCGTCCGATTTCGCTGTCCAGCCTCATCGATAAGCTGACCCGGCAGGGGCTGGTCGAAAGGCGGGGCGATATTCGTGACCGGCGCATCAACCGCATCCATCTGACGGCTGCGGGGCGGGCCATGGCGCTCAAGATCGACGGCTTCCGCGAGGCGATCGCCGGCGAGGTGCTGGCCGAAGTGGACGATACGGCGCTCAGGCGCGCCCATGATGTGCTGGGCCGCCTCAAGCAGCGGCTGAAAGTATCGCTGGATGGCGGCAAGGCTGCGGCGGAGTGATGCCCATGAGACGCATCGCCTTGCTGCTATGCTTTCTCTCCGCGATCGCCGCTGCCTGGGCAGGCTACCGCTATCTGGGCGCTTTTGCCGAGCACCGCGCCGACGCCCGGACCGCGCCCGCGCAACGGGCGGAGAGCGCCGTCCCGGTGACGCTCGCCGAAACCCGGCGGATGACGCTGCCGGTCAGCTTCGCCACCATCGGCACGGTCCAGCCCATCGCCTCGATCGCGGTCACCTCGCAAGTGTCCGGCATCGTGTCCAAGGTCGCCGTGACGGACGGCGCCGATGTGAAGGAGGGCGATCTTCTCATCGAGCTCGATGCGCGCCTGGTCGATACCCGGATCGAGGAGGCGCAGGCGACATTGGCCAAGGACCAGGCCAATATCGACAAGGACAGCCGTGATCTGGCGCGCATCGACAAGCTGCTCGCCGGCAGGTTCGAGACCGAGGAGAACGCCGCCGACGCGCAGACCGCGCTCGATCTCGCCAAGGCGACGCTGCAGTCCCACCAGGCGGCGCTGCACAGTCTGCAGGTGCAGCGGGAATATTATACGATCCACGCGCCGGTCAGCGGCCGTATCGGCACGGTGCCGGTGAAACCCGGCTCGACCATCGTGTCGGGGCAGCAGGCGAGCCCGATCGTGACGGTCAATGTCTTCGACCCCATCTATGTGGCGGTCGGCATTCCGCAGAAAATGGTCGCCGATCTCGCCGAGGACAAAAACCTGGGACTCGCCAGAGTCAGGCTGACGGTGCCGGGGAGGAGCGAGACGCAGACCGGCGCCGTCACGGCGATCGACAATGCCGCCAATCCGGCGACGGGCCTCGTGACCGCCTATGCGACGATTGCCAATGCGCCCGCTCTTCTGTGGCCCGGCGAGATCGTGAATGTCGAGGTGATCTTCCGCGACGAGCCGGACCAGCTCACCGTGCCGGACGACGCGGTGAGGACGAACCAGCAAGGCTCCTATGTCTATGCGGTCGATAGCCAGCAGCGCGCGCATGTGAAGTCCGTGGTGGTGGCGCGCAATGTGCGGGGCATGACGGTCATTGCGAGTGGCCTGAAAGAGGGCGAGCAGGTGGTCATCGACGGACAGCTCCTGTTGTCGGACGGCGCCCTGGTCTCGGTCAGACAGGCGATGGGGGTGGGTGGCTAGCCATGCGGCTTTCCGAACTCTGCATCCGGCGGCCGGTGATGACGGTGCTGCTGATGCTGTCGCTCGTGGTGCTGGGCATTGCCGGTTTCCGCCAGCTGCCGGTGGCAGCTTTGCCGCGCATCGACTTTCCGACCATCCAGGTGAGCGCGTCGCTGCCCGGCGCCAGCCCGGAATCGATGGCGTCCTCGGTGGCCGAGCCCCTGGAGCAGCAATTCTCGACCATTCCCGGCGTCACCTCGATGACCTCGACGTCGATGCAGGGCTCGACGACGATCGCGCTGCAATTTGATCTCAACCGGAATATCGACGCCGCGTCCCTCGATGTGCAGTCGGCCCTGAGCATCGCCGAGCGGCGGCTGCCGCCGCAGATGACGACGCCGCCCAGCTTCAGGAAGGTCAATCCGGCCGACCAGCCGGTGCTGCTGCTGGCGCTCGCCTCGAGCACCATGCCGCTCACCGATGTCGATGAATATGCCGAGAACGTGCTGGTGCCGCAGCTCTCGCAGATCCTCGGCGTGGCCCAGGTCTCGGTCTTCGGCCAGCAGAAGCGGGCGGTCAGGATCGAGGCCGATCCGCGGCTCGCGGCGAGCCGCAATCTCAGCATGGCGGATATCGCCTCGGCGGTCGCCGCGGCGGATTCCTATGTGCCGGTCGGCGGCCTTTCGGGTCAGAACCGCAATCTCACCATCAATGCGCCCTCGCAGCTGATCAAGGCGGCGGACTATCAGCCGCTGGTGGTCGCGTGGCGGGACGGCAAGCCGGTGCGGCTCGGCGACGTGGCGGTGGTGCGCGACGGCGCTCAGAACGAGCAGACGGCGAGCTGGTACGATGATCAGCGGGCGGTCGTGCTGGCGATCTTCCGCCAGCCCGACGCCAACACGATCGATGTGGTCGACCAGGTAAAGGCGCATCTTGCCTCCTATCGCAGCCAGATGCCGGCGGCGATCAAGCTCGACGTCACCAATGACCGCTCGGTCTCGATCCGCAATGCCGTGTCGGATGTCGAATTCACCTTGATGCTGGCGGCGGCGCTGGTGATCCTGGTGATCTTCGCCTTCCTCAAATCGCTGCGCGCCACCGTCATCCCGGTCCTGGCGCTGCCCGTATCGCTGATCGCGACCTGCGCGGTGATGGCGGTGCTCGGCTTCTCGATCGACAACATGTCGCTGCTCGCCATCACGCTGTCGACCGGCTTCGTGGTCGACGACGCCATCGTGATGCTGGAGAATATCGTGCGCCATATCGAGGCGGGCCAGCCGCCTTTCGCCGCCGCCTTCGAGGGCGCCGGCGAGATCGGCTTTACCATCCTGTCGATGACCGTGTCGCTGGTGGCGGTGTTCATCCCAGTCCTGTTCTTGGGCGGCGTGGTCGGACGTCTGTTCAACGAATTCGCGGTGACGATATCGGTGGCGATCCTGGTGTCGGGTTTCGTTTCCCTGACGCTGACGCCGATGCTGTGCGCCAGGCTGCTGAAGGCCGGGGAGGGCCGGCGCAAGAGCTTGGTGGCGATCGTCTCAGACACGGTCTTTGGGTGGATGGAGCTGGCTTATCGGCGCACGCTCGGTCTTGCTCTGCGCTTCCAGAGCGTGATGCTCCTCCTCACCCTGGCGACGCTCGGCCTTTCGGTCTGGCTCCATGTCGTGATGCCCAAGGGATTCTTTCCGACCGAGGACACTGGCTATCTGAATGCGACCGTCCAGGCCTTGCCCGATATCGGCTTCGAGGCGCTCGCCGCCAAGACGCAGCAGGTGAGCGCCATCGTGCGCAAGGACAAGGCCGTCGCCTATGTGCTGTCGACGACGGGCGGGGGCGGCAATGGCGCGAATACGGCGCGTCTCTTCATCGCCCTCAAGCCGCAGGATCAGCGCGACGCGGCGCAGGACGTTGCCCGCAGGCTCAGACGCGAGACGGCAGTCATTCCCGGGGTCGATGCCTATTACCAGGCGGTGCAGAATATCCAGATCGGCGGGCGATCGGCCAAGGCCGATATCCAGTACACTTTGCAGAGCGCCGATCTCAACACCCTGATCGCTCAGGTGCCGGGCCTCGTCGAGCGCCTGAAGAAACGCCCCGAGCTGCGCGACGTGACGACCGATCTCGAGCTCAGCAATCCCGAGCTCATCGTCGATATCGACCGCGACCGCGCGGCGGCGCTCGGGGTGAATGTCGACGACATCCGCTCGACGCTCTACAACTCCTTCGGCGTGGCGCAGGTGGCCACTCTCTATATGCCTTCGAACGACTATCCGGTGATCCTCGAAGTGGCGCCGGAGCTGCAGAACGATCCCAATGTGCTGTCACTGATCTCGGTGAAGTCGGCGAACGGCGCCGCCATTCCGCTCGATCAGGTGACGGTAACACGGCGGGAGGCCGGGCCTTTGTCGATCAATCACCAGGCGCAGCAGCCTTCCGTCACCATCTCCTTCAACCTGGCGCCGCATGTGTCGCTCGGCGCCGCGATCGAAGCGGTGAACCAGGAAACCGCGGCGGCGCATCTGCCAAGCTCGGTCTCGGCCAATTTCGCCGGCACGGCGCAGATCTTCGTCGACGGGCTGGCGGGGCAGGGCTTCCTGCTGCTGATCGCGGCGCTGGTGATCTACATCATCCTCGGCATTCTATATGAGAGCTACATCCACCCGCTCACCATCCTGTCCGGACTGCCCTCCGCCGGCATCGGTGCCCTCCTGGCGCTGTGGCTCGCCGGCATGGATCTGTCGGTGATCGCGGTCATCGGCATCGTGATGCTGATCGGCATCGTCAAGAAGAACGGCATCATGATGATCGACTATGCGCTGAAGCGGCAGCAGGCCGGCCTCTCCGCCCATGAGGCGATCCGCGAGGCGTGTCTCAGGCGCTTCCGGCCGATCATGATGACGACCTTCGCCGCCATCCTGGGCGCGCTGCCGATCGCGCTCGGCTTCGGCGCCGGCTCGGAACTGCGCCGGCCGCTCGGCGTCGCCATTGCGGGCGGCCTCGTTTTGTCGCAATTGCTGACGCTCTACATCACGCCGGTGGTGTTCCTGGCCCTCGAAAGGCTCAGGACAAGATTGTGGGGCGAAAGGCTTGCCGAGGCCGCGGCCTGGGTCCAGCCGGGAGAATGAGTGCAACTTGCCTAGCCCTGCGCCGGTCTGCTAGTGCCGCTGAGCAACCGCGGACAGGGGATCTTCATGGCCAAATCAGTGCTCGGCATCATCGGCGGATCGGGCGTTTACGATATCGAGATGGACAATGCCCGCTGGGAGACGATCGCCTCGCCCTGGGGCGAGCCCTCCGACCAGGTAAGGCGCGGCGAGATCGGCGGCCTGCCGGTCGTATTCCTGCCGCGGCACGGCCGTGGTCACCGCTTCTCGCCGACCACCATCAATTACCGCGCCAATATCGACATATTGAAGCGGGCCGAGGTCACCGATGTGATATCGCTGTCGGCCTGCGGGTCGTTCCGCGAGGAACTCGAGCCGGGACGCTTCGTGCTGATCGACCAGTTCATCGACCGCACCTTCGCGCGCGAGAAAAGCTTCTTCGGCACCGGCTGCGTGGCGCATGTGTCGCTCGCTTATCCCATCTCGCCGACCCTGCAGGATCTGGCCGAGGCGGCGCTCAAGGCGGAGGACATCCCGCATGCCCGCGGCGGCACCTATCTGGTGATGGAAGGCCCGCAATTCTCGACGCTGGCGGAATCACATCTCTACCGGTCCTGGGGCTGCAGCGTCATCGGCATGACCAACATGCCGGAGGCGAAGCTGGCGCGCGAGGCGGAGCTCAGCTACTGCACCGTCGCGATGGTGACGGATTACGATTCCTGGCATCCGCATCATGGCGAGGTCGACATCACCTCGATCATCAAGGTGCTCAAGGGCAACAGCGAGAATGCCCGCAAATTCGTGACGCGGCTGGCGCGCGTTTTTCCGCGCGAGCATCCGCCTTGCCGGGTGGGTTCCGATACGGCACTCGATTTCGCCATCATGACGCAACCCGAACTGCGCGATCCGGCCGTGCTCAAGAAGCTCGACGCGGTGGCCGGGCGCGTGCTGCGCCGGCCCCAATAAAGCCACCGGACAGCCCAAATCAGGGTAATTTGTAGAGCTAGTGAACTTCCGGGACGCCCGCGCGTTAACGGCGCGACAGGAATCGCGGACGGAGGGTCAATTGGTCCAGCAACTTACACGACGTTCATTTCTCGGCAGCCTCTCGGTCGCCGGCGCTGGTCTGGTGATCGGCGTCCGTTCCGGCTTCGCGCAGGACGCGATGGACACGACCGACGGAACCGTCGATCCGTTCCCCATCCCGCAAGTCGACCTGCGCAAGATACCGGAACAGTTCCGCCGCCAGACGGTGGAATATCTCGGGCATGAATGGCCGGGAACCATCGTCGTCGACACCAAGACGAAGCATCTGTTCAAGATCCTGCCCGGCCAGCAGGCGATCCGTTATGGCGTCGGCGTCGGGCGTGAAGGCTTCTCCTGGTCGGGCGAGGCCGAGGTCGGCGCCAAGCAGATGTGGCCGAAATGGAACCCGCCAGCGGAGATGGTAGCGCGCGATCCCAATGCGGCGAAGTGGGCCAACGGCCAGCCGGGCGGCCCCGACAATCCGCTCGGCGCCCGGGCGCTCTATCTCTACCAGAACGGCAAGGATACGCTGTTCCGCATCCACGGCACCAATGCGCCGAAGTCGATCGGCAAAGCGATGTCGTCGGGCTGCATCCGCATGCTGAACCAGGATGTGGTGGAGCTCTATCGCATGACGCCGATCGGCACGCGGGTCACCGTGCTGCCTTCCGATCCGCAGCAAATGTTCGAGGAAGACGAGGTCGCGGCACAATAGTCGCCGCGCCGCCGGACTCACCAACGCCAGTCCTCGCGGCTGGCGTTTTCATTTTCAGTTGAAGAGCGCCGCCGACTTCTTGCGCTTCTTGGCGGCGAGCTTGACGGTCTTGATCGGCTTGTTGATCGGGGCCAGCACCATCTTCACGAAAGGATGCTTGGCGAGCTTCTTCTGCTCGGCCGTGTCGAAGGCGGCATGTTTGCGGTTGCAGGCATTCTGCACCTGGTCGCGTATGGCCTGCGCCTTGCGGTCGACCTCTTCGCAGGTGCGCCCACGCAACGCGCGCACCTTGGTCTCGATCTCATTGGCGCAGCCCATCCAGATGGTCCGGTGGGTTTCCTCGTGCTTGCGCAGGAAGCTCGAGAATTGCTGCCAGCGGTCACGGGCGCTGGAGGAGAGGCCGGCCTCGTCGGTCAGCTTCGGCAGGCGGATGGTGAAGTCGATCCGATATTGATAGTCGACGATGCGGCAGCTCTTCGTCAGCTCGAGCTTGCCACGCTGCGATGATTCGGCCGAAGTCGCCGCATATGCCTTCTCGCCTTTCACATGCGGTCCGCGCTTGAGCATCGAGACGTACACGCCGGCGGCGGTGTCGCCCGATACCTTGTAATATACATATTTCGTGCTGAAGGCCGGCGCCGCTTCGGCGATATTCAAACCCAGAGCCGAGAGCAAAATGGCCGCCCCGATTGCCATCCCTTTAGTTGCCCGCATCGATGCCTCTCGAAGTTGAGACGGAAAGTTAGGGCAGGGCCGCCGGTCCGGCAAGCTCTAAGACGAAGGTTGGTTGCCGCCCATTTGAGCCTTGCCGAGAAACCGGCGTTGCGTCATATTCCCGCGCCGGACTGCAGAAATGCATATCCGGTCGGGCAAAGCATCCGAACCCGGTGAAGACTGACTCGGCGCATGGGGCATGCGTCAGCTACCGCCTTTCCCGCTGTTTTGACGAGCTGTGCCTTTCCTGTAAGCGGAAGTCCACATTTCGCAGGCAGGCAGTTGAGGAAACGGGACAAGGAGCAATCCCCGCATGCGCCAGAATGGCACTATCAAATTTTTCAACCAGGCCAAGGGTTATGGATTCGTGTCGCCGGAAGGCGGCGGCAAGGACGTGTTCGTGCATGTCACCGCCGTTCAGCGCTCGGGCATCCCCGAGCTGAACGAAGGCATGAGAATCAGCTTCGAGGTCCAGCCGGACAAGCGCGGCCGCGGACCCCAGGCGGTCGAGCTTCAGCTTCTCTGATTGATCAGTCCCCTCGGACCGCCCGGCCCGAGGGGGCAAACAAGCGATTTCCGCCCCATCGGGCCTGTGCTAATGTCCAAGGCATGGGGTAGGTCGCGCTCATATCCTGATGGTCGCCCTGGCGATTGCCGGGACGACAAGCGTGGCCGGGCAGGCGCAAGCGCATAGCTGTACCTGCCGGGCCAACGGCCAGGCTTTCGCGCTGGGACAGATGGTCTGCATCCGGGGCAAGCTTTCCCAGTGCCAGATGAACCAGAATGTGCCGACATGGCAGACAATCGCCGACACATGCCCAGAAGCCCAGTACTCACCTCGCCCCGCCGTCCTCGCCGCTCTCTCACGGCCGCTGTCCTTGCCGGCCTCCTTGCCCTCGCCGGCTTCGCGCTAGCGCCCGCCGCGCAGGCGCGCGGTCCCGTTCCAGGGCAGTTCGACTATTACGCGCTGACCCTCTCATGGTCGCCCACCTATTGCGCCTCCGAGGCCGGGCAGGGCGACCGCCAGCAATGCGGCCTCGGGCGCGCCTATGCCTTCGTCGTGCACGGGCTGTGGCCGCAATATGAGCAGGGCTGGCCGCAGGACTGCATGCTGCGCGAGAAATGGGTGCCGGACGACGTCATCCAGGCGATGCTCGACATCATGCCGTCGAAGCGGCTCATCATCCATGAATGGAAGAAACATGGCGGCTGCTCGGGCCTCAGGATGCGCGCCTATTTCGAGCTGACGCGCAATCTGTTCGCCCGGATCCGCATTCCGGCGCGCTATATCAGGCCGCAGGAGGCCGTGGTCACGACGCCGGCGCAGCTGGTCAGCGATTTCGTCAAGTCCAACCGCGATCTCACCAGCGATATGCTGTCCGTCCAGTGCGGCAATTCGCGGGGTACGGCGCGGCTTTCCGAATTGCGCATATGCTTCGACAGGGAAGGCAGGCTTCAGTCCTGCGGTGTGAATGAAAGACGGCAATGCCGGGCGGAGAAGCTGGTGCTGCCGCCGGTGCGTGGGGGCAATCGATGAAGCAAGCGCTGATCCTGCAGCACATGAACCACGACACGCCGGGGCGCTTCCTCGAATATTTCGTCGAGGACGGAATCGCGCCGCGGGCGGTGAGGCTGTGGGAAGGCCAGGAGATCCCCTCGCTCGAGGGCTACGACCTGATGTTCGTGCTGGGCGGCGCCATGGATGTCTGGGAGACCGACGCGAATCCGTGGCTCGCGGGGGAGAAGCAGGCGATCCGCGAATGGGTGGCCGAGCGCGGCAAGCCCTATATCGGCCTGTGCCTCGGCCATCAGCTCCTCGCCGATGCTCTGGGGGGCGAGGTCGCCCCGGCGGCCGAGAGCGAAGTCGGCGTGCACGAGGTCAAGATCAACGGCGCCGCCGAGGGACATCCACTCTTTGCGGGGCTCGGCGGCAGCCACAAGGTGATGCAGTGGCACCACGCGGAAGTGAAGGTGCCGCCCAAGGAGGCGACGGTGCTCGCCTCGTCATCGCGCACCCGGGTGCAGGCGATCGCCATCGACAATCATGCGATCGGCATGCAGTTCCATGCCGAGTTCTCGCCGCAGTCGGTGGCGAGCTGGGAGTCGCTGCCGAATTATGTCGCGGCCCTCGAGCGCGAGCTGGGGCCGGGCGCCTATGGCAAGGTGAGCGCGGAAGCCTATCCGCTGATGCCGCAGATGGGCGCCATGACTCGGCGCATCTACGACAATTTCAAGCGCGCCTCGGGGCTTGTGCGCTGAAATAGGCGCGGCCCGCAATGGCGACAATGAAGGCGGCAAAGACCACCGCCGTCGCATAGGGCAGGCCGTCGGGTCCGAACCGGTCCATGGCCCAGCCGCCGATGAGCGCGCCGACCAGAGCGCCGCCGCCCCATGTGGTGGAGAAGGCCGCCGTGCCGGCGACGAGCTCGCTGCCGGAGAACCGTTCGCTGAGCTCGGCCAGCGCCATGGTGTAGATGCCGGCCGAGGTGGCGCCGGTGACGACGAGAACCGGCCAGAGCGTCCAGGTGCCGAAGGCGGTGGGGATGAGGATGCTGCCGATGACGGTCATCAAGGCGCAAACCACCATCATTCCGCGCTTGCTCCAGCGATCGGCGATCCAGCCGATGGGAAGCTGCAGCCCGGCATTGCCGACGATGAAAGCGGTCAGCATCAGCGCCGCGACTTCCCGGTCGAAACCCTTCTTGACGCCATAGACCGGCATCAGGCCCAGATAAGCGGCGTCGATGACGGCAAACAGGGCGACGGCGCCAATCAGGATCGGCGCCAGACGCGCGAAGCCGACGATGGACAACTGGCGTTCCCCGGACTCGGGCACAAGAGAGACGCTCGCGCGGTAGAAGAACATCGGTATGGTGCTGGCGGCCAGGAAGGCGGCGCCGATGAGAAAGGGCAGCATCGTATCGACGCCGGTGAAACTGATCAGCGCCGGGCCGAGGCTGAAGCTCAGGGACAGGATGCTGGCATAGAGCGCCATGATGCGCGATCTCGCCGGGCCGGAGGCCGCCTCGACCACCCAGGCCTCGCTGACCGTGAACAGGGTCCCGACGGTGAAACCCTGGATGAAGCGCATCGCGAACCATGCCCAGTAGATCGGCAGGAAAGGATAGGTGAGGATGATCGCGGCGGTCACGATGGCGGCGGTGATCGCCACCCGCCGCGTTCCGAGGCGGCTCGTCAGAAGCGGCACGAGGAAGCCCGCGACCAGGATGCCCAGGGGCTGCATCGCGGCGTTGTAGCCGATCACCTGGGACGGCACGCCGTGTTTCTCCATGATGAGGGAGAGCAGAGGAAACATCAGCCCGAGCGCGAAGCCGAAGACGGTGACGGCCGAGATCGCAGCGAGAAGATTTATCCAGCGCTGCCTATCCATGGGCGGCTCCCTGCACCAGCCGGCCGCGCGACAGGCCGAGGCCGATCAGCAGGATGAGGTAGATGGCCGTGACGGTCACCGGGATGGCGACGATGCCAAAGGCGTCGGTCGCAGCCCCCGCGATCGGCGGACCCAATATGCCGCCGATCCCCCACATGGCGGCGAAGGCGGCGCTGCCGGCGATGAGATCGGGGCCCTTGAAATTGTCGCCGAGAATGGTGAGCGCGATGGTGTAGATCGCATAGGCCGTGGTGCCGAGGATCAGCATCACCGGCCAGATCAGCCAGGACTGGATGGTCCAGATCATCGACAGGGAAAGCACCGCGGTGATGACCGCCGCGAGCACGGTCACGCCGAGCCTGGACCATCTGTCGGCCAGGAGGCCGATCGGCAGTTGCAGCAATGCATTGCCGATGATCGAGATGCCGAGAATAGTGGTGACCTGCTCGACGGGAAGCCCGGAGCGCAGGCCGAAGATCGGAAAGAACGACAGCATGACCGCATCGAAGAAGGTCAGCGTGCCGACGGCGAAAAGCAGCAGCGGGGCGCGCGCCACGAAGGCCCAGAAGCCGCCGCCTTCCTCATGGCGGAAGGCATCCTCGGAAATGCGCAGAAAAGCGAGCGGGATCGAGCTCATCCCGACGCACAGAATGCCGATCAGCCACGGCGCCCAGCCGTCGATGCCGGTGAGCGGAATGATCAGCGGGCCGATCGAGAAGCTGATGGCGAGCACGCTCGTATAAAGCCCCATGGTGCGGCCGCGATTGCTCTGCTCGGCGCCGCTCATGATCCAGGCCTCGCTCACCGTGAACAAGGTGCCGGCCGCCATGCCGAAAACGAAGCGGATGGCGAACCACATCCAGATGCTGGGAAACAGCTTGAAGGCGGCCAGCGTCGCCATGGTGGCGAGGATGCTGATGTAAACGACGCGCTTGGAACCGAAGCGCGAGACGATGCGCGGCAGGAACGGGCCGAAGATCATGATGCCGAGCGGCGACATGGCGGCGTTGAGGCCCATGATCCACGCCGGAACATGGGCCTTCTCCATCAGCAGCGGCAGGATCTGCAAGGTGAGGCCCATGGCGATGTCGCAGGACGCGACGGTCGCGATGGCGGCGACAATCGTCCGGTAGCGCTGCGCGAATGGCAGAGGCGCCGACATTGCTGGTCCTCGGAAGAAATGCTTGCTCCATCGATCCTCTAGCGGTTCCGCTCAGAGGTCCGCAAGTGCAGCCCTGTGCCTTGCGCATGACGCCCGGCGCCGCTATGCACTGCGGCCATGACACGCCCGAAAATCATGATCATTCCGGTCACGCCCTTCCAGCAGAACTGCTCGCTGGTCTGGAACGAGGATACGCGCATCGGCGCCGTGGTCGATCCCGGCGGCGACGTCGAGGCGATCCGCAAGGCCATCGAGCAGGCGCAGGTCAAGGTCGAGAAAATCCTGCTGACCCATGGGCATATCGATCATGCCGGCGGCGCCGCCGAGTTGCGCGACCAACTCAAGGTCGGCATCGAAGGTCCACACAAGGAAGATGCCTTCCTGCTCGAGGGATTGCCAAAATCCGGCGCCCAGTATGGCTATGAAGCCCGCGCCTTCACGCCGGACCGCTGGCTCAAGGAAGGCGACAAGGTCACGGTCGGCGCGCTGGAATTCGATATTCTCGAATGCCCGGGCCACACGCCGGGCTCGGTGGTGCTCTTCAACAACGCGCATCGCTTCTGCTTCATGGGCGATGTGCTGTTCCAGGGCTCGGTCGGGCGCACCGATTTCCCCTATGGCGACCACGAGACGCTGATCGCCTCTATCCGCGACAAGCTGCTGCCGCTCGGCGATGATGTGGCGTTCCTGCCCGGCCACGGTCCGGCCAGCACGATCGGCGAGGAAAGGCGCAGCAATCCCTTCCTTTCCGGATTGAGCTGAAAAGCCGATGGCCGGGTCGAGCCCGGCCATCCGGTCGCTCGCGTCCGTGCGTCAGATGCCCTGGGCCAGGACGACGACACGGGTGCCGATCGGGGCGCGGCGGTAGAGCTCGATCACGTCTTCATTGATCATCCGGATGCAGCCGGACGACAGGGCCTTGCCGATGCTTTGCGGGGCATTGGTGCCATGCAGGCGGTAGAGCGTGTCGCGGCCGTTCTGGAACAGATAAAGCGCCCGGGCGCCCAGCGGATTGTCGGGGCCGCCCGGCATGCCGTCCTTCCATTTCGCCGCATTGGGATCGCGTTCGACCATTTCGGGCGGCGGCGTCCAGCGCGGCCACATGACCTTGCGCTCGATATCGGCGAGACCGGCCCAGCGGAAACCCTCGCGGCCGACGCCGACGCCGAAGCGAATGGCCTCGCGCCCCTCGAGGATGAGATAGAGATGGCGCTCGGCGGTGTCGACGATGATCGTGCCCGGCCAGTGGCGGCCTTCATAGGGCACGATCTGGCGGCGGAATTTCTTCGGTATCTTGCTGATGTCGGTCGGCGGAAAGGTGATCAGGTCGTTGTAGTCCTTGCCGGGCCGGAACTGCTCCAGCTGCTGCTGGGCGCCCGCCGCCGTCGCCGCAAGGCCGGCAAAGGTAGCACTTCCCGCCGCCAGGAAGCGCCGTCTGGTGATGCTGCTCGTCAATTAGGCCTCCTCAGTAAAGCGCCGCCGCTTCGGGCCGCCTCAACCCGATGTGACAGGCGCGATCGACATGGTGAGCTCAGCGTGATGCGGCGGGGATCCGGTACGCACGTTGGGGTGTCAGGATATCAAATGCCGACAAGGCGGATCTTGCCGACATGATAGGCGTCGCCGGTGCTCTTGAACTGATTGCATTCGGTCGGCTGGCCGCCGATGCTCTGGCACAACTCACCCTGGGTCGCCGACCAGGTGCCGCGGCCTTCGCCCTTGACGTCGTCCTGGAAGGTCAGCGAGCCGTCTTCATTGTAGGTGATGAAACCGCTCGAATCGGGCCGGGTATATTGCCAGCTCTTGCCGATCAGGGTGGTGCGGATCTCCTCGGCGGAGAGGATGCGGATCGGCTCGGCCTGGGCGGCCGGGTTGGACGACGTCGGCGTCTGGCCGCCATTGAGGATCTTGATGGCGCTTTTGTCGGGCGACGACGCGCAGCCCGCCAGAATCAGGACGGCCGCCAGGGTCAGGCCCACTTTCGAATAAACAGTCATTCCTACAATCCTTAACCCCCGCGCCGGGCGCCATGTGTCACGTTTGAGCCCGGAGGGCAAGATTGCCCGAGAGTGACGTTCGGATAGGGCGAAAACAGGGCAAGGGCTCCCGGCTCAGCCGGCCCGGCGAACGACGTCCAGAAGCTCGCCCAGATGCTCGATCTGGCGATAACGCGGGTGCTCGCGCGGGGCCTCGTCATGCTCCAGCGCCCAAGTCAGGCTGTGCGGCACATGGACGCCCCAGCAGCCGGCCTTGATGGCCGGGACGATGTCGGATTTGAGGGAGTTGCCGACCATCATGGCGCGTTCGGGGCCGTCGCCGTGGCGGGTGAATATCCGCTCATAGGTGGCGACCGACTTGTCGCTGACGATCCCGACCGCGCTGAAGAAGTCGCCGAGGCCCGATTGGGCGAGCTTGCGCTCCTGATCGAACAGGTCGCCTTTGGTGATGAGGACCAGGCGATAGTCGCCGCTCAATTGCTCCAGCGCGGCGCGGGCATGCGGCAAAGGCTCGATCGGGTGGCTGAGCAGGTCGCGCCCGGCAGCGACGATCTGATGGATGACGGTGGCCGGGACGCGGCCCTCGGTCACCTCGATGGCGGTTTCGATCATCGAAAGGGTGAAGCCCTTGATGCCGAAGCCATAGGCCTTGAGGTTGCGCCGCTCCGCCTCGAGCAGCCGGTCGGACAGCGCGCCGGCCTCGGCGTAGTCGGCCAGCAGAGCCGTGAAGCGCCTTTCGGTCATCCGGTAGAACTGCTCGTTCTGCCACAGCGTGTCGTCGGCATCGAAGCCGATGGTCGAAAGCCCGGCCGCCTGGGAGGACATCGCTAACCCGTTCAGCTGTTGCGAAGCTGCGAAGGATAGGCCCGGGGGGCGAGGCGGTTCAACCCGTCCCATCTTGCCTGCCCCACGAAATAGTGGTTTATGAAAAAAGATTAATCCCTGGGGGCGGCGGCGATGAAACGGCTGATTCTGTTTGTTTGCGCGATACTACTGGCGGGCTGCGCCGCCAAGCTGGTGCCGGATGATTATGCAGGGCCGACGGCGGTGGTCCGGGACAGCAACGCCAATTATGTCAGCGGCGGGTTCTTCAAGTCCGATCGGGCGGAAATCTATTCGATGACGGCCGTGGACGGGAAGGGCATCCCGAACGCCTTCAGCTCCACCTCATCGGCCAGTGAGGGCCTCGGCATGGGCATGCGGCTCAAGAACGAGGAGCGGCGGGTGATGATCAAGCCGATGAAGGTCAGGCTGTTCGCGCTGATCTACTATCCGGCGCCGATCAGCACTTTGTTCAACAAAACCTATGCGACCGAGAAGACGGTGAGCTTCCACCCCGTCGCCGGTCAAAAATACGTCGTGCGCGGCAAGCTGGGCGATTCCGGGTCGGATGTCTGGATCGAGACAGCGAGCGGCAAGAGGGTAACGCAGTAGTCTACGATGTCCCCGGTCTGAACACCGCAGGATGGGAGAGGGGGCCCGATAGGGCCGGTGAGGGCTCTTCCGATTGCGTAGCCCCGCCCTTACAGGGGCCGTCGCTCGATACAGGCTAGATACAGGCAAAATCGCGAAAACGCGCGTTCAGCGCTATCTGCCGCTTTTCCTGAACGTCCTTGTGCCCGGACGTCCGCCCTTGGACCCGGGCCGGCGCGCCGGCTTGGGCGAGGGCCAGGAGGCGGTCGCCGGCTGGAGGTTGGACTTGCCGCGGCGCGGCTCGTCCATCGGGTCGCGCGCCAGGGGATCGTCCAGAACGGCCAGTTCGACGTCGCGCAGGCGCTTGACCTCGTCGCGCAAGCGCGCCGCTTCCTCGAATTCGAGATTGGCGGCGGCCTCGCGCATGCGTTTTTCCATGTCGGAGATGACGCGCTCGAGATTGTGGCCGACGAGCGGGGCGCCGTCCTTGGAGAGCCCCGAATCCACCGTGACGTGGTCCTGCTCATAGATCGACGACATGATGTCGGCGATGTTCTTCTTGACGCTCGCCGGCGTGATTCCGTTCTCCAGATTATAGGCCTGCTGCTTCTCGCGCCGCCGATTGGTCTCGGCCATGGCGCGCTCCATCGAGCCCGTCACATGGTCGGCATAGAGAATCACCTTGCCGTCGACATTGCGGGCGGCGCGGCCAATGGTCTGGATGAGCGACGTCTCCGAGCGCAGGAAGCCTTCCTTGTCGGCGTCGAGAATGGCGACGAGGGCACATTCGGGAATATCGAGGCCCTCGCGCAGCAGGTTGATGCCGATCAGCACGTCGAACACGCCAAGCCGCAGGTCGCGGATGATCTCGATGCGTTCCAGCGTGTCGATGTCGGAATGCATGTAGCGCACGCGCACGCCCTGTTCATGCATGTATTCGGTCAGGTCTTCGGCCATGCGCTTGGTGAGCACGGTGACCAAGGCGCGATAGCCTTTCTTGGCAAGGTCGTGGCATTCGGCGATGAGGTCGTCGACCTGGTTCTTCACCGGCCGGATCTCGACCGGCGGATCGATGAGGCCGGTCGGGCGGATGACCTGCTCGGTGAAGACGCCGCCGGTGCGGTTCATCTCCCAGGAGCCGGGGGTCGCCGACACATAGACCGACTGCGGGCGCATCGCGTCCCATTCCTCGAAGCGCAGAGGCCGGTTGTCGATGCAGGAGGGAAGCCGGAAGCCGAATTCGGCGAGCGTCGCCTTGCGGTTGTAGTCGCCGCGGAACATGCCGCCCAATTGCGGAATGGTCACATGGCTTTCGTCGACGAAGACCAGCGCATTGTCCGGCAGGTATTCGAACAAGGTCGGCGGCGGCTCGCCCGGCTTGCGGCCGGTCAGATAGCGGGAATAATTCTCGATGCCGGCGCAGGAGCCGGTCGCCATCATCATTTCGAGATCGAACAATACGCGCTGCTCGAGGCGCTGGGCCTCGAGAAGGCGGCCCGCGGCGTTGAATTCCTCGAGCCTTTTCTTGAGGTCGATCTTGATGCGCGACGCCGCCTGCTCGAGCGTCGGCTTCGGCGTCACATAGTGCGAATTGGCGTAGAGCTTGATCTGCTCGAGCTCGGCAGTCTTGTGCCCGGTGAGCGGATCGAATTCGGAGATCGCCTCGACCTCGTCGCCGAACAGCGAGACGCGCCAGGCGCGGTCCTCGAAATGCGAGGGAAACACTTCGACCGTGTCGCCGCGCACCCGGAAGGTGCCGCGCACGAAATTGCCGTCATTGCGCTTGTAGTGGAGGGCGACGAGATCGGCGAGAAGCTGGCGCTGGGCGATGCGCTCGTTCTTCTTCACCGTGAAGGTCATGGCGGAATAAGTCTCGACGTCGCCGATGCCGTAGATGCAGGACACCGAGGCGACGACCACGACGTCGTCGCGCTCGAGCAGAGCACGCGTCGCCGAGTGGCGCATGCGGTCGATCTGCTCGTTGATCGAGGATTCCTTCTCGATATAGGTATCGGTGCGCGGAACATAGGCTTCCGGCTGGTAATAGTCGTAATAGGAGACGAAATATTCGACCGCGTTGTCGGGAAAGAAGTTCTTGAACTCGCCATAGAGCTGGGCGGCGAGCGTCTTGTTGGGGGCGAGGACCAGAGCCGGGCGCTGGGTGCGCTCGATGACCTTGGCCATGGTGAAGGTCTTGCCCGAGCCGGTGACGCCCAGCAGCACCTGGTCACGGTCGGCGCCATCGACGCCGGCGACCAGGTCGCTGATCGCCTGGGGCTGGTCGCCCCGCGGCTCGAAATCGGAGACGATCTTGAGCGGCCGGCCGCCTTCCGATTTGTCCGGGCGCGGCGGGCGATAGGGTGTGAACACCTCGTTGGGCACAAAATCCGGGCGCAGCGCCTCGAGCCCGGCGCGCGGGCCCGTCATGTCGGCGCGCGGATCGGGCCGCTGGCGCAAGGCCTCGGCGGTCGGAATTTCGGGGAAGCCTTCGAGCGGCTTCTGCGGCGCTTCCGAGAAGCCGCCTTCCTGTCGTGAATGTCCCATGATGGGGCTAATATAGGATGGCCCGGCCCGGGCCGGAAGGGCTGGGGGGCGTCATTGCTGACAGCATTATGGCAGGAGACGCCTCTCCCAAGGACAAGCTGCTTCCGGCGGGCTAAGCTGCAGGCGATTCGGGAAAAGGGGGCCCAAGCCATGTCGCTGATCCGCAAGCTCGGTTTTGCCTATTTCGCGCTGTTCGTGATCGTGGCGGCGATGAGCTATGTGCCGCAGTTCAAGGACGCCGACGGCATGATGTTCGGGCTGTTCAGGCTCGACCTCTATGACGACGCGCTGCATCTGTTCTCGGGGCTGTGGGCCGGCGTCGCCGCCTGGCTCTCGACCCGGGCGACGGTCCATTACTTCAAGCTGTTCGGCACCCTCTATTTCCTCGACGGCGTGATGGGGCTGCTCACCGGCAGCGGCTATCTCGATTTCGGCATCTTCATCAACGGCGTGCTCGATCTCGACCCGACGACGCGCATTCTGGCCAATCTGCCGCATCTGGCGATTGGCGGTTTCGCCGCTTACACGGGTTTTGTATTGTCGAAACGCCATGGCGAAACTGCGTAAGACCAAACGGGCTCTGCTGGCGCTGGCCATTTTCATGGCGGCGCCGATCGCCTATATCGGCATCGGCTGCCAGGGATCGTCCGACGGCGGCAGCAATGTGACGATGCCGGTCATCGAGCCGGAGACGCGCGCCAAGCTCGACGGCCTGCCGGGCTACCGTTTCCCCGAGGAGAAGTCCTACCTGACCTTCCCGGAATGGTACATCGTCTACACGTCGCAGGATTTCGCCAATTACATCGAGAAATACTATCCGAGCGGCTTCGGCTATTTCCGCTCGGCGGCCGAGTTCTGGACCAGCTATTGCGCCGTCAACCGCCTCGTCGCGCCGCGCTATGACTTCAATGCCGGCACGCATCTGATGATCTATGTGATCGGCGTCAGCCATACTGTCGAATATGTCGTCAAAGGCATTTACGAGAACACGATCGGGCGGCTCACCGAGCTCTTCACGCCCATACCGCCCACGCCCGAGGACATGTTCGGGCGCAAATATGCCTATGACTACGGCCAGTGGCTCAATACCGTGCCTTGGTATGATTTCCCCTTCGCCGGCAGGCTGGCGGAGTTCTGGAACACGGTGCCGTTTTCGGGGCCGGGCACCATCCGCAAGGCCGAGCGGCGCTTCGCGATCTCGGCGGAGCTCGCCGTCAAGGCCGGCTATGGCTGGTTGATCCGCGGCGGCACCGAGTCGGTCTATGAGCCGGCCCAGCTCGAGATCTACGCGCTGATGCGTGGCGTGCCCGTCGACACCGCGCCGATCGACCGGCGCATCGAGCTCGTCGAATCGTTTCGCGACGGAAGCCAGCTCGTCAAGCTGCCGCGCTACCAGCCCTTCACCGAGATCGTGCTGAAGCTCGCCGCCACCGATGCCAGCTTCCTGGAGATCGGCGGCAACAGCAATATCCTGATCTCGCTGACGGCGCCCGAGGACTGGAGGCCCGACGAGGACATGCCGCCGGCGCTGTTCGAGACGCAGAATCTCTCCGGCACGGGCGGCAAGCGCGTCGGCCTGTCGGTGCCGGTGCCGCTGCTGCTCGATGTCGTGCGCAGGCTCGGCGCAAACGGGGCGCAGCTCGAGCATGTCTATGATTATTGACAGGCTGCTGCGCTTCGCCGCCGGCGCCGCCGTCGTATTCGCGGCCTGGACGGCGATCCTGGCCGGGCTTGCCTTCGCCATGCCGCCCGGCACGCCGCTTGCCGTCTTCGCGCCCGGCCATGCGCTCGAAACGGTGGCGCGGGCGCATGGGTCCTTCGAAAGCCTGGGGCGGAGCGTCGCGGTGACGCGTTCGCCGGAAACGGGCTTTGCGGGGCGGCTCTACGGCGCCGGCGCGCTGCTCGTCATCGATGCCCGGATTGTGATGTCCTGCCGCGATTTGTTCGCGAAGACTTGATTCCCGCTTCAACAAGCGGGCTTCTAAAGTCGCCGCCATGTTGTTCCAGAACCGCATCTGGCGCTTCCTTCTGGTAACGGCGATCTTCACCATCGTCGGTCCACCGGTCGGCGGCCTCGCCGCCTGGGTGGGCATGGGCGCCTTTTCCCTCAGGTCGCCGATGTCCTTCGTCGCCGGATCCTATGGCGAGGGCCTGATCCTGGCGCTGGGAACCGGATTGTTCGTCGCCTTCGCCGGCCTGTGGCTCGCTTTGCGGTCATGGCCGGTGCCCATCGTCGCGGCGCTGGTGAGCAATGCGCTGTTCTTCGTGCTGACGGCGGATATGGACCTGTCGCGCGCCGATTATCTGAGCGCGCTGACCAATATGGGCCGCGTCTTCCTGCCGCCGTCGCTGGTGGCGGCGTTCGTCTGCTGGCTGCTGGCGCGGCCGCTGCTGCGGGAGAGCGTTCAGTAGCCCGCGAACTCGGGCGCGTAGGCTTCATAGAAGCTGTTGCTGAACAGCTTTTGCGGGTCGAAGCGCGCCTTGGCGGCGAAGAAATCGCCGATCATGGGATAGGCGCGCTTCAATTGCATCGCATCGTAATGGCGCTGATAGGGCAGGAAGAAGCGGCCGCCCGACTGATGCGCCTGATCGACGAGATCGCGGGTGAGGCCGCGCATCTTCTCGATGCCGGCATCGTCCACCGTCTGATTGACGTAGAGCACGACGGAAAAGGCTTCCTCAGGCGCGTAGTTAAGAGCGATCTCCTCCTTGTGCACGACGCGCACCGAGGCGTTGAGCAGCAAGGTGCCGCTCTTCCGCATGAGATCGCGCATCCGGTCGATGAAGGAGAGGAGATTGGCCCGGGGCACGAAATATTCGTGCAATATGTCGGTCTCGTCCCTCAGATTGTTGAAGAGGTAAGGCACCGAGTCGTGCATCGGCTCGTTGCGCGAGACCAGGCAGGCCTCACCGGTGCGGCCGGCGATTTCGCTCACCGTGCAGGATTCGAATTTGTGCTCCAGCTCTTTCTCGGCGTACCATTTCGCTTCGGCGAAGAGACTGCCTTTCTTCGACAGATTGAAGACCAGCCGGCGCAGTCCGGCCGAGCTGACATCCGCCAGAGGGGGGAGTCGAAGGCCGCTCATGTCCTGGCGGTGATAGGTATAGAGCAGAATCTCGCGCAGGAAGCTGCCCGGCGCCGTCGAGAGATGGCCGTAGAACAGGCCGATATCCGGATCGGCGGCGATCTCATCGGTGAATATCCTCGGGAAGTCGGCGATGTCGATCAGGCGCCGGCGGGATTCGTAGATGGTGTTTTCCGCGATCTCGATCTCGGCATCGAGGATGACGCCGAACAGGCCGTAGCCACCGACGATGTGGCGGTAGAGATCGGTATTCTCGCCGCGGCTGGCGGTGATGATCGAGCCGTCGGCCAGCATGATGCGCAAGCGGCGCAGCGTGCGCTCGACGGCGCCCACCTGATGGTCCATGCCATGGGCATTGACCGAGATCGAGCCGCCGACGGTGAAGACGTCAGAGGATTGCATCGCCTTCACGGCGAAGCGCGGATGGAGCAGATTCTGGATGTCGTGCCAGCGCGCCCCGCTTTGCGCCGTCATGATGCGCGCCGCCTCATCGACGGTCACGGCGTTGAAGCCGGTCATGTCGAGGACGACGCCGTCCCGCGCGAAAGCGTGTCCGCCCATGGAATGAAGCGCGCCCGCCATCGAAACCTTGAGCCCCTGGTCGCGGGCATAGGCCAAGGCGTCGGCGATGTCCTTTTCAGTCTTCACCGCCACCACGCCCTTGACCGGCGTGCGCGACAGGCAGCTCACATCGTTGACCGTGCCGTCGCGTTGCGACCAAGGCAGGCTCGCCGCGTCGGCTGGCGTAGTCCCGGCGCCATCCGGGACGAGGGGACCGCAATCCTTGGGAGCGGTGGGAGCGGAAGCCAATCCATAGGCTTCGTTGCCGACCCAGGCGGCGGCCGCAGCCAGCCCGGCCGTGGCGAGAGCCTTGCGGCGCGTGAACCACTTCGTCATGAATCATCCTGCGATTGTGCGCCGGGAAACTAGCTTATTTGCGTGAGCCCGCCTAGAACACGAGCCCATGAACTACCGTCACGTCTATCATGCCGGCAATCACGCCGATGTCCTGAAGCATATCGTGATGATGCGGGCCTTCCTGCATCTGCAGAAGAAGGACAAGCCGTTCCTGTTTCTCGACGCGCATGCCGGCACCGGCCTCTATGCGCTGTGGGGCGATGAGGCGTTGAAGACGCTCGAATGGCAGGATGGCGTGGGGCGCTTCTATGATCCTGCCGGCAGGTCCGTGCCGTTGACGGCCGAAGCGGAGGCCCTGCTTGCGCCATGGCGCCAGGTGATCGCGTCGGTCAACTCGGCGGGTCAGCCGCTCTCCCATTATCCGGGTTCGCCGGCTTTTGCGCTTCATGTTCTGCGTAAGAGCGACCGGGTCATCCTCAATGAGCTGCATCCCGAGGATCACGGCAAGCTCGCCGACTTCACCAAGCGCGACAAAAGGGTGACGATCGTCGAAGGCGACGCCGCGATCGCGGTGAAGGCGCATCTGCCGCCGCCCGAACGGCGTGGCTTCATCCTGATCGATCCGCCCTATGAGCGCGATGACGAGGCGCGCCGCGCGGTGCAGATGCTGCGCGACGGCCACCGCCGCTTCGCCACCGGCGCTTTCGCTCTCTGGTATCCGGTGACCGGCGACGGCCTGTCCGAAACGATCACCAAGGAGGCGCAGGCTCTCGCCATTCCGAAGATGCTGAAAGCCGAGCTCCTGGTGCGCAAGCCCGTATCGGCGGGCGGCCTCGCCGGCTCCGGTCTCATTCTGATAAACCCGCCCTGGCCTCTGGCGGATGAGCTTGCCCTATTGGGTCCTGAGCTGCGCGCGCGGCTGCGCCAGAGCGATGACGCCCGCTGGACGCTTGCCTGGCTGACCCCGCCGGATTAACGCTTCGGCATTATGGCGAGATGGGTGAGCACGCCGAGCAGGGCGCAGATCGCCAGCGTCCAATAGCCGATCATGAGATGGTGGTCCTGCAGCGCGCCGACGGTTTGCGAGATCATGGCGCTCATGCCCATCTGGAAAAAGCCGAGCAGGCCCGCCGCCGTGCCGACCAGCATCGGGTCGATGCTGATGGCGCGGACAGTCCCATTGGGGATGGTGAGGCCGTTGCCGAGCGCGCAGAGCAGCATGGGTGCGAAGAGCGCCATCGGAGTCAGAAAGCCGAGCAGCGGGAAGAGCAGGCAAAGGGATGCGCCGGCGAGCGTCATCAGATTGCCGAACAGGACCATGCGGTCATTGCCGATGAGCACGGAATAACGTCCCGACAGAAAATTGCCGAGCATGTAGCCGAGCGACACGAGGATGAACCACAATCCGTATTCGACCGTCGAGCGGCCCATGACGTTGACCGTGACAAACGGCGCGAAAGCGAGAAAGGTGAAGAACACGGCGCTGGCGAAAGCGAGCGTCAAGGCATAGCCGCGGAACTGAGCCGACGCGAAGATCCGTCCATAATGAGAGCTTTGCCACAGACGGCCGTCGCGGCGGCGATTGATATTCGTCTCATGCAAGGTGAACCAGGCGATGGCGAGGATCAGCGTGGCGATGAGCGCCAGCAGCACGAAGCTGGCGCGGAAGCCCCAGAACTGATCGAGATAGCCGCCGATCGTCGGCGCGATCATCGGCGCCAGGACCCAGGCCATGGTGATGTAGCCGAGCACGCTCGCCGCGTTTTCGCCCTGATAGAGATCGCGCACGATGGCGCGCGACAGGACAATGCCGGAGGCGCCGCCCAGCGCCTGCACCAGGCGCGCGGCGATCAGAGTCTCGATCGTGGTGGCGAGCGCCGAGGCGATGCTGGCGATGACGAACAAGGTGAGCCCGGCCAACAGAAGCGGGCGCCGGCCATAGCGGTCCGACAGCGGGCCATAGAAAAGCTGGCAGACGCCAAGGCCGATCAGATAGAGCGTCAGCGTCAGCTGCACCGTGCCGTAGGACACGCCGAAAGTCGCCTGCAGGCCCGGCATCGAGGGCATGAAGATATTGAGCGCCAGCGGGCCGATGGCGCTGACGGCGACCAGAATGAAGAAAGGTGGGCGGCGCGCGGCCGGTGACGCGGAAACTGACATGGGACCTTTTGGGGGAAGAGAGTTCCCCTTACAGGCGCGGCCGCCGCTTGTCCCAATATATTTGCGGCCGATGGACATGAGGCGGGCGCATAGCGTGGCCGCCAGAGCCGGGCTGACCGGCCAGCGCGTAGCCTAGCGCGTGACCAGGAAAAGTGGATACCGGTTTTCCGTCGATCACGCGCTAAACATAAGATTCCGCTCACGTTTATCACTTCGGGTCGAACCGATCCGGACTCGCCGTCTCACGCGATGCGGGAGGCCGTGACGGCGGCCGCCGTCAAGAAGCCGGCCGCTTGATAGGCCGATACCGCCGGATACGCGCCCGGCCGGATCAGCAGAGCACAGAGGATGGCGATGGAATAGAACGCGAGTTCCGTGAGAGAGGGCATTTGGAACTCGCGTCTCGCCCCCGATGCTGCGAGGAGCATGAGGGCAAGGAGAATAGCGACCATGCCGTGGCGGCGAGGCCCGGCGCGGGCTGAAACGGAACGGGCGAAAGGACATCGGAAACCCCCGCATGCGTGGAGGGCAGGAATCCGCCGGGCCGCGGCAAATTTCGTCAGCCATTCACGCGTAGGATCTTCGCCCTCTGAGGATCGGTCAGTCCGGTCAGACTGACGCGATCACGAAACGCTCACAAATCCCACTTTGGGGAGGGAACTTGCTTCCGGGAAGTGCAAATACTGGAGCGACCGGTCTCAACGAGCGGGCGCCCGCCGCGACAGCTCAGTTCACGCCTTCGATATGTTCGGCGAGCTCCTGATATTCCTCGCAGGTGGTGCCGCAGCGATTGGCGATCTCGGTCAATTGCGACTTGGCGAGATCGATTCGGCCCGCGGCGACATAGCCTTCGCCCAGATATTCGCGCGCCAGCACGAAATTGGGGTCAATCTCGATGGCCTTATGGTAATAGCCGAAGGCCTCGTCGAGACGGCCCGATTTGCGGTGGCTGTAGCCAATGTAATTCAGGACGCGCGGATCGTTCTGATTGCTCACGGCGGCGAGCACGGTCAGCGCCCAGTCATATTCGCCGGCCTGCGCCAAAGCGCGGCCCTGCTGATAAAGATCCTCGTCGGGCAATATGCCGGAAGAGGCCTTCACGCACTTGCCGTTCTTGAGCACTTCGCCTTTCTTGCATTTCTTGGCGGGCGTGGTGCTGCTGCTGCCGCCGTCGCCCATGGCGTGGACGGGAGCGAAAGAGGCGACGCCGAAGGCGAGGGCTGCGACCGTGGCCAAAGCGAGATGGATCTTCATAATCTGTCCTCCAGGGAGCGAATACGAGCTTATTACGTCCCGAGGCGCGTTTCCATTCCTTTGCCGGCGGTTCGACGCGTGAACCGCGCATGAACCCGCCATTCAGGCCGGACTCACAGCAATTCCGTCATCCTCCCGCCATCGATCGGACATGATCGCAACCTGTTGGAGGTCAATTATGACGAAGTTCTCACTGCATGGTGTTTCGCTGGCCGCCTTGGGCGGCATGGCTGCTCTGATGGTAACCATTTCGGCAGCCGTGCCGGCGGATGCCGCCACCGGCCGCTCCAAGTTCCAGGCGAGCCCGGAAGAGCTGCGCCGCCATTGCTGGCGCATCGACGAGACGTTCTGGAAAAGCAAGCGTCGCTATGGCTGCGGTGAAGTCGTCCGCTGTGCCGAAGGCAGCTGCGTGAAGATCAAGATCGTGGAACCGCCCCCGCCGCCCACTCCGCAACCGCCTCTGCTCACCTTCAAGCGTGAGCCGGGCAAGAATGGCGATGGCGGCAATGGCGGCGCGCGCGACGGCGGCAGCAACAATCGTGATGGCGGCAAGAAGGGCGGCGGCGGAAGCAGCGGCTCGGCGGCCGGCGGCCCGAACGGCCCGAATTAAGGTATAGAGGTCATGACAGAGGCGGGTCCCGCGCGGGGCCCGCCGGTCATTCGGCCGGAGTCCTGAGATCCAGCAGCTTGGCGGCGAAGACGGCCAGGAAGACCAGGCTCACGATGGCGACCAGCAGTGTGTCGCTCGTCGGTTCCAAAGTGACGAGGTTCCTGGCTTCGGCGGTGAGGAAGCTCGCCTGCGACGGGATCGCGCTCACGACCATCAAGACGAGAATGGCGGCGACGAGACCGAGCGCGAAGAGGCCCATGACGAGATGGGTGCGCGCCGCGAATTCGCGATAGCGTTCCATGACCTGTCTAACCCGCATGCCCGTCATCCGTTTCATCAT
>JBMOOM010000121.1:0-30066 GCA_049323275.1 Pseudomonadota bacterium
GGACATCACGTGCTCTCCGCGAAGGAGGGCAAGCGAAGTCAGAGGCGGGAGCGCCCGCAATGTTTTCCGATTCAAGACGAAGCCGAACATCACCACCCACCGTCCTCCCGGCGAAAGCCGGGATCCAATAGATAGTCACAAGGCGGCCGGTGCTGCCCGCTTGGATGGAATTCAATGGATCCCGGCTTTCGCCGGGATGACGGGGCGGGGAACATCACGTGTTCTCCGCGAAGGAGGCGTGCAGGACCTTGTCCTCGCTCAGCTCATCGCCCTGGAGCTCGGCGACGATGGCGCCGTTGCGGAAGATATAGGCGCGGTCGCAATGTTTGAGCTCATCGATCTCGGTCGTGTACCAGACGAAGCTGCGGCCTGCCTCGGCCTCGGCGCGGATCATCCCATAGACTTCGAGCTTGGTGCCGATATCGACGCCGCGCATCGGGTCGTCCATCAGAACGATATCGGCCCTCGAGCCGAGCGCCCGGGCGAACAGCGCCTTCTGCTGGTTGCCGCCCGACAGCGTCAGGATGTTGTCGTTCATGTCGGGCGTGCGGATGCCCATGCGCTGCTTCCAGTCGCGCGCCATGGCCTGCTCGCTCTCGGATCGTATCAGCGGTCCCTGCCGCAGATGCCGGAGCGCGCCCACCGTCACATTCTCGCCGATGGACCACAGATTGAAGACGCCGTCCGCCTGCCGGTCGCCGGCGATGAAGGCGGCGCTGTGCCGGCGGGCGCCGTCGAAGATCTGGATCAGCATGCGCGTCTGGCCGTGGCCGGCGAGACCGGCCAGACCGACGATCTCGCCCTTGCGCACGGAAAGCTTCTGCGTCTGCGTCGCGGTGAGCGGCGTCGCCGTGACGGCGACCGTGTCCGGGATCTGCCGTTTCGCCGCAGCGCCGGTTTGGGCCTTCCCGGTCGTGGCGCCCATGGCGGCGACGAGCGAATGGCGGGTGAAGCCCTTCGCCTCCTTCTCGGCCACCACCTTGCCGTCCTTCATCACCGCGATGCGGTCGCAATAATCGAGCACGTCGCCGAGGAGATGCGAGATGAGGATGGTGCTGGTGCCGCGCGCCACTTCCCGGCGCATGAAGGTGAGAAGCTGCTGCGCCGTCACCGCGTCGAGCGAGGAGGTCGGCTCGTCCAGGATGACGACGCGCAAGGGCTCATCGGTGACGGTGAAGGCGCGCGCGATCTCGGCCATCTGGCGCTGGCCGATATTGAGATCGCCCGCTTCGGCGTCGACGTCCATGCCGTGGCCGGGAAAGATCTCGTCGAGCTTCTCGCGCATGAGCCGGCGCGCTTTCGCCTTCCAGCCGAAGCCCTTGAGGGCGCGGTGCACGATGCGGACATTCTCGGCAAGCGTGAGATTGGGGCAGAGCGACAATTCCTGGAACACGCAGCGTATGCCATGGGCCGAGGCATTGCTGGCGCTGTACTGCCGGCTCACATCCTTGGCGCCGATGACGAGGCGGCCCTGATCGGGCTTGAGCGTGCCGGCCAGCACATGCATGAGCGTGCTCTTGCCGGCGCCATTATGGCCGACGAGCCCTAGGCATTCGCCGGGCCTGAGCACCAGATCGACGCCCGCCAGGGCCCGGACGGCGCCGAAACTCTTCTCGATGCCGGTGAGGGCGACGGCAGAGTCGAGGATACTTGATGCAGGACCCGTCATACCCTCGCTCCCAACGGGGAAGAGGGAGGGGCCCGATGCGCAGCATGGGGAAGGTGAGGGGGAACGGACGGCAATGTCTTCTGGCTCTTGCAAAGGAGTTCGAGGTCGGTTCCCCCTCACCCTAACCCTCTCCCCCGCCGGGGGAGAGGGTATTCTGCTCGCCGTTACTTCCCGGCGACGACCTTCTCGGCGTCTTCCTTCGAATATTCGACATTGGCGACGCCGCCTTTTTCCGTCGTCTCGAGGCTCTTTTCGAGATCGGCCTGGTTGATCTGCAGGAACGGCACCACCAGGTCCTTCGGCACTTCCTTGCCGTCGAGGATCATCTGCGCCACCCAGAAGGCGAGCGTCGAGACGCCGGGCGCGATCGAGACCGACATGGTCTCATAGCCATTGGCGTCCTTCTGCTCCTTCCACCAGGCGAGCTCGTCCTGGCGATTGCCCATGATGATGAGCGGCGTCGGCCGGCCGGCCGCCTTGAAGGCCTGCGCCGCGCCATAGCCGTCGCCGCCCTGCGTCACCACGCCCTTCACTTCCGGCAGCGACGGCAGGATGCCGGCGACCGCCTTCTGCGCCACTTCCTGGGCCCAGTCGCCATGCACCGAGCCGACGATCTTGAACTGGGTGTGCTTGGCCACGCCTTCCTCGATGCCCTTGTGGATCTCGTCGTCGACGAACACGCCGGCGAGGCCCCGGATCTCCAGCAGATTGCCGCCGTCCTTCATCTTCTCGGCGAGATAATCGAGCTGGATGGCGCCCATCTTCTTGAAATCGACGGCGATGCGCCAGGCGCAGGGCTCGGTCACGATGCCGTCGAAGGAGACGACGGTGATGCCGGCGTCGCAGGCCTGCTTGACGACGCCGTTGAGCGCATCGGGCGAGGCGGCATTGATGACGATGGCATTATAGCCCTGCAAGATCAGATTCTGGATCTGCGCCGCCTGCTCGGTCACCTGGTTTTCCGAGGTGGTGAAGGGATCGGCTGCCGCGACGATGCCGTCGGCCACCGCCTGCTTGGTCACCTTGTCCCAGCTCTTCAGCATCGACTGCCGCCAGGAATTGCCGGCATAGTTGTTGGACAGCGCGATCTTCTTGTCCTTGGTGTCGGCCGAAGCCGGCATGGCCAGGACGAGCGTGGCCATGGCGGCGGCAAGGAAAAGCGAAGTTTTTCTCATGTCAGTCTCCTCCCGAGGATGATGGATGGCGATCTCGTGGCGGATGCCCGTCGCCTGTTCCTAACATGTTAGCAGAGCGGCGCGTTCGCGCAACGCCCATTTATCATACTTTTGCGAGGGCCTGCCTTTTTGCTTTCGAGCCGTCCCTGCGCGCCCGCGCCCGGGCGGCGGGGGTGAGCTTGCCGCCCTCGTCGATGGTGCTCTGCGTGGTGTGCAGGAGCTTGCGCACCGCATTGCGGGCGCGGTCGGGCTTCTTCGCCCGGATCGCCTCGAGGATGGCCTGATGCAGCGGCAGGACCTTCATCCGGTTGCGCAAATGGGCGACCGTCACTGAAAAGAGATTGGCGAGCAGCGATTCGATGACGCGGCCGAAAGGCGGAATGAACTCATTGCCCGACGCATTGAGGACGGCGAGATGGAATCTGACATCCGCCACGTTCCATGCCGCTTCATCGCCGACCGCCTCCGCCATCGCCTGATAGGCGGCCTCGATCTCGACGAACTGGCCGGCGGTCCGGTTGGTCGCCGCCAGCGCCGCCGCTTCCGGTTCGATCATCATGCGGATCTGCTGCACGTCATTGGCGAAGCGCTGGAAATCGACGGTGGTGCAATACCAGCCGAGCACGTCGCGGTCGAGCAGGTTCCAGGCAGTGCGCGGCTCGACCCGGGAGCCGATCTTGGGCCGCGACTGGATCAGTCCCTTGGCGGAGAGCATCTTCACCGCCTCGCGCACCGCGGTGCGACTCACCTTGTAGATCTGGCCGCATTCCGCCTCATTGGGCAGCAGCGCGCCCGGCTTGTAGTCGCCGCGCACGATGCGCTGGCCCAGATCATGCGCCACTTTGTTATAGAGACTTTTGCGCGCCGTGCCTTTATCCGCCGGCTTGCGTTTCGTCCCCGCCATGATCCCATCCTCGACTTGCCTGAAACCCCGGCGCAGCATAAAGCAGTTCAATCATCAGACAAATGAGATTTCTCAGGGTTTCGCCATGACCGCAGACATCGCCATGATCGCCGTCGACTGGGGCACCAGCAACCGGCGCGCCTGGGCGCTCGACGGCGCCGGCCATGTGCTGGCCGAGAAAGGCGACGGCGAGGGCCTGCTCGCGGTCGAGGCGGGCGGCTTCGCCCGCTCCTTCGCCGACTTCGCCGCGCCCTGGCTGGCCGCCGGCCGGTCCGTGCCGGTTCTGATGTGCGGCATGGTCGGCAGCAAGATGGGCTGGGCCGAGGTGCCCTATATCGCCGCTCCCGCCGATCTGGCAAGTCTTTCGCGCAATCTCCACGCCGTGCCTTTCGAGGGGGATGCGCGCATCGCCATCGTGCCCGGCGTCTCCTGCGTCCATGACGGCGTACCGGATGTCATGCGGGGCGAGGAATGCCAGGTCCTGGCCGTGCTGGCAGAGCGCAAATTGCGCGACGCCTGCCTGCTGCTTCCCGGCACCCATTCCAAATGGGTCCAGGTGAAGGACGGCAGGCTCGCGACTTTCCGCACTTATATGACGGGCGAGCTCTATAACGCGCTCACCTCGTCGGGCACGCTGGCGCAGCTCATGGAGAAAAGCGAGCCGGATCGGGACGCTTTCATGAAGGGTCTCGCCCGGGCGCGGCAGGCGGATGGCGGCGCGCTTTCGCATGCGCTGTTCGGCGTGCGCACGCTGGGTCTCTTCGGCACACTGGCGCGCACTGGTTTGAGTTCTTACCTGTCGGGGCTGCTGATCGGCACTGAACTACAGGATGCGGCCGCCTGGTCCGGTGCGGAGGCGGTCATCGCCGTCGGCTCGCCGAAGCTTCTCGACAATTACCGCATCGCCGCCGATATCTTCGGCCTCGCCTTTGAGGCGCATGACAACGCGGCGCTGTTGCCGCCGGCGCTGTTCATGATCGCGCGTGATGCGGCGCTCGTGGCCTGAGAGGTGGCACTAATGACACATAGGCGACATTGAATATTTGTAATGCCCTTATGCGCCGGGTGCGTGTTGTCTGTGAAGCCCGTCTCTGCCAGAATTTACGCGACGACGGCGAGGGGACCATGAAGACCATAAGAGCTCTGGGTTGCGCGGGCGTTCTTCTGAACTCGGCTTTGATTGCGCCTTCCGCAAAGGCGGCCGACATCACCGAAATGGGACCGTCCTGGACCGGTCCCTATATCGGCGTGAATATCGGCTATGGCTGGGACGAGGGCGACGCCGATATAAAATTCAAACCCACGGGCGACCAGGGTCTCGACGACTTCTTGCAAGAGATGGTTGATATCGGTCTTTACCCGACATCGTTCTCGCCGGACGGCGGAGGGATATCGGGTGGTGGTCAGCTCGGATATAATTGGCAGCTGTCTTCAGATTGGGTTGTGGGCATCGAGGCCGACCTGCAGGCCTCGGACATCGACAACTCCGAATCCGTCACGGAAGAGAGGCCCTTTTTCCAGGGACAGAAAACCGGAGTCGGGAAGGAGGTCGACTGGTTCGGCACTCTTCGGGCGCGTGCCGGCTATTTGATCAATCCGCAATGGCTGCTCTATGCGACAGGCGGCATTGCCTATGGCGAGACCAGGCTGAGCTACAATACGGTCAACACTTTCGCGGGTTGTATCCCGGGCGGCACCCTCTGTGTGGACGATGCATCATCCGGCTTCAAAGTGGGGTGGACGATTGGCGCCGGTGCGGAAGTGATGCTGGCGCCGAACTGGAGCGTCAAGGCGGAGTATCTTTACGTTGATCTCGGCGGGCGGTCCTTGGATGCGCGTTCTTCGACCGTCGAGCCAATTGTCGCGAACGTATCTGCGGATTACCGCGAGCAGATCGCGCGTCTCGGGCTGAATTACCATTTCGATTGAGAAGCGGTCTCGCCCTCAACCCGGCATGAGGTCGGCCATCGCCTCGCGTGCGATGACGGCGCCCGGATACTGAATGACGCGGCTTGCCAGGGCATGCGCCCGGCATACGCTGTTCTCGACTGAAACGCCGTTCAGCCTTGAAGCCAAATAGCCGGCATTGAAGCTGTCGCCGGCGCCGGTCGTATCGCGTGGCCGGGCGATGCGGTCGAGATCGAGACTGCCGTCTCTGGTGAACACCGGCCCGCCGCCGGTCTTGAGCACGATTTCCCGAGGCCCCAGCGCCGCGAGCTCTTCGATCCAGGCTTCGGGGCTCTGCGTCCGGGCGAAGATCGCCTCGAGATCGTCGGATGACGGCAGGACATGGCTCGCCGCCGCGATCGCCTGTTGCATCCACTTCGCCGCTTCGGCGCGGTCGGTCCACAGGCGCGGGCGGTAATTGGTGTCGAAGGCGGCGAGGCGTCCCTGTGATGTGAGCCGCCGCATCAGCGCGATGAGGCGCTTGCGGCCGGTGTCGCCGAGCACCGCCAGCGTGATGCCGCTGGTGAAGACCGCGTCGCTGGCCTCGAGCGCCTCGGCGAGCCCCGGCTCCTCGAACAATTGCCTGACCGGCGCCTCGCCCCGCCAATAGCTGAAGGAGCGCTCGCCCTTGTCGTCGGTGTCGATGATATAGAGGCCGGGCCGGCGGCCGGGCACCCGCGCGATATGGCGGCAGTCGATGCCTTCGGCCGCGAAGCTCTCGACCATCCAATCGCTCAACGGGTCATCGCCGAGCCGGGTCACATACTGGACCCGCGCCATCTTCGGATCGAGCAGCCGCGCCAGATAGACCGAGGTGTTGAGCGTATCCCCGCCGATGCGCCGGTCATAGGTCAAAGGCCCGCTCGGCGACCGGGCGAGTTCGATCATCGGTTCGCCGATGGCGGCGAGAGTCAGGGGCTTGGTCATGCCGGTTCCTTACCCTGCGATCGGGAAAAAGCGATACCGATTTTCGGCTCCAGGCGACGCTAAACTTAAGATTTCGAACAGCTTTTTCCTTCCGGGGCATTCCTCCGTGGCGATCTAGAACGCTTCTAATCTATTGAACAGGCTGGATTTTTTGCCGCGCCCCCGGAATCGCGATTGACAGGAACGGCCGCATTCGAATAACTGAGTAAATCAGTCGGATTATTTGGTTTCCAATGGTCTCGCCATGAGCGCCCAATTCTGTCCCGCGAGCTGCCCGTTGAAGCTCCTCGATCGCAAGCCGGAGCGGCTGGTGGTCACGGGCCTGCGCTGCTGCATGGCGGGCTATGCCTATGGCGATATCGAATGCTGGGAAACCGCCTGGCGCAGCTATTCGATGGAGCTTGGCACCGACGACGCCCGCAAGCTGATGGGCGAATTGCAATTCTGGGTGCGCACGCTCCGCGCCCAGAGCCCCCGTCCGCTCTCGGTCTTTCCGCATGGCTGCGGCCATGTCTGCCGCGACGAATGCATGGCGCTGTCGCTGATCGCGGCGCTCCAGGATCATGACCGGCCGGCCGCCCTGCTGGCGGCGCGCCATCTCTCGGGCGCAGGCGGGGGCGACGCCCCGCTCGAGCTCGCGGCCGCCGGGCAGAGCTATGCCGATGCGCTGATCGCCGCCGGCCAGAAGCTGTTGAGCGTTCCCGCCTCCGTCATCCACTCCATCGCCGCTTTTGGCAGCGGGCCCGCCGCGGCTGAGGAGACACTTCATTGAGCCACCCATGCAGCGCGACTTCAAAAGGGGATTTATCATCATGAAACGGCATCTCTTGGCGCTCTGCGCCGGCACGGCGTTGACGCTGGCCTCGGTCATCTCGATCGCGCGCGGCGCCGAGCCGACCGCGGACGCCGTGCTCAAGCATTATGGCGACGTCGCCGAGGCGATGTATTCGGATGCGGGGGCCGCCGCCGCCGATCTCGGCAAGGCCATCGACGCGCTGATCGCCAATCCCAGCGACGACACGCTGAAGGCGGCGCGCGCCGCCTGGAAGGAAGCGCGTCCCTGGTATCAGCAGACCGAAGGCTACCGTTTCGGCAACAGCATCGTCGACGACTGGGAAGGCAAGGTGAATTCCTGGCCGCTCGATGAGGGCCTCATCGATTACACCGACAAGGGCTCCTATGGCGAAAGCTCGGACGAAAATCCGCTCTACACCGCCAATGTCATCGCCAACAAATCCATCCGCATCGGCAATGACACGGTCGATGCCACGGTGATCGACGCGGCGCTTCTGCAGAAGCTGCAGGGCGCCGGCGACAACGAGGCCAATGTCGCGACCGGCTATCACGCCATCGAATTCCTGCTCTGGGGCCAGGATCTGAACGGCACCAAAGCGGGCGCCGGCAACCGTCCGGCCACCGATTACGACACGAAGAACTGCAGCAACGGCAATTGCGACCGCCGCGCCGCCTATCTCAAGGCCGCCAGCGACCTGTTGCAGGCCGACCTCGCCGAAATGGCAGCGAGTTGGAAGGCCGACGGCGCGGCCCGCAAGGACCTTGGCGGCAAGGGCGCCGAAGGCGGCCTCGCGACCATTCTCACGGGTCTGGGCTCGCTCTCTTATGGCGAGCTTGCCGGCGAGCGCATGAAGCTCGGCCTCATCCTGCATGATCCGGAAGAGGAGCATGACTGCTTCTCCGACAACACGCATAACTCGCATTATTTCGACGAAGCCGGCATGATCTCGATCTATGGCGGCACGCTCAAGCGCCGCGACGGCTCGACGCTGGAAGGCCCGGGCTTCGCGGCGCTGGCCGCCGCCAAGGCGCCCGCCGAAGCCAAGAAGCTCGACGCGCTGATGGCCGATGCCGAACAGAAACTGGGTGCGATCCGCGACCGGGCGGAAAGCGGCAAGGAATCTTATGACCAGATGATCGGTCAGGACAATCCAGAGGGCAATGCACTGGTGCAGGCGGCGATCGACGCCCTTGTCGCGCAGACGCGCGGCATCGAGGCGGTGGTCGCCGCCCTCGATCTCAAGATTTCGGTCGAAGGCTCCGACAGCCTCGACGATCCCGCCAAGGTTCAGTGAGGCCAGCCATGCTCAGATATCGACGCCATGTCCAGTCCTTCACCGAGGCCGAGATCGCCGAGAAGCTCAAGGTCGCGGAGACGCTGCGCGGCGAAGGCAAGCGGGTCTATGAGATCGCCCGTGTCCTCGGCGTCACGGACACCACTTATTACAACTGGCTGAAGCGGGCCGAGCAACCGTCCCGCTCCGGTGATGCGGAACTGCGCCGCCTGCGCCGCGAGAACGCGCAGCTGAAGCGGGCGGTGAAGTCGCTGGCCGGTATCGCCGGGGTTGCCCAGGGCTGAGATCATGATCGTCTGCCAGTGCAATGTCATCACGTCCCGCCACATCAAGGAGGCGGTCGGCCGCCTGATGGAGCTGGACGAGTTCCGCGTGGTGACGCCGGGGGCGGTTTTCCGCTGTTGCGGCGAGCGGCCGCAATGCGGGGGCTGCATGCCGCATCTGGTTAAGCATATGGAGGCGGCGGTTCTCGAAATCCGGGGCTCGGCTTGCCAAGTTGACCAATCTGCACCATTCTCCGCCACAGAGTCGGAAGACGTGGAGAAGGCGGATGAAGGGTCACAAGAAGGTCATCGAGTTTCTGAACAAGGGCTTGCGCAGCGAGCTGACGGCGGTGAGCCAGTACTGGGTCCATTTCCGGCTTCTGGAGGATTGGGGCTTCACCAAGCTCGCCAAGAAGGAGCGCGAGGAATCGATCGAGGAGATGCATCATGCGGACAAGTTCATCGCCCGCATCGTGTTTCTCGAAGGGCACCCGAATCTGCAGACGCTCGATCCCTTGATGATCGGCCAGAACATCAAGGAAGTCCTGGAATGCGATCTGAAGGCCGAATACGGCGCCCGTGATCTGTATCGCGAGGCCTACAAGGTCTGCAACGAGGTCGGGGATTATGTTTCCATGGAGCTCTTCAAGGAGCTTCTCGCCGATGAGGAAGGCCATATCGATTTCATCGAAAGCGAGCTCAGCCTGCTCGGGAAGATCGGGTTGGAGAATTACGGACAGCTGCAGGCTGATTCCACCGACAAGAAGGAATAGGGCACAACGCGAATCCTCCCGCCACCGCCGAAGGCGGGGAGGGTGGCGCGCGGAACGCGCGACGGGTGGGGTCCATCCGCCATGCTGACGCGCAGGGCTGTTCTCACCACCACTGCCGGGGGCCTCGCCGCCCCCGCTTTGCTGTCACTGTCGCGGTCGCGCGCCGATACGGCGACGCCTTTGCTGCCGGCATCCGCGCCCGCAACGGAGCCTGTCATTCATGAGGTGACGCTCGAGGCGAAGCCGCGCGCCATGAAGCTTCTCGGCGAAGATGGGCCGTCGAGCACACTGTGGACCTATAATGACGAGCTCTTCCCCGTTTTGCGCCTGAAGCGCGGCGACCGCCTGCGCGCCACGCTGAAAAACGGTCTCGCCGAGCACAGCTCCATTCACTGGCATGGCGTCCGGGTGCCGAACGCCATGGACGGTGTCCAATATGTGACGCAGCCGCCGGTCGAGCCGGGCCGGAATTTTCTCTACGACTTCACGCTTCCCGACACCGGGACATTTTTCTTCCATCCCCATTGCAACGAGTCGGGCCAGGTCGGCCATGGGCTGGCCGGAGTCGTGATCGTCGAAGGCGATGAGAGCCGGCCCTTCGATCATGAGCTGGTGCTCGTCGCCAAGGACTGGCGGCTCGACGCGCAAGGCGGCTTCCTGCCGTTCTCGACCGACAGCGGCGCCGCCCGAGCCGGCACTTTCGGCACCGTCCGCACCGTCAATGGCGCCCGCAAATTCACCGCCAAGGTTCCCGCTACGGCCGATATCCGCCTGCGCCTGCTCAATCTCGATGCGACCCGGATGATGGATGTGGGCGTCGAAGGGGCGGAGGCCCGCATCATCGCCGTCGACGGCAACCCGCTGCCTGCCCTGCCTCTCGATTCCTGGCGGCTCGGGGCCGCGTCGCGCGTCGATCTCGTGCTGCGCACGCCCAAGGCCGGCGGCAAGGTGCTGCTCAGGGATTATTTTCCGGCCGAGATCTTCGACCTCGCGGAGCTCGAGGCGGTGGGCCCCGACCGGCAGGCCGGCCCCTTCGATCCGGCGCCGCTTCATGCCTCGGACATTCCCGAGCCCGATCTCGAGGCGGCGGAGGCGCAGGCCTATATGTTCGGCCCGGCGTCCGACTCGATCGCCAGCTTCATCGACACGCTCGACCCCAATGATCCGCTGTCGAAAGTCATATTGGATGAATTGTGCACCGCCGAGCGTACATTCTGGGCGATCAACAAACGGTCCTGGCCGAATGATGGGCATCGCAACCTGCCGCCGCCCCTGGCGCGGCTCGAGGCGGGCAAGAGCTACCGGTTCATGCTGCAGAACGCGACACCGCATCCGCATCCGATCCATCTGCATGGACATACGTTCAAGGTGCTCTCGTCCTCCAAGCGCAGCCTCCCCGTCCATCATGCCGACACAGTTCTGGTTCTCCCTAAGGAGCGTATCGAGATCGCCTTCGTCGCAACGCCCGGTCGGTGGATGTTCCACTGCCACATATTGGAGCATCTGGAGACCGGCATGATGGGCTACTTCGCGAATACATGACGGCGTTCCGCACCGTTCTCGCCGGCTTTTTCTGTATCGCCGCGACTTCCTTTTCTTCTGCCGACGAGCTCGATCCGGCGGTGGGCAAGGCCCTGTTCGACCGCAAATGGGTGCAGGCGCCGGCCTCCACCAATTCGGCCGACGGGCTCGGCCCGCTCTTCAATGCCGGCGCCTGCGCCGCCTGTCACAAGAACGGCCGGGCGGCGCGCTTTTCGCTGATCGACGGCGTGCTGGGCGGCGCCGGCTTCGTGGTGCGTCTCGGCGATGCGCAAGGCCATGCCGATCCGCTGCTCGGCCGCCAGCTCCAGGAACATGCCATTCCGGGCCTCGCGCCCGAGGCGCGTATCGAGCCTTATCTCGAAACGGGGCCCGAGGGGTTGCCGCTGATGCGCGCCCGGATCTTCTACAACGACGCGCAGCCGGCCGCGGGAACCCGTGAGGAGTTCCGCGTCGCCCCGTCGCTCGTCGGCCGCGGGCTCATCGCCAGGGTTGCGGAGAAGGAGATTCTCAACCGGGCCGATCCGGATGATCGCAATGGCGACGGCATCAAGGGCCGGGCGCGCATCGTGGCGACGCCGGAAGGTTCGCGCCTCGGGCGTTTTGGCCTGAAGGCCACGGGGACGAGCATCGCCGAGCAGACCGCCGATGCGATGATGCTGGATATGGGCCTGTCCTCGCCCTTCAGGCCGCAACCTTATGGCGATTGCACCGCGGCGCAGGTCAAATGCCTCGCCAATGCCAATGGCCGCAGCCCCTCTTCTGACGGAGAGGAAATTTCGAAACAAATGATCGATATGGTCGCGGCCTATGTCGCGACTCTCACGCCACGTCCGGTTCCCGCAAATGCCGATGGCGCACGTCTCCTCGCCGCAACGGGCTGCGCCGCCTGTCATGTCCGGACGTTGAAGTCGGAGACGGGCGACGCTTTGCCGGTCTTCACCGATCTCCTGTTGCATGATATGGGCGATGGTTTGGCGGGTGGCTTTCCCGATGGTTATGCCAGCGCGCGGGAATGGCGCACCGCCCCTCTGATCGACCTGGCGACACAGAACGGCAGGCGTCGCTATCTGCATGACGGGCGTGCCGCCACGCTGGATGAAGCCATACGCTGGCATGGCGGCGAAGCCCGGAAGGCGAAGGAACTTTATATGAATCTGTCCGCCGCGGACCGGACCAAACTGCTCGATTATCTGGGATCGCTGTGATGCGGTTTGCCCGGGGGCTGCTTCTGTGCTTGGCGCTGCTCGTCTGGACGCAGCCCGCGCGCGCGGCCGAGAATGTGCTGGGCCAGCTCGTCGAACGTTTCATCATACCGCATTACCAGGCTCTCGCCTTGACCGCCGATGCGCAGGAGAAAGCCTGGTCGGATTTCTGCGCCAAGCCGGACCCCGAAGGTTTCAAGCTGCTGCGGCGCGCCTATCTCGCCACCGCCGACACCTGGTCGGGGATCGAGTTCCTGCGCTACGGCCCGATCGCCGAGGAGTTCCGCGCCGAGCGTCTGTCCTACTGGCCGGAACGCAAGAACGCCACCGCCAAGGGCCTGGCGCTGCTTCTCGAAAAAGATGGCGTCGCCGATCTGACGCCTGAGCTCTTCGTCAAGAACAGCGTCGCGGCGCAAGGCCTGCCGGCGCTCGAGCGCCTGCTGTTCGATGTGAATGCCGAGGCCGAGATGCTGAGCGGCGAGCGCCGGGCGCGCCGCTGCGCGGTGGGCCAGGCCATCGCCTGGAACATCGTGATGATCGCCCATGATGTGCGCCTCGGCTGGACCAATGAAATGGTGGGCGTGCTCGCCGATCCGGCCACCGCGAAGGAAGCGACGTCGCGCATCGCCACCGATTTTCTGGCGTCCTTCGCTTACATCCGGGACTCGAAACTGCGCCCGATGCTCGGACGCGACATCGGCGCGGCGCGTCCGCAACTGGCCGAAAGCTGGCGCAGCGCCCGCTCGAAGCGCGCTCTGGCGCTCAATCTCGAAGCGCTTCTCGACGTCGCCAAGCTCATCATGAAGGGCAAGGACGGCTACACGATCGAGGCGATCACGACGGCGGCGAGTGTCGCCGACGAACTGCCCGAGGATTTCGGCAAGGCGGTGATCGACGCCAAGCAGCGTCCATCCTTCTTCCTGCTCCTGGATGCGATCGCCGCGGCGCGCGACAAGGCGCATGACGAGATTCCGGCCGTGCTCGGCATCACCGTGGGGTTCAACAGCCAAGATGGGGATTGATCGCCGCGCGATTCTCCAAGGGCTGGCGGCGGCGCTCGCCGTGAGCCTGACGCCGCGCCGCGCGTCGGCGAAGCGCAGCGTGCCGCTCTACGTCTCCTGCCGCATGGATGCCGAAGGCAAGGCCTCGGCCGCGATGTTCTCGCTCGACGGCCAGGAGATCTTCTCGACCATTCTGCCGGCGCGCGGCCATGATGCGGCGGCGAGACCCGCTTCTTCCGAGATCGTCGTCTTTGCGCGCCGCCCGGGCAACTGGTTCGCCGTCATCGACAGCGCCAAGGGCGGCGAGGCGAAGACGATCCTCGCCGCCCCCGACCGCCATTTTTACGGCCATGGCGTCTTCACGCCCGACGGCCGCCTGCTTTATGCGACGGAGAACGACACGAAGAGCGGCGACGGCCTGCTCGGCATCTATGATGCGGGCAATGCCTATCGCCGCATCGGCGAGATCTCCTCGCGCGGCGTCGGTCCGCATGATCTGGCTTTCCTGCCCGACGGCAGGACGCTCGTCGTCGCCAATGGCGGCTTGCGCACCGCGCCGGAGACCGGACGTGAAGTGCTCAATCCGGACGATATTCAGCCCAATATCGCGCTGATCGAGGCGGCGCATGACGCGACGCTGGCGACGCTGCAGCTCGATAAGCCCTATCGCGCCTTGTCGATCCGTCATATGGCCGTCGCCCAGGACCGCACGGTGGCTTTCGGCTGCCAGTATCAAGGCGACCCCAACGATCTGCCGCCGCTGGTCGGCACGGTGAGCGCCGACGGCAAGATCGGCCTGTTCGAGATGCCGGAAGTCGAACTCATGGGCATGTCGAACTATGTCGGCTCGATCGCGCTCGACAAGGCCGAGGACATCGTCGCGGCGACCAGCCCGCAGGGCGGCAGCGTCGCTTTATGGAACCGGCGCAATGGCGAGTTCCTCACCATCGAGCGCATGGGCGATGTCTGCGGCGTGGCGGCCCTTCCCGAAACCCATGATTTCCTGCTGACCTCCGGCAATGACGGCGTGCGCTCCTATGTCGAAGGCGCCGAAACCCTGCCGCGCATCACCGGCGACAGGATGCAGAAGTGGATCTGGGACAATCACCTTCTGCCGATCGAGGTGTGAGAAGCCTGTAACATCATAGTGCGTTTCCCCTTCTCCCGCCTGCGGGAGAAGGTGGCCAAAGGCCGGATGAGGGCATTCTCTCAGCTCGATTACAGCCGCAAGTCTGGGAAGTGTCGAAGTTTTGTTTTCTGTTCTCTTGAAGAGCTGTCCTGAGCTGAACCAACACCCTCATCCGCCCTGTCGGGCACCTTCTCCCGCAAGCGGGAGAAGGGGATGAAGGTGAGTACCTCAATACACATGCCCCTTCAGCGCCGACAGCTTGACCGGCGCGCCGATCTCGATGCCGGCGCGGGTCAGGCGGTGCGCCGGCATGTCGACTTCCACCGGTTTCTCGAGCCCGGCGATCTCGACATCGACGCGCGCCACGGGGCCCACCACCGAAAGAAACCGCACCGTGCCGATGCCGGCCGAATCCTTGACCATGTCGATGTCATGCGGGCGGACATAGATGTTCTCCGCTCCGACCAGAGCCGGCCTCACCGTGATGCCGTCGAGATCGATGGCCGGGTTGTTCATCCGGCCATCCGCCCAGTTGAGCGGAATGCGGTTGGCGCTGCCGAGGAACTCGCAGACGAAGGGATTAGCCGGGTTCTCGTAGATCTCGCGCGGTTTGCCGATCTGCTCGATGCGGCCCTGGCTCATCACCACCACGCGGTCGGCGATCTCCATCGCCTCTTCCTGGTCATGGGTGACGAAGATCGAGGTCATGCCGGTCTCTTCGTTGAGACGGCGCAGCCAGCGCCGCAATTCCTTGCGCACCTTGGCGTCGAGCGCGCCGAAAGGCTCGTCGAGCAGCAGCACGATCGGCTCGATGGCGAGCGCCCGGGCGAGCGCCACGCGCTGGCGCTGGCCGCCCGACAATTCGGACGGGTAGCGTTTGACCAGGCGCTCGATCTGCACCAGCTCCAGCAATTCATGCACCCGCTTGGCGATGTCGGCCTTGGACGGGCGCAGATGCCGGGTCCTGACCGTCAGCCCGAAAGCGACATTGTCGAACACCGTCATATGGCGGAACAGCGCATAATGCTGGAACACGAAGCCGACCCCGCGCTCGCGCGCATTGACGCGCAGCACGCTCTTGCCCTCGATCCTGATGTCGCCGGCATCCGGCCATTCGAGGCCGGCGATGATGCGGAGCAGCGTCGTCTTGCCCGAGCCCGAGGGGCCGAGCAGCGCCAGGAGCTCGCCGCGATTGACCGACAGGCTGACGCTCTTCAGGGCGACGAAGCCGTCGAAGTCCTTGGTGATGTCGATGGCGTCGATGCTCATGCGTGTCCCTTCTTCCATTCGAGCAGACTCTGCGCGGCAAGCGTCACGAAGGCGAGAAGCGCCAGGAGGGAGGCGACGGCAAAGGCGGCGGTGAAGTTGTATTCGTTGTAGAGGATCTCGACATGCAGCGGCATGGTGTTGGTCTTGCCGCGGATATGGCCGGAGACCACGGACACGGCGCCGAACTCGCCCATGGCGCGCGCATTGCAGAGCAGCACGCCATAGACGAGGCCCCATTTGATATTGGGCAAGGTCACCCGGAAGAAGGTCTGGAAACCAGAGGCGCCGAGCGACACGGCGGCCTCTTCATCTTCGGTGCCCTGTTCCTGCATCAGCGGAATGAGCTCGCGCGCCACGAAGGGGAAGGTCACGAACATGGTGGCGAGCACGATGCCGGGCAGCGCGAAGATGATCTTGAGGCCGGTGCCCTGCAGCGCCGGGCCGAACCAGCCTTGCAGGCCGAAGAGCAGCACGAAGACGAGGCCGGCGATGACGGGGGAGACCGAGAAGGGCAGGTCGATCAGCGTGAGCAGGAAGCTCTTGCCCCTGAACTCGTATTTGGCGATGGCCCAGGCCGCCATCACGCCGAAGACGAGATTGACCGCGACCGAGATCAGCGCGGTGATCAGCGTCAGGCGGATGGCCGACAGCGTCGTCTTGTCGATGAGCGCCAGGACATATTCGTCCCAGCCTTTCGACAGCGCCTGCGCGAAGACGGTGACGAGCGGAAGCCCGATCAGGAGCGCCATCACCAGGAAGGCGAGCGCGATGAGCAGGACGCGGATGGGGAGGGGATCGCGGTTCATGCGTATCAGCCGGTTCCCTGGCGCTTACGGCCCCAGGCCTGCAGCACATTGATGAGGAAGAGCAGCGCCAGCGAGGCGAGGAGCATCGCCACGGCGATCGCCGTCGCCTGCTCATATTCGAATTCCTCGAGCTTGATGACGATGAGCAGCGGCGCGATCTCCGACACCATCGGCAGGTTGCCGGCGATGAAGATCACCGAGCCATATTCGCCGACGGCGCGGGCGAAAGCCAGCGCGAAGCCGGTGAGGAGGGCGGGCAATATCGCCGGCAGGATGATGCGCCGGAAGGTGGCGAAGCGGGTGGCGCCCAGGCAGGCGGCCGCTTCCTCCGTGGCCTGGTCGATATCGGCGAGCACCGGCTCGACGGTGCGCACCACGAAGGGCAGGCCGATGAAGATGAGGGCGACCAGAATGCCGAGCGGCGTGAAGGCGATCTTGAGGCCGATCAGGCCGAACAGCCAGCCCAGCGCGCCATTGGGGGCGTAGAGCGAGGTGAGCGCGATGCCGGCGACCGCGGTCGGCAGCGCGAAGGGAATGTCGACCATCGCGCCTAAGATTCGGCGCAGCGGAAACTCGTAGCGCACCAGCACCCAGGCGATGAGAAGCCCGAGCACCAGATTGACGGCGGCGGCGATGAGCGAGAGGCCGAAGCTGAGCTTGAGGGAGGCGAGAACGCGCGCGGTGAGGATCGTGTCGAGAAAGCCCGAAAGACCCAGCGTCGCCGCTTTCATCACCAGGCCGGCGAGCGGGATCAGCACGATCAGGCTGAGCCACATCAAGGTAAGACCGAGCGTGAGCCCGAAACCCGGAATCACGCTCGGCTTACGCCACAGTCTGGGGAGAGTTGTCACTGTGGGATCAGGCCCAATGAGAAGAGGGGAGGAGATTGGAGTTGCACCGGCCCTTGATCCGATTCCCCTTTTCCCGTGCGAAGCGGGGGAGAAGGTGCCCACCGGGCGGATGAGGGCTCTTTGGACCAGATGAAGACCTTCAGGAAAGAGCCCTCACCCGGCCACTGATCGCGATGGCTTTTGACGAAGTCAAAAGCGATGAACGCGATCAGCGATTTTAAACGGAGCATAATGTTGCCGCCAAGACGAAAGACGTCTTGGCGCATTATGCTCTGGCCACCCTCTCCCATGCTGGCGCACGGGAGAAGGGGAAAGCCGGCCGGATTGCCGCCGTTTGCCATGCCGAGCCTCAATTGCTCGGCTTGTAGATCTGGTCGAAGATGCCGCCGTCGGCGAAGTGGGTTTCCTGCGCCTTCTTCCAGCCGCCGAATTCATCGTCGATGGTGAAGAGCGAGATCTTCGGGAAGGCGTCCTTGTATTTCTCCGCCACCGCCGCGTCGCGCGGCCGGTACGAGTTCTTCGCCACGATCTCCTGCGCCTCCGGCGAATAGAGGAAGTTCAGATAGGCTTCCGCCTGCTTGCGCGTGCCCTTGGCGTCGACGACCTTGTCGACGACCGCCACCGGCGGCTCGGCGAGGATGCTTTCGCTCGGCACCACGATCTCGAACTTGTCGCTGCCGAATTCCTTCAGCGCCAGGAAGGCTTCGTTCTCCCAGGCGAGCAGCACGTCGCCGATGCCGCGCTCGACGAAGGTCACGGTCGAGCCGCGCGCGCCCGTGTCGAGCACCGGCACATTGCGGTAGAGATCGGCGACGAAAGCGCGGGCCGCATTTTCGTCCTTGTTGTTCTTGTGCAGCGCATAGCCCCAGGCGGCGAGATAGTTCCAGCGCGCGCCGCCGGAGGTCTTCGGGTTCGGCGTGATCACCTGGACGCCTTGCTTGGTCAGGTCGGACCAGTCCTTGATGCCCTTGGGATTGCCCTTCCGTACCAGGAAGACGATGGTCGAGGTATAGGGCGAGCTGTTGTCGGCGAGCCGCTTCTGCCAGTCGGCGGCGATCAAACCCTTCTTGGCGATGGCGTCGATGTCATAGGCGAGCGCCAGCGTCACCACATCGGCTTCGAGCCCGTCGATCACCGCGCGGGCCTGCTTGCCCGAGCCGCCATGCGACTGCTGGATGGTGATCGCCTCGCCCGTCTTGGCCTGCCATTCCTTGGCGAAGGCCGCATTCAGCTCCTGATAGAGCTCACGGGTCGGATCATAGGAGACATTGAGAAGCTCGCTGTCGGCGAGAGCCGAGGTCGAGAACAGTGCCGACAAAGCGGCAAAAGCGAGGAATGTGCGTCGAAACATGATCTTACTCCTTGAGTGAGTTAGTCAAAGCTTCGCCGATCCCGGCGCCTGAAAATGCGCCTTGAGCGGCAACGTTCGGAGGATTTGGAGGTTCCGGGGCAGATCCCCGGGAAGATTGAAAATCAGGCCCGACAGCTGCGGGTCGGGAAAAGCGTGTCGCGGGGGGCGGTCGGATCGTCCATCAGGCGGTCGAACTGGAGCTCGAAGCCCGAAGCGGTGCCGAAATGGTCGGGCGGAACGAGGATCGCCTCGCTATCCGGCGCGGAGGCCTTTTGCCGCCAGAACGGCAGGATCGATTTGAGAGAGGCCATCGGATTTCTCCTCAGCGGTTAACACGATAATCTCTACTGGCTTTATAGAATTAGTCAAGCAATACATTGGTAACAAATTTTTCTCAACGAAATCAGGAAGTTGTGTCCTGAAAACCGGACGAGCGTTCTTTAAAAAGATCGTGTGCGCGAAAAATCACGCCATTTGCGGCAGGGAGTCGAGGTCGATGGCGCGTCCGGCGGCGGCATCGGCGATGGTGGTCCGCTCGAGCACCTGCCGGGTCGGCTCGATGACGCGGGCGAAGACTTTGCGGATCTCGCACGTAAACTCGTCCTTGCAGTCCTCGCAGCGCGCATAGGCGATGATGCTGAGGCAGGGCAGCGGCGCGATCGGGCCGTCGATGGTGCGCAGCACCTGCGCGAAGGTGATCTCGGAAGCGGGCTTGAGCAGCGCATAGCCGCCGCGATTGCCGCGCCGGCTCTGCACCATGCCCTGGTTTTTGAGGCGCAGCAGGATCTGCTCCAGGAACTTCTTCGGAATCTTCTCGGCCTCGGCGATGTCGGAGGTCTGGGCCGCACTTCCTGGCGTGATGCGTGCCAGCGCGATGAGGGCGCGCAACGCATATTTGGCTTGGCGTGAGATCATGGGAGTTACCTAAAGCATTTTCCTCATAAGTAAAATCAGTCACCGGGCCGGGGCGGCCTGGCCATAGAGGTGACATTCGACCCGGGCACTGCCGGTGCCCGCGACCGCGGGCGGCGGCGTATTTCGACAGATGTCCATCACCTTCGGGCAGCGCGGATGGAAGCGGCAGCCTGCCGGCACCGCCTCGGGTGAGGGCGGATCGCCTTTCAGCACGATGCGCGGACCCTTCTTGGCGCCGGGCACCGCCGAGACCAGCGCCTCGGTATAGGGATGCCGGGGATGGCGCAGCACCTGCGTTGCCGTCCCTTCCTCGACGATGCGGCCGAGATACATGACAAGGACGCGGTCGCTCACATGCTCCACCACCGAGAGGTCATGCGAGATGAAGATATAGGAGAGGTCGAGGCGCGCTTTGAGGTCGATCAGCAGATTGAGGATCTGCGACTGGATCGAGACGTCGAGCGCCGAAACCGGCTCGTCGAGAACGAGGAGCTTGGGCTCGAGCGCGATGGCCCTGGCGATGCCGATGCGCTGGCGCTGGCCGCCGGAGAATTCATGCGGATAGCGCCCGAGCGCCGAGCGGTCGAGGCCGACCATGAGCAGCAGGTCCTCGACCTTGCGCTGGCGGTCGGGGCGCGAGCCGACGCCATGGATGTCGAGCGGCTCGGCGATGATCTGGCCCACCGACATGCGCGGGTCGAGCGAGGCGAAGGGATCCTGGAACACGATCTGCATGTCGCGCCGTCTCTTGCGCAAGACGCCCGGCTTGAGCGCCAGGATGTCCTCGCCGTCGAGCCGCACGCGGCCGGAGGTCGACTCGATGAGCCGTAGCACCAGGCGCGCCAAAGTGGACTTGCCGGAGCCCGATTCCCCGACGATGCCGAGCGTCTCACCCTTGTTGAGCGTGAGGCTGACGCCGTCGACGGCGCGCGCCAGCCCATCGCCGCCGCGCGCTTTGTAATGCTTGACCAGACTCTCGGCGGCAAGAAGCGGACGGCCCGTCATGGCACCGGATTCCAGCAGGCGGCGAGATGATGATCATCGCCGATGAGCGGCGGCACGTCGTCGCGGCAACGCGGCAGGGCCCGCCCGCAGCGCTCGGCGAAGCTGCAGCCGCGGCCGCGCTTGCCGGGCGGCGGCACCGTGCCCGGAATGGTGACGAGCGTCTGGCCGCGCCTGGCATTGCGCGGCGCCGCGGCGAGAAGTCCGGCGGTATAGGGGTGGCGCGGCCCGGCGAACAGCGCCCTGGCCGTCGCCTTTTCGGCGATGCGCCCGGCATACATCACGACGACATGGTCGCACATCTCCTCGACGACGCCGAGATCATGGGTGATCAGCAGGGTGGCGATCCGGCGCTCATATTGCAGCGCCTTCATCAGTTCGAGGATCTGCGCCTGGATGGTGACGTCGAGCGCCGTGGTGGGCTCGTCGGCGATGAGGAGCTTCGGCCCGCAGATCAGCGCCATGGCGATCATCACCCGCTGGCGCAGGCCGCCCGACAGCTCATGCGGATATTGCGCGTAGCGCTTCTCCGGCCGCCCGATGCCGACCTGGATCAGCATGTCGAGCACCTTGGGCCTGGCGTCGCGCGCGTTCAGGCCGCGATGGAGGAGCAGCGCCTCGCCGATCTGCTCGCCGATCGTCATCGTCGGATTGAGGCTCGTCATCGGTTCCTGGAAGATCATGGCGATCTTGTCGCCCCTGATCCTGCGCATCGCCGCCTCATCGGCGCGCGCCAGATCGCGGCCGTCGAATTCGATGCTGCCCGCTTCGATGCGCGACGGCGGCGACGGCAAAAGCCGCATGATCGTCTGCGCCGTCACGCTTTTGCCGCAGCCCGATTCGCCGACCAGCCCCATGGTCTCGCCGGCGGCCACCGCGAAGGAGACATCCTCGACCACCCGGATCGGCCCCTCTTCCGTCGCGAAGCCGATCGAGAGGCCCCGGACGGAGAGGAGTGCCGGCTTCGCCTCGTTCATTCAAACACGACGCGCGGAAAATAAAGCGAGACGACCCAGTTCGGCATGTCGACGATCTCGCTGATCCGGAGATCGGCGCAGACCGAGCACAGCATATAGGCTTCGACCGCGCTCATCTTGTGGCGCCCGGTGAGGAGATCGACCATGCCCATCACCGCCTGCCGTGCCGCTTCGAAGAGATCGGGACCGATGCCGGTCGTCACCTCATAGCCCTTGCTGTCCAGATGGCGCGACACCGGGCCTGGCGTCGTGAAGCGCGGGAAGGCCAGATTGGCGCCCTTGATCAGCTCGAATTGGGCGGCGACCTTGCACGGGCTTTCGATGGCCGTGCCGCAGACCTCGCCGTCGCCCTGGGTGGCATGGGTGTCGCCGACGCTGAACAATCCGCCTTTCACCTCGACCGGCAGATAGAGCTCGGTGCCGGCACTGAGATCGCGGATGTCCATATTGCCGCCCATACGCCGCGGCGGCACGATCGAATGCGTGCCGGGCTCGGCCGGGGCGAGGCCGATCGTGCCGCAGAAGGGCTTCAGCGGCACCCGTCCGCCGGGCCCGTACATCGCCGGCGCCAGCGTGCCTGGATCATATTTCCAGATATGCAGCGCCGGGTCCTTGAACTGGTCGGCGAGGAGGCCGAAGCCCGGAATATTCGCGGTCCATCCCCAGCCGGACGGCGTGAAGGAGAGCAGCGTCACCTTGATCGCATCGCCGGGCTCGGCCCCGTCGATATAGACGGGGCCCGCCACCGGATTGACCTTGCCGAAATCGAGCTGGCTCAGATCGGCCAGCGTCGATTGCGGCGTGATCTGTCCGCCGGAGCTGTCGAGCGGATCGAATTCGATCGATTCCCCGGGCGCGATCCTCACCACCGGCTGATTGGCGTTCGACCAGCCGAAATGGCACTGATGGATGGTGTGGTTGTGCTTATGCGTCATGCGTCCTGTAACCTTTGCCCTCGCCCCCATCACTTCCCCTTCTCCCGTTGCGCAGCAATGGGAGAAGGTGCCCGATAGGGCGGATGAGGGCTCTACTGAAACACCAACGAGCCTGAAGCAAAGAGCCCTCACCCGGCCTTCGGCCACCCTCTCCCATCCTGCGGACGGGAGAGGGGGAAAACCGGTGAGCACTTTCCGCCGGTAAAGCCTCTATGCTCACTGGGCGTCTTTCGCGAAGATGTAGTCGTAATTGACCGGGATGTGGATCGGGTCGGTGAACAGCGCCGGATCGCCGCCGAGCCGCGCCGAATGATAGGTGAAGCGCTTCTCGTTGAAGACCGGCGCCCAGGGCGCATCCTTCAGCACGTCGTCGAACACGCTCTTCCATTCCTTGATGCGGGTCTCGGCCTGGTCGGCCTTCACCATCGCATCGGCGTTCTCGGCGCGCCCGTCGAGCTCCTTGTTGCAGTATTTCGACCAGTTCCAGCCGCCCTCGACCGCGCCGGCGCAGCCCAGGATGCCGTAATAGAAATTGGCCGGATCCGGGAAGTCGGCGATCCAGGCCATGCCGCCCGACCAGATCATCGGCGCCTTGCCGGAACCGCCGGCGGCGATGACCTCGGCCTGCGCCAGCGAGCGGATCTCGGCCTTGATGCCGATGGCGGCGAGGTCCTGCTGGATCGCCTGGGCGATGCGCGGATTGGGATCGACATTCATCGCATAGAGCTCGGTGGTGAAGCCCTCCGGCTGTCCGGCCTCGGCGAGCAGTTTCTTGGCGCCCTCGGGATCATAGGCGTAGCCCTTGTTGTCCTTGTTGTAGCCGGGCATCGCCGGCGGCAGCGCCTGGCTCGCCGGCACGCCGCGGTTGTTGATGAGCCTGACGATCCGGTCCTTGTTGATCGCCATGTTGACCGCCTGGCGGATCTTCAGATTGTCGAAGGGCGGCTGGGTGACATTCATCGTCACATAGCCGGTATGGAGCTGGTCGCCTTCGGCGATCAGCTCCTTATTGGCGGGATCGGCCATGATCTCGGTGAACTGGGCGGGCGGAATGCCGTCGCCGACGATGTCGACCTCGCCGTTCTTGAGCCTCAGGATGGCCACCGTCGGGTCCTGGCCGAATTCGAAGGTGAGCTTGTCGAGATAGGGCACGCCCTGGCGGTAGTAATCCTTGTTGCGCTCCAGCACGATGCGCTGGCCGGGCGCCCATTCCGAGAATTTGAAGGCGCCGGTGCCGACCGGCTTCTTGCCCCAGTCGGCGCCGGCCTTCTCGACTTCTTCCTTGGGCACGATATAGGCGAAGTTGATCGCCATCAGATGCAGGAAGGTGGCGTCGGGCCGGGTGAGGGTGATGGAGACCGTCCTGTCGTCGACGATGCGGACGCCGGAAAGCTCGGTGGCCTTGCCGCCCGCCAGCGCCTCATAGCCGTCGATGGCGCTGAAATAGCCGCCGCCCGGGCTCTGGGTCGCCGGATTGACGGCGCGCTCGAGCGAATATTTGACGTCGGCCGGCGTCAGCGCCCGGCCATTGTGGAATTTGACGCCGTCGCGCAGCTTGAATGTGTAGGTCAGGCCGTCATCCGAGACGGTATAGCTTTCGGCGAGATCGGGCTCGAGCTCGGTCGTGCCGGGCTTGTAGTCCATCAGCCCGTCGAAGACCGACTTGATCACCGACCAGTTCTGCCAGTCATAACCGACCTGCGGGTCGAGGGTGGTCAGATCGTTGTTGAAGGTCACCACGGCGGCGCCGCCTTGTTTGGGGCTCTGTGCCAGGACGGTCGGGGCCGAGGCGAGAAGGGCCAGGGCGGCGGCGGTCGATATCAGAAAGGCTCTCATGTCACTCATCTCCCGGTTACTTTATATATGAACTAATAGCCCCCATATCAGCGCAAGCGGATGCGCGGGTCAATCAGGGGCGCGACGAGGTCGGCCAAGAGGTTGCCGGCCACGATGAACAAAGCGGCGACCGTCGTGATGCCCATGATGATCGGGATGTCGAGCGACTGGATCGCCTGCCACATCAGTTGTCCGATGCCCGGCCAGCCGAAGACATTCTCCACCACCACGACGCCCGACATGAAGATCCCGACATCGAGGCCGATCATGGCGATGATCGGCAAGATGGCGTTGCGCAGGCCATGGACGAGCATCACGCGCTTCTCGCTCATGCCCTTGGCGCGGGCGGTGCGGATATAGTCCTGGCGCAATATCTCGATCATCGAGGAGCGCATCATGCGCGAATACCAGCCGCCGCCGGCGAGCCCCAGCGTGATCGCCGGCAGGATCAGATGGCTGAACGAGCCATAGCCGCTCAGCGGAAACCAGCCGAGGAGGTAGGAGAAGAAATAGAGAAGGCTGAGGCCCAGCACGAATTGCGGCGTCGACACGGTGAGGAAGGAGAGCGTCATCGCCACCTTGTCGCCGGTCCGCCCGCGCCGGGCGGCGGCATAGAGCCCGGCCGGGATGCCGATCAGCAGCTCGGCGATGATCGCGCCCAGCATCAGCAGCAGGGTGGCCGGAAGCCTCGAGGCGATGAGCGGGCCGACTTCGCTCTTGCGCGCATAGGAGATGCCGAAATCGCCTTTCGCCAGCCTTTGCGCATAGGCGGCATATTGCTCGATGAGCGGCTTGTCGAGGCCGAGCTGGAGGCGGATCTGCTCGCGCATTTCGGGCGTCGAGTTGCGCCCCGCGATCATCGCGACCGGATCGGCCGGGATGAGGAAGGTGAGGCAGAAGGTGACGATCGTCACCCCCACCAATATGAGGGCCGAGGCCGACAGGCGCTTGGCGAAATAGAGGAGCATCAGCGCCGCCCTCTCTGGGTCGGGTCGAGCGCGTCGCGCAGCCCGTCGCCGGCGAGATTGAAGGCGAGCGCCACGATGAGGATGGCGGCGCCCGGAATGAAGACGAGCCAGGGCGCGTTGAGGAAATAGGATTGGCTTTCGAAGATCATCATGCCCCAGGCCGGCGTGGGCGGCTGCACGCCGCGGCCGAGAAAGGACAGCATCGCCTCGAGCAGCACCGTGGTGGCGATGCCGAGCGTCGCATAGACGATGATGGTGGGAACCAGATGCGGGATCAGGTGGCGGAACAGGATGCGCGGCGTCGAGGCGCCGAGCGCGCGGGCCGCCTCGATATATTCGCGCTCGGCGAGCGACGTCGTCTCGGTATAGATGACGCGCGCGATCTGCACCCAGTTGACCAGCGCGATGACCACGATGACGATGGAAAGCCCGGGCTTCAGGATGGCGGCGAGCGCGATGGCGAGGAGGAGCGGCGGAAACGCCATCATCAGGTCGGTGAAGCGCATGATGGCGGCGCCGACGAAGCCTTTCGCATAGCCGGCGATGACGCCGAGCAGCGTGCCGATCAGCACCGCGATGCCATTGGCGACGAGGCCGATCAGCAAAGAGGTGCGCGCGCCGTAGAGGAGGCGCGAGAACTGGTCGCGGCCATTGGTGTCGGTGCCGAACCAGAAGCGCTCATTGGGCGGCAAGGGCGAGCCTTCGAGGGTGAGCCCGTCGAAGAACTGCTCGGACGGATCATAGGGCGCCACCACCGGGGCCAGCATGGCGGCCAGCACGACGATGACGATCACCGCCAGCCCGAACAGCGCGACCCGGTCTTTGCTGAATCTCTTCCAGAAGGACATGCCGCCTGAGTGAGGCCGAAGGGATGAAAACTGTCAATAGGCGCGGCGAGCGCGGTCCTACCGCAAATTCCGCAGATGGGCGACGAGGCCCTGGGTCGAGGCGTCGCGCGCCGAGGCGTCTTCCTTGCCTTCGACGATCGGCAGCAGGCCGGTCGCCAGCTCCTTGCCGAGCTCGACGCCCCATTGATCGAAGGCGTTGATGTTCCAGATCGCCGCCTCGGTGAAGACGCGGTGCTCATAGAGAGCGATGAGCCGGCCGAGCGTATGGGGGTCGAGCTTCCTGTAGGCGATGGTGAGCGACGGGCGGTCGCCGGTGAAGACGCGGTGCGGGGCGAGCCGCGCCGCTTCCGCCTCGCTCTTGCCCTGCGCCAGCAATTGCGACCTGGCCTCGGCCAGGGTGCGGCCGCGCATCAGCGCTTCCGACTGCGCCAGGCAGTTGGCCATCAAAAGATCGTGATGGATCGGCAGGCCCGGCTCATGCGATTGCGCGCCGATCAGGAATTCGACCGGGATCACGCTGGTGCCCTGATGGATGAGCTGGAAGAAGGCGTGCTGGCCGTTGGTGCCGGGCTCGCCCCAGACCACAGGCCCGGTCTGGGTCTCGGCCGGCGTGCCGTCGCGCTCGACGCCCTTGCCGTTCGATTCCATGTCGAGCTGCTGCAGATAGGCCGGAAGCCTGGCGAGGCGCTGGTCGTAAGGGATCACGGCGCGCGTCGCATAGGCGCAGATATTGCGGTGCCACACGCCGATGAGGCCGAGCGTGACGGGCAGGTTCTGCTCGAGCGGGGCGGCGCGGAAATGCTCGTCCATCTCATGCGCGCCGGCCAGGAAATGCACGAAATTCTCAGGACCGATGGCGATCATCAAGGGCAGGCCGATGGCCGACCACACCGAATAGCGTCCCCCCACCCAGTCCCAGAAGCCGAAAGTGCGCTCCTCGCCGATGCCGAAGGCCTTGACCTTGTCGAGCGCCGTCGAGATGGCGGCGAAGTGCTTGGGCACCGCCGTCTCGCCCAGATGCTTGACGATCCAGTCGCGCGCCGAATGCGCGTTCGTCATCGTCTCGATGGTGGTGAAGGTCTTCGACGCGATGAGGAACAGCGTGCGCGCCGGATCGAGTGTCTTGAGCGTGTCGGCGAGATGCGCGCCGTCGACATTGGAGACGAAATGGAGGCGCGGCCCGTCATGATAGGGCGCCAGCGCCAGCACCGTCATCGCGGGGCCGAGATCGGAGCCGCCAATGCCGATATTGACGACATCGGTGATGCGCTTGCCGCTCGCCGTGGCGATGGCGCCGGAGCGCAGGCCGGTGGCGAAGTCGCGCATCTGGGTGAGGACGTGATTGACGTCGGGCATCACGTCCTTGCCGTCGACGCGGATCGGCCGGTTCGAGCGGTTGCGCAGCGCGATATGCAGCACGGCGCGCTGCTCGCTGGTGTTGATGAGGTCGCCGGCGAACATCTGGTCGCGCTTGGCCGTAACGTCGCTGGCAGCCGCAAGCTCATGCAGGAGCTTCATGGTCTCGTTGGTCACGGCGCATTTCGACCAGTCGAGCAGCAGGTCGTTCTGGCTGAGCGAGAAGTGCTTGAAGCGCAAGGGATCGTCGTTGAAGACCTGGCGCATGTCGCGCAAGGGCTTTTTCGCGCGATGCTGCATGAGGGCATCGAAAGCGCGTTTTGAGACGGTCATGCTCTATCCTTCGCGTAAATGAGCCAGCTCATGGGCCCAGGGTGGATCGGCGCCGGGCCGCGATACCGTAACCGCGGCGGCCGTGATGGCCAAGTTCAATGCCGCGAGCACGCTCGTCCGGTCAAGTGCCGCTATGGCAGCCTTGTCGAGGCATTGGGCGCGATGGAGCGCGGTCAGGAAACCGGCGGTGAAGGTGTCGCCGGCGCCGATCGTATCGGCGACCTGGACCGGCTTGCCGGGCGCCTCGCACATGAAGGCGCGCGTGAAGGCTTGCGCCCCGTCCCTGCCGCGCGTGACCACCACGAGCTTGGCGCCGCGCCGCAGCCAGTCATTGGCGAAGTCTTGAGCCGCGACGCCGGGCGCCAGCCAGGCGAGATCCTCATCGCTCATCTTGACGACATCGGCCATCGCCACGATGCGCTCGACGCGGGCGCGGTGGGCGCTGCGATCCTTGATGAGATTGGCGCGGATATTGGGGTCGAAATGGATGACGCGCGCCGCGTGCTCGCGCCGGCACAGGGACTCGAAGGCCGTGCCGCAGGGCTCGATGGCGAGCGGGAACGAGCCCAGATGCAGAGCGCGCACGTGATCGGGCAGCATGGGCAGGTCATCGGGCGCCAGCATCCGGCAGGCCGAGCCCTCGTCGATGAACGAATAGCGCGCCTGACCGCCTTCGAGCTTCACGAAGGCCGGGATCGTATGGCGCTCGCTCACCGGCGACAGAGAAAAATCGACATGGGCGGCGGCAAGGTCCTTGCGCAATTCGTCGCCGAAGAAGTCGCTCGACAGGCCGCCGAGGAAGCCCGCGGGCACGCCCAGCCGACCGAGCGCCACCGCGGTGTTGAACACCGAGCCGCCGGTCAGGGGCTCGAAGGCCTGCGCCCCGTCGCGGGTCAGGCGGGGAACGAAATCGATGAGGGCTTCGCCACAGCAGAGAATCATGAGCAGGCGTCATAGCACATCTTCGGGCCGCGATTAGCCTCTAGCCCGCCCGGAGGCGGTTGATTAAGGTGGCTATGGGAAGATGCAGCTTAAGATCGCGATCATTCCAGGCCCTTCCGGCCTGGAGTGATAAACGTGATCGAAATCTTTGGTTTAGCGCGTGATCGGACGGAGAGCCGGTAGTCACTTTTCCTGATCGCGCGCTGGGGAGATGCGCCATGAAGACGGCCAACGGCATCCCTGTCCTGGGATATGGCACCTACCCCCTGACCGGGGCCGAGTGCCGCGACGGCGTCGCCATGGCGCTCGATCTCGGCATCCGCCATATCGACACCGCCCAGCTCTACGACAATGAAAAGGACGTCGGCCAGGCCATCGCCAGATCCGGGGTCAAGCGCGATGAGATCTTCCTGGTGACCAAGGTGGCGCGCGACAATCTCGGCCGCCGGCATTTCATGCATTCGGTCGAGGAAAGCCTCGACAGGCTCGGCGTCGAGCAGGTCGACCTGCTGCTCATCCACTGGCCGCCGCCGGACGCGGATTTCGACCAGGCGATCGACTTGCTCTGCGCCGCGGAAGCCTCAGGGCTGGCGCGCCGGATCGGGGTCAGCAATTTCACCATCGCCATGATGAAGCGGGCGGCGCGGCGCGCCGGGCAGAAGCTCGTCAACAACCAGGTCGAATTCCATGCCTTGCTCGACCAGTCGCAGGTCCGCGAGGAGGCGGAGAAGCTCGGCATGGTTCTGTCGGCCTACAGTCCGCTCGGCCGCGGCGCGGTGCTGAAGGACCCGATGGTCGTCGAGGTGGCGACGCGCCTGAAGCGCCCGCCCTCCGAAATCGCGCTGCGCTGGATCATCCAGCAGGGCGTGGTCGCGGTGCCGATGACGACCAGGCGCGAGAATGCGAAGAGCAATCTCAAGGTCCTCGATTTCGAATTGTCGCCCGCCGACATGGCGAAGCTCTCGCAAGCCTCGAAGCAGAACCGCCGGCTCGTCTCGCCTCTGGGTTGGGCGCCGAAGTGGGATAGCTGATCCTTGGTCCAACTCGTCGTGGCC
>JBMOOM010000122.1:0-29889 GCA_049323275.1 Pseudomonadota bacterium
CGATCAAAACGGGAAAAGGGCTCGAAAACATATAATCTGGAGCGCTTCCTTATCGCCAAAGTCGAGCAACTTTGGCGGGAAGCGCTCTAGAAGCTCGGTCTCGCCATCACGCAGCAGATCGCACGCCGGATTTCGCCGGTCGTTTGTTGCGTGATGGTCGGTTTGCGCGTCATGGCGCGCCTCGATAGCGCAAGGTGGGCGCCCGGATCAAGCCCTCGCCTTGCGCTCGCGGTTCTGCCGGCGCGGATCCGGCGCATGCCGGTCCGGCTTGCGCTGCGGCGGGGCCTTTCGCTCCGGCACCGTGACCTTGCGCCCGAGCTGCTCGGCCAGCACCTTGGCCGGCACTTCGGCGATGCCGCCACGCTCGAGATCGCCGAGCTGGAATGGGCCGAAAGCGATGCGGATGAGCCGGTTCACGGTCAGGCCCAGATGCTCGCAGATCTTCTTCACCTCGCGGTTCTTGCCCTCGCGGATGGCGATATTGAGCCAGGCATTGTCGCCCTGGGCCTTGTCGAGCGTGGCCTCGATCGGCCCGTAATGGATGCCCTCGATGGTGACGCCGCCGGCGAGCCTCGCCAGAGCCGCAGGGTCGGGCTTGCCATAGGCGCGCACCCGGTAGCGGCGGACCCAGCCGGTGGCCGGCAGCTCGAGAAGCCGGGCCAGCTCGCCGTCATTGGTGAGGAGCAGGAGACCCTCGGTGTTGATGTCGAGCCGGCCGATGGAGATGACCCGCGGCAATTGCTCGCGCAGCGCATCGAAGACGGTGCGCCGGCCTTCCGGGTCCTTGTGGCTGGTCACCAGGCCGGCCGGCTTGTGATAGCGCCACAGCCGGCTTTCCTCCTTCTGCGGCAAGGGCTGGCCGTTGACGCGGATCTCGTCGGAGGGCTTCACATTGATGGCGGGCGAGGTCAAAACCTTGCCATTGAGCTTGACCCGGCCTTCGGCGATCAGCCGTTCGGCGTCGCGCCGTGAGCACAGGCCGGCCCGGGCGATCGCCTTGGCGATGCGTTCACCTTCGAATGCGCTTTCCTTGACCATCGGACCCCTTTCGCGTTCATGTGCGGGAAGCATGAAGCATACCCAGCCGTCAGAACCAACCCTCGATCCCATGTCGCTCGCATTTGCCGAGGCCGAATCAGCCGGCCGGCGCGGCGAGGTCCCGATCGGCTGTGTCATCGTCGATCAGTCTGGCACTATCATGGCAAAGGCCGGCAACCGCACGCTCGAGCTGAAGGACCCGACGGCCCATGCCGAGCTGCTGGCGATCCGGGAAGCGGCGGCGAAGCTCGGCAGCGAGCGGCTGATGGGCCTCGATATCTATGTGACGCTGGAACCCTGCGCCATGTGCGCGGCGGCAATCTCCTTCGCGAGGCTCAGGCGGCTCTACTTCGCCGTGGGCGACGACAAGATGGGCGGCGTCGAGCATGGTCCGCGCTTCTTCAACCAGGAGACCTGCCATCACCGCCCGCAAGTTTATGGCGGCCTGAGCGAGGCGCGCGGCCGGAAGCTGCTGCAGGAATTCTTCCGCCACCGCCGGGATTGAATCGCTTTCAGAGCTTCACGTCGCAAGTGATTCTATTGATTCGCCATTTCCGGCATCTGCGAAAATGCAGAACGACTTGGCGAGAGTACTGATTGCGGCCGCCCGCGGCGGGCGCTATTCCGCGGCTGCGCCGGACTTTCCGGAGCGTAAAACGAGTCAGTCAAATTCAAGAACAAGTGCCGCCGCGATATCGCGGCGTGCCTGGAGGATCTGCCCATGACGACCAACTCTTATTCAAGCGCCCTCCGCCAGGGCGCGCTCGCCTGCCTGATCGCCGCGGCGGCTTTCGCGCTGCCGGCCGGCCAGCCGCACGCCCAGGAGGCCGAGCTTGCCCGCGGCAAGTATCTGGTCGGCATCTCGGGCTGCAATGACTGCCATACGCCCGGTTATTTTCTCGGAAAGCCGGACATGGCGCGTTTCCTCGGCGGCTCGGAGGTCGGTTTTGAGGTTCCCGGTCTCGGTGTTTTTCACGGCCCCAATCTCACCTCCGATCCCGGGACCGGTCTCGGCACCTGGTCGAAAGAGGATGTGGTGACGGCGATCACGACCGGCCGCCGGCCCGATGGCCGCATCCTGGCGCCCGTCATGCCCTGGCATGCCTTTGCGACCCTGACGCCTGAGGACGCACAGGCGATCGCCGCCTTCGTCAAGAGCCTGCCGCCGGTGGTGAACAAGGTGCCGGGCCCCTTCGGCCCGAGCGAGACGCCGACGTCCTTCGTGCTGCGGGTCGTGCCGCCCAAGCCTTGAGTCCTCAGACACCTGGGAGCGCCGGCGGAATCATCCTCTCAGCCGTTTGGCCTAAGTGACTCTTTCGATTCGTTTTTCGAGCGCCCGCTTGAGCTCATCCTTGGCCTTCGACGCCGCCTCGATCATTTCGGCGATGCGGAAGAAGTCATTGGCGAGATAACGCTCGATCGGCGGCGTGATGTAGATGTCGGGCGGATTCTGCTGGCGGCGCAGCGCCGCGATTTGATGGAACATGATCAGCATCGAGCCGATGGCGAGCTCCATGTTGCTGTGATGGCCGCGCCGCGGCTCGCGCATCCGGCCGGTGACGTCGATGGCGACGGTGATGTCGCTGCCCTCGCGCACATGATCGAACGGCACCGGATTGGTGATGCCGCCATCGACATAGAGCTTGCCGTCGATGAGGGGGGCGGAGATGAGGCCCGGTATGGCGATCGAGGCGGCCACCGCCCGGCACAGCGGGCCTGACGCGATGACATGCTCGCGCCGCTCGTTGAAGTCGGTGGTGACGACACGCAGCGGTATCTGCGTGTCCTCGATGCGTTGGGCGACGCCGTCGGGGAAGATGAAGCTCGTCAGCTGCTCGCCGTCGATCTGGAGCGAGGTGAAGCTGCGGCGCGTCAGGAGATCGCCGAGCCGGGCGCCCTTGACGCCGAACAGATATTTCGCCGCCTGGACCCGGTTGGCGAGAATCTGGCGGGCATGGTCGCCGATGTCCTTGGCCGGAATGCCGGAGGCGTAAGCCGCCCCGACCAGGGCCCCGAAGCTCGAGCCGGCGATGATCGACGGCTTGAGGCCCATCTCGTCGAAAACCTCGAGCATCGGGATGTGGGCGAGGCCGCGGGCAGCACCGCCGCCGAGCGCCAGGCCGATGCGGGGCGTGCTCATGGTTCAGGCGCCCGCTTGCCGGGCAAACCGCCAGGCGGTCTCGGCCAAGGGGCGGACCTCGCTCGCCATGAGCGCCGCATTCCGGTTGGCGGCGGTGCCGTCGCGCACCCGCCCGATGATGCCCTGCAGGATGGCGGCGATGCGGAAGAAATTATAGGCCAGATAGACATCGAGATCGGGAATGAAGTCGCGTCCGGTAAGGGTGCAATACTCCTCGATATAGGTCTCGATGGCGGGAAGTCCAGGGTGGCGCTCATGGCCGAGAAGCGAGCCGACGCCGCCGCCATGCGCCGAGCGCGGCATCCACCACATCATGAGATGATAGGTGTAGTCGGCGAGAGGATCACCCAGCGTCGCCAGCTCCCAGTCGAGCACGGCCGCCACCTCCGGTTTGCCGGCCGAGACGATGCAATTGTCGAGGCGGAAGTCGCCATGCACGATGGCGCTGGCGCCCTGCGCGGGACAGGCCTGCGGAAGCCAGGCGATGAGCCGGTCCATTTCGGCGATCGGCTCCTCCGCCGAGGCGCGATATTGCTCCGACCAGCGTTTGATCTGGCGCGCCACGTAACCTTCGCCTTTGCCGAAACCGGCAAGCCCGAGCGCGCCGGGGTCGAGCTTGTGCAGGCGGGCGATGGTGCGGTTGAGCGACCCGAAGAGCTGCGCCCGCTCATCCGCGGCAAGGCCCGGCGCCCAGGGCTCCCAGAAGACCCGGCCCTCGACATGCTCCATGACGTAGAATTCGGTGCCGATCACGGACTCATCGGTGCAGTAATGCAAAGGCCGCGCGACCGGGAAGTCCACACCGGCCAGCGCCGCGGTGACCCGGTATTCGCGCTCGATGGCATGGGCCGAGGGCAGGAGCTTGCCGGGCGGCTTGCGGCGCAGGACGTAGCGTCCGCTCGCGGCGGTCAGCAGATAGGTCGGGTTGGATTGCCCGCCCTTGAAACGCGCGAGGGCGAGGGGGCCGCGAAAGCCGGCGAGATGCTGGTCGAGATAGAAGGCTAGGCGCGCGGCATCGATCTCGTCAGCCGCCGGGCGGGTGCCTGAAAAGGCCGACTGGCGGTCGATGTCCTGCACCGTCATGCCTTCCGGGCGAGGAAGGGCAGGAGATGATCGAGCGTTCCTTGCGGATTCTCTTCAGCCAGGAAATGGCCGCCGGCGACGATGCCGGTCTCGACCCGGTCGGCCCATTGCCGCCAGGCGGCGGAAGGGTCGCCCATATCGCCCGGAATGCCGCTGTCTCCCCACAGCACCAGGAGCGGGCAGGCGATCTTGCGGCCGGCCGCCAGATCCGCCGCGTCATCGGCGAGATCGACGCTCTGGCCGGCGCGGTAGTCGTTGCAGGTCGCATGGATGTGCTCGGGCGTCGCATAATGCAGGCGGTATTCGGCGAGTGCGGCGGGCGAGAAGGCGGAGAGATCCTTGCACTTGGTCCAGCGCGCCATCGTGTAATCGAGGAAGCCGATGGGCGCCGGCTCGATCAGCATCTCCGGCAGCGGATGCGGCTGCGCCAGGAACAGCCAGTGATAGGCCTTCATCGCGCGCGCTGCCGAGAAGCCGTGCCACATGTCCCAGGTCGACAGGATGTCGATGAGGACGAGGCGGGTGACGGCTGCGGGATGATCGAGCGCCATCCGGTAGCCGACGCGCGCGCCGCGGTCATGGCCGATGACGGCGAAGCGCTCATGGCCGAGCCCCTTCATCAATGTCCGCATGTCCTCGGCCATCACGCGTTTCGAATAGGGGCGGTTGTCGGGCGTGTTGGGCGGACAGGATGAGAAGCCATAACCGCGCAGATCGGGCATCACGCAGGTGTGGGTCTCCATCAGCCGGGGCGCCACGGCATGCCACATCGCATGGGTCTGCGGATAGCCGTGAAGCAGGAGCAACGGCGGGCCTTCGCCGCCGATGCGGGCGAAGATCTCGGCCCCGCCGGTTTCGACGCGATGCTCTCGTGTCTGTGGAAAGAGATCCGACATGGCGCGCTCCCGGATGATCCGGCGCCATTGTCGCCAAATGCCGGCTCCGGCTCAAGTATCTTGCGCTATTGCATAGACCGGCTGCATTTCGGCGATGTCGCGTAACCTGTGATGGCCGATATTCTGGAAGTCGAAGCCCTCGGACGCGGTGGCGAAGCTCTCCGAGACGACGATGTCGCGGTCGAGCCGCTTGGCGAGCTCGAGCAGCCGGCTGGCATGGTTGATCACCGGGCCGATGGCGGTGAAGTCGAGCCGCGTGCGGCTGCCGATATTGCCATAGGCGATCTCGCCGGCATCGAGCACGAGGCCGAAACGAATCTGGGTGCGCCCGGCTTTGGCCCGGACGGCATTGAGCTCGGCGATCTTGCGGCGGATATCGAGCGCCGAGGCGATGGCGGGCGCGGTCGGCACCGGCTGGCCGTCGCTGGCCGGGTAGATCGCGAGCACCGCGTCGCCGATGAACTTCAGCACCTCGCCGCCCTGCGGCTCGATGGCGCCCACCAGCGCGTCGAAGAAGTCGTTCAGGGTCGACAGCACATTGGCGATCGGGCGGGTGTCGGAATATTGCGTGAAGCCGCGCATGTCGGCGATGAGGATGGTGGCGGTGAGGAACTCCGCCTTGCCGCGGTCGAGCACGCCGTCGAACACCTTGGCGGCGCTGCGGCGCCCGACATAGGTGGTGAGCAGCGTGTCGCCGCTGCGCCTCAGCATGAAGCGCTCGGCATAGGGCGTGAAGAGAAGCGCCGCATCGCCGAGGGCGGTGATCTCCTCGTCCGAGAAGCCGCCCGGCTTCTGCGTGGCGAAGGAGAGATGGGCCGTCCGCTGCTGGTCCAGGAAGGGGAGCGGCGTGATGAAATAGTCGGTGGCGCCCTGCAGCCGCAGGTCCTCGAGCAGCGGCATGTCGCTCACCGGCTGGTCGAGCTTGCGGCGATAGGGCTTGTGCGTGTCGTCGACGATCTGAGCCGGGCTGTTGTCATAGTCCGAGCTGTTGCCGCCGCGCGGCAGGGCGTCGATGCTGGCCTCATGCGCGACCCAGCGCACCTGGACGCCCTCGATCTCGGGATTGAGCAATTCGAGGCCGAGCGAGGAGCGCCACAGAGGAATGCCGAGCTCGACCAGCTTTTCGCAGAGCAGGCGGTGCAGCTCGCCGGCCCGCTGGTTGCGGGTGGCGTCCGCCATCTGGACGAGCCAGCGCGTGAAGTCGCTCATGAAGGCGAGATTTGAGCTCATCGGCCCTCGACCGCCCGCCAGCCGATGTCGCGCCGGCAGAAACCCTCCGGCCAGTCGACGAGATCGACCGCCTGATAGGCGCGCCGCTGGGCCGCGGCGGCGTCCTTGCCGAGCGCCGAGACGTTGAGCACGCGCCCGCCATTGGCGATGAGCCTGCCGTCCTTCAGCGCCGTCCCGGCATGGAAGATCTCGACGTCATCGCCTTCACCGGCCTTGTCGAGATTGCGGATTTCGCTGCCCTTGCCATAGCTGCCGGGATAGCCCCTGGTCGCCATCACGACGGAAAGCGCGGTGTCGTTGCGCCAGCGCACCGAGACCTTGTCGAGCGTGCCGTCGGCGGAGGCGAGGAGCAAGGTGAGAAGATCGTCCCGGAGACGCAGCATCAGCACCTGGCATTCGGGATCGCCGAAGCGGACATTGTATTCGATGAGCTTGGGGCCGTTGCTGCCGATCATCAGCCCGGCGAAGAGCACGCCTTTGAACGGCGTTCCGCGTTTGGCCATGCCGGCGACGGTGGGCCTGATGATCTCGGCCATCACCCGCTCGGCCATGGCGTCGGTCACCACCGGGGCCGGCGAATAGGCGCCCATCCCGCCGGTATTGGGGCCGGTGTCGCCGTCGCCGACGCGCTTGTGATCCTGGGCCGCCGCGAGCGCCACGGCATGCTCGCCGTCGCATAAGGCGAAGAAGCTCGCTTCCTCGCCGTCGAGGAATTCCTCGATCACGCATTCGGCCGCGCCGAACTGGCCGGCGAAGATGTCCTCGATGGCGGCGAGCGCTTCATCGAGTGTCATCGCCACGGTGACGCCCTTGCCGGCGGCGAGCCCGTCGGCCTTGATGACGATGGGAGCTCCCTTCGTCTTCGCATAGGCGATCGCCGCGGTCTTGTCGGTGAAACGGCCATAGGCGCCGGTCGGAATGTCGAATTCGGCGCAGAAGTCCTTGGTGAAGCCCTTCGAGCCTTCGAGCTGGGCCGCCGCCTTGGACGGTCCGAAGACCTTGATGCCGGCGGCGCTGAGATCATCGGCGATGCCCGCCACCAGCGGGGCCTCCGGCCCGACCACGACGAAATCGATTCTCTTCTCGCGGCAGAAGGCGACGACCGCCTGATGATCGCCGACATCGAGCGCGACCAGGGCCGCATGTCTGGCGATGCCCGGATTGCCGGGCGCGCAATAGAATTGACCGAGAAGCGGGCTCGCGGAAATCGCCCAGGCGAGAGCATGCTCGCGCCCGCCGGAACCGATCAGCAGAACATTGAGTGGCGTCATTTGGGCATCCTTATGCCCGTCCTATGGCGAGATTCACCTTCGGCGAAAAGTCCATTTTTTCGGAACGCACCCGGCGCGAACCCGTTAGCAGGCAAGGGCGGCGAACGCATAGGAGGAAGATATGTATATGCGACCTCTGGTCAAACCTATTCTCGGAGCGGCGGCTCTCGCGGCACTGGCCGTCGGTTTCACTCCTACCGCTGCGTCGGCCGGTCCGGCGTCCTGTGCCGCCTACGCGCGTGACGTCGCGGCCGCCGAAGCGCCGCGCCGCGGCATCATCGATGGCGTGGTGATCGGCACCCTCGATACCGTCATCACCGGCGGCGCCGGCGCCGACGAGCGCTATCGCGACGCTTATGACGAGGCCTACAGCAACTGCATGCGCAGCGAGCGCACCGCCTATGTCGTGCCGAGGACCGAGGAGCGCATCGTGGTAACGGCGCGCCCGGAAGTGGGCACCGATGAGTGGGTGGCCTATTGCTCGGCCAAATACCGCTCTTTCGATCCCGAGACCGGCACATTCGTGACCTATTCGGGCGAAACCCTGCCCTGCCGTTAGCGCCGGGCATCTCGCAAGCTGACGATTGACATGACTCGCCGACATGGCAAGTGTCGGCTCCATGATCGATCATGACCCAGAAACCGGCGAGCTCCGCGACATGGCGAAACCCAATGTCGCGGAGTTCACCGTTTCCGAGATCTCCTTCGCCCTCAAGCGCACGCTCGAGGATACGTTCGGGCATGTGAGGGTGCGCGGCGAGATCTCCGGCTTTCGCGGCCCTCATTCTTCCGGCCATTGCTATTTCAGCCTGAAGGACCAGACGGCCCGCATCGATGCGGTGGTCTGGCGCGGCACGTTCAACCGGCTGCGCGCGAAACTGCAGGAAGGGCTGGAGGTCGTGGCCACCGGCAAGCTGACCTCCTATCCGGGGAAGTCGTCCTACCAGATCGTCATCGAGGCGGTCGAGCCGGCGGGCGCCGGCGCGCTCATGGCGCTGCTCGAGGAGCGTAAGCGCAAGCTCGCCGCCGAGGGCCTGTTCGATGCCGCCCGCAAGAAGCCCATTCCGTTCCTGCCGAAAGTGATCGGCGTCGTGACCTCGCCGACGGGGGCGGTGATTCGCGACATCCTGCACCGGCTCAATGACCGCTTTCCGCGCCATGTCATGGTGTGGCCGGTGCGCGTCCAGGGCGAGACGTCGGCCGCCGAGGTCGCCAATGCGATCCGCGGCTTCAACGCCATGGCGCGTAAACCCGACCTGCTCATCGTCGCGCGGGGCGGCGGCAGCCTCGAGGATCTCTGGGGCTTCAACGAGGAAATCGTGGTGCGCGCCGCGGCGCAGAGCACCATTCCGCTGATCGCCGCGGTGGGGCACGAGACCGACTGGACGCTCATCGACCATGTGGCGGATGAGCGGGCGCCGACGCCGACGGCGGCCGCAGAGCGCGCCGTGCCGGTGCGCGCCGATCTGCTCGCCCAGGTCGCCTCGCTCTCAGCCCGCCACGAGCGCGGCCTGAAGCGCCTGATGACGGAGCGGCGCACCCGGGTCCGCGCCGCCGCCCGCGCGCTTCCGCGGCCCGACGACATTCTGGCCCTGGCGCGCCAGCGCTTCGACACGATTTCCGGACGGCTGCGCTCGGGCCTGGTGAAGAACACCTTGCTGCACCGGCGCGATTTCGAGAAGGCGGCGGCCGGTTTGACGCCGGTCCCGCTCAAGCGCAATCTCGCCGAGCAGGCGCGGCTTCTCGCCCGCCATGGCGCCACCTTGCGGCGCGATGTCCGGCGCGTCGTCGAATTGCGCGCCACGCGCCTCGGCTCCTGCGGCAAGCTGCTGAATTCGCTTTCCTACAAATCCGTCCTGCAGAGGGGCTACGCGCTGGTGCGCAATGCCGAGCGGGCGCCGTTGCGCGCCGCGGCGCAGATCAGGCCGGGGCAGGAGCTTTGCATCGAGTTCCATGACGGTGAGATCGGGGCGCAAGCTCATGGCGGCCATGCGCCGGCGGCAGGTCGTCCTGCAAAAACGCGTGAAGGCGGCCAAGGGTCATTGTTCTGATGGACCTAAGGCGCTAATTGACGGGAATGAACAGGCACGAACCCTTCCTGCCGCGCGGCCGCGAGGCGAAGATCCGCTATCTCGACGCCGATTTCCAGGTGTTGAGCGAAGGCGATCATGTGCTCTGCGCGGTGACCGGCCTGCCGATCCGGATCGAGCAGCTGACCTATTGGAGCGTGGCGCGCCAGGAGGCCTACAGCTCGGCCGAGGCCGCCTTCCGGCGCCTGCTCGAGACCGAGCTGAAATAGCGTCTCACGAGAAGAATCTGAGGAACGGCCGCAGCAGCGCATAGGTCGTGTCGCGCCAGATCACCGCGGCATTGAGGACGACGAACAGCATCCGTAGCAGGTTGAGATTGGCGGGATTCATCCGGGTCTTGCCCTTGAAGCGCAGATAGAGCCAGAAGAGCAGGAAAGCGCCATTGACCAGCGCCAGCAGCTGCCAGGTCGGCGGACGGCCCTGCTTGAGGAAAACCAGCAGCGTATCCCACTGGGATTGCACGAAAATATCTTGCATTGGCGGAGGCCCGTTCAATCCTATATAGGGATACTGCCCGATCGGGCTTAAGGATCCCTTGGCGGCTGGGAAGGCCAAACTGGCGCTGAATTCCCAAGCTGTGTATAAGCCCCGGACTTTCGGGTAAAATATCCCGGTAAATCAGAGCTTGCCGCCAAAGTCGCCGCTTTGGCGAAGCGCACACGATGTGGAGTAACGATTATGGCGAAGGCCTGGACACCCGGCTCATGGCGCAATCTTCCGGTCATGCAGCTGCCCGCTTATGACGATGCCGCGAAGCTTAGCGATGTCGAGAAGCTGCTTGCCGGGTATCCGCCGCTGGTTTTTGCGGGCGAGGCCCGCAAGCTCAAGCGCAAGCTCGCCAAGGTCTCTGAAGGCAAGGGTTTCCTGCTCCAGGGCGGCGATTGCGCCGAGAGCTTCGCCGAGCATTCGGCCGACAATATCCGCGATTTCTTCCGCGTCTTCCTGCAGATGGCGGTGATCCTGACTTTCGCCGGCGGCCAGCCGGTGGTGAAGGTCGGCCGCATCGCCGGCCAGTTCGCCAAGCCGCGCTCTTCGCCCACCGAGACGATCGACGGCCGGGAGCTGCCGATCTACCGGGGCGACATCGTCAACGACTATGCCGGCACGCCCGAGGCGCGCCGTCCCGATCCGGAGCGCCAGATCATGGCCTACCGGCAGTCGGCGGCCACCCTCAACTTGCTGCGCGCCTTCGCGCAGGGCGGCTATGCCAATCTCGAGCATGTCCACAAATGGACGCTTGGTTTCCTGAAGGACGGACCGGCCTGGGAGCGCTATCAGGCGCTGGCCGACCGCATCTCGGAAGCCTTGGGCTTCATGCGCGCCTGCGGCGTCAATCCCGACACCGCGCCGCAGCTGCGCTCGACCGAGTTCTTCACCAGCCACGAGGCGCTGCTGCTCGGCTATGAGCAGGCGCTGACCCGCGTCGATTCGACCAGCGGCGACTGGTACGCGACGTCCGGCCACATGCTGTGGATCGGCGACCGCACCCGCCAGCCCGACCATGCTCATGTCGAGTTCTGCCGCGGTGTGAAGAATCCGATCGGCCTCAAATGCGGCCCCTCGCTGCAGCCGGCCGAGCTGATCAGGCTGATCGACATCCTCAATCCGGACAACGAGCCGGGCCGGATGACGCTGATCACGCGCTTCGGCGCCGACAAGGTCGACAAGCATCTGCCCGAGCTCATCCGCGCGGTGAAGCGCGAGGGCCGCATCGTCGTATGGTCCTGCGACCCGATGCACGGCAACACCATCAAGTCGCGTTCGGGCTACAAGACCCGTCCCTTCGACCAGGTTCTGGCGGAGCTGCGCCGCTTCATGGCGGTGCATCAGGCGGAAGGCACCCATGCCGGCGGCATCCATGTCGAGATGACCGGCAAGGACGTCACCGAATGCACCGGCGGCGTGCGCGCTTTGTCGGACGAGGATCTGAACGACCGCTACCACACCTTCTGCGACCCGCGCCTCAATGCGGGCCAGGCGCTGGAATTGTCTTTCCTGGTCGCCGAGGAGCTCAAGAAGGAGCAGGCGCTGCGCCCGCATGCCGATGACGACGAGTCGGCCGAAGCCGCCGAGTGATCTCGACCCGATACGATCGATCGCCCCGGGCCATGTCCGGGGCGATTTTTTATGGATCTACCGTTTACGGACGAATTCGGCGCGCAGCACGAGGCCCTTGATGCTCTCGTGCCGGCAATCGATCTCCTGGTCGTCGCCGGTCAGGCGGATGGATTTGATGACCGTGCCGCGCCGCAGCGTCTGGTTGGCGCCCTTGACCTTCAGATCCTTGACCAGCACGACGCTGTCGCCATCGGCCAGAACATTCCCGACCGCGTCGCGGACCTCGACGACGTCCTTGGCGCGTTTCGCTGCCGCCTGCGCGGCGGTGAGCCATTCGCCGGTTTCCTCGTCATAGACGTAATCATCATCCGCACTGGTCATCTTCTATTCTCACTTCCTTTCAACGATGACGCGCGTATAGTCCATCGGCGAAGATTTTGAGAGTAAAAAAGCCGCATCACAACGTCATATCCTGATCGAGGGGGTAGATCGGCCGCGGCACATTTTTGTAGGGCAGGCGCTCGAGATGGGGCGTGCACAAGGCGCCGCTGTCGCAGACGATGACCTTGTCGGCGATGGGCTCGAAGGCGGCGCGGAAATGCTGCATCGATTTGAGCGCGACCACGGTTCTGGCGGCGGGATCGATGCCGAAGGCGCGGAACTGCTGGAGATCGAGCATCTGCGCCGGTTCGGTCACCACCAATATTTCGATGCCGCCGACCCGCACCACGGCGCTCGGACCGAAGCTCAAAGTGAGCTTGCCGATCATCGGGCCGTCGCCGGTATAGATGCCGTCGCTGATCAGCCTGAGCTCGCCTTCGAGATCGAGCGGCGCGCCGCCGAAGCGCGGATCGGTCTTGCCGCCGAGCCGGATCTTCACCTGCTCGCCGATCTTGTGTTTATGAAGCTCGAGCGCGACCTGACCGTCGACCATCGGGCCGAAGGCCGCATCGGTGATCCCCGCATCGAGCAGCGCCTTCAGCAGGTTGGTCGAGTCGCCATAACCGCCGCCGCCCGGATTGTCGGCATAGTCGGCGATGATGATCGGTCCCTGCTTCCGTTTATGTGCTTTGGCGATTTCCGCCGCCTTCTCGACCGGCATATAGTCGTTGAGGATGTCGAAGCGCGTGTCCCAGATGTCATCAGCGAGGTTTTCGGCCAAGGCGCGATGCGGCGCTTCGGCGCCGTCATAGGTGACGAGCACGGTCGGGCCGACATCCTTGATGTCGGCATTGCCGAAGCCGGAATTGATGCTGACCGCCAGCGCTCCCGGCGTCTTTTCATGGGCGATCGCCTTTTCGACACGGGCGATCATCGGGCCGACATCGGTGCGCGCGCCATTCACCTCTTCGAGCATCGGGCGATGGACGCGCAGCGTGCGCGGCCTGATCTCGCCCTTCATCGCGCGCTCGAGAATGTCGCCGGCCTGGCGGGCGCGGGCGCGCATGTCGATATGCGGATAGGTCTTGTAGGAGACGATGATATTGGCGAGCGCGCACATTTCGGGCGTCACATTGGCGTGGAGATCGAGTGTCACGGCGATGGGCAGGTCCGGTCCGACGACATCGCGCAGCCGCTTGAGCAGCTCGCCTTCGCCGTCCTCGCAGAATTCGGTCACCATGGCGCCGTGCAGAGCGAGCGCGATGCCGTCGAGCTCGTCCTTGTGGCAGGCCACCTCGGCGACGATGCGTCCGCCGAGCCGCTCGAACGCGTCGCGGGTCACGAAGCCTGCCGGTTCGGCGGCAGCGCTCAACACATGGATATGTTTCCAGCCATATCTATGGGCGCTGTCGCAAAAGCCGGCGAGCTCGGTATTGGCGTCGCCGAGCGCGCGGATGGCGTCCTCGCCGTAATGGGTGTCGCGCGCGACGAAGGCGTCATAGTCGGTCAGGTTCACATTGAAGGTATTGGTCTCATGGAACAGGCAGGCGGACAGAACGGTGAAGGCCATGGGCGGTCTTTCTCCAGGGTCAGATGAGCGGATGGAAGCAGGCGACGGCATGGCCGTCGGAACGGGTGTCGAGCGCGGGACGCCGGCTCAGGCAGTCAGGCCTCGCCTGCCGGCAGCGCGCCGCGAAGGCGCAGCCCGGGGGCAGGTTGTAGGGGCTCGCGATCTCGCCGGTGAGCTTGCTGATGTCGCGCCGCTGGGTCGGGTCCGGCGCGAAGGTGCTGTCGAGCAGGGTCTGCGTATAGGGATGGCGCGGCGCGGCCTTGGCGTCGGGCAGGATCTCGACGATGCGGCCCAGATACATGACCACGATGCGGTCGCTGAAATAGCGCACCAGATTGAGATCGTGGGAAATGAAGAGATAGGTGAGGCCGAGCTCATGCTTGAGCTTCTCGAGCAAGGTGACGATCTGCGCCTGGATCGAGACGTCGAGCGAGGCGGTGGGCTCGTCCAGCACCATGAGGTCGGGCTCGAGCGCCAGCGCCCGTGCGATGCCGATGCGCTGGCGCTGGCCGCCCGACAATTGATGCGGATGGTTTTGCGCAAAGCGGGCGTCGAGGCCGACCATGGCGAGCAGCGCCTCGACCTTTTGGCGCGCTTCCGCACGCGCGAGGCGGATGCCCTGCACCTGGAAAGGCTCGAGCAGGGCATCGGCGATCGTGTAGCGCGGATCGAGCGAGGAATAGGGATCCTGGAACACCATCTGCATGCGCCGCCGCAGGAGCCGCATCGCGCCATGCGACTGCTTCAGCAGGTCGACGCCGTCGAAGTCGATGCTGCCGCTCGTCGCTTCGAGAAGGCGCAGGACGAGGCGCGCCAGCGTGGACTTGCCGCAGCCCGATTCGCCCACGACGCCCGTCACCTGGCCGCGCGGAATGTCGAGCGACACCTGGTTGACGGCGGTCATCCGGCGCGGCTCGCCGAACAGGCCCTTGCGGCTTTCGAAGACCTTGTTGAGATCGCGGATCGTGACGAGGGGCGAGAGGCTAGGCATGGCTGGCCTCGCGCCTGCTGGCGACATGGCAGGCGATCTCGGCGCCGGAAGCGAGCCGCTCCAGCACCGGCACCTCTCTCCGGCACAGGCTTTCGCTGTACATGCAGCGTGGATGGAAGCGGCAGCCCGCCGGATAGCGCGCCACACTCGGCACCAGGCCCGGAATGCCGACGAGGCTGCCGCGTTCCATGGCGTTGCGCGGGATGCAGCCGATCAGCGCCTGCGTGTAGGGGTGACGCGGGCTGGCGAAGATGGCCGACACCGTGTTGCTCTCGGCGACCCGCCCGGCATAAAGCACGACCACGCGGTCGCAGGCCTGCGCCACGACACCCATGTCGTGGGTGATGAGGATCAGGGCGACGCTTTTCTCGCGCACCAGCTCGCTCAAGATCTGGATGATCTGCGCCTGGATGGTGACGTCGAGCGCGGTGGTCGGCTCATCGGCGATGATGAGATCGGGATTGGCGGCGAGCGCCATGGCGATGACGATGCGCTGCTTCATGCCGCCCGACAATTGATGCGGGTAATTGTGCCAGGCGGTGGCGGCCTCGGGGATGCGCAGCCGCTGCATGATCTCGATGCTGTGGTTGCGCGCCGCGAAGGCGCTGAGGCCGAGATGGAGCCTGGACACTTGGTCGATCTGCTCGCCGACGCGGATGACGGGATCGAGCGAGGTCATCGGATTCTGGGTGATGAAGGCGATGCGGCGGCCGCGCAGCCGGCGGTAATCGGGCTCCGGCAGGCGGGTCAGCTCCATGCCGTCGAAGCCGATCGTGCCGCGTTCGACGCGCCCGCCGATCAGCGGCAGCAGGCCCATGATGGAGAGCGCCGTCAGCGACTTGCCGGAGCCGGATTCGCCGACAATGCCCAAGGTCTCGCCTTTGTCGACCGTGAAGCCGATGCCGTCCAGCGGCTTGATGCCGCCGATATCGATGGAAAGACCGCTGACCTCGAGAAGCGCCATGCTCAGCCTTCCCGGATCTTGGATTTGATGTCGAGCGCCCGGATCAGCGCGTCGCCGAAGAGATTGATGGCGATCACCGTGATGGCGATGACGAGGCCGGGGAAGATGATGACCCAGGGCGCCTTGAAGATTTGCGCCGTGCCGCTCGACATCATGGCGCCCCAGCTCGGAACCGGGGGCTGGGCGCCGAGGCCGAAGAAGCCGAGCGTCGCTTCGAGGATGATGGCATCGCCCGTCGCCAGCATGCCGCAGATGATGACCGGCGCCATGGCATTGGGCAGCAGGTGGCGAAAGACGACATGGGCATGGCTGGCGCCGAGGCCGATCGTCGCTTCGATATAGGTCTCGTTCTTCAGCGCCAGGATCTCGGCGCGGGTCAGGCGGGTGAACTGGGCGAGATAGGCGACGCCGATCGCGATCATCGTGCTGGTGAGGCCGGGACCGATGATGGCGACCAGGATGAGGGCGATGAGAAGCTCGGGGAAGGACCAGCTGAGGTCGATCACCGCGGTGATGAAGCGGTCGAGCAGGCCGCCGAAATAAGCGGCCGCGGCGCCGAGACACATGCCGATGAAGACCGAGACGGAGATGGCGGTGACGCTGACCGACAGCGAGGTGCGAGCGCCATACATGATGCGCGACAGCACATCGCGGCCGAATTCGTCGGTGCCGAGCCAGTTGGCGAGGCTCGGCGGCTGCGCGGCGAGCGGCAGATTCTGAGCGTCATAAGGATAGGGGGTGATCCACGGGGCGAGGAGGGCGATAAGGACGAGCGCCAGCAGATAGGCGCCGGTGATGCCGCCTTTCGGCGTGAGGAAGACCTTGCCGAGCGTCGTCCGGCGGGCGTCGGCGAGGAGGCCTGGACTCCGGTCGAGAGCGGGCGCGGTCATGTGAGGGCGCTCCGCACGCGCGGATCCATCGCCGCCTGGATGAGATCGCCGATGAGCGTGCCGAGCATGACCGCCATGGCGAGCATCAAAAGGCAGGCCTGGACCACCGGATAATCATGCTGGCTGAGCGCCTTGATCAGCAAGGTGCCGAGGCCGGGCCTGGCGAAGACATATTCGACGGTGACGGCCCCGCCGAGAACCCAGCCGATCCGCAGGCCCAATATGGTGACGACGGGCAGCAGCGCATGGCGCAATACATGGCGCAGCTGGATGCGCCGCGCGGGCAGGCCCTTGGCATGGAGCAGCAGCACGAAGTCCTTGGTCGCCGTTTCCAGCATGGCGATGCGGGTGACGCGCGCCACCAGCGCCGTGCCGCCGAGCCCGATGGTGAGGACCGGGAGCACCAGGCTTTCCCAGGAGCGCGCCCCCGACACCGGAAACCAGCGCAGCTGCACGGCGAAGACAAGAATGAGAATGAGGCCGAGCCAGAAGCCCGGCACCGTCGAGCCGAACAACACACCGGTCATCACGGTGCGGTCGAGCGGGCCTTCCTTGTTCATCGCGGCGACGACGCCGGCAGCGATGCCGAGCACGGTCGAGAACAGCAGAGCGAGACCGCCCAGCGTCAGGCTGTAGGGGATGTTCTGAGCGATGAGGTCGCTGACCGGCCGGCGCATGACGATGGCGGTGCCGAGATCGCCCCGGACGAGCTGACCGAGCCAGATGAGATATTGCTCGACGAGCGGCCGGTCGAGCCCGTAGCGCGCGGTGATCTCGGCCTTCTGCTCCGGCGTCGAGCCGACCCGCACGAGATTGTCGATCGGATCGCCCGGCACGAGATGGATGATGAGGAAGATGACGATCGACACGACGAGGAAGACCGGGATCAGCAGCAGAAGCCGCCGGACAGTATAGAAAAGCATCCCGGTCTTCCCCCTTACGCCGTGCTGCCTACTGGACGACTTCGAGGTCCATGATCTGCGGCGCCTCGATGCCCTTCTTCAGCATCGTATCCGTCACCTTCAGGCGGTCCTTGTTATAGGCGACGCTGGTCACCGGCTGGTAGATCGGCGCGAAGACGAACTGCGACAGGACGTATTCGTGATAGGCCTTGAAGTTGGCGATGCGCTCTTCCAGCGTCTTCGAGCCGGTCATCGCCTTCTTGTTCAGCTCCTCGCCCTTGGGGTCGTTCCACATCGAGATATTGGGATAACCGAGGCGCTGACCGGAGAAGAACCAGTCGATGATGTCGGCGTTGTTCCATTCATAGGAACGCACCGCCAGCTGATGCTGGTTCTTCTTGTACTCGTCACGGATGGCGGAGGAATCGTAGATGGTGATCTCGGCGTCCATGCCGATCGCCTTGAGCTGTGCCTGGACCGCTTCGGCGAGGCGCTTGAACTCGGTGTCGGTCTGCGCCCAGAGCTTCACCTTCAGCGGCTTGCCGTCCTTCTCGCGCACGCCGCCCGCACCCATCTTCCAGCCGGCTTCCTCGAGCAGCTGGTTCGCCCGCTCCGGATTGTAGGAGATGTTGAACTTGGGATCGACATTGGCTTCGGGCAGCGCGCTGATCAGGAAGTTGTGCGCTTCCATGCCGATGCCGCCATAGATGCTGTCGAGGATCTGCTTCTGGTTGACGGCAAGCGCCGTCGCTTCGCGCACCCTGATATCGGTGAAGGGATCCGAGGTGACGTTGATCGGCATATAAGCGACGTCATAGGCGGGCGTGGTGATCACGCCGAGATTGGGCTCGGCCTTCACTTGTGAAATGAAGTCGGTCGGCACGCCGAAGAGCAGATCGACGCCGCCGGTCTTGAGCTCGAGGAAGGAGGTCGATTGCTCCGGGATCTCGCGGAAGGTGATCTTCTGGATCTTGGCCGGGCCTTTGTTCTGCGAGAGCTCGGACGCCCAGGTATAGTCGTCATTGCGTTCGAGCACCGTTTCCTGACCGACGGTGAAGCTCGAAAGCTTGTAGGGCCCGGTGCCGATCGCTTCGGTGACGCCGAATTTGTCGCCCATTTCCTTATAGGCCTTGGGCGCCGGGATGCCCATGAAAGCGCTCGCGAAGTTGAAGAGAAGGTTGGGCTCCGGCCGCTTCATCACGAATTTGACGGTATTCTCGTCGACGACCTCCACCTTGTCGATGGCCTCGACCATATAGGCGTTGTCGGTGCCGGCGAAGGACGGAATCCACTGTGCGACCGCATCGGCATTGAAGGGCTCGCCATTATGGAACTTCACGCCCTTGCGCAGATGGAAGACCCACTGCATGCCGTCCGGCGCTTCTTCCCAGGATTCCGCCAGATGCGGATGGAAGCTCTGATCGACGTCCTGCACCACGAGACCGTCGAAGATCAGAGGCGAGGCGGCATTGACCATCGGCGATTTGACCGGGTTGTAGGTCGCGGCGCCCACCTCGTTGGTCGGCATGACGAAGACCGCCTCCTGGGCGAGCGCCCAGAGGCTCGAGGCGGCTAGCGTCATCAAAGCGGTGCTGCCGGTGAGAAGGGCGTTGCGTAGCTGGTGTTTCATAGGTTCCTCCATTTCCGTTTTTTGTTTTGGTGAAGCGCCCGCGGTCTCAGGCTTTCGGATCTCCCACATAACCGATGAACTGGCTGTAGAGGCCGGAGACCTTGTTCATCCGCTCTTCGACTTGCGGGCCGAGCTCGTTGAAGATGCTGTTGACGAGAAGGGTGATGAGGCTGGCGATCGGCGCCGTCGCGTCCCAGAACTGGTTGAGATCGGTTTCGACCGAAAAAACCTCGTCGACCAGGTCATGCGCCCAGTCGCAATACGAGTCGGTGATGAGCATCGTGGCGACGCCGGCCTGGCGGGCCTCGGCGGCGAGGCGCTGGGCGAGGCTCGAATATCGGCGGACTTCGATGAGGATGAGATTGGCCCTGGCCGGATTGCCGAGCAGCACATCCGCGAAATTGCCGCCGGCGAGGTCGACGAGCTGTACGCCGGGGCGCAGATATTGCAGCTGGTTGACGAGATACTGCGCCAGGCCGCGTTCGGTCTGGAATCCGGCGACGAAGATGTCCGGCGCCTGCGCGAGGCGCTTGACGACGCGCTTCCATTCCTTGGTGCGGGCGATCTCGTAGTTCCTGACGACGGCCGCCATCTCCTTGTCGAGGCCGCGCGCCAATTCGTCGTCGCCGCGCCGGCTGCGCTGGCGGAAATCCTTGAGCCGGTCGCCGATGAGCCACGGGCCTTCGCCGATATCGGCCTGGAGGTCGGCTTTCAGGTCCTTGAAATGCTTGTAGCCGATGGCGCGGCAGAAGCGGCCGACCGACGGCTCGCTCAAGCCGATTTTCTGGGCGAGGGTGGCGGCGGTCTCGAAAGGCAGGCTCGTCAGATTGGCCAGCATGTAGCTGGCGAGCAAACGCTCCGCCTTGGTCGCGTCCTCCTCCAGGCACGCGGTAAGCCGCTGACGTACCGGTTTCCGCATGTTCTCGCGTCGCCCCCGCACTTTGTTAGTTTTGTCGAAGCTTGTCAGTTTTCTTTCAGGCTGTCAAATTCGCAAATTTTCTAGCAAGGCCCGTGTGTAGGGGCCGTAGCGCGTCGGGCAACTGCGCCGACCCGCGCGACTTTTTTGTTGATGCGAGGTACTCGAAGAAAGGGAAAACCATTCCGGCGAAGGGACAAGCTCCGCATGACATCAAAGATTCTCATCAAATCCGTTTATGATGACATTCCGGCATTTCCTCTTGTCCCGAAGTGATGAAAACCGCGCCCTATAGGCTGACAGAAATCATACCGGCGGCGGCAAAGCCCGCCTCGGCCTGATCTCGGTCAGGATATGGCCGAACAGCGCCAGCATGACCACGCTGCCGCCGACCAGCACGGCGCCGGCCGGCGTTTCGCCGAGGAACAGCCAGACCCAGAGCGGCGTGAAGGGCACTTCGAGGGCGGCGATGAGGGTCGCCTCGGCGGCCGGGATCTTGCGCGACCAGATGGCATAGAGGATGAGTCCCGAGGCGTTCTGCACGACGCCGAAGGCGGCGATGAGCAGGAGGTCCTGGGTGGTGACCGACAAGGGAGCGGCGAACCAGACGGTGACCAGCGAGCAGAGCCAGGCCGAGATCGCCATGGCCGGCAGCATCGGCACGTTCTGGTGGCGGCGCATGATGGTGGTCATGCCGGCCATGCCGATGGTCATGAGGACGGCGAGACCCTTGCCGAAAAGGCTGCCGTCGAGCGAGGCATCCTTGAGCATGATGGCGACGCCGGCCAGCGCCACGAGGCTCGCCAGCATGGTGCGGGTGCTCGGCTTCTCGCCGACGAAGACCCAGGCGAAGGCCGCCGTCATGAACGGCACGGTCGCGTAGATGATGAGCGATTCCGCCACCGTCGTGTAGCGCATCGAGCCGATGCCGCTGATCATGCTCATCGCCGACAGGGCGGCGACCGCGAAGACGGGAAGCGGCAGGTGACGCAATCTCAGGAGGCCTGCCTTCTTCTCCATCAGGAGATAGACCAGCATCACGGCCGAGCCGGAGAACACGCCGCGCCAGAACAGCATGGTGAAGAGATCGGCGCCGATGAGCCTGACGAAGATGCCGGAGGTCGACCAGAAGAGCGCCGCCGTCGCCACCAGGAGGAGGCCGAGGCGATGCCGCGCGGCATGGTCCGCATTCATGATGACTGTTTCGCCTTCAGAAGATTGAGCATGTTGGCGCCGAGGATCAGGGCCGCGCCGATGATCGAGGTGAGGTCGAAGCCCTCGCTGTAGAGCCAGTAGCCGGCGAGCACGGTCAGGGGCACGCGCAGGAAGTCCATCGGCGTCACGATCGTCATGTCGGCGAGCGAGACCGCCTTGGTCAGGCAGTAATGCGAGAAAGTGCCGGTGAAGCCGACCACCAGGACCCAGATCCAGTTATGCGGCTCGGGCCACTTCCAGGTGAGCCACGCCGGCACCGCGCCGATCACCGTCTGGATGGCGAACATCAGGAAGATGACGGTGAGCGCCGAATCCTTGCGGGTCAGTACCTTGGTGAGGGCGACCGAGACGGCGAAACCGATGGCCGCGACGAGGGCGACCAGATGGCCCGTTTCGAGCGCCGCGGCGCCGGGCTTCACGATCATCAATATGCCGAGAAAGCCGAGGGCGATGGCGGAGATCCTGTAGCGGTTGAGCTTCTCGCCGAGGAACATGGCGGCGATGAGCGCTCCCCAGATCGGCATGGTGAACTCGATCGAGACGACCTGGGCGAGGGGGATCAGGATGAGCGCGCTGAACCAGGAATATTGGGCGGCGTAATGCGCCAGGTTGCGCACGATATGGAGCGGCATCCGGGTGAGGCGGGCGCGGACATTGCCTTCATAGAGAATGAGCGGGCCGAGCACCGCCATGGCGAGCAGGCTGCGCAGGAACATGATCACGAAAACCGGTATATCGTGGCCGAGCTCGCGGCCGGCGACGGTCAGGGCAAGCGTGCACAGAAGCCATCCCGCCATCCAGATGGCCGCGCCGGATATGGATTGTTGCGGCAAGCCCGATTCTCTCCCCTGACCGCGCGACCTTAGGAGAGCGGCCAGGCGCCCGCTAGGGTCGAAAGCTCATATCAACCCTGCGGAAGGGGCCGGGCTTCGCCGGCGTAAATTCCTCCTCCTGACATCTCCTGGCAGGATGCCGGCTGGACAAAGGTCCGGGCGTCTGCGAGGGTCGGCAGGCGCGGCGGGACGGCTCACCAGAGCGAGCCGACATGCCTTTGGTTGCGCGGCCCGCTTTTCATTACAGAAGGTTTCACGAGTGCGTCATGAATGATGCCATGCGTATGAACGCCGCATCGTCGGCCGAAAGCCAGGCGCTCGCCATTTCGGTGCGCGGCATCGTCAAGCATTTCGGCGCCGTGAGGGCCGTCGACGGCATCGATCTCGATGTGCCGCGCGGCGTGATCTTCGCCATTCTGGGCCCCAACGGCGCCGGCAAGACGACGCTGATGCGCATGCTGGCGACGCTCGCGGCACCTGATGCGGGCTCGGCCAGCGTCATGGGGCATGATCTCGTCTCGGCGCCGCAGAAAGTGCGCGCCAGCATCGCCATGACCGGCCAGTTCGCCTCGCTCGACGAGGACCTGACCGGGCGCGAAAATCTCCTGATGCTGGCGCGCCTGTGGGGCTATCGCGGCCGCGACGCCAAGGCGCGCGCCGACGAGCTGCTCGCCGCCTTCGATCTCGCGGATGCCGCCCACAAGCAGGTGAAGGCCTATTCGGGCGGTATGCGCCGCCGGCTCGACATCGCCGCCTCGCTCGTGGTTACGCCGGGCGTCCTGTTTCTCGACGAGCCGACGACCGGCCTCGACCCCAATGCGCGCCAGAGCGTGTGGCGGATGATCCGGGCGCTGGCCGGCTCGGGCGTCACCATTCTTCTCACGACGCAATATCTCGACGAGGCGGATCAGCTGGCGGCGCGCATCGCCGTCATCGACAAGGGCAGGAAGATCGCCGAAGGCACGAGCCGCGAGCTGAAGGCGGCCACCGGCTCGGGCTTTCTTCATGTGGCGCTGGCCGATCCGACCCGCGTCGAAGACGCGACGAGGCTGCTCGAGGCGCAGCTCGGCGGCAAGGTCCAGCATAATCCCGAGGGCACTCAGCTGTCGGTCATGGCGGGTACGCCCGAGGCGGCGAGCCAGGCGATAGCGAGCCTCATCGCCAACCGGATCGAGCTCGCCGATTTCTCGATGGGCTCGCCCAGCCTCGAGGAAGTATTCTTCGCGCTGACGGGCAGCGGAGGGCGGCTCGCAAAGCCGGAAGGAAACGATCGATGACCGATGTGAGCCCGACCGCCCTGGACCTCAGGCTCGACCGCGCGCCGCCCCGGCCGCCCTCGGCTTTCTCCAACGCGCTCGTCTTCGGCTGGCGCGCCGTCCTCAAATTCAAGCACGTGCCGGAGCAGCTCTTCGATCTGGTGATGACGCCGATCATGTTCACGCTGCTCTTCACCTTCGTCTTCGGCGGCGCGCTGGCGGGATCGACCGGCGCCTATCTGCAGTTCTTCCTGCCCGGCATCCTGGTGCAGACCGTCGTCTTCAACGCGGTCTATTCCGGCATGGGTCTTTCGACCGATCTCGGCAAGGGCCTGTTCGACCGCTTCCGCTCCCTGCCGATCTGGTCGCTGGCGCCGTTCGCCGGGCTGATGGTGGGCGACATCCTGCGCCATCTGATCGCCGGCGGGATCATCCTGACCATCGGCCTCATCCTCGGCTACCGCGCCGAGGGTGGGGTCTTCGGCATCGTCGCCGCCTTCGGCCTGCTCATCGCCGTCGGCTTCGGCATGGGCTGGATCTTCATGGTCCTGGGTCTCCTGGTGCGCACGCCGACGACGGTGATGACGGCGGGATTCACCTTCCTCTTTCCCCTGGTTTTCGCCTCCAACATCATGGTCCAGCCGGCGACCATGCCGGGCTGGCTCAGGGCTTTCGTCGAGGTCAACCCGGTCTCGCTGATGACCAGCGCCATTCGCGGGCTGATGGCGGGCAATGCGAGCCTGGGCGATGTCCTCCTGGCGCTGGCGGCGCCGGCGGCCCTGACCCTCATTCTGGCCCCGGTGACGCTCTGGCTCTACCGGCGCAGCGACCGGTAAGGCAAATTTAGCCTGTTCCGAGGGCCGGGCTTGACGGGAGGGGGCAGTTCCGTCATTTTGCCGCCCCATGACCACCGCCCGCCACTATGCCGTCCCGATGTGCGGCATGATTATTATCTGCATCTAGCGCAAAAACGCTGGCAGGCGGCCGCTTTACCTAAATCCAAGTCGAAGCGATCTCCGGGCCGGCAAGCCCCGGAAGAACTATGACGCTACGCCTGTACAATACCCTGACCCGAGCCAAGGACGTCTTCACCCCGATCGATCCCAAGCGGGTGCGCATGTATGTCTGCGGCCCGACGGTCTATGACTATGCCCATATCGGCAATGCCCGGCCGATCATCGTCTTCGACGTCCTGTTCCGGCTGCTGCGCCATCTCTATGGCGCCGATCACGTCACCTATGTGCGCAACATCACCGACATCGACGACAAGATCAATGCCAGGGCCAGGGAAGAGGGCGTGCCCATCGCAGACCTGACCGGCCGCACGACGCGCCAGTTCCATGAGGACATCGCGGCGCTCAATGTGCTGGAGCCGACTTTCGAGCCGCGCGCCACCGGCACCATCCCGGAGATCATAGCCCTCATCGAGATGCTGATCGCCAAGGGCCATGCCTATGCGGCGGAAGGCCATGTGCTGTTCGACGTGCCCTCGATGAAAGACTACGGCAAGCTGTCGCGAAGGCCGCTCGACGACATGATCGCCGGCGCCCGCGTCGACGTCGCGCCCTATAAGAGGGGCGAGATGGATTTCGTCCTGTGGAAGCCGTCGGGCGCGGATCTCCCGGGCTGGGACAGCCCGTGGGGCAGGGGCCGGCCCGGCTGGCATATCGAATGCTCGGCCATGTCGTGGAAGCATCTGGGCGAGACCTTCGACATCCATGGCGGCGGCATCGACCTCATCTTCCCGCATCACGAGAACGAAGTGGCGCAGTCGCGCTGCGCCTTCGGCCTCCAGGTGATGGCCAATGTCTGGATGCATAACGGCTTCCTGCAGATCGACGGCCAGAAGATGTCGAAGAGCCTCGGCAACTTCCTCACCATCAACGAGGTCTTGCAGGACTGGCCGGGCGAGGTGCTGCGCTTCAATATGCTGCGCACCCATTACCGCCAGCCGATCGACTGGACCGTGAAGGGGCTCGAGGAGAGCACCCGCATCCTCGACGGCTTCTACAATTCGGCCGCCGTGCGCCTGACCGAGGATGTCCGGATCGCCGCGCCGGTGCTCGAAGCTTTGTGCGACGACCTCAATACGCCGCGCGCCATCGCCGAATTGCATGCGCTCGACCGCCCGAATTTCCAGGTGGAGCTCGGCGCGACCCTCAATGCGCTGGGCTTCACCGGCAGGCATGTCGAGGAGAAAGCGGCGAAGATCGACGAGCACAAGGTCAATGAGCTGATCAAGGCGAGGCTCGCCGCCCGCGCCGCCAAGAACTGGGCCGAGAGCGACCGCCTGCGCGGCGAGCTCGACGCGCTCGGCGTCGTCGTCAAGGACAACAAGGACGGCACGACGAGCTGGGAGGTGAAATCGTGAACCGCGAGCGCCTCTATCTCTTCGACACCACCTTGCGCGACGGGCAGCAGACGCCGGGCGTCGACTTCTCGCTCGACGACAAGCTGGTCGTGATGGAGATGCTCGATGGGCTCGGCCTCGATTATATCGAGGGCGGCTATCCAGGCGCCAATCCGACCGATACGGCGCTTTTCGCCGAGAAGCGCGACACCAAGGCGACCTTCACCGCCTTCGGCATGGTGAAGCGCGCCGGCCGCTCGGTGTCCAACGATCCCGGCCTGCAGGACATCCTGCGCGCCAAGGCGAAGGCCATCTGCTTCGTCGCCAAGTCCTGGGACTATCATGTCCGCGTGGCGCTGCAGACGACGAATGAGGAGAATCTCCTCACCATCAAGGAGACGGTCGAAAGCGCCAGGGCGCTCGGCCGCGAGGTGCTGCTCGATTGCGAGCATTTCTTCGACGGCTTCAAGGCGAACCCGGCCTATGCCCTGCAGGTGGCCAGGACCGCTTACGATGCCGGGGCGCGCTGGGTCGTGCTCTGCGACACCAATGGCGGGACCATGCCGCAGGAGGTGTCGGAGATCGTCCGTGAAGTGGCGAAAACGGTGCCGGGCGATCATCTCGGCATCCATGCCCATAACGACACCGAGCAGGCGGTGGCCAATTCGCTGGCCGCCGTGCTGGCCGGGGCGCGCCACATCCAGGGCACGCTCAACGGCATCGGCGAGCGCTGCGGCAACGCAAATCTCGTTTCGATCATCCCGACCTTGGTGCTCAAGAAGGAATTCGCCGAGCGCTTCGAGACCGGCGTGACGGAAGAGAGACTTGCGACGCTCACGCACGTCTCCCGCGCGTTCGACGAGCTCCTGAACCGCAGCCCGAATGCGCAAGCGCCTTATGTGGGCCGGAGCGCCTTCGCCACCAAGGCCGGCATCCATGCGTCCGCGATCGTCAAGGAGCCGGAGACTTACGAGCATGTGCCGCCCGACAGCATCGGCAACCGCCGGCGCATGCTGGTCTCCGACCAGGCCGGCAAATCCAACCTGCTCGCCGAGCTCGCCCGCATTGGTCTCAGCGTCGACAGGAACGATACGCGCCTCGATGCGCTGCTGCGCGAGGTGAAGGAACGCGAGGCCCAGGGCTATGCCTATGACGGGGCGGATGCGTCCTTCGAGTTGCTGGCGCGCCGCATGCTCGGCACCGTGCCGCATTATTTCGACGTCCAGTCCTTCCGGGTCATCGTCGAGCAGCGCCACAACGCGCTGGGCGAGCTCGTCACCATGTCGGAAGCGGTGGTCAAGGTGAAGGTCGACGAGGAGGTCTTCCTCAATGCCGGCGAGGGCAATGGCCCGGTCAATGCGCTCGACGTCGCCTTGCGCAAGGATCTCGGCAAGTTCCAGCGTTTCATCGACGATCTCGAGCTCGCCGACTACAAGGTCCGTATCCTCAATGGCGGTACGGGAGCCACGACCCGGGTTCTGGTCGAAAGCCGCGACGGCAAGGGCAACCGCTGGTTCACCGTCGGCGTGTCGCCCAATATCGTCGATGCCTCCTTCCAGGCGCTGTCGGATTCGATCGTCTTCAAGCTGCTGCGGGAACAGGTGGCGACTGCCTAATCTCCTCCGCGGCGCGAAGCGCGGTGAGGGTGGACGCCCACAGGGCGGACGGGTTGTGGGCTCTCCACCGGGAGGTGCTCAGAGCTTGAGAGATTTGCTCGCGGAGGGACCCCACCCGTCGCGCGTTCCGCGCGCCACCCCCGCCTTCGGCGGCGGAGGGAGCATGCGTGCGCCCCGGGCATGCTACCCATGCTTGCAAGCCGGATGGCTGAACGGGCAGGGGACGGCTAAACCATCGCCGATGTCCGCCATCGATACCCCGGTTTCCGCAAGCCATCTGTCCGAGGCCAAGAAGGGCGTGGCCTTCGGCATCGCGGCCCATCTCGTCTGGGGCGTGATGGCCTATTATTTCAAGCTCATCGACGCCGCCTCGCCGATCGAGATCGCGGTGCATCGCGGTATCTGGGCGCTCGCCATCGGCGCCGTCGTCATCTGGACGCTCGGTCAATATGACGATGTGAGGAAGGCGCTGGCCAGTCCGCGCATCGTCCTGACCCTGCTGTTCACCAGCCTGCTGATCGTCTTCAACTGGGGCTTCTACATCTGGTCGATTCAGAACGGCCGCACCATCGAGGCGAGCCTCGGCTATTACATCAACCCGCTGCTCAACGTGGTGGTGGGCGCCATCTTCCTGGGCGAGCGTTTCAGCCGCGTGCAACTGATCGCCATCGCGCTGGCGGTCCTGGCGGTTTTGGTGCAGACCGTGGCGCTGGGCGTCGTGCCCTGGCTCGGCCTGATGCTGGGCTCGACCTTCTGCCTCTATGGGCTCATCCGCAAGACCGTCGATGTCGGCGCCACGCAAGGCTTCTTCATCGAGGTGCTGATCATCTTCCCGCCCGCTGTCGCCATCGCCGTGTGGATGGGCGAGACTGGCGAAGCCAAGTTCCTGACCTCGACCTTCTACACGCTGATGCTGATGGGCTGCGGCGTCGTCACCGCGGCGGCGCTGCTGTTCTTCGCCGCCGCGATCCGGCGCATCCGCTATTCGACCGCCGGCCTCATGCAGTATATCTCGCCGTCGCTCGTCTTCCTCACCGCCGTCTTCGTCTTCGGCGAGCCGATGGATTTCTGGCGCTGGCTGTCCTTCGCGCTGCTCTGGGTGGCGCTCGGCATCTATACCTGGGCCGCGCTGCGCGAAGGCCGGCGCATGCAGCAAATCGTCGAGCCGGCGCAGGCTTGACGCGCCGCGACTTTACAACGTCTTGCGGATCGGGTCGGCCGGGACCTTGGCCGTCGACTGGCTGAGCCGGTCCTGGAAGACCGACACGACATCCTCGGGCTTCTTCACCACCTCGAGCTTGAGATCGATGCCCTCGCGGATGAATTTCTCCTGGCGCATATGCTCGATGAGGGTGAGGAGGGGCGCCCAGTAATTGTCGACGTCGCAGATGATGATCGGCTTGGCGTGGCGGTCGAGCTGCGCCCAGGTCGAGATCTCGACCAGCTCCTCGAGCGTGCCGAGGCCGCCGGGCAGCGCCACGAAGCCGTCGGAGCGCTCGAACATCGTCATCTTGCGCTCATGCATGCTGGCGGTGACGATGAGCTCGTTCACATTCGTCAGCATACGTTCTTTATTGACCAGGAATTCCGGAATGATGCCGACGACATGGCCGCCGCCGTCCAGCACCGACCGGGCGACCTCGCCCATCAGGCCGAGGCTGCCGCCGCCATAGACGAGACCGATGCCCTGGTCGGCCATGGCCAGGCCCAGGCTGCGCGCCGCCGCCATATAGGCCGGATTCCGTCCCGGTCCCGAACCGCAATAAACACAAAGATGCCGCATGGTGATCTTACATTCCTTTTGTCGCGAGTTGGCCGCGGCCGAACTGACCTGACTGCCGCTTAAGCTTTGCAGATTCGCGAGTTATTCACTATTTACAGGCGGAAACATGGAACTGCGACAATGAAAAATCCGCTTGTAGTGTTTACCGGCGCCGCTTTGGCCACCGTGGCCGCCCTGGCCGGTCTGAAGATGACCGACTGGCCGGCCGACGCGCCTTCCGCCTCGAATGCGGCGCAGACTCAGGCCGAGGCGCCCAAAACGCCCGCCGAAGCGGAGAAACCGGCCGAAAAACCGGCGGAAACCGCCGCCCTGCAGCCAGCCGATCAGCCCCAGGCGGAAGCCCCGAAAACCGAGACGCCGGCGCCCGAAACCGCTGCCGCTCCGGCCAAGCCGGAACTCGACACGGTGCGGGTCGAGGCCGACGGACAGGCCATCGTGGCCGGCCGCGCGAAGCCCGGAGCGGAAGTCTCGCTCAAGCTCGGCGACGAGGTTCTGGGCAAGGGCGTCGCCAATTCCGATGGCGCCTGGGTGGTCGCTCCCGAGAATCCGTTGCCTAAGGGCGCCCATGAGCTCACCGTCGAGCAGAAAGCCGCCGACGGCGCCACCAGCACGTCGGAGAAGTCCATCGCCGTCGCGGTTCCCGAGAAGCCCGGACAGCAGGCCATGGTGGCCCTGACCGAACCTGGGGCCGCCACCAAGGTCCTGCAGGCCGGCGGCAGCGCGGAAGCGCCGGCTCAGGCTGAAAAGCCGGCCGAACCGCAACAGAAGACCGCCGCAGCGGAACCC
>JBMOOM010000123.1:0-29021 GCA_049323275.1 Pseudomonadota bacterium
GCGCACCAGCTCGGCATCGATATTCACCTCGCTCATATCATTCACGATCACCGCCACTTTGAGGCCGTCACGGTTGGTGAGGATGTGATTGAGCAGCGTCGTCTTGCCGGCGCCGAGAAAGCCCGACAGGACGGTCACGGGAAGGCGGTTCGCCTCAATGGATCTCACCGGCGCCTCCCACGGCGACGAGTCCATAAGGCATGCCGTCGATATCGATGCTGCGGCTTTCGGCCAGGGTCTCGGGATGAACGATGCGTAGGATTCCGGCCAAAGGATCGCTCACCACGATCTCCTCACCCGCCACCGCGAGGCGCGGACGCGGATCGCGCCAGTGGCCGTCCATGCTGTAGGGCTGCGTGAGCCTGGCGCTTCTGACGACCTCGCCCTTGATCGCGTCGATGCGGTGCAGATGCCCGTCCTCGGTGAAGACGTAGATGCGGTCGGAATGTTCGGGGTCGATGGTGAAGTCGACGCGGCGGGCGGGGAGCTTCACAAGGCGGAAGGGATCCGCGGCGGAGAGGTCGATGATGACGATCGCCTCTGGTCCGTAGTTGCCGATGAAATAGCGCAGCGACTTGGCGCCGCGCAGCGTCGTCGCCTTGCCCGCCGGCAGCGACGGCGCATAGGGCAGGAAGTCGATGCGCGGCTCTTGCTTCTGCGCATCGACTATGAGGAGACCCGTGGCGCAGGCGATGGCAAGGACCCGACCGGACGAAGCCTCGCCATGGAGATCGGGACAGGCATAATCGGCGACGGCCGCTCCCGTCGCATCGACGAGCCGCATGCCGACCGGCAATTCGTCCGGCTCCTTCGGATGGGGGATCGAAAGCAGCGTCATGTCGCCCAGCGGCACCGCAACGCCATGATGCGGCGCCGCCGTCTTCAGCACCTGCGGCGCGAGTTTGCCCTTGGCGAATTGCGCTTCATCGACGATCGCCACGCTGCCGTCGCCATCATGGAAGATCGCGATCCTGCCGTCGAACTCGACGAGATGAACCGGCTTGGCCCCCTTCGATACCGCGCCGAGCAGATAGGGAGCCGTCAGCTTGAGATCGCCGTGATCGCCATGGTCGTCGAGCGCCACTCCGCTGGCGATCGCCGAAACCCGGTCGGCGTCGGCTTGCACGGCGAAGACGATGCGGCCGCTTTTGCTGACCTCGAGCGCCGCCGGCGCCTGCACGCCGATGGTGGCCAATACGGTTCCGGTCTTGACGTCAACGGCATGTATGGCCGGTGCGCTGTGATCGGCGACAAAGACGCGCCAGTGCTCCTGTTCGGCCGCACCGGCAATGCCGGCGGCTAAAGCGACCATTCCGGCACCGGCGAGAAGGGCAATGAGCAAGGATTTCATCGTGATTTTCCTCATTTCAATATGTTATGTTATAACATAACAAATATTGATGAACGCGCAAGCCCTTGCCTTCATTGACCCCGCGAGGTCTCGTTTTTACATTCACCCCATGAGCATTCATTCGCAAAAGCCCATGGTCGATGAACGACTGCAGGGCCTCGCCCAGCTGGACCAGCGCTCGCGCGACATCTTCCGGCGCCTCGTCGAGACCTATCTCGACACCGGCGAGCCGGTCGGCTCGCGCACCATTTCGCGCATCCTGCCGTCCAGCCTGTCGCCGGCCTCGGTGCGCAATGTGATGATGGATCTCGAGGAAACCGGCCTCATCTATTCGCCTCATACCAGCGCCGGACGCATGCCGACCAATGCCGGCCTGCGCTTCTTCGTCGACGCGCTGCTCGAAGTAGGGTCGATCTCGCCCGAGGAGCGCGCCCGCATCGACGCGCAGATGACCGGCGCCAACCGCTCGCGCCGCATCGAGGAGGTGCTGGGCGAGGCGACGACGCTGCTCTCCGGCCTGTCGCATTGCGCCGGCCTGGTCATGGCGCCGAAGCTAAATGCCCGGCTGAAGCACATCGAATTCGTGAGCCTGTCGCCCGGCCGCGGCCTCGTCATCCTCGTTTCGGAGGACGGCACGGTGGAGAACCGCACCATCGATCTGCCGCCCGGACTGCCGCCCTCTTCGCTCGTCAAGGCGTCGAACTATCTCTCGGCCCGCATGCAGGGCAAGACGATCGGCGAGTTGCAGCGCCACATGCAGGATGAGATCGCGACGCTCAAGACCGAGCTCGACGAGCTCACCGCCAAGGTCGTCTCCGACGGCGTGGCCACCTGGTCGGGAAATGACGAGGAGGATGACCGCACGCTGATCGTCAAGGGCCAGGGCAACCTGATCGAGAATCTCACCGCCTTCGACGATCTCGAGCGCATCCGCCGCCTGTTCGACGATCTCGAGAACAAGAAGGAGCTCATCCAGCTTCTGGGCTCGGCCGAGATCGGCGAGGGCGTGCGCATCTTCATCGGCGCCGAGAACAAGCTGTTCTCGATGTCGGGCTCATCGCTCATCGTCGCCCCCTATCGCAACAGCGAGGAGAAGATCGTCGGCGCGCTCGGCATCATCGGCCCGACGCGGATGAATTATGCCCGCATCATTCCGATGGTCGACTACACCGCGCGCATCATCGGGCGCCTGATCACGTGACGATGGAACGCGAGGCCTCCTGCGCCTGCGGCCGGCTGCGCATCGCCTGCCGCGGCGAGCCCGTCCGCATCTCGATCTGCCATTGCCTCGCCTGCCAGAGACGCACCGGCAGCGTCTTCGGCATGCAGGCGCGTTTTCTCAAGGAGAATGTGCGGCATATAGCCGGCGACAGCAAACGCTTCACCCGCAAGGGCGACAGCGGCAACACGGTGAGCTTCCATTTTTGTCCCGATTGCGGCTCGACCGTCTATTGGGAGCTGAGCGGCGTGCCCGATGCCTATGCCGTCGCGGTCGGCGCTTTCGCCGATCCGGCATTCCCGGCGCCTCGCGTCTCCGTCTATGAAACGCGCCGGCATGACTGGGTCGACCTTACGGGTCTCCCCGATATCGAGCGCCTCGGCTAAATCAGTTCCGTCATGAAATCCGGCAGGGGCCGGCTCTGGCTCACGAGAAAACGCGCCATGGCGCCCGCCACCTGGCGCACCGCCGGCCGCTTCGTCAAACGCGCCCGCCAGGCGATGAGCTTCGGCGTCTGCGCCGTCATCGGTGCCGACATCCGGGCGGCGAAAAGCTGCGCCATATAGAAGGCGATGTCGGCATAGGAATAGGTGCCGGCGAGGAACGGGGCGTCGCCCAATTGCCGCTCCATCTCCTCATAATAACGCGCCGACGCCTCCTGCGCCGCGACCGCCGCCGGCTCGTCCAGGCGGTCCTGCAGGCCCATCAGCCGGATGATCGGCGGGAAGAAGACCTCGTCCGACTTGTGCTCGAGCAGCCGCGCCCTGGCGCGCCCGGCGGGTGTCTCGGGCCACAGCGGCGGCCGCGGCTTCAGATCCTCGAAATATTCGAAAATCTGGGTCGAATCGAAGATTTCCACCTCGCCCTGCACCAGCACCGGAACCTGGGCCTTGGGATTGATGCGCAGCACATCCGGATGTTTCGGCTGATAGAGCTGGCGCATGTCGAAAGGCACCATCACCAGATCGATGGCGAGGCCCTTCTCCAGGGCGGCGATCTCGGCCTTGGCGCCGAACATGCTCAGGGGGCCGGAATAGAGGCGGATGGGCTCGGACATGGTTTTTCTCCGGAAAGGCGGGACTTTGCGCCGTCATAGGCCGGGCAAGTGACCGCTCGTGTCAGTTGACCCGAAAGACTTGATTTTTCCGTCCCGAACCCTGATATCCGGGCCCGAAACCCAATCCATCGATCGACAATCCAGGATCGTCATGACCGCAAAAGCGACCAAAGAAACCATGCCCGAAGACGCGCAAGGCCCGGAGGTTCCGGAGGCCGATCCCGTGACCTTGGAGATGGACGCCGACCCGCGCGACGCCGAGATCATCGACCTCAAGGAAGAAGCCGGCAAGCTCAAGGACCAGCTGCTGCGCACCCTTGCCGAGATGGACAACCTGCGCAAGCGTATGGAGCGCGAGAAGGCGGAGGCCACGCTCTACGCCGCCAGCAATTTCGCCCGCGACATATTGAGCGTCAGCGACAATATGGAACGCGCGCTCGCCACCGCCGAGGCGGATCACCTCAAGGAGGCGACCGAGCCGGTCAAGAATCTAGTCGCCGGCGTCGAGATGACCAACCGGGAGCTGCTCAATGTGTTCGAGCGCCACGGCATCAGCCGCGTCTATCCGATGGGCGAGAAATTCGATCCGCATTTCCATCAGGCGATGTTCGAGGTGCCGACCAATGACGCCGCTCCCGGCACCGTGGTGCAGGTGATGCAGGCCGGCTTCAAGATCGGCGACCGCGTGCTGCGCCCGGCCATGGTCGGCGTGGCCAGAGCGGCGTAACCCACCACAATCGTCATCCCGGCGAAAGCCGGGATCCAATAAATTCTCTCCACGCGGCCGGCGCCGCCCACCTGTGCTTATTCAGTGGATCCCGGCTTCCGCCGGGATGACGGTGTTAGGTGTGGCACGGCAGCCAACGCTTCCCGGACTGTGCTTTTTGGATGGGCTCCGGCTTTCACCGGTGACGTGTCAGTTATGCGACGACAGATCCCTGATCGTCGCGTTGCGGCCATTGAGCGGATTGTTTGGATTCCACGGCAGTGTCGTCACATAAGCGCGCACCGACAGCGCGTCATACATGAAAAGCCGGCCGGCCAGGCTTTCGCCGATCCCCAGAATCTCCTTCATCACTTCCATCGCCTGGATCGAGCCGATGATGCCGGTCAGCGCGCCGACGATGCCGGCTTCCTCGCAAGCGGGCACCAGGCCCGGCGGCGGCGCCTCCGGATGGAGGCAGCGATAGGTCGGGTAAGGTACCCCTTGCGCGTCGCTCAGAAATGGCTTGAAGGTCGAGAGCTGGCCGTCGAACTGGCCCACCGCGGCGGCGACCAATGTCTTCTTCGCCAGGTAACACGCATCGCTCACCAGGAAGCGGGTGGGGAAATTATCCGAGCCGTCGGCGACGATGTCATAACGTCCGATGATGTCGAGCGCATTGGCCGCGGTGAGGCGCGTCTTGTGGCCGATCACATTCACATGCGGGTTGAGATCGTTGAGCGTCTGCGCGGCGCTGTCGGTCTTGGGCCTGCCGAGGCGCGACGACGCATGGATGATCTGGCGCTGCAGATTGGAGAGCGACACCTCGTCGTCGTCGATGACGCCCAGCGTGCCGATGCCGGCGGCGGCGAGATACAGCAGCACCGGAGCGCCGAGGCCGCCGGCGCCGATGACGAGCACCTTGGCGCCTTTCAGCTTCGCCTGGCCGGGCCCGCCCACTTCCTGCAGCACGATGTGCCGGGCGTAGCGTTCGAGCTCTTCAGGCGAGAGCTTCATCAGCCGCGCCCCGTCGAGCCGAAGCCGCCGGCGCCGCGTTCGGTTTCGGAAAGGCTCGCCGCCTCGGCGAGCGTGACACGCGTGACCGGCGCCACGATCATCTGGGCGATGCGGTCGCCGCGCTTGATGGCGAAGGCGTCCGCGCCATGATTGATCAGAATGACTTTCACCTCGCCCCGATAATCGGCATCGATGGTGCCGGGCGCATTGAGCACGGTGACGCCATGTTTGGCCGCGAGGCCGGAGCGCGGCCGCACCTGCGCCTCGAAACCTTGCGGCAGGGCGATGGCGAAGCCGGTCGCCACCAAAGCGCGGCCGGACGGCGGCAGAATCGCATCCTCGGCGGCGCGCAGGTCCATGCCGGCGGCAAACTCGCTTTCGTAGGCGGGCAAAGGCAGGCCCTCACCATTCGGAAGCCTCAGGATCTTCACGTCGGTCATGTCAAGGCTCCGATACGGCGGGCGAAATCTTCCATCAGGCGGCGCGCCACTTCGCTCTTGTCGAGCTCGGGCCAGCTTTCGACCCCGTCGGTCGAAACGAGATGCACCTTGTTGCGGTTGCCGCCCATGACGCCGCTGTCGGCGCTCACATCATTGGCGACGATGAGATCGCAGCCCTTCCTGGCAAGCTTCGCCTTGGCATTGTCGATGACATTCTGGGTCTCGGCGGCAAAACCCACGACCAGCTTCGGCCGCTTCGACTTGGCGTTCGCCACCGTCTTCAGGATATCGGGATTCTCCGCGAGCTTGAGCTCGGGCAAGCCGTTCGCGCCTTTCTTGATCTTCTGGTCCGCCGCCGTGGCGACGCGCCAGTCGGCGACGGCGGCGGCGAAGATCGCGATATCGACGGGCAGTTCCGCCTCGACGAGCTTCAGCATCTCGGCCGCCGTTTCGACCGGCATCATCTGGGCGCCGGGCGGGATGGGGAGATGCACGGGACCGGATACGAGGATCGTCTCGGCGCCGAGCGCCACGGCGGCCTGCGCCAATGCATAACCCTGCTTGCCGGAGGAGCGGTTGGCGATGTAGCGCACCGGATCGATCGGCTCATGGGTGGGGCCGGCGGTGATCAGCACCTTGCGTCCCGTCAAGGGACGGTTCGAGGCGCCGCTCGCCAGCGGCAGCACGCCGCCGGCGAAATGCGCCTGGATGGCGGCGAGAATCTCGACCGGCTCGGCCATGCGGCCCGGGCCATATTCGCCGCAGGCCATCTCACCGTCATTGGGGCCGACGACGCGCACGTCATCGGCCTTGAGTGTTGCCAGATTGCGCGCGGTCGCCGGATGCTGCCACATGCGCACATTCATCGCCGGGGCGATGAGGATCTTCTTGTCGGTGGCGAGCAAGGTCGTCGAGGCGAGATCATTGGCGAGGCCTTGCGCCATCTTGGCCATGAGATCGGCGCTGGCCGGCGCCACCACCAGGAGATCGGCCGAGCGCGACAGCTCGATATGCCCCATCTCGACCTCATCGGTGAGGCTGAAGAGATCGGTATAGACCTTCTCGCCGGTGAGGCTCGCCACCGACAGCCCTGTCACGAACTGCTCCGCCGCCTTGGTCATGATGGCCGTGACCTTGGCCTGGCGCTGCTTCAGGAGCCGGATGAGCTCGAGGCTCTTATAGGCGGCGATGCCGCCGCCGATGATGAGGAGAACGCTTCTGCCGGAGAGATTGGTCATCATGTCAGTAAACCATCATCAGGAAGCCGGGCTTCAGATTCAAAAGATCAGGTTCAAAGCGATGGCGATCAAGGCAACCGCCCCTGCGATGAGCGCATAGCGGCCCGCACGCGAATGGCGGGCCTGGGCGGCGGCAAGCGCCTCGGTCGTCGCCTTGTCGAGCTTGATGCCGCCGGCATTGGCCATGTCGGCGAGCATCGTGGTGGCGGCCTGGGCCTGGCCCAGCATTTCGGGCAAGGTGGTGAAGAGACGGCCGAGCGAGGCGGCGCCTTCCGCCGCCCCTTCGATCTGGCCCAGGGGCCCGAGCTTCTTCTCGATCCATTCGCGCACCACCGGTTCCGCCGCGACCCACATGTTGAAATGCGGATTGAGCATACGCGCGACGCCCTCGACCACCACCATGGTTTTCTGCAAGAGCAGCAATTGCGGCTGCGTCGCCATGTCGAACTGGCCGGTCACCTCGAACAGCTGGGTGAGAAGCCGCGCCATCGAGATCTCATGCGCCGGGCGGTCCATGATCGGCTCGCCGATGGCGCGCAGCGCCTGCGCGAAGACCGCCGGGTCCTGATGCTGGGGCACATAGCCCGCATCGAAATGCACTTGCGCCACGCGCGCATAATCGCGGCGGATGAAGCCATAGAGGATCTCGGCGAGGAACAGACGCTCCTTGGGCGTGAGCCTCCCCATGATGCCGAAATCGACGGCGATGAGATTGCCGCTCCGATCGGCGAAGAGATTGCCCTGATGCATGTCGGCATGGAAGAAGCCGTCGCGAATGGCGTGGCGCAGGAAGCTCTGGATCACCGTATCGGCAAGGCGGTCGAGATCGAGACCATTGGCTTTCAGGGCGGTGAGATCGGAGAGCGGCGTGCCGTCGATCCAGTCGGTGGTCAGCACCTGTCTCGCGGTGAAGGCCCATTCGACCTGCGGCACGCGGAAGCCCGGATCATCGGCGACATTGCCCGCCATCTCCTTCATGGCCGAGGCTTCCATGCGCAGATCCATCTCGAGCTTGACCGATTGCGCCAGGGTCTGGGTGGCCTCGACCGGCCGCAGGCGGCGCGCCGGCGCGCTCGCGCGCTCGATCATCCGCGCGGCGAAGAAGAAATCGGAGAGATCGCGGGCGAAGCGCTGCTCGATGCCGGGCCTCAGGATCTTCACCGCCACGTCGCGGCCTTCGCGGGTTCTGGCGCGATGCACCTGCGCGATCGAGGCGGCGGCGACGGGCGGCCCGAAATCGGCGAAGAGCTCATCCGCGCCGCGGCCGAGATTGGCTTTGATCACCTGGCGCGCCGTCGTCATATCGAAAGGCGGCAAACGGTCCTGCAGGGAGCGCAATTCGGCGGCGCGCGCGGGGCCGACCATGTCGGGGCGCGTCGCCAGGAACTGGCCGAGCTTCACATAGCTCGGGCCCAATTCGGCAAGCGCCGCGCTCAATTTGCCATTGCCATGCGACGTGCCGGCGACGAGCCTGGCGAGCCGCAGGCCGATGCGTGCGGTGAGCGGCAAGACGGCCGCATCCTCGGGCGGCGGAAAGGCGTCATGGCGCGCGAGCACCCAGCCGGCGCGGGCGAGACGGAAGACATGGCCGAGAAATGCCATCAGATGCGCCAACCCCAATGGATGGCGACGATGCCGCCCGAGAGCGAGCGATGGCCGGCGCGGCTGAAGCCGGCGTCGCGGATCATCGTCTCGAACTTCTCCTGGTCGGGGAAGGTTCGGATGCTTTCGACGAGATAACGATAGGGCTGGCCATCGCCCGTCACCACCTTGCCGATGGCCGGAATGGCGGTGAAGGAATAGGCGTCATAGACGGAAGCGAGGCCCGGCACGTCGACATGCGAGAATTCCAGGCACTGGAACTTGCCGCCGGGCTTCAGCACCCGATAGGCCTCCTTCAGCGCCCGGTCGATATGGGTGACATTGCGGATGCCGAAGGCGATCGTATAGGCATCGAAGCTCTTGTCGGGAAAGGCCAGCGCCTCGGCATTGCCGACGCTGAAGCGGCACTGGCCCTGAAGTCCCTCGGCCTCGGCGCGCTTGGCCCCTTCCGCCACCATCTCGGGCGAGATATCGGCGATGGTGATGCGGGTGCCGGCGCCGCCGGCGCGGGCGATCCGGAAAGCGATGTCGCCGGTGCCGCCCGCCACGTCGATCACCTCGAAGCTCTGACCGCTTCTGGGCGGCGACAGCAGCGTCACGAAATCGTCCTTCCACAGCCGGTGCATGCCCGCTGACATCAGGTCGTTCATCTGGTCGTAACGGAAGGCGACCTTCGAGAAGACCTCGTTCACGAGGCCTTGCTTTTCACCTTCCGCGACCTCGCGAAAGCCGAAAGGGGCGGTTTCTTTCTGGGGCTCTGTCATGGCGGCGGACCATAGAACAGGCCGGCCGCAAATGCCATGGCGGGCGACAATTTCGCTTACCGCGCCACGGCTTGGGTATCGCCCCCGATTTCAGCCAGAAGCCAGTGGCGGAAGGCCGACATGGCGGCGGTCTCGGCCCTGGTCTTGAGCCTGGTCAGCCAGTAGCCGCCGGTATGGAGGGTGATCCGGAAGGGCTGGACGATGCGGCTGGCCTGGATCTCCTGGCCGAACATGTCAACCGGCACCAGCGCCACACCGACCCCGCGCGCCGCCGCCTCGACCAGCGTCAGGGAGGAATCGAACATCCAGCCGCGCAGATTGGGCGCGGCGACGCCTGCCGCCTTGAACCACAGCGGCCATTCATCGATCCGGTAGGAGCGCAGGAGCTCGACCCCGGCCAGATCCGCCGGCCGGTGCAGTCTTTCCCGCAAGTCCGGAGCGCAGACCGGCGACAGGGGCGCGTCCATCAGATGCATGGCTTCGGTGCCATGCCAGGCGCCGTCGCCGAAGCGGATGAAGAAATCTAGGCCGTCGATGAGGATGTCGGAACGGTTGTTGTTGGTCTTGAGGCGCAGATCGATATGCGGATGCGCCGCCTTGAACGCGGCGAGGCGCGGCAGGAGCCAGCCGATGGCGAAAGTCCCGACCATGCCGACGGTCAGGATCTCGTGGAAATTGCCCTCCTCGAACTGGCTCAGCGTGGCGCTCATGCGCTGGAAGGCGTCGGTGAGGATGGGGAGCAGCGCATGGCCCTCATCGGTGAGGGTCAGCCCGCGCGGCAGCCGCTTGAACAGAGTGACGTTAAGGACATCCTCCAGCGCCTTGACCTGATGGCTGATCGCCGTCTGGGTGACGCGCAATTCGAGCCCGGCGCGGGTGAAGCTCGCATGGCGCGCCGAGGCCTCGAAGGCGCGCAGCGCGTTGAGCGGCAGTTGTGAAATGTCCATTTCAGACTGGAGACCATATTTTTCTCATGTCTGAGCCCAGAATTGACCATTTGTCTAGGGCAAACGGCCTCCTCATAGTCCGGTCCCAGGCACGAACGATCCTGCGGCGGCGCGTGGGATGACCCTCAGACCTCAACCGACATGGAAGACCGAATGACGTTGTATTTGTCACGCCGGCAGGCGCTTGCCGGCAGCTTGCTCGCCATCCCGGCGCTTGCGGCCTTCACCAGGCCAAGCGCCGCCGCGCAGAACGACGCCGAGATCGAGCGCATCGTCGCCAAGGCGATTCAGCCGGTGATGAAGAAGCACGACCTGCCGGGCATGGCGGTGGGGCTCACGCTCAAAGGTTCGCGCCATTATTTCAATTACGGCATCGCCTCGAAGGCCGGCGGCGCGAAGGTCAGCGAGGACACGCTGTTCGAGATCGGCTCGATCAGCAAGACCTTCACCGCAACTCTTGCCGGCTATGCTCTGGCCAAGGGCGCCTTCGAGCTTTCCGATTCCGCGAGCAGATATTTCCCGGCCCTGTCAGGCTCGAGCTTCGAGCGCATCCGCGTGCTCGATCTCGGCACCTATACGGCGGGCGGCCTGCCCTTGCAGTTTCCCGCCGAGGTCACCGATCAGGAGAAGATGATCGCCTATTTCAAGAGCTGGCAGCCGGCCTATCCCGCCGGCGCCTATCGGCGCTACTCGAATCCGAGCATCGGCCTCTTCGGCCATCTCGCCGCCAGGAGCCTGAACGAGCCCTTCGATCAGGTGATGGAAGGCAGGATATTTCCCGCGCTCGGCCTGAAGCGCAGCTATATCCGCGTTCCTGAGGACCAGATGGGCCGTTACGCCTTTGGCACGTCGAAGAGCGGCAAGCCGGTCAGGGTGACGCCGGGCGTCCTCGATTCCGAAGCCTATGGCGTGAAGACGACCTCCGCCGACATGCTCGCCTTCCTCGAAGCCAATATCGTCAGCGCCAGGCTCGATGACACGTTCCGGCGCGCCGTCGCCGAAACACATAAAGGCTACTACCAGGTCGGTCCGATGACCCAGGGGCTCGGCTGGGAAAGCTATCCCTGGCCGATCAGCCGCGAACGGCTCGTCGACGGCAACTCCTCCGACATGGCGCTCAAGGCCAACCGGGCGGAGAAGCTCGATCCGCCCCTGGCGCCGAGCCCCGACAGGCTCTTCAACAAGACGGGCTCCACCAATGGCTTCGGCGCCTATGCCGTCTTCATTCCGGCCAAGGCTCTGGGCCTGGTGATGCTGGCGAACCGGGCCTATCCCAATCCGCTGCGGGTGGAGGTTGCGCATAAGATCCTCAGCGCGCTGAGCTGATCCCCTACTGACACTTGCCGTCACGAGCGGCTATTAGGAGGGATGCACCATCCTTCGCCCCAACGGACCTGACCGCCGCCATGCCGGAACTTCCAGAAGTCGAAACCGTGATGCGCGGCCTCGAAACGGTGCTGACGGGGCAGCGCATCACGCAAGTGACGCTCGCCCGCGCCAATCTGCGGTTTCCCTTCCCGCCCGGCTTCGCCAAGCGCATCGAGGGCCGGCTGGTGCTGCGCCTGCAGCGGCGGGCGAAATACATCCTGGCTTTTCTCGATGGCGGCGAGGTGCTGATCCTGCATCTCGGCATGTCGGGCCGCTTCACCATCATCGATGTAAAGGGCCGCATGACCGGGCTCGGCGAATTCTATGACGAGGCGGCGACGCCCGACAGCGGCAAGGGTCCGCATGACCATGTCGTCTTCACCCGCGCCGACGGGCTGCGCATCGTCTATACCGATCCGCGCCGCTTCGGCCTCATGGATCTCGTCGCCGAGGAAGGCCTTCCCACCCACAAGCTCCTCGCCCAGATCGGCATCGAGCCGCTCGGCAATGAATTCGGCGCCGTCTATCTGGCAAATGGTTTTCGCGGCAAGAAGGCGCCGCTCAAGGCGGCGCTGCTCGACCAGAGGCTCATCGCCGGCCTCGGCAATATCTATGTCTGCGAGGCGCTGCACCGCGCCGGCCTGTCGCCCAAGCGCAAAGCCGGGAGCCTGGTGAAGAAGACCGGCTATGATCCGCGGCTCGAGGATCTCGCCCGCCATATCCGCGCCGTGCTCACCGAGGCGATCGCCGCCGGCGGATCCACCTTGCGTGACTTCGTTCATCCGCAGGGCGAGAAAGGCTCGTTCCAGCAGGTCTTCGCCGTCTATGACCGGGAGGGCGAGAAGTGCCGCAAGCGCGGCTGCGGCGGCACGGTCAAGCGCATCGTGCAATCGGGCCGGTCGACCTTCTATTGTCCCAAGTGCCAGAAATAGCCTATCTCTCCCGTCCCAAATCCGTTTTCGAGCGAGAGGGCGCCATGACCTATGAAACCATCCTTGTCGAAACCCATGATGCGGTGGGCCTCATCCGGCTCAACCGGCCGCAGGTGCTCAATGCCCTGAACGCCGCGCTCGTCAACGAGCTCGGCCAGGCGCTCAGCCACTTCGACAAGGATGAGAAAATCGGAGCCATCGTCATCACCGGCAGCGAGAAGGCCTTCGCCGCCGGCGCCGACATCAAGGAGATGGCGTCGAAATCCTACATGGAAGCCTATCTCGGCGACTTCCTCAGCTCCTGGGACCGCTTGGCGAACCAGCGCAAGCCGGTGATCGCCGCGGTGGCGGGCTTCGCGCTCGGCGGCGGCTGCGAGCTTGCCCTGATGTGCGACTTCATCATCGCCGCCGACACGGCGAAATTCGGCCAGCCGGAAATCCAGCTGGGCGTCATGCCGGGCGCCGGCGGCACCCAGCGCCTCACCCGCTATATCGGCAAGTCGAAGGCGATGGACATGGTGCTGACCGCACGCATGATGGACGCGGCGGAAGCCGAACGCTCAGGCCTCGTCTCGCGCGTGGTGGCGGCCGACAAGCTCGTCGAGGAAGCGCTGGCGGCAGCCAGGAAGATCGCTTCCTTCTCGCAGCCCATCGCCATGATGGCGAAGGAATCGGTCAACCGCGCCTTCGAGACGACGCTCGCCGAAGGCATCCGCTTCGAGCGCCGCCTGTTCCACGCGATGTTCGCCAGCGAGGACCAGAAGGAAGGTATGGCGGCCTTCCTCGAGAAGCGCAAGCCGGCCTTCAAGAACCGGTAGATCACGATCACCTCGGATCGGGACGATCTGAGGTGATGGACGTGATCGCAAACTTAAAATAAGCGCGTGGTCGGACGGAAAACCGGCGGCCACTTTTCCTGATCACGCGCTGAAACCCTGCGCGATCAGGATCGCGCCGCCGAGGATCACTACCGCATCCAGGATGTTGGTATGCGCCTTGAGCGACAGGCGGTGCGCCAGCCGCCTTGCGATGAAGGCGCCGGGCAGCGCCGCGACGCCGATCACCGCGGCCATGATCCAGGAGGCGAGCGGCAGCTTGCCGGTCGACTGGAAGACCAGCGTCTTGACGGCGCCGATGACGATCGAGATGCCGGCATCGGTGGCGATCACCGCCGGCCCCTGCAGGCCCGCCGCCAGCAGGATCGACAGCAGCACGACGCCGGAGCCGGTGGTGCCGCCGACGAGCAGGCCATAGGCGGCGGCCGCCGCGCCGACCCCCTTGTTCGACAGATGGCCATGGAGACGGGTGAGGACGCGGCGCACCGGCACCAGCAGGATCAGCACGAAACCGATCAGCATCGCGACATGGCCGCCCGACAGAAGCGTGTAGAGATAGGCGCCGATGAAACAGAAGGGCAAGGCGCAGAGCGTGATGAGAAGCGCCCGCGGCCCGTCGAAATGGGCGCGGAAAGCCACGAGCCGGCTCGAATTGGTCATCAATGCCGCGACGGCGATCACCGGCACCACCGCCTGCGGCCCGATGATCGGCACCAGAACCGGCGGCAGCAGAAGCCCGGTGCCATAGCCGGTGACTCCGCCGATGATGGCGGCGAGGAAGGCTGCCAATGCCACCAGGGCGTAGTGCAGCAGGCTCACATCGCCGTCGAGCACCAGGTCCCCTCCTGAGCTAATTCCGCATCGACCAGTCCTCGGGCCGCTCGTCGCGCCCGATCAGCGCCAGGCCATAGGCAATGGACTCGAATTGATCGCCGGTCATCAGCCGGTCCTCGCCGAAACGCTCGCCGAAGACTTTCCAGATCGCCGGAATGAAGGAGGTGCCGCCGGTGAGGAAGACCTTGTCGATCTCGTTCTCGCGCAGGCCGGCCTTGGCCAGGGCCTCGTCCACCGTCTCGGCGATGCGGGCGACATCGTCGGCGATCCAGCCCTCGAAATCGGACCGGGTGATCGTCTCTTCGATATCGATGCCGTCCTGATGGAAGCGGAATGCCGCCGCGTCGGCCGAGGACAGCGCCACCTTGGCGGCGGAAACGGCGCGATAGAGCGCAAAGCCCAGATCGTTCTCGATGATGTCGATGAGCTTCTGGAGGGCTGCCGGATCGACGGCCGAGCGCTCGAGCTCGATGAGCTCCCTCAGATCGCCATTCGACTTCATCATGGCGAGTTGGTTCCACCGCGCGAAATTGGCGTAGTAGCCATTGGGGATGGCGAGCTTCTTGCCGAAGGACACATAATCGGAGCCCTTGCCGAGCCGCGGCGAGACGACATGATCGATGATGCGGTAGTCGAAGGCGTCACCGGCGATGCCGATGCCGCTATGGCCGAGCGGCGTCGCCCGGATGCGGCCCGCACGGCGCTCGAAGCGCATCACCGAAAAGTCGCTGGTGCCGCCGCCGAAATCGGCGACCAGGATGGTCGCGTCCTCCTTGATCCGGCGGGCATAGAAGAAGGCGGCCCCCACCGGCTCATAGACATAGTGTCCATGCTCGACGCCCAGCCGGCCGAAGGAGGCGCGGTAGCGCTTCATCGCCAGGGCCTCGTCGGGACTGGCGCCGGCGAAGCGCACCGGGCGGCCGATCACGATCTTTTGGGCGCCGAGTGAGATCGGGCGGTCGGCATGGCGCAGAAGGCTGCGCAGAAAGGCGCCGAGCAGGTCCTCGAAGCGGAAATTCTGCCGGAAGATGCGCGTCTGCACGAAAGAGGACGAGGCGGCGAAGGTCTTGAAGGACTGGATGAAGCGATGTGCCGCCGATCCGACCAGGAACTGCTCGACCGCCCAGGGTCCGCCCTCCATGCGCAACTGCGTGCCGTCGCCCTGATGGTCCTCCCAGAAGCACAGGGCCGAATTATAGGTGCGGTGAACGATGCCGTTCTGGGTGAACTGCAGGGCTTCCGCGGCACCTTCGGGACCGGCAAGCGCGATCACCGTATTGGTCGTGCCGAAATCGATGCCGATCGATATGTCGTCGGGGGCGCTGGTCATGATTGTCTCTGAAGATTGGGGCGGCTTCCATAGCCATGAGGCTCGGCCGGCGCAACGCTTTAGATGCGTGCGCGGCGAAAATGCGCTAATTTGCGCCGGATCAGAGGTGGGAGATGTTCTTCAATCGCTCCTGGGGCATTGCCGTCATGCTGGCCTCGGCCGGCCTTGCCGCTCCCGCTGTCGCCAATACGCAAATGCCGCCCGTCGAGGGCCCATGGGCGCCCAGCGATTACGTCGAGGCGATTTTCGCGGTCCAGAATGGCCGGATCACCTTGCCCCGGCGCGGCAATTCCAAGACCGAAGCCATTTTCGACCGCCTGATCGACCGCGGCAATATCGACCAGCTGATGGCAGGGGCTGAAAGCGCCGCCAAAAAACGCCAGCAGATCCTGCTGATCCTGTCGGCGACCGGTGAATTCCGCGGCCGCTACGGCTATGCGGTGGCGCTCGGCGATGATGTCCAGAACGAGCTCATCGACATCCAGATCTTCCGGCTCGCCCTCATCGACCAGTTGGCGGCGCTTGGCGTGCCCGACGAGGCTGCCTGGCGCCGCTGCACCAGCGCCATCGCCACCACGCTCCACGGCACCCTCGATACGCTGGCCGAGGCCGTCATTTTCACCAGCGATCAGCGCCAGGCCCTGGCCATGGCGCTCGCCCGGCACTATCCCAAGATAAGGGCCAGCCTCAGTCCTGACGAGGACAAGGCCCTTGCCGGCCGCCTGGCAAGCCTGGCCCGGGCTGAAACCGAGCCCCGGCTCAAAAAGGCGCTCGAGGCGGCCCTGACAGCGGCCGGACAGGGCAATTGACGGGGTGACCCCGGGCGATTATAAGCCCCCCATCCGATAAGGGGATAGGCAGCCGCGCGCGCTTCCGGCGCAGCGGCATTTTTGCATTGAACCGATATCGACCGGTTTCAACTTCAGGAAGTCAATTCATGGCGAACACAAGTTCGGCGAAAAAGGCGACACGCGTTTCAGCTCGCCGTGCCGTCATCAACAAGAACCGCACCAGCCGCGTGCGCAGCACCGTGCGTAAAGTCGAAGAGGCGATCGCGTCCGGCAACAAGTCCGTCGCCGAGGCGGCGCTCAAGGCGGCCGAGCCGGAACTGATGCGCGGCGCCCAGAAGGGCGTGCTGCATAAGAACGCTGCGTCCCGCAAGGTGTCCCGCCTCGCCAAGCGCGTGAAAGCGATCAAGTAACAGACTGATATCTGGCCGGTTTTCCGGCCATCCACAGACGGCGCGACGGAAAACCCCGGACGCGCCGTTTTTCTTGTTCAGGCCACTGACGGTTTGGCGCAAAAATTTGCGTTACTTTTCAACCGGTTAGAAGAGTGCTCTAAAAGAGCCGGAAGAACGCCGATGAATCCGCGCGCCACCGATTATGGGAATCGAGATTTTGTGGCGGTAGTGATTTTTCTGCACCTGTACCGGGCGGTCGATTGATTCAGTCATGCGAGTCAATCACTTGTCGATGAGGCCCGTGACGTGAAGGTGAGAGGCGGCGCCATCCGGAGAAAAATCCGTACACGGAAAAGCATCCAAGTTCTGTTGTCACGGCGGAGGCCTTGTGAGTATGGTCATTGGGCGCTGCCGAGGGGCTGCGGCACCAAGTGATGGGTAAGTCAGTGAAGGTCACGAGCGGGGCAAAATAGTGACCAAGTTTTCTAATTCAGGGTCACCTCAGGTTCTTTAGTCGAACCGGAAAGGAGTGCGACTTGCGGGTCAGTCGATCCGCAAGAAGGTAGTTGCGTGCCGAAAGCGCGGCCAATCGCTGTGAGTACAAGAAAATAGGGGTTTAGGTGTGATGACAGATGCGGCGGGGATCGAACTCAAGCAGAGCTGGGGCAGGATCGCTCAGAGGCTCAAGGCGGAATTGGGTGACGATCTTTACACAAGCTGGTTTGCGCGGATGGAGCCAGAAGAATGCGTCGATGGACGCCTCGCGGTTTCGGTCCCCACCCGTTTCCTCAGAAACTGGATCGAAACGCATTACGCTCAGAAACTTCTGAAAGCGAGCGAGGCCGAGCTCGGCCATCTCGACAACGTTCATGTGAAAGTGCGCACGCGCGGCGTGCCGCAACGCCCGCAGGATGTCGCCGAACGGCGCATCATGCGCGACGAGATGCAGCCTGTCGAACCGCAGGCGCGCATCGCGCAGCCGCAGCCGGCGCAAATCTCGCCGCAGCAGACCGGCGAGCGCGGCTCGCCGCTCGATCCCAATCAGACCTTCAACAGCTTCATCACCGGCGGCTCGAACCGGCTCGCCCATGCGGCGGCCCAGCGCATCTCGGAATCGCAGCCCGGCCTGCCGGTCAGCTTCAATCCGCTGTTCATCCACTCGGCGGCGGGACTGGGCAAGACGCATCTGCTCAACGCCATCGCCTGGCGGGTGCGTGAGCGCCATCCCGAGCGCAAGGTGCTGTTCATCACCGCCGAGCGCTTCATGTATCACTTCATCGGCGCGCTCCGATCGCGCGACACGATCGGCTTCAAGGACTTCTTCCAGTCGATCGACGTGTTGCTCATCGACGACTTCCAGTTCCTGCAGGGCAAGTCGATGACGCAGGAATTCTACCATACCTTCAATTCGCTGGTGGACGCCAAGCGCCAGATCGTCATCGCCGCCGACGCGCCGCCGGCCCAGCTCGACGCCATCGACCAGCGCATGCGCTCGCGCCTGATGGGCGGCCTCGTCGTCGATATCGAGCTGCCCGATCTCGAGCTCAGGCGCGAGATCCTGGCCCGCCGCCTCGCCGAAGTGGCCAAGCGCGACCCGCAGATCCGCGTCGATCCCGATGTCGTCGAATTCATCGCCAACAAGGTGCAGGGGGGCGGGCGCGAGCTCGAAGGCGCGCTCAACCGCGTCATCGCGCATCAGCAGTTCTCGCATGCGCCGCTTTCCGTCGACCTCGCCGCCATGGTGCTGCGCGACATGTCGGCCAATCCCGATCAGTGCCGGGTCCGCATCGACGACATCCTGAAAGTGGTCGGCCGCCACTACAATGTGGCGCGCGCCGACCTTCTCTCGCCGCGCCGGGCCCGTTCCGTGGTGGTGCCGCGCCAGGTCGGCATGTATCTGGCCAAGAAGCTCACCCCGCGCTCGCTGCCCGAAATCGGCCGGCGGTTCGGCGGCCGCGACCATTCGACCGTGCTTCATGCGGTGCGCAAGATCGAGGAGCTGATGAAGAGCGACGACCGGCTCGCCCGCGAAGTCGCCCTGCTCATCCGCCTCATCGAACAGCAATAGCGGCATAGACAAGTCTGGCCGGCCGGGCTTAATGTCTTCGGCCCAGGGTAGCGCGTGATCAGGAAAAGTGGATACCGGTTTTCCGTCCGATCACGCGCCAAACTCAAGATTCGATCACGTTCATCACTTCAGGTCGTTCGACCTGAAGTGATCGTGATCTAGACAGGACAAGAACATTATGCGGGTGACTATCGAAAGATCGGCCTTTCTCAAGGCCCTCAACCATGTGCAGAGCGTGGTGGAGCGGCGCAATACCATACCGATCCTGTCCAATGTGCTTGTCCAGGCCAAGGGCGACACGGTGAGGCTCACCGCCACCGACCTCGATATCGAGATCATCGAGACGGTGGCGGCCGAAGTCGGCCAGGACGGCGCCGTCACGGTCGCCGCCCATATGCTCTACGACATCGTGCGCAAGCTTCCCGACGGGGCCCAGCTCGAGCTCGACCAGGGCCCCGATACGGGCCGCGTCGCCATCAAGGCGGGGCGCTCGCGCTTCGCCCTCCAGGCGCTGCCGCCCGAGGACTTCCCCGATCTCAATGCCGGCGACCTCGCCAACCGCTTCATCCTGAAAGCCTCCGAGCTCAAGGGCCTGGTCGAGAAGACCCGCTTCGCCATCTCGACCGAGGAGACCCGCTATTATCTGAACGGCATCTATCTGCACGAGGTCAGCAGCAACCAGACGCTGCGCGCCGTCGCCACCGACGGCCATCGTCTGGCCCGGGCGCAGGTGCCGCTCCCCGACGGCGCCAAGGGCATGCCCGGCATCATCGTGCCGCGAAAGACGGTGCTCGAGCTGGTCAAGCTCATCGAGGGCGATGACGGCGAGGTCGAAGTGGCGCTGTCCGCCTCCAAGATCCGCTTCTCCTTCAACGGCCTGACGCTGACGTCGAAGCTCATCGACGGCACCTTCCCCGATTACGAGCGGGTGATCCCGCGCAACAACGACAAGACGCTCGACGTCGACACCAAGCTGTTCTCGAGCGCCGTCGACCGGGTCTCGACCATATCCTTCGAAAAGGGCCGGGCGGTGAAGCTCAATGTCGGCGACGGCAGGGTGGTGCTCACCGTCAACAATCCGGATTCGGGCTCGGCGGAGGAAGAGATCGCCGCCAGCTATGACGCCGATCCCATCGATATCGGCTTCAATTCGCGCTACCTCCTCGACATCGCTTCGCAGATCAAGAGCGACACCGCGCGCTTCCAGCTCGCCGATGCGGGCTCCCCCACCATCGTGCTCGACCCTTCCGACGAACAGGCGCTTTACGTCCTGATGCCGATGCGGGTTTGAGCTTCCTACTGCTGACATATGGCGGCTTTTCAAACAAGGCCGGCAGCGCCATAAAGCAGGAATGATGGGAATCGCTCGCCATGGCCTCCGATGAGGGAGGCTCCGAGGCTCAAAACATACCTTCGCCCGGCCCTCTGCCCCCCTTTTCCGTCCGCGGGAGCGGGAGAAACGCAGGCCGCGTGAATGACCTCATCTTCCTACATCGTCACCCGCCTCACCCTGACCGACTTCCGCAACTATGACTCGCTGCGGCTCGATCCGGGGCCCGGACTCGTGGCGCTGACCGGTCCCAATGGCGCCGGCAAGACCAATCTCATCGAGGCGGTGTCGCTTCTCTCCACCGGACGGGGCCTGCGCGGCGCCTTGTTCGAGGATCTCGCCCGGCAGGGCGCCCCCAGGGGCTGGGCCATCGCCGCCGAGATCTCCGGGCCGCAAGACGACGTGCGGCTCGGCACGCAATGGATGCCGGAAGGCGACACGGCGAGCCAGACGCGGCAAGTGGTGCTCGACGGCGTGCCGCAGAAAAGCCCCGGCATCCTCGCCCATCATATGCGGGTGATCTGGCTGACCCCCGCCATGGACCGGCTCTTCGCCGGCCCGGCGTCCGACCGGCGCCGCTTTCTCGACCGGCTCGTCGCCGCCAATGATCCCGAACATGCCTCGCGCGTCCTCGTCTTCGAGAAGCTGATGCGTGAGCGCAATCTGCTGCTCGAGGAGCAGCGGCCCGATCCTCAATGGCTTTCCGGCCTCGAGGCGCAGATGGCGGAGGCTGCGGCGGCCATCGCCGCCGCCCGTCTCCACGCCGTCGCCGCCTTGCAAAATCACATAAAATTCCTACTTAAGGAGAGTGCTTTTCCCGCCAGCATCCTGGGTCTGCAGGGCGATCTGGAAGATCGCCTTCTCGCCATGCCGGCCGTGCAGGCGGAGGACGAATATCGTAAACTCCTCCTCGAATCGCGGGGGCTGGACCGGGCGGCGGGACGCACGCTCAACGGCCCGCATAGGAGTGATTTCTTGGTGACGCACGAGCCGAAAGCGATGGCTGCGGCTCTGTGCTCGACGGGCGAGCAGAAGGCGCTGCTCATCGGGCTGATCCTGGCGCAAGCCTCGTCGGTGAAGGAGGAAAGCGGGGCCGCTCCCGTCCTTCTTCTTGACGAAGTCGCGGCGCATCTGGATGGCGTCAGACGCGCCGGCCTGTTCGAGACGCTCCGTCAACTGGGGACCCAGAGCTTCATGACGGGGACCGATCGGGCGCTGTTCGACGGGCTTGGCAATTCAGGTGATTTCCTCCATGTGGAGGATGGAAAAGTGACGAGGCGATAATGGCTGATCCGATCATGAAACAGGCCGAGGATTACGGCGCCGACGCGATCAAGGTCCTCAAGGGCCTCGATGCGGTGCGCAAGCGCCCGGGCATGTATATCGGCGATACCGACGACGGATCGGGCCTGCATCATATGATCTACGAAGTGGTCGACAACGCCGTGGACGAGTCGCTGGCGGGCTTCTGCGACCGCGTCATCGTCAATCTCAATGCCGATGGCTCCTGCACCGTCGCCGACAATGGCCGCGGCATCCCGACCGATATCCATCCGAGCGAGGGCGTGTCGGCGGCCGAGGTCATCATGACCCAGCTCCATGCCGGCGGCAAATTCGACCAGAATTCCTACAAGGTGTCGGGCGGCCTCCATGGCGTCGGCGTGTCGGTCGTCAACGCGCTGTCGATCTGGCTCAAGCTGCGCGTCTGGCGCGGCGGCAAGGAACACGCGATGAGCTTCACCAACGGCGAGGCCGACGCGCCGCTCGCGGTGGTGCGCGACAGCCACGACAAGCGCGGCACGGAAGTGACCTTCCTGCCCTCGCCCGAGATCTTCACCAAGACCGAATTCGACTATTCGACGATCGAGCATCGCCTGCGCGAGCTCGCCTTCCTCAATTCCGGCGTGCGCATCGTCCTGACCGACAAGCGCGGCGTCGAGCCCAAGGAAGTCGAGCTTTATTATGAAGGCGGCATCCAGGCCTTCGTGCGTTATCTGGACCGCACCAAGCAGGCCCTCGTCGCCGAGCCCATCATGATGAAGGGCGAGAAGGACGGCATCACCGTCGAATGCGCCCTGTGGTGGAACGACAGCTATCACGAGAACGTGCTCTGCTTCACCAACAACATCCCGCAGCGCGACGGCGGCACCCATCTCGCCGGCTTCCGGGGCGCCCTCACCCGCGTCATCAATGGCTACGCCGCCTCGAGCGGCATCGCCAAGAAGGAGAAGGTGGCGCTCACCGGCGATGACGCGCGCGAGGGCCTCACCTGCGTGCTCTCGGTCAAGGTGCCGGACCCCAAATTCTCCTCGCAGACCAAGGACAAGCTCGTCTCCTCGGAAGTCCGTCCGGTGGTGGAAAGCCTGATCGGCGAGGAGCTCGCCGCCTGGTTCGAGGAGCATCCGCAGGACGCCAAGCAGATCGTCGGCAAAGTCGTGGAAGCCGCCGCCGCGCGTGAGGCGGCGCGCAAGGCGCGCGAGCTGACGCGCCGCAAGGGCGCGCTCGACATCTCCTCGCTCCCCGGCAAGCTCGCCGACTGCCAGGAGCGCGATCCGGCCAAGTCCGAGCTCTTCATCGTCGAGGGCGACTCGGCCGGCGGCTCCGCCAAGCAGGCGAGGAACCGCGAGAACCAGGCCGTGCTGCCGCTCCGCGGCAAGATCCTCAATGTCGAGCGGGTGCGCTTCGAGAAGATGCTGTCCTCGGCCGAGATCGGCACGCTCATCACCGCGCTCGGCACCGGCATCGGGCGCGAGGAATTCAATCCCGACAAGCTGCGCTATCACAAGATCATCATCATGACGGACGCCGATGTCGACGGCGCTCATATCCGCACTTTGCTGCTCACCTTCTTCTACCGGCAGATGCAGGAGATCATCGAGCGCGGCCATCTCTTCATCGCCCAGCCGCCGCTCTACAAGGTCAAGCGCGGCTCGTCCGAGCAGTATCTGAAGGACGGCAAGGCGCTCGAGAACTATCTGATCGAGACCGGCCTCGAAGGCTCGAGCCTCGTGCTGGCCTCGGGCGCGGAACGCGGCGGCGCCGATCTGCGCCAGATCGTCGACGAGGCGCTCTCCGTCAGGGCGGCGCTCGATGCGCTGCATTCGCGCTATTCGCGCACCGTCATCGAGCAGGCGGCGATCGCCGGCGTGCTCAATCCGGAAGTGCTCTCCAACAACGAGAACGCGCTGGCCGCGGCGGGCTATATCGCCAAACGGCTCGACGCGATCGCGGAAGAGACCGAACGCGGCTGGACCGGCGTCCATGCCCCGGACGGCAGCCTCGTCTTCGCCCGCGAAGTCAGGGGCGTGAAGGAAAGCTGGACCATCGACGCCAGGCTCATCGGCTCGGCCGACGCCATCCGTCTCGACAAGAAGGCGGCGCATCTCCAGGAAGTCTATGCCAAGCCCGCCAAATTGCGGCGCAAGGATTCCGAGATGGTCATCCACGGGCCGATCGACCTTCTGGAGGCGGTCTTCGCCGCCGGGCGCAAGGGCATCACCATGCAGCGCTACAAGGGCCTCGGCGAGATGAATCCCGAGCAGCTCTGGGAAACGACGCTCGACTCCAATGTGCGCTCGCTCCTGCGCGTCAAGGTGAGCGAGCTCGACGAGGCCGACGATCTCTTCACCAAGCTGATGGGCGACGTGGTCGAGCCGCGGCGCGACTTCATCCGCGAAAACGCGCTGTCGGTGGCCAATCTGGACGTGTGATACCCTAGCGTCATCCCGGCGAAAGCCGGGAGCCATTAATTCTATCCAGGCGGACACTCGGGCCGGACGGCCTCTACCCAATGGATCCCGGCTTTCGCCGGGATGACGTTCAAAATATGGGTTGGGCGGAGCGCCTCAGTACCCTGAGAAAGCTTGCCGACAGCGCCCCGTTTCGCTATAGGACCCCCGTTCCAGGCCGCCCTCAGGGGCGCGCTCACGGGGCGCTTCGGCTGGTCCGACGCGCCCTCAACTGTTTCCGGACCATAGTCGAGCCCAAAGCCTGGTTGGCCCTCTGTGCCGGAAATGACGTGGTTTGCCCGCCTGGCACCTATTTTGGTGACGGCGCCTGGCGGGAGGTCCTGCGGACATAGCCGTGGGCCAGCCTCGATTATTCAGGAAACCGAAACACATGGCAAAAGCTGCCGAAAGCCTCAATCCGACCCGCGCCGACTTCGAAGCCCTGCTCGCCGAAAGCTTCGGCACCGCGACCTCCGCGGAAGGCTCGGTCGTCAAGGGCCGCGTCGTCGCCGTCGAAAACGACTTCGCGATCATCGATGTGGGCCTCAAGACCGAAGGCCGCATCGCACTCAAGGAATTCTCCCAGCCCGGCAAGGAAGTCGCGCTGAAGGCGGGCGACGAAGTCGAGGTCTATCTCGAGCGCATCGAGAACGCGCTGGGCGAAGCCGTCCTGTCGCGCGACAAGGCGCGCCGCGAGGAAGCCTGGACCCGCCTCGAGCAGTCCTCCGCCAACAATGAACGCGTCGACGGCGTGATCTTCGGCCGCGTCAAGGGCGGCTTCACCGTCGATCTCGGCGGCGCCGTGGCGTTCCTGCCCGGCAGCCAGGTCGACATCCGTCCGATCCGCGATGTCGGCGCGCTGATGAATGTCACGCAGCCCTTCCAGATCCTCAAGATGGACCGCCGCCGCGGCAATATCGTCGTGTCGCGCCGCGCCATCATGGAAGAGACGCGCGCCGAGCAGCGCTCCGAGCTCGTTCAGAACCTCACCGAAGGCCAGGTGGTCGACGGCGTGGTCAAGAACATCACCGATTACGGCGCGTTCGTCGATCTGGGCGGCATTGACGGCCTGCTCCATGTCACCGACATCGCCTGGAAGCGCGTCAACCATCCCTCCGACGTTCTCTCGGTCGGCCAGACGGTGAAGGTGCAGATCATCCGCATCAATCCCGAGACGCAGCGCATCTCGCTCGGCATGAAGCAGCTCGACAAGGATCCGTGGGATGGCGTCGCCGCCAAGTACCCGATCGGCGCCAAGGTCAAGGGCCGCGTCACCAACATCACCGACTACGGCGCGTTCGTCGAGCTGGAAGACGGCATCGAAGGCCTTGTCCATGTCTCCGAGATGAGCTGGACCAAGAAGAATGTGCATCCGGGCAAGATCCTCTCCACCTCGGAAGAGATCCAGGTGCAGGTCCTCGAAGTCGATCCGGCCAAGCGGCGCATCTCGCTCGGCCTCAAGCAGGTCCAGCAGAATCCGTGGGAGAGCTTCTCCGAGAAGCATCCGACCGGCTCGACCGTCGAGGGCGAGATCAAGAACATCACCGAATTCGGCCTCTTCGTCGGTCTCGACGGCGATGTCGACGGCATGGTCCATCTCTCCGACCTCGACTGGAAGCGCTCCGGCGAAGACGCGATCAAGGACTACAAGAAGGGCGATCACGTGCGCGCCCAGGTTCTCGATGTCGACATCGAGAAGGAGCGTATCTCGCTCGGCATCAAGCAGGTTTCGGGCGATCCGCTCGAAACGCTGGGCGGCGTCAAGAAGGGCGACACGGTCACCTGTGAAGTCACCGCCGTCGAGGACAACGGCCTCCATGTGAAGATCACCGGCTCCGAGATGACCGCGTACATCAAGCGCGCCGATCTCGCCCGCGACCGTTCCGAGCAGCGCCCCGAGCGCTTCGCGGTCGGCGAGAAGGTCGATGCCAAGGTCACCATGATCGACACCAAGAACCGCCGCATCAACGTCTCCATCAAGGCGCTCGAAATCGCCGACGAGAAGGCGGCGGTGGCGCAGTATGGCTCCTCCGACTCGGGCGCTTCGCTCGGCGACATTCTCGGCGCCGCGCTCAACAAGGCCAAGAAGGACGCCGAGACCAAGAACTGACGATAATGGCCGGGCGGCGACGCCCGGCCATTTCCTTTACGGCATCGCTCTCCGGATCGATGCCATAATTTTCTCATCGGGCCTGTCCTAAATCCGGGATTTCCCGATGCTCACAAGGACCCGACCTCATGGCCAGCGAAGCTGAACTCATCATCGACCGGCGGCGGCTGAAGCGCCGACTCACCTTCTGGCGCGTGGCGTCCGTCCTTCTCTTCATCGGCGCCGTCCTGGCGCTGGCCGCCGCCTCGGGCGGCTTCGATTTCGAAAAGCGCACCGACCATATCGCCCGCGTCTGGGTCACGGGCCTCATCACCGGCGATCAGCCGACTCTCGATCTGCTCGAGGAAATCGCCAAAGCGGACAATGTGAAGGGCCTGATCCTGCGCATCGACAGCCCCGGCGGCACCACCGCGGGCTCGGAAGCGATCTATGAGGCGGTCCGCAAGATCGCCAAGGACAAGCCGGTCGCCGCCGTCATGGACACGGTGGCGGCCTCGGGCGGCTATATCACCGCCATCGCCGCCGACCATATCGTGGCGCGCGGCAACACCATCACCGGCTCGATCGGCGTGATTTTCCAATGGGCGGAATTCTCGAAGCTGCTCGAGACGGTCGGCGTCCAGATGCAGGAAATCAAGTCCGGCGACCTCAAGGCCGAGCCCTCCCCCTTCAAGCCGCTCTCCGAAAAGGCCCGCGAGGTCTCGACCCTCATGGTCCAGGACAGCTTCGCCTGGTTCACCGGCCTCGTCGCCGAGCGCCGCAAATTGCCGCTCGACAAGGTCAAGATCCTCTCCGACGGGCGTGTCTATACCGGGCGCCAGGCGGTGACGGAGAAGCTCATCGACGAATTGGGCGGCGAGGAGAAGGCGATCGACTGGATGAAGAAGGAAAAGAAGCTTTCCGACGGCATCGAGGTCAAGGATTGGGCCATCCCCTCCGAGGACAAGGGCCTGTTCGGCCTGGGTCTCAGGATGACCTCCGGGGCGCTCAAGGCCCTCGGCTTGCCGGACCTCGCAAAACAGGCGCAATTACAGAAACTTGACGGTCTCGTTTCGGTTTGGCACCCTTCACTCCAGTAAATAAGAGGGAGCGGGGACTACGATGATCAAATCGGAACTGATCCAGAAAATCGCCGAGAAGAATCCTCATCTCTACCATCGGGATGTGGAGCGCATCATCAACACGATCTTCGACCAGATCATCAACGCCATGAAGAACGGCGACCGGGTCGAATTGCGCGGTTTCGGCGCCTTTTCGGTCAAATCGCGGCAGGGCCGACAGGGCCGCAACCCGCGCACCGGCGACCCGGTGACGGTCGAGCCCAAGCATGTGCCCTTCTTCAAGACCGGCAAGGAACTGCGCGAGCAACTCAACCGAACCGAGCCGTGACCGCGCGCCGGTTCATCAACTGGGCCGTCGGCCTGCCGATCGCCGTCATCGTCATCGCCTTCTGCGTGGCCAATCGGCAATGGATCGAGGTGTCCTTCGATCCGTTCTCCAAGACCTCGCCCTTCGCCACCATGTTCATGCCGCTCTGGGCGCTGTTCTTCATCGGCATCTTCTGCGGCCTCATCGCCGGCTGGATCGCCTGCTGGTTCGCGCAAGGCAAGTGGCGCCGCGCCGCCCGCCAGGCGCGCAGCGACCTGCAGCAGGCCCAGGATGAGGCCCAGCGCTTCAGGCGTGAACATCAGGACCTTCTCAACGCCCCGCCTCCGCCATCATGAAAATCATCTCCGCCGACCAGCTTGCCGAAGCCGCTCCCTATCGCGACGTCGTCGAAGCCCTGCGCCAGGGTTTCCGAGACGACATCGCCACCCCGCCCCGCCACCATCACGACACCTCGCCGGTCGCGACCCTGCTGCTCATGCCGGCCTGGTCGAAGGCCTTCACCGGCCTCAAATCGGTGGTCATCAAGACCGACAACCCGTCGCTGGGACTGCCGACCGTCATCGGCTCCTATCTGCTCATCGACAACCGCACCGGAGCGCCGGTCGCGATGATGGACGGCACCGAGCTGACGCGGCGGCGCACCGCGGCCGCCGGCGCGCTCGCCGCCGATTATCTCGCCCGCCAGGATTCCGAGACGCTGCTCATGGTCGGCACCGGCGCGCTGGCGCCGCATTTCATACGCGCCCACGCCTCGGTCCGCCCGATCAGGACGGTGCTGCTCTATAACCGCACCCCTGCCAAGGCGGAGCCGCTCGCCCGCGAGCTCAGCCTCGACGGTTTCAAAATCGAGATCGTGTCCAGCCTCGAGGCGGCGATGGCCAAGGCCGACATCATCTCCTGCGCCACCACTTCGACCACCCCCATTCTGCGCGGTGAATGGCTCAAGCCCGGCACCCATATCGATCTCGCCGGCGCCTTCAAGCCGACGATGCGCGAGACCGACGGCGAAACGGTCGCCCGCGCCCGTGTCTATGTCGACACTCGCGAAGGCGCGGAGACCGAGGCCGGCGACCTCCTGCAGGCCGAGGCCGAGGGCAAGTTCCGCATGGAGAATGTCCAGGGCGATCTCTTCGGCCTCTGCCGCGGCAAGACCGCAGGCCGGCGCAACCGCGAGGAGATCACGCTGTTCAAGTCCTGCGGCACGGCGCTCGAAGATCTCGCCGCGGCGGTGCTGATCTATTCGCGCAGCTGACCTCCTCTTTTCTCCGCGTCGGCGCGGGATGCGAAAAAGTGGATGCCGGCTTTTCGCAAGAATCCCGCGCTACATATAGGGCTTGATCACGTCTCATCGTGATCTAGAGCGCTTCCCGCCAAAGTTGCTCGACTTTGGCGATGAGGAAGCGCTCCAGATTATATGTTTTTCGAGCCCTTTTGCCCTTTTTGATCGATTCGGAACGATTCGATCAAAACGGGAAGGGCTCTAGCGGCGCGAGGGTGGTTTGCGCCCCGGGCGATTTCGGAGTAAGGGGCCCTTCGCCATGATCAAGAACCCCATCTGCGTCGCCCTCGACACGC
>JBMOOM010000124.1:0-1532 GCA_049323275.1 Pseudomonadota bacterium
GAACCCCTCCGCGATCGGTGCCGTCGCGGAGTTGGTAGGAATTGAGGTTGGCGTAGTCTCCGGGGTGATCAACCTCGAATCATCCGGCGTTGAAGCGTCGGACTGGAGACTACGCCATGAACAAGCTTACCACGAAGCCCGTTTCCTTGCTGCCTGCGACTGAGCCGGCTGTTGATCTTTTCGACAACTGGTTTGACCCGATCGAGAGCGAGGTGCGGGTTCGGTCTCGCCAGTTCATCGAAGAGCTGATCCGCGGCGAGCTTGATGCCGCCCTGGCGCGGCCGCGTTACGAACGAAGCAAGATGGCCGGCAACCAAGCAAGAGCCGGCGTCACGGGTCACCGTCACGGCAGCCGGACGCGGTCGCTGACGGGCACGTTCGGGCCGATCGAGATCGCGGTGCCGCGCGCCCGGCTGACCACGCCCGAGGGCAGGACGACGGAATGGAAGAGCCAGGCGCTGCGGGCCTATCAGCGGCGCACGCTGGCCGCCGACGCGCTGATCGCGAGCAGCTATCTCGCCGGCACCAATACCCGGCGGGTGCGCCGCGCCTTGGCGGCCCTGTTTGGCGGGACGGTCGGCAAAGACACGGTGAGCCGGACGTGGCGCAAGGTCAAAAGCGATTGGGATGCCTGGAACAGCCGCTCGCTGGCTGGAGAGCCGATCGTGCGCCTGATCCTCGACGGCACCGTCGTTCGGGTGCGGCTCGACCGCAAGGCGACCTCGATCTCGCTGCTCGTTGTCCTTGGCGTGCGTGCAGATGGCCAAAAAGTGCTGCTCGCGATCAGGAGCATGGGCGGCGAGAGCGCCGAGGCCTGGCGCACGGTGCTCGGCGATCTCGTCAAACGCGGGCTGCCGCGTCCCGAGTTCCTCATCGTCGATGGCGCGCCGGGGCTCGACAAGGCCATTGCCGCGGTCTGGGACGGCGTGCCGGTGCAGCGCTGCACGGTCCACAAGCACAGAAACCTTCTCGCCCATGCTCCCGAGCGCCTGCACGACGAGATCACCGCGGACTACAATGACATGATCTATGCGACGACCCCCGAGGAGATCGCGGCTCGCCGCAAGGCCTTCATTCGAAAGTGGCGGCTGAAGCATCGCGCCGTTGCCGACAGCCTGGAGGAAGCGGGCGACCGTTTGTTCACCTTCGCGCGCATGCCGCCGAGCCAATGGCGTAGCTTACGCACGACAAATGCGATCGAGCGGTTGCACGAGGAGTTCAAGCGACGGATCAAAACCCAAACCGTGCTGCCCTCGGCCGACACTGCTGCGATGATGTTCTGGGCGCTGCTCGCCTCGGGACAGATCAGCATGCGCAAGGTCGACGGTTGGCAAACCCTCGCCACAAAACCCATCGACCAGCCGATTGACCTTGCCGCCTGAAACGATAACTTCATGCTACCCGGAGACGCGCCTCAGCGAATTCCAACCAAATTCCGGACGGCACCGGCGAAACTCCCGCCTGACGCTCTTACAACAGAATGGGGGAACGCCCCCCGTCAGACGCGCGCCAATTGCCTACATATGTGCTTG
>JBMOOM010000125.1:0-27654 GCA_049323275.1 Pseudomonadota bacterium
ACTGGTCGTAATTGCGCACCAGCTGCGGCAGGATCTCGCCGACATAATCGACGATATATTGCGTTGAGGGCACATAGTCGGAGGCTTTCACCGTCGCCGGCGCTGTCAGCGCCACCTGCGCATCGCCCGGCTCGATGAAGCCCGAATCGACCATGTCGTTCAGCACCTCATGGGCGCGCTTGGTGGCGGCCTCGGGATTGGCGATCGGGTTGTAGTTGGAAGGCGCCTTCAGCACGGCGGCGAGGATGGCGGCCTCGGCCAGCGTCACGTCGCGCGCCGATTTGCCGAAATATTTCTGCGCCGCCTTTTCGATGCCGGTGGCGCCGGCGCCGAAATAAACGCGGTTCATATAGAGCTGGAGGATCTCGTCCTTGGTGAACTGCGTCTCGAGCCAGATGGCGAGCACCGCTTCCTGCGCTTTTCGGCCCATCGTCCTGTCGGGCTTGAGAAACAGGTTCTTGGCCAGCTGCTGGGTGAGCGTCGAGCCGCCCTGCACGACGCGGCCAGCACGCAGATTCTCGACCATGGCGCGCGCGAGGCCCAGGGGATCGACGCCGAAATGCGAGTAGAAGCGGCGGTCCTCGATGGCGATGATGGCCTGCGGCACATAGGCCGGCAGATCGGCGATGCGCACATCGTCGCCGAAGAAGGCGCCGCGTTCGGCGAGCACCGTGCCGTCCGCCGCCAGCACCATGATGCCGGGCTCGCGCGCCGGAATCTGGAACAGGCCCTTCTGGTCGAGCGTCATCCACAGATAGCCGAAGCCGGCGGCACCGGCGAAAATGCCCCAGAAGACGAGGGTGAGAAACAGGCTGACGAAGCGGAAGCCGGAACGGCGCCGGCGTCGCGGTATGCGGCCTTGCGGAACCTGCCGGTTGCCGCCGCCGCCGCTGGGGCGGCCGCCGAAGAGCGAAGGTTCCCGTCGCTCCGGCCGCTGGCCGCGCCTGCCTCCACCCCTGCCGTTGAAACCCATCGCCGCTCGTTGCCCCAGAGCCCTTCCCGTTTGATCGGATCGTTCCGATTCGATCAAACGGGAGAAGGGGCTCGAATAGATATAATCTTGAGCGCTTTCTTATCGCCAAAGTCGAACAACTTTGGCGGAAAGCGCTCCAGAAATCAGAGCCGGCAGCATCGCCGAGCCCGCTTAAGCCCGTCTAAATGCCGCGCTTCTCTAGCAATGACGTTTAATCATGTCGTCATGATGGCCTGATTTTGCTGAGATTCAGCGTGTCGTTGCGGGGCTTTGCCGCGCATGTCAAAATCGTCGCCGACGGAACAGAGGTCGACTTATGGTAAAGACCGAGGCGGAAGGCCGCGAGATCGTCTATTCGCTGGAGCGCCTGTCGCGGCTCATGCGGTCGGGCGAGTTCGCCGACGGCTTGAACCCCGCCCAGTGGGAGGCGCTGCGCTTCCTCGCCCGCGCCAACCGCTTCTCCAACTCGCCGGGCGCGCTCACCCGTTATCTCGGCGCCACCAAGGGCACCATCTCGCAGACGGTCAAGGCGCTCGAGCGCAAGAAGCTCATCGCCAAGGCCGAGCGGCCGGGCGAGAAGCGCTCGATCGTCCTGGAGCTCACTGAAGCCGGCCGCGCGATGATGGCGAAGGATCCGTGGGGCGCGCTCGCCGCGGCTTGCGAAGGTCTCGGCGGCAAGACGCGCCGGCGCATGGACAAGGGTCTCGCCGATCTGCTGACGGCCGAGATCGCGCGGCGGGAGGCGCCGTCCTTCGGCCTGTGCCGGTCCTGCCGCTTCTGGCGCGAAGGGGGCCGCCACGAGGATGCCGCGGGCCCGCATCTGTGCATGCTCTATGACGTGCCGATCAGCGCCGCCGAAACGGCGCAGATCTGCATCGCGCATGAGCCTGGAAGTTAGGCCCTCATCGCCGGCGCGCAGGCGCGCACGTCGTCGCCGACATAGTCCTCGAATCTGGCGAAGTTCTTGATGAACATCTGAACGAGCTTGTGGGCCTGCGCGTCATAGGCCGCCTTGTCGGCCCAGGTGTCGCGCGGATTGAGCAGCCTGGCGTCGACGCCGGTCACGGCGAGCGGCACCTCGAAGCCGAAATGGGCGTCCTTGCGCATGGGTTGTTTGTCCAGCGCGCCCGACAGGGCGGCATCGAGAAGGGCGCGGGTATCGGCGATCGGCATGCGCTTGCCCTGGCCGTAGGACCCGCCGGTCCAGCCGGTATTGACCAGCCAGCACTGCACATCGTGACGCGCGATCAGGTCGCGCAGCAGCGCGCCATAGACGCTCGGATGGCGGGGCAGGAAGGGCGCGCCGAAGCAGGCGGAGAAGGTGGCCTGCGGCTCGACGACGCCGCGCTCGGTGCCGGCGACCTTCGCGGTATAGCCGGAGAGAAAATGATACATCGCCTGCGACGGCGTGAGCTTGGCTATCGGCGGCATGACGCCGAACGCATCGGCGGTGAGCATCACGATCGTCCGCGGTATGGGCGCCAGCCCGGTGGCGCTGGCATTCGGGATATATTCGAGCGGATAGGCCGAGCGGGTGTTTTCGGTGAGCGAGCCGTCATCGAGATCGAGCTTGCGGGTGTGGTCGTCCATCACGACATTCTCGAGCACCGTGCCCCAGCGCCGGGTCGTGGCGTAGATATCGGGCTCGGCCTTCTCCGACAGGCGGATCACCTTGGCATAGCAGCCGCCTTCGAAATTGAAGATGCCGTCATCCGACCAGCCATGCTCGTCATCGCCGACGAGGGTGCGGGCGGGATCGGCCGAGAGCGTCGTCTTGCCGGTGCCGGAGAGGCCGAAGAACACGGCGCTGCGATCCTTGGCATCGACATTGGCCGAGCAGTGCATCGGCATCACATTCTTGTCGGGCAGAAGATAGTTGAGCGCGGTGAAGACCGACTTCTTCATCTCGCCGGCATATTCGGTGCCGCCGATGAGGACGAGGCCCTGCGTCAGGTCGCAGGCGATGACGGTTTCGGTGCGCACGCCATGGCGTTTCGGATCGGCCTTGAAGCTCGGCAGGTCGATGATCGTCAATTGCGGGATATAGCTGTCGAGATCCTTCGCGTCGGGGCGGATCAGCAGATTGCGGATGAACAACGCATGCCAGGCATATTCGCACACCACGCGCGCCGAGATCCGGTGCGCCGGGTCGGCGCCGCCATAGAGATCCTGCACATAGAGATGCTTGTCCTGGGCATGCGCCAGGAAATCCTGCTTGAGGAGGGCGAACTGCTCGGGCGAGAGGGCTTTGTTGTTGTCCCACCAGACCGTCTTCTCGGTGGTCTTGTCGCGCACGACGAATTTGTCATTGGGCGAGCGGCCGGTATGGGCGCCGGTCGCGACGACCAACGCGCCGCCGTCCGCGACGCGTCCTTCGCCCCGGCGCAACGCCTCTTCATAGAGCTGGGCGGCGCCCAGATTGAAGGCGACGGAGCGCGGCCCCTTTACGATCAGAGCGATATTCGCGTTGAAACGGCCCGTATGATGCACGCAGTCCTCCCACAGATTTTTTGCCGGAATGGCAAAAGTAGGAGGAAGGATAGCAAGAAACAAGCCAGAAAGATGGTATTAAATCACTGTTTCTGCGGTATCGAACGTCATTGATCTGATGGTTTTACATCAGATTTCTCTGGCCTTCCGGGCCAGGGCGACAAAGGTCTGGCGCAGGCCGTCCAGGCTCGATACGGGCTCGTCGAAGGCCAGTCTCAGAACCTTATCGCCCAGGCCGAGATGGGCGCCATCCGGATCGATGGCGGTGATTCGCCAGTTTCCCGGCCCGGCGGCGAGAAGCCTGGTGGCATAGAGCTCGACCGCGTCGGCATGGTCCGCGTTCATATGGGCAATGGCGGAGGGCGCTCCCGCCATGACCGCCGCCGCTGTGCTTTCTGGCAGGAAAACCTCATCCGGCTCCATCGTTTCGATCCGCCCAAAGCCCGCCACGGCGTGAATTTTCTGCGGAATGAGCCGCCAGAAGGAGAAATCCGGGAAGTCCAGATAGAACCGGGCCGCCGGATGGTGCTCGGCATAACGCTCGGCGATATCGGCGGCGGGAACCGGCTGGAACGCGCCCATCACGGTGACCCGGGGACCGGTCAGGGCATCGCCTTCGGCCGGAATCTCGCTCACCATGATGCTTCCCGACGGATCGGCGAGGACATTGCGGGTGTGCCAGGCCAGCTTCGAGATGAAGATCACCGGGTAGCCGGCCCCGTCGGTCGCGATATTGGCGAGCGAAATATAAGGTCCCCTAGGGTCGAGATTGCTGGTGCCGAGGGCGGCCGTGCGGGCGCGCCTCAACAGCTGGCGGGCCTCGGTTCCAGTGAAGCTGCGCCGGGCAGGAGTTGTCATTAAGAGATGATTTCCCTAATAGAAAGGGCTTGGGGCTGGGAACGGTGCGCCATATTTTGCGCCAGTTCCGTGGCTAGAGCCGCAGTATTGTTAACTTCAGACGAATAGGGCCATATGCCGACGATCGCTCTTGTCGATGACGACCGCAACATTCTGACCTCCGTCGGGATCACTCTGGAGGCTGAGGGTTATCAGGTCCAGAAATATTCCGACGGCGCCGCTGCCTTGCAGGGCCTGCAGGACACGCCGCCCGATATGGCGATCTTCGACATCAAGATGCCGCGCATGGACGGCATGGAGCTTCTGCGCCGCATCCGCCAGAAGTCCGACCTGCCCATCATCTTCCTCACCTCGAAGGACGACGAGATCGACGAGCTCTTCGGCCTCAAGATGGGCGCCGACGACTTCATCAAGAAGCCGTTCTCGCAACGCCTGCTGGTCGAGCGCGTCAAGGCGGTGCTGCGCCGGGCGACGCCGCGGGACGGCACCGCGCCGCCGCAGGAGGCCGCCAAGACGATCGATCGCGGCAAGCTCTCGATGGATCCCGACCGTCATTCCTGCACCTGGGACCAGAAACCGGTGACGCTGACGGTGACCGAGTTCCTCATCCTGCAGTCGCTCGCCCAGCGCCCCGGCATCGTCAAGAGCCGCGACGCGCTGATGGACGCGGCCTATGACGACCAGGTCTATGTCGACGACCGCACCATCGACAGCCACATCAAGCGCCTGCGCAAGAAGTTCAAACTCGTCGACGACGATTTCGATGGCATCGAGACGCTGTATGGCGTCGGCTATCGTTTCAAGGAGGCGTGACCGATAGGCTGGGCACGGCATGGTGACGGGCGTCGAAACACCCGATCGGATCGAGGTCGAGGACACTAGCGCTGCTGAGACGGTCGTCGAGCGTGATCGGGGCTTGGCCTGGTGGATTCACCGTCTGGCGCCGGCAAGCCTCACCAGCCGCATCGTCCTTCTCAATATCGCGGGCCTGATCGTCCTCGTTCTCGGCATTCTCTATTTCAATCAGTTCCGCCAGGGGCTCATCGATGCCCGCGTGCAGAGCCTGATGCCGCAGGCGAATATCATCGCCGCCGCGGTGGCGGGCTCGGCGACCGTCGATACCGGCTCGATCGTCATCGATCCCGACGCGCTGATGAATTCGCAGGACGACAGCGCCGCCGACGCCGAGCAGCTGCGCGATCTCGATTTCCCGATCAATCCCGAGAATGCCGGCCCCATCCTGCGCCGGCTTCTGGCGTCGACCTCGATCCGCGCCCGCATCATCGATCCCGACGGCAATCTCGTGGTCGACAGCCGCTATCTCTATGGCAGGGGCGAGATCACCCAGCGCGAATTGCCGCCCTTCGACGCCAAGCCCGATTCGATCTGGATGCGCTGGTGGAAGCGTCTCAATGACTGGCTGTTCACCAACGACTATCCGCATCAGAAGGATTACGGAGTCGACAACGGCAAGGAGTTTCCGGAAATCCTCGCCGCCTTGAACGGCGCTTCGGTGTCGATCGTGCGCGTCAACGACCAGAACGAGATCATCGTGTCGGTCGCCGTGCCGATCCAGCGCTATCGCGGCGTCCTGGGCGCCTTGGTGCTCTCGACCTCGGGCGGCGAGATCGACAACGTGCTCCTCGCCGAGCGCAAGATCGTGCTGTTCACCTTCGGCTTCGTGGCGCTCGTCACCATTCTCCTGTCGGTGTTTCTCGCCGGCACCATCGCCGAGCCGATCCGCCGGCTGGCCGCCGCCGCCGAGCGGGTGCGGCGCGGCGTCAACAAGCGCGTCGAAATTCCCGATTTCACCCAGAGGCGCGACGAGATCGGCCATCTGTCGGGCGCGCTGCGCGACATGACGACGGCGCTCTACAACCGCATCGAGGCGATCGAGGCCTTCGCCGCCGACGTCTCGCATGAGCTCAAGAATCCATTGACCTCGCTGCGCAGCGCCGTCGAGACCCTGCCTTTCGCCAAGACCGACGAGCAGCGCAACCGCCTCGTCGAGGTGGTGAAGGACGATGTGCGCCGCCTCGACCGCCTCATCACCGATATCTCCGGCGCCTCCAGGCTCGACGCCGAACTGGCGCGTTCGGAGGCCCAGCCGATCAACGTCGCCGAAGTGCTCGACACGCTGGTGTCCTTCGCCAACGAGACGCGCAAGGACAATCAGGCGGCGATCGCGCTCGAGGTCCAGCCCGCGCCCGCCGCCATCACGCGCGACCGGGCCTTCATGATTCTGGGCCATGACACGCGGCTCGGGCAGGTGGTGCGCAATCTCATCGACAATGCCCGCTCCTTCGCGCCGGCGACCTCGACGATAAGGGTGCGCGTCAGGCGCCTGCAATATTACATCGAGTTCCGCGTCGAAGACGAAGGCCCCGGCATTCCGCCGGAAAATCTCGAACGCATCTTCGAGCGCTTCTACACCGATCGCCCGGAAGGCTCGTTCGGCAAGAATTCCGGCCTCGGCCTCTCGATCTCGCGCCAGATCGTCGAAGCGCATAAGGGCCGCATCTGGGCCGAGAACCGTTATGGCAAGGCGCCGGCGGGCGGCGAGCGGCCGATCCTCGGCGCCCGCTTCATCGTGCGCATTCCGGCCATTCCGCAGGACTGGGCGCCGAGCGATGGCTGACGCCGTCACCCTCCATGCGAGCTGCGTGGCGCTGGGTGATGCCGGCATTTTGATCGAGGGACCGTCGGGATCGGGAAAGTCGGATCTGGTCCTGCGTCTCATCGATGAGCCGGGCTATGGCTTCGGCGATATCGTTCTGCGCGGCAGGCTCGTCAGCGACGATCAGACCATCATCATGCGGCGGGGAGAGGCTCTTATCGCGTCACCTCCGAAGCCGATCGCGGGCCTGTTCGAGATCAGAGGGCAGGGGATCGTGAAAGCGGATCATCTGCCGGAAGTTAAGCTCGTCCTCACGGTCAAGCTCGCGAAAGCGAATGACATCGAGCGGATGCCGGAGGAGACCTCTCGGCAGATTGCCGGCGTCGCGCTCCGCCAGATCAGCATCGATCCCGCCCAGGCCTCGGCTCCGGCGCGCATCCGCGCCGCCCTGACCTCGGCAGCTCACATATGAACTGCGGCAAATTCAGCACGATAGCGCCCGATATTGCATATGGCGGCACTTCCCGGCACATTCGCGGCCCCTGTAACAAGGTAGGTATGTTCCGGTGGAGCAGTTGAATTCATGATCGGACTTGTTCTGGTCACCCATGGGCGGCTGGCGGAGGAGTTCCGATCTGCGCTGGAGCATGTGGTCGGCCCCCAGGACCATCTGGTCACGGTCTCGATCGGCCCCGATGACGAGCTGGAGAGGCGCCGCGCCGACATCATGGCCGCAATCCAGGCGGCGGATGCGGGCCAGGGCGTCATCATTCTCACCGACATGTTCGGCGGCACGCCTTGCAATCTCGCCATCTCGCTGCTCGAGAACGGGCGCGTCGAGGTGCTGGCCGGCGTCAATCTGCCGATGCTGGTCAAGCTTGCCCGCATTCGCGGCGATTCCAGCCTGGAGACCGCCGTCGTTAAGGCTCAGGAAGCCGGGCGCAAGTATATAAATATCGCGAGTCAGATTTTGAGCGGATAGATGGCCGAACCTCATACCCGTCATTTCATGATCATCAACAGCCGCGGGCTCCATGCCCGGGCTTCCGCCAAATTCGTGAAATGCGCCGAGCAGTTCGACGCCGATATCCAGGTCAGCCGCGACAGCCAGACGGTCCCCGGCACCTCCATCATGGGGCTGATGATGCTTGCCGCCACCCCCGGCTCCTCCATCCAGGTCACCGCCGCCGGTCCCCAGGCGATCGCCGCCCTGGAAGCGCTGGGCGCCCTGATCGCCGAGAAGTTCGGCGAGGAATGATATAAAGATTTCTTTATATCCTGATGGACAGGCCCCTGGACCCCTGCTATAGGGGCGCCATTCCATTAACGATGCAGGGATTGAACATGGCGAGCTCCAAGGATTTTCACGTAGCCGATATCGGCCTGGCCGACTGGGGGCGCAAAGAGATCGGGATGGCCGAGGTGGAGATGCCGGGCCTCATGGCCATCCGCGAGGAGCTCGGCCCCAAGCAGCCGCTGAAGGGCGCCCGCATTTCGGGCTCGCTCCACATGACCATCCAGACCGCCGTGCTCATCGAGACGCTGGTGGCGCTCGGCGCCGAAGTGCGCTGGGCCTCCTGCAACATCTACTCGACCCAGGACCATGCCGCCGCCGCCATCGCCGCGAAGGGCATCCCGGTCTTCGCCTTCAAGGGCGAGAGCCTCAAGGAATACTGGGAATATACCGGCCGCATCTTCGACTGGCCGGGCGAGCCCGCCAACATGATCCTCGACGATGGCGGCGACGCCACTCTGTTCATCCTCCTCGGCTCGAAGGCGGAGAAGGATCCCTCCCTCATCGCCAACCCGAAGAACGAAGAGGAAGAATGCCTCTTCGCCGAGATCAAGAAGCGCCTCGCTTCGAGCCCCGGCTGGTTCTCCAGGATCAAGGCCTCGATCAAGGGCGTGTCGGAAGAGACCACCACCGGCGTGCATCGCCTCTATGAGCTGCAGAAGAAGGGCGAGCTTCCCTTCCCGGCGATCAACGTCAATGACAGCGTCACCAAGTCGAAATTCGACAACAAATATGGCTGCCGCGAATCGCTCGTCGACGCCATCCGCCGCGGCACCGACGTGATGATGGCCGGCAAGGTCGCCGTCGTCTGCGGCTACGGCGATGTCGGCAAGGGCTCGGCGCAGTCACTCAAAGGCTCGGGTGCCCGCGTCATCGTCACCGAGGTCGACCCGATCTGCGCGCTGCAGGCGGCGATGGACGGCTTCGCCGTCCAGACCATCGAGGACGCGCTGCCGACCGCCGACATCTTCGTCACCGCCACCGGCAACAAGGACGTCATCACCGTCGATCACATGCGCCAGATGAAGGACATGGCGATCGTCTGCAATATCGGCCATTTCGACAACGAGATTCAGGTGGCCGATCTCAAGAACTACCAGTGGACGAACATCAAGCCGCAGGTCGACATGGTCCACTTCCCGAAGGGGAACCGGATCATCCTCCTGTCGCAGGGCCGCCTGGTCAATCTCGGCAACGCCACCGGCCATCCGAGCTTCGTGATGTCGGCCTCCTTCACCAACCAGACGCTGGCGCAGGTCGAGCTCTTCGCCAATGCCGGCAAGGGCAAGTACAAGAACGAGGTCTATGTTCTGCCGAAGGCGCTCGACGAGAAGGTCGCCCGTCTCCACCTGGCCAAGCTCGGCGTCAAGCTGACCGAGCTCAAGGACGAGCAGGCCGCCTATATCGGCGTCACCAAGCAAGGCCCCTACAAGCCCGATTACTACCGCTACTGATCCAAACATTTGGGCGCCGGGATTCCGGCGCCGGACGTTTGCTTGTATATCTGCCTCTCAGCGGGCGGCCGGTGATTCGGCCGGCCCGCTGAAGCGTTAGTTGGGCATGCGTCACAGACAGGTTGGCGGACGGGCCCAGCCTTGACTCAGGGGATATTCGGAAAACGTGATGCGGATAGACGCTGCCTCCACATCCAGGCTCGCCCGTAAGGGGGCGACGGGGTTCGTGGTGACCGCGTGTCTTGCCGCGCCGGCGCGCGCCGAAGGTTTCCCCGGCAGCCAGATCCTCGCCAATTTCGCCAATGACCCGTTGACCTTCACGGCGCTGTTCGCCGCCGCGGTGGTGTTCCTCTGGGCTTTCTTCGTCATCCGCAAGCTGACCCGCGAGGAGCAGGCGGCCGAGCGGCGCGCCCGCGAGCTCGAAAGCGCGCTCAATGAGAGCGAAGCGATTCTGACAGCCGAGCCGACCATCCTCATCATCTGGCACGGCCGCGACGGCGCCCCCGACAAGATCGCCGGCGACATGAAAGGCGTGGTCAAGGTTCCCGCCGATAACTCGGCTCTTCTCGATTTCCGGTCCTGGCTCGATCCGGAATCGGCGGATGCGCTGATCGACGCCGTCTCGCTCATGCGCGACCAGGGCGTGCCCTTCAATATCGGCATCCGCTCGCTCGCGGGCGAGCTGCTCGAAGCCGACGGCCGCACCGCCGGCGGCTCCACCACCTTGCGCCTGCGCCCGCTGGCCGGCGAGCGCCTGCAGGTCACCGAATATGCCTATGACGCGCGCCGCCTCGGCAAGCAGGTCGAGCGCCTGAGCGCCGTGCTCGATGCGGCGCCCTTCCCGGTCTGGCTCAAGGACACGGCCGGCGAGACGATCTGGGTGAACGAATCCTATATCAAGGCGGTGGAAGCTCCCGACATCGATTCCGTCATCGCCAATCGCATCGGCATCGTCGACGACGCGAAGATCGAGGCGCCGGCCGACGGCCAGCGTCCGGCGAGCCTCAAGGGGCGCGCCCATGCGGTGATCGGCGGCACCAAATGCGCGCTCGACGTGCATGAGATCCAGCTTGCCGACGGCTCCGCCCGCTTCGCCATCGATGTCACCGCCATCGAGACGGCGCGCAAGGAGCTGAAGCGCCATATCCAGGGACATGCCAATACGCTCGACAAGCTCGACACCGCCATCGCCATCTTCGGTCCCGATCAGCGGCTGCGCTTCCACAACTCGGCCTATGCCGAATTGTGGTCGCTCGATCCCGACTGGCTGGCGCTCGGACCGACCGACGGCGAGATCCTCGACCGCCTGCGCGAATTGCGCCGCCTGCCCGAGCAGGCCAATTACCGCGACTGGAAGGCCAAGCAATTGCAGGCCTATACGACGCTCGAGACGCGCGAGAGCTGGTGGTACCTGCCGGATGGCCGCTCGCTGCGCGTCATCTGCGAGCAGCATCCCTTCGGCGGCACCACCTATCTCTATGAGAACGTCACCAAGGAGATCCAGCTCGAAAGCCGCTACAACGAGCTGATCGGGGTGCAGCGCGAGACGCTCGACAATCTGCATGAGGGCGTCGCCTTGTTCGGCACCGACGGGCGCCTCAAGCTGCACAACCCGGCATTCGCCCGCTTCTGGTCGCTCGACCCGGCCTTCCTCGACCGCCAGCCGCATATCGATCCGGTCATCGATCAATGCCGCAAGCTGCTCGCCGACGACGCCGTGTGGGACGAGCTCAAATACGGCATGACCAGTCTCGATACCGGCCGCAAGCCGCAGAAGGGCCGGCTCAACCGGCCCGACGGCCTGGCGCTCGAATATGCCTTCGTGCCCTTGCCCGACGGCAATACGCTGCTCACTTATGTCGACGTGACGGATTCCTCGCGCATCGAAAACGCCTTGCGCGAGCGCGCCGAGGCGCTGGAGGCCGCCGACCGGCTGAAGACCGGCTTCATGTCGAATGTCTCCTACGAGCTGCGCACGCCGCTCACCAACATCCTGGGCTTCGCCGAAAGCCTGTCGCTCGGCATTGCCGGCGAGCTCAAGCCGAAGCAGCAGGAATATCTGCGCGACATCCAGGATTCGTCGCAGGACCTCCTGGTCATCATCGACGCCATTCTCGACCTGACCACCATCGACGCCGGCGCCATGGAGCTGAAGCTCGCCGAGATCGACGTCGTCGCCATCATGCAGGAAGCGGGCGAGGCGCTGGGGCAATGGATGACCAAGCGCGACCTGACCTTGAATATCGAGGTCGCCGACGACGCCCAGCATTTCATCGGCGATCCCAAGCGCGTGGCGCAGGTCCTGCACAACCTGCTCGCCAACGCCATCGGCTTTTCCTCCGAGCGCGGCACCATCCGCATGGGCGCGGCGCATGACGGCGACGACATCCTGCTCTGGGTGGCCGATACCGGCCGCGGCATCGACCCCGAATTCCAGAAGCGCGTCTTCGACCGCTTCCAGTCCAAGCCGATGCCGGGGGGCCATCGCGGCCCCGGCCTTGGCCTCGCCATCGTCAAGAGTTTCGTCGAGCTGCATGGCGGAAGAGTCTCCTTGCGTTCGCAGGTCAATAAGGGCACGACGGTCATCTGCCGCTTCCCCTTGCGTGGCCCGCACGCCCAAGAGCGCGGCTCTCTCCAGGAGCTCCGGCGTGGCTCCGTCGCCGCCTAGATATCCCCATTGTTCGGACAGCATGATATCCTTCCAGAGACCCCTGAAAGACACTGAAGCCACCGCCGCCCTGGGGGCCGAGCTGGCCCTCATGGCCAAGGCCGGCAGCGTCATCTGCCTCCATGGCGATCTCGGCGCCGGCAAGACGACGCTGGCCCGCAGCTTCATCCAGGCGCTGGCGGGTGCCGACATCGAGGTTCCCTCGCCGACCTTCACGCTGGTCCAGACCTATGACGCGACCCGCATCCCGGTCGCCCATGTCGATCTCTACCGCCTGTCGTCCGCAGGCGAATTGGACGAACTCGGCCTCGACGAACTGCTCGCCACCCACCAGCTCCTCGTCGAATGGCCGGAGCGGCTTGCCGGCCGCCTGCCGGCCGACCGGCTCGATGTGCGCCTTCATCCCAAGGGCAAGGAGCGTCTGGCGGAGCTCGAAGGCCATGGCGCCTGGGCGCTGGGGCTGAAACGGCTCGCCGCCATTTCCGACTTCCTCAAGGAGACCGAATGGGCCCAGGCGACGCGACTGTTCCTCGAAGGCGATGCCTCGTTCCGGCGGTATGAGCGCCTCAGGCTCGGCGACCGGACGGCGGTGCTCATGGATATGGCGGAGCGGCCGGACGGTCCCATCGTCAAGCATGGCAAGCCCTACAGCGCCATCGCCCATCTGGCCGAGAACATCAATGCGGTGCTGGCGGTCAACACCTGCCTGGTCGAGCGCGGCTACAGCGCGCCGCGCATTCTCGCGGCGCGCGCCAGGGAGGGCCTCGCCGTCATCGAGGACATGGGCTCCGACGTCTATGGCCGCATGATGCTGCGCGGCGACGACATGACGGCGCCGCTCGATGAAGCGATGCGCCTCCTGGTCGATATGGCGCGGCTCGAATGGCCGGCCAAGGCGCCGATCCCCGACAATGGCTGGCATCATATCTCTGACTATGACCGCGAAGCGATGACCATCGAGGTCGAGCTGGTGCTCGACTGGTTCTGGCCCTTCGCCAAGGCCTCGACGCCTTCCGACAAGGACCGCCGGGAATTTCTCGACATCTGGAACGAGCTGTTCGCGCTCAGCGACACGGCGAAACCGGTCTGGATCATGCGCGATTATCATTCGCCCAATCTGATGTGGCTGCCGGAGCGTGAGGGCATCAAACGCGTCGGCCTCATCGACACGCAGGATTGCGTGATGGGCCATCCCGCCTTCGATCTCGCCTCGCTGCTCCAGGATGCCCGCGTCGATATCGATTTCACCGTCGCCGATGATCTGCTCGACCGCTATTGCGCCTTGCGCAAGGGCGATCCGGGCTTCGACGAAGCGTCCTTCCGCTCGGCCTATGCGTTTTTCGGCGCCCAGCGGTCCTCGAAGATCCTCGGCATCTTCGCCCGCCTCGCCAAGCGCGACGGCAAGCGCGGCTATCTGCGCCATATTCCGCGCGTCTCGCGTTATCTCGAGCGCAATCTCAACCATCCGCGCCTGGCGCGCCTGCGCGACTGGTATGATCGCCACCTGCCGCAATCCTTGCGTGAATCGCTGCCGCAATGACCGCGCTCGGCAAACACGCGATGATCATGGCGGCGGGCTTCGGCCAGCGCATGCGGCCCTTGACCAATGGCAGGCCGAAGCCGCTGGTGGAAGTGGCGGGGCTGCCGCTCATCGAGTACGGCCTGGCGCGCTTGCTGGAAGCCGGCTGCGACCTCGCCGTCGTCAATGTCCATTATCTCCCCGACCAGATCGAAGCCTGGGCCGGCAAGAAGGTCACGCCGCGCATCGTGATTTCAGACGAGCGCCAGGAGCTGCTCGATACCGGCGGCGGCATCGTCAAGGCGCTGCCGCAACTGGGGCCTGAGCCCTTCTTCGTGGTGAACAGCGATTCGATCTGGATCGACCTGAACATGCCGGCGCTCAAGCGCCTGCAGGCGGGCTGGGACGATGCGGCCATGGATTGCCTGCTGCTGCTCTGTCATCCCGACCGCACCATAGGTTATGACGGCACCGGCGATTTTCGCCTGGACGGGCAGGGCCGGATCACCGGGAGGTCTCCCAAGGGCGAGACAGGCCTCGCTTATATCGGCGCCTATCTTGTGCATCCGCGTCTCTTCGCCAATATAGGCATCTCCAGATTCTCCATGAATCTCCTGTGGGACAAGGCTATTGCGCAAGGACGCCTTTTCGGGATCGAGCATCAGGGCCAGTGGCTGCATGTCGGCACGCCGGACGCCATTCCCTTGGCCGAACGCGCGCTTGGCGCCTGAGTCCGAAGCGCCGGTGCCGGCGTGACTCTCCGTCTCTACAATATTCCGCCCGACGTTGCGTTCCTGCCCGCTTTGACGCGCGCCATTCTCGCCGGGAGCTTTCCCGCCGACCTGCCGCCGCCGGCGCTCGACGATCTGCCGCGCTGGACCATTCTGCTGCCGACGCGGCGCGCGGTGAGAAGCCTGCAGCAGAGCTTCCTCGCCGTGGCGGGACGCGACGCGATGCTCCTGCCGCGCATCCGTCCGATCGGCGATGTGGAGGAGGATCTCCTGGCGCAGGACGATGCTTCGCCCGACGATGATCTGCTTTTCCCCGCCATCACCGCGCTGGAGCGCGAGGCGCTGCTCATCCGCCTGATCGACGAATGGGTCCTGGCCTATCCCGATGAGCCGCTGTCGCGCGAGATCTCGGGCTCGCCTTCGCAAGCCATCTCGCTGGCCGAAAGCCTGGGCGAGCTCGTCGACACTTTCGAGACCGAAGAGGCCGATCTCCAGAAGCTCTCCGATCTCTTCGCCGCCGATCTCGCCGAGCACCGCAATGCGATCCTGGGCTTCCTCGCCATCATCCGCGAGCGCCTGCCGGCCGAGCTCACGCGATTGCGCCTGCTGGGTCCGATGGAACGGCGCAGCCATCTCCTGCGGCTCGAGGCCAGGCGCCTCGCCGCATTGAGGCCCGAAAGTCCCATCATCGCGGCAGGCTCCACCGGCTCCATTCCGGCGGCGGCCGAGCTTCTCAAGGTCATCGCCGCCCTGCCCAATGGCGCGGTGGTGCTTCCGGGACTCGACCAGACGATGGATGAGGAATCCTGGCGGCATGTCGGGCCGCAGCATCCGCAGTTCGGCCTCAAGCGCCTCCTCGAGTCCTGGCATCAGAGCCGCGCCGACGTGCTGCCGCTGCCGGGTATCGAGACAGCGCGGCGCAATCCGTCGCGCGCCTGGCTCGCTTCCGAGGTCATGCGCCCTACGGCGGCCGCCGGCAGCTGGCGCGAGGCGCTGCTCGCCGGGCGCGACCGGATCGCCCGCGGCATGGACGGCGTCAGCCTGGTGGAGCTCGCCGATCATCACCAGGAGGCGCAGACCATCGCGGTCGTTCTGCGCGAGGTGCTGGAGACACCGGGCCGGACCGCCGCCCTGGTGACGCCCGATCGCGACCTGGCGCGCCGGGTCGTCAGCGCGCTCAAGCGCTGGGGCGTCGAGATCGACGATTCGGCGGGCGTCGCGCTGGTGAGACGGCCGCTGGGCTCGCTGCTGTCGGCGCTCATCGACTATCGGCTCTCGGGCTTCGCGATTCATGAATTCGCCAAGCTGCTGCATCATCCGCTCGCCACCTTCGGCCAGGCGCCGGAGCTGGCGCGCAAGGCCGCCGGCATCATCGATCTGGCGCTGATGCGTTCGGGCCGCGATCAGCTTCCGCCCGAGGCCATCGTCGAGGCGCTGGTCAAGGCGCGGCGCGAGGCCGAGAAGGACGTGCATGCCCTGCAGGCGCTCAAGCGCCTCGGCGAGGCGGATTGGGCGCTGGCGCGCGATTTTGCCCTGGCCGCCAGCACCGCGCTCGCGGTTCTGAGCGAGAGCGTGGAGGCGACGCTCGCCGGGCAAGCCGGCCGCTTCATCTCGGCTCTCGAACATATCTCCGACCGCGACGCCGATGCACCTGCGGCCGACGCTCTCGACCTGCTCTTGCAGTCCATCACGGCGGCCGAGCGGTTCCTGCCGTCCTGCGGCATGGAGCGCGCGGCTTTGTTCCTCGCCGGCTGGCTGCGGCGCCTGCCGGTGCGACTGCCGCTCCATCATCCGCGCCTCGCGATACTGGGTCTGCTCGAAGCGCGTCTGATCGATCCCGATGTCGTCGTTCTGGGCGGGCTCACCGAGGCGAGCTGGCCGGCCCAGCCCGATCCCGGCCCGTGGATCAGCCGGCCGATGCGCGAGAGCCTTGGGCTCACGCCGCCCGAGCGCAGCATCGGCCTCACCGCGCATGACTTCGCGCAGGGCTTCGGCGCGCCGAAGGTCGTGCTGACCTGGTCGAAGCGCGTGAAGGAGCAGCCCGCGGTCGCCTCGCGCTGGATCCTGAGATTGAAGATGATCCTCGCGGCGACGGCGACGGCCTTCGATGACGGCGCGAATTGGCGCCGGTGGGCGCTGAGCTTCGAGGGCGCCGAGGGGGATCGTCGTGTCGCGATGCCGCGACCGAAACCCCCGGTCGATGCCAGGCCGCGCATGCTGAGCATCACCCAGGTCGAGAAGCTGATGCGCGATCCCTATCGCATCTATGCCGAGAAGGTTCTGCGCCTTGAGCCGCTGCCGCCGATCGGCGCCGCGGCCGATCTGGGTCTCAGGGGCAATCTCATCCACGAAACGCTCAACCGTTTTTCAGCCGCCTATCCGACCATCCTGCCGCTGCTCGCCGAGGACGAGCTCATCCAGATCGGCGCGGATGTCTTCGCCCCGCATATGGCGGATGCCGATGTCGCGGGCTTCTGGTGGCCGCGTTTCCTGCGCATCGTGCCGTGGTTCATCGCGGAGGAGCGCCAGCTCCGCCAGGGGCTCGAGCGCATCCATGCCGAAGTGAAGGCGGCGCATCAGTTCGACGGCTTCACGCTCACCGGGCGTGCCGACCGCATCGACATACTGGCCTCGGGCAAGGCCCGGCTCATCGACTACAAGACCGGCCGCATCCCGACCGGCGCCCAGGTCAAGGCGGGATTGGCGCCGCAGCTGACGCTCGAAGCCGCGCTGGTCGCCCAGGGCGCCTTCGAAGGCGTCGAGCCGGTCGACACCGATGCGCTCCTTTACATCAAGCTCTCGGGCGGCGCGCCGCCTGGGCTGCTGGTGCCGATCGGCGACCTCGAGGTGATGGAGAAGGCGCAGGAGCATCTCGAGAAGTTCAAGGCGCTGATGCGCGCCTATGACGATGTCACCCATGGCTATCTGCCGCGCGCCGCGATGGAGAAGGAGCAGGATACCTCGCCCTTCGACCATCTGTCGCGCTGGCGCGAATGGTCGATCGCCGAGGACGCCGCATGAAGCTGCCGCAAGCGAGCTGGGATCAGCGCCGCGCCTCCGATCCCCAGCGTTCGGTCTGGGTGGCCGCCAATGCCGGGTCCGGCAAGACGCATGTCCTGGTCGACCGCGTCATCCGGCTGATGCTGTCGGGCACGCCGCCCGACAAGATCCTCTGCATCACCTTCACCAAGGCGGCGGCGGCCGAAATGGCGAGCCGTCTGCATGGCCGGCTGGGCAAATGGGTGGTGCTCGAGGACAAGGACCTGATCGCGCATATCCAGGCCATGGGCCATCACGACGTGACGGACGAGACCTTGCAGCGGGCGCGCGAGCTGTTCACCCTGGCGCTCGAAACGCCGGGCGGCCTCAAGATCCAGACCATACATGCTTTCTGCGAAAGGCTGCTGCAGCTCTTCCCCGTTGAGGCAGGAGTCGTGCCGGGCTTCGAGGTGATGGACGAAAGAAGCGCCGCCGAGCTCCTCGACCAGGCGCGAAGGCGCGTCATCGCCGAGGCCGAGATGGCGGATGATCCGGGCCTCAAGCGGATCGTGGCGCGCGCCCAGGCGGAAGCTTTCGACGACTTGCTGCGCACCATCCTGCTCAAGCGCTCCGACCTCTCGCTCGATCTCGATTATCTCGGCCGCGAGCTCGGCCTGCGGGCCGAGGACACGGCGGAAAGCCTCGACCGGCAGCTGCTGGACATCGACGCGCCGCTTTACGACCGGATGATCGCCGCGCTGGCGCGGTCGGCGGGCGTGACGGACCAGAAATCGGCGGCGCTGCTGGCCCGCATCAAAGCGGGCGAGCGCGATGCCTTCAAGGAGCTGTTCCTCAAGAAGGATCTCAAGCCCAAGGCGCTCTCCTCGGTCGCCGGCAAGAAACTGCAGGCCGCCGAGCCGTGGCTCGCCGAAGCGGTCGAGCGCGAGATGGAGCGTGTCGTCAAGCTGCTCGGCAAGATGGCGACGCTCGAAATGATGCTCGCCACCCAGGCGCTGGTCGAGCTCGCTGCCCGCATCATCAACGACTATGAGCGGCTGAAGCGTCTTTATGGCCGCTATGATTTCGAGGATCTCATCCTGCGCACCAAGCGGCTGCTGGTCGAGCAGGTCTCCGCCGCCTGGGTGCTGTTCAAGCTCGATGGCGGCATCGATCACATATTGGTGGACGAGGCGCAGGATACGAGCCCGGCGCAATGGCAGATCGTGAAGGCTCTGGCCGGTGAGTTCTTCGCCGGCGCCGGCGCGCGCAACGGCATGGTCCGCACGCTGTTCGTCGTCGGCGACCGCAAGCAGTCGATCTTCAGCTTCCAGGGCGCCGATCCGGCCGCCTTCGAGGAGACGCGCACCTATTTCGAGGCGCGCCTCAGCGAGGCCGACGGTCTTGACACGGTGTCGCTCAGCATTTCCTACCGCTCGACCGAAACGGTTCTCGATGCCGTCGATGCGGTGTTCTCGAGCGGTATGGCGCGCCGCGGCCTCGTCACCGCGAGCGACGGCGATATATTGCACGAAGCGGTGCGCAAGGGGCATGCCGGGCTCATCGAATTGTGGCCGGTCACGCTCAAGGACGAGAAGCCGGACTATGATCCCTGGCTGGTGCCCGTCGACCGCATCGACCGCAATCATCCGGCGCGCAAGCTGGCGCAGCGCATCGCCGAGACGATCGCGCAATGGCTGCGCGACAAGCGGCCGATCGCGGCGCTCGGCCGGCCGGTCAGCCCGGGCGACATCCTCATCCTGGTGCGAAGCCGCAATGATTTCTTCTCCAGCATGCTGCGCGAGCTCAATCGCTGCCGCGTGCCCGTGGCGGGCGCCGACCGCGTGACGCTCAACGATCATATCGCCGTTCAGGACCTGCTGGTGCTCGGCCAGTTCATCGTGCTGCCCGAGGACGATCACGCGCTGGCCTGCCTGCTCAAGAGCCCGCTGATCTCACATCCCTCGGGCCGCGCTTTCGATGACGACGATCTCTTCGCACTGGCGCATGGCCGCGGCCGCAAGAGCCTTTGGCGCCGCCTCACGGAAAACAAGGCTCTCGCGCCCATCGCCGACCGCCTCAGGCGCTGGATGGACTGGGGGGGCACGGAAACGCCTTTCGGCTTCTATGCCCGCGTTCTCGGCGAGGACATGCCGAGCGTGCGCCAGAACATCCTGTCGCGGCTCGGGCCGGAAGCGGTCGATCTCATCGACGCCTTCCTCAATCTGGCGCTCGATTACGAGCAGCGCGAGACGCCGAGCCTGCAAGGCTTTCTGCACTGGTTCACCTCCGCCGATACCGAGATCCGCCGCGACATGGATCAGAGCGGCGATGTGGTGCGCATCATGACGGTGCATGGCGCGAAGGGCCTCGAGGCGCCGATCGTCTTCCTCCCCGACACCTGCACCCCGCCCGACGACCGCAACGAGGTGCAGCCGCTGATGCTGCCGGCGCCCGACGGCAAGCTGATCCCGTTCTGGCGTTTCGGCGGCGGCGTCGAGGCGCCGGAAGTGACGCGCAAGCGCGATCTCCTGCGCGACCAGCGCATGGACGAATATCGCCGCCAGCTTTATGTCGGCCTGACGCGGGCGCGCGATGAGCTTTATGTCTGCGGCTATACCAGCGACGACGCGCCCAAACCCGGCAGCTGGTACGCGCTGATCGAGGCGAGCCTCGAGGGCGAGCGCTCGAGCGAAGGCGTCCTGCGCATCGAGGGCGTGCAGACTGCGGAGCCGATCGCCGCGGCAGGCACAGGGCCGGCAGTGGAGGCGGCGCGCGCCCTTCCCGCCTGGCTCAGGCAGAAGCCGCCGGCCGAATTGACCGGCCATGACTGGATCAATCCCTCCCGCCTGGTGCGCAAGGGCCCGGTCGTGCCGAACGCCGCCATGGAGCAGGGGCGCGCCTTGCACCGCCTGTTCCAGCTCCTCCCCGACCTCCCGCCCGAGCGCCGCGCGGCGGCCGCCGCCGAGCTTCTGGAGCGGCGCGGCATCACCGGCGCGGCGGCGCAGGACCTTGCCGGCAAGGTGATCGCCATCCTCGAGGACCCGGCCTTCGCCGCTTACTTCGACGCCAGCGGCCTGGCCGAAATCCCGCTGATGGCGGAGCTCGGTGCCCAGGGCCTGCTGGCCGGGCAGGTCGACCGGCTTATCGTAAGGGAAGAGGACGTCCTGATCCTGGACTACAAGAGCGACCGGATGCCGCCTGAAGACCCCGCAGGCGTCCCGGAAGCCTATATCGCCCAGCTGGCGGCCTACCGGGCGGCCCTGACCCGGATGTTTCCGGGCCGGGCGGTGGCGGCGGCGCTGCTGTGGACCGAGGCGCCGCGGCTGATGACCATCCCGCCGGAGCTGCTCGACCGGGTCATGCCTGCCATGTAGCGGCTCACCATGGGCCTGGCCCGGCCTTGACCCTAAGGGCCCTGGTCCCTACCTTTCTTGCAACCGATTCCTATTTCCCCCACGAGGTCCCCATGTCTACCCATAAGGTCTCCGACTCTTCCTTCGACACCGACGTCCTCAAGGCGGACGGTCCGGTGGTGGTCGATTTCTGGGCCGAATGGTGCGGCCCGTGCAAGATGATCGCCCCGGCGCTGGAAGAGATCGCCAAGGAGCTCGGCCCCAAGGTCAAGGTCGTGAAGATCAATATCGACGAGAACCCCAAAACCCCGTCGCAATATGGCGTGCGCGGCATCCCCACCCTCATGCTGTTCAAGGGCGGCAAGGTCGCCTCGACGAAGGTGGGGGCGGCCCCCAAGGGCCAGCTCCAGTCCTGGATCGAGCAGTCGATCGCCTGATCCGCACGGACAGTTCGGGAATTCCCAGCGCGGCCCGGTTTTCGGGCCGCGTTTTTTACGGCGGAGCCATGCTGTAGATTTACAGCGGATTATCAGCACATATCAGCGCATATCAGCGGGCCTGCAGCGTTGTCGAAAATACAGCGGATCTCCGGCGTCAAGGTCGAGCGACTTGGCGGGGAGCGCTCTGATGATTCCCATCGCGTCAGCGGGCCCGCGAATGCAAGGCAAAAAAATCTTCACTCGCCTGTCGAATTGCGGAAACATCGTTCGTCGGGATGGTGAAGCCGGTATGAACCGCGCCAAACCAAGGAGAGACATGATGCTGCGAACCACGTTGATCGCCTGGGTCCTGCTGCTGCTGACGGGCCCGGCCTTCGCCCAGACGGAGGCCAAGGGGGCCCGGGTCGAGGTCAATGGCATGCAGATGTATTATGAGGTGTCGGGCGCGGGCGAGCCGCTGGTCGTGCTGCATGGCGCCTATATGAATATCCCGAGCATGGGCCGGATCATTTCCAAGCTCGCCGAGACGCACAAGGTCTATGCGCTCGAATTCCAGGGCCATGGCCGCACCACCGATATCGACCGGCCGATCACCTATCCCAATCTCGCCGACGATGTCGCCCAATTCATGGACAAGGTCGGGCTCGAGAAAGCCGATGTCTTCGGTTATTCAATGGGCGCCGCGGCGGGGCTGCAGCTCGCCATCCGCCATCCCGACAAGGTGAACAAGCTCGTCGCCGCTTCCGCCGCCTATGACGCGGAGGGCTGGCAGCCGGAATTCCGGGCCTTCATCCCGCAGATGACGGTCGATATGTTCGTCAGCATGCCCTTCGCCGAGGACTACAAGAAGCTCGCCGCCAATCCCGACGGCTTTCCGGCGCTGGTCAAGAAGCTGATCGCCCTTGAGCACGAGCCTATGGCCTGGGGCGATGAGGTCAAGGCGCTGAAGACTCCGGTGCTGATCATCGCCGGCGATGCCGATGTGGCGACGCTCGAACATGCGGTGGCGATGTTCCGCCTTCTGGGTGGCGGCGCCATGGGCGACATGGGCAAGCCCTTGCCGGCCTCGCGCCTCGCCATCCTGCCGGCGACCTCGCACACCGCCGTCATCGGCCAGGCCGATCTGCTCTTCGCGATCATCGAGCCCTTCCTCAAGGGCGAAACGCCGAAAGGCATGTTCCAGTAACGATGACTTGCTCAATTCGTCACGGTCGTCTCAAGGACGGCCATGACGAGAGTGGGAATGACGGCGTCCAGCGCTAGCGCCTTCCTGCGCCTGTCACCTGCGACATCGTCTCGCCGGAATGGGTCGCCAGCACCCGCCCGGCGAGATAGAGCGAGCCCAGGATCAGGATGCGCGGCGCCGGCGTGATCTGGCCCGCCTGCTTCAAGGCGTCTTCCAGATTGTCGGCGGTCTCGGCGCTGAGGCCCTGGCGGCGCGCCGTCTCGGCGAGATCGCGCGCGGCGACGGCATTCTCCTCATCGGGGATGGTGAGCGTCACCACCCGATGCGCGATGCCGGAGAAGGGCGCGATGAAATCATCCGTCGCCTTGGTATTGAGCATGCCCCAGATGAGGACCAGCGGCCGCGATACGCGCTCATTGAGCTCGCTGAAGGCGCGGGCGAGGGCCCGCCCGGCGGACGGATTGTGCCCGCCATCGAGCCAGAGCTCAGACTCCTTCGGAACGAGGGACCACAAGGAACCGGGGCCGAGCCGCTGCATGCGGGCCGGCCACGATGCCGTCTTCAGGCCTTGCGCGATATGACTCTCGCCGATGCGCTTGTCGTCGAGGCAACGCAGGGCGGCGATGGCGGTGCCGGCATTGTCGATCTGATGGCGCCCGGGCAATTGCGGCAGCGGCAGATCGAGCAGGCCGCTTTCATCCTGATAGACGAGCCGTCCATGCTGCTCATAGGCCTGCCAGTCCTGATTGGCGATGAGGAGAGGAGCGCCCAGGACTTGCGCGCAGCGCTCGATTTCGGCGCGCGCTTCATCGGGCTGAGGGGCGATGACCGACGCCACGTCGCGCTTCAGGATGCCGGCCTTCTCGCGTGCGATCTCGGTCAGCGTATTGCCGAGATATTGCTGGTGATCGTAATCGACCGTGGTGATGACGCTCAAGGCCGGCCTGGCGATGACATTGGTGGCGTCGAGCCTGCCGCCGAGGCCCACTTCGAGGATGAGATAATCGGCCGGGTTGCGCGCGAAAGCGAGGAAGGCCGCCGCGGTGGTGATCTCGAAGAAGGTGATCGGCTCGCCGCCATTCGCCTTTTCGCATTCCTCGAGCAGGTCGGTGAGGTCCGCTTCGGCGATGAGGGCGCCGCCGCCTGACCCTCCGAGCCGGATGCGCTCATGGAATTTGACCAGATGCGGCGAGGTATAGCAGTGGGCTGAAAGTCCGGCCGCCTCCATGGCGGTGCGCAGATAGGTGACGGTCGAGCCCTTGCCGTTGGTGCCGGCGACATGCAGCACCGGCGGCAGCTTCCGTTCCGGATGGCCGAGCCGCTCGAGGATCCGCCACATGCGGTCGAGGCTCAGATCGATGATCTTCGGGTGAAGCGACAGCAGTCGCGTCAGGATCGCGTCGCTGACGGCCATGGGATCAATTTTCGGCCGGCACCAGCGCCGTTTCCTCGCTGCTGTTCTTGAGGATCGGCGGCGCCTTGCTGAGGAGGCGCACCACCCGGCTCACCGTCTCGCGCAGCTGATGGCGATGCACCACCATGTCCACCATGCCGTGATCCTGCAGATATTCGGCGCGCTGGAAGCCTTCGGGCAGCTTCTCGCGGATCGTCTGCTCGATGACGCGCGGACCCGCGAAGCCGATGAGCGCGCCGGGCTCGGCGATATGGACATCGCCCAGCATCGCATAGGAGGCGGTGACGCCGCCGGTCGTCGGATTGGTCAGGACGACGACGTAAGGCAGCTTCGCCTCGCGCAATTCGCGCACCGCGATGGTGGTGCGCGGCAGCTGCATGAGCGACAGGATGCCTTCCTGCATGCGCGCACCGCCGGACGAGGCGAAGAGCACATAAGGCACCTTGCGGTCGACCGCGGCGCGCATCGAGGTGATGAGGCCTTCGCCGGCGGTCATGCCGAGCGAGCCGCCCATGAAGGAGAAATCCTGTACGGTGATCACGAGCGAGAGCCCGTCGAGCGTGCCGACGCCGGCGAGGATCGCATCCTCGGCGCCGGTCTTCTGCTTGGCTTCCTTCAGGCGGTCGGTATAGCGGCGCTCGTCGCGGAATTTGAGCGGATCGACGGCCGCCTGCGGCAGCGCGATCGTTTCATAGGCGCCGGCGTCGAACATCGCCTTGAGGCGCACATCGGGGGCCATGCGCATATGGTAGCCGGAGCCTGGAATGACGAACTGATTGGCTTCCAGGTCGCGGTAGAACACCATCTGCCCGGTCTCCGGGCATTTGACCCACATATTCTCCGGCGTCTCGCGCTTGGCCCCGAGGAGCCCGCGGATTTTCGGACGGACGAAATTCTTGATCCAGTTCATGGGGCCTAGCTCCGCACGCCTTGGGCGATCTCGCTCACCAGCCGGTGCACCGCCTTGGCGGTGTCGGGCGTCGCCTTGCCCGCAGGCGTCAGGCTGGACTTGACGGCATTGACGAGAGCCGAGCCCACCACCACGCCGTCGGCGCTCTGGGCGATGCTGCGCGCCTGCTCGGCGGTCTTGACGCCGAAGCCGACGGCGACCGGCAGCTTGGTGTGGCCCTTGAGGCGGGTGACGTTCTGCGCGACGCTTTTGAGATCGGGCGCCTTGGTGCCGGTGATGCCGAGCACCGAGACGTAATAGACGAAGCCCGACGTGTTCCTGAGCACCGCCGGCGCGCGCTTGTCGTCGGTGGTGGGCGTGGCGAGGCGGATGAAATTGAGCCCGGCCTTGATCGCCGGCAGGCACAATTCCTCATCCTCTTCGGGCGGCAGGTCGACGATGATCAGCCCGTCGACGCCGGCCGCTTTCGCATCCTTGAGGAAGCGGTCGACGCCATGGACATAGATCGGATTGTAATAGCCCATCAGCACGACCGGTGTCGTATCGTCGCTTTTGCGGAAGTCGCGAACCATGTCGAGCGTCTTGACGAGCGTCTGGCCGGCATGGAGGGCGCGCAGGCCCGCTTCCTGGATGGCCGGGCCGTCGGCCATCGGGTCGGTGAAGGGCATGCCGAATTCGATGATGTCGGCGCCGGCCTTGGGCAGGCCTTTGATGATCTCGAGCGAGGTGGCGTAATCGGGGTCGCCCGCCGTCACGAAAGTGACGAGGGCGGCGCGGCCTTGCCTTTTGAGGTCGGCGAAACGTTGGTCGATGCGGGTCGTCACAATTCCACCCCGAGATGGTCGGCGACGGTGAAGATGTCCTTGTCGCCGCGCCCCGACATGCAGATCACCATCAGATGGTCCTTCGGCTTCCTCGGTGCAAGCTTCATGGCATAAGCGAGCGCATGCGAGGGCTCGAGCGCCGGGATGATGCCTTCGAGCTCACAGCAGAGCTGGAAGGCTTGCAGCGCTTCCTTGTCGGTCGCCGACACATAGGAGACGCGTTTGGTGTCGTTGAGCCAGGCATGCTCGGGACCGATGCCCGGATAATCGAGGCCGGCCGAGATCGAATGCGCCTCGGTGATCTGCCCGTCATCGTCCATGAGGATATAGGTGCGGTTGCCATGCAGGATGCCGGGCCTGCCGCCGGTGATCGAGGCCGCGTGCTTGCCGGTGTCGACGCCGCTGCCCGCCGCCTCGACGCCATAGATCTCGACGCTCTTGTCGTCGAGGAAGGGATGGAACAGGCCCATGGCGTTGGAGCCGCCGCCGATCGCGGCGATGAGCGAATCGGGCAGGCGGCCTTCATGGCGCTGCATCTGCTTCTTCGTCTCGTTGCCGATGATGCATTGGAAGTCGCGCACCATTTCCGGATAGGGATGCGGGCCCGCCACCGTGCCGATGCAATAGAACGTGTCCTCGACATTGGCGACCCAGTCGCGCAGCGCCTCGTTGAGCGCATCCTTCAGCGTGCGCGAGCCCGACAGCGCCGGCACCACTTCGGCGCCGAGCAGCTTCATGCGGAACACATTGGGCTTCTGCCGCTCGATATCGACCTCGCCCATATAGACGATGCATTTGAGGCCGAAGCGGGCGCAGGCGGTCGCGGTGGCGACGCCGTGCTGGCCGGCGCCGGTCTCTGCGATGATGCGCGTCTTGCCCATTCGCCGCGCCAGCAGGATCTGGCCCATCACATTGTTGATCTTGTGCGCGCCGGTGTGGTTGAGATCCTCGCGCTTGAAATAGATCTTGGCGCCGCCCAGATGCTCGGTCAGCCTTTCGGCGTAATAGAGCGGGCTCGGCCGGCCGACATAATGCTCGAGAAACCCGTCGAGCTCGGCCTGGAAGGCGGGATCGGCCTTGGCCTCGTCATAGGCCTTCTGAAGGTCGAGGATGAGCGGCATGAGCGTCTCGGCGACGAAGCGGCCGCCATAGATGCCGAACAGTCCTTTTTCATCGGGACCGGTGCGATAGGAATTGGGCGCGATCTGGTTCATGGATGTTTTCTAGCGAGCCCCCTTGGCCGCCGCAATGAATTCCCGGATCAAGGTTATGTCTTTGATTCCAGGTGATTTTTCGACGCCTGACGAAACGTCCACTATGCCCGCCCCGGTAACTTTGATGGCCTCCGCCACATTCCCCGGATTAAGCCCGCCCGACAGGATGAAGGAGGAGGCCGTCTTGCCCGATCCGACCAGCGTCCAGTCGAAGGCGATGCCATTGCCGCCGGGCAGGGCATTTTTGAGCGTCTCCGGCGCCTTGGCGTCATAGAGGATGAGGGCGGCGGTCGTCTCATAGGCCTCGGCCTGGGCCACGTCTGCGTCGGATTTGATCTTGATCGCCTTGATCACCGGCCGGCCCGAGCGCCGGTTGATCTCCGCGATGCGTTCCGGCGTCTCGGCGCCATGCGCCTGGAAGAAATCGGGCGCCACCTCGCGCGTGATGTCGTCGACGAGCGCATCCTCGGCATCGACGATGAGCGCGACGATCTTCGCTTTACCGCGCGCGAGGCCGGCCAGCTCTTTCGCGGTGGCGGTCGAGACGTTGCGCGGGCTCTTCGGGAAAAAGACGAAGCCGATGAGATCGGCGCCGGCATCGAGCGCCGCCGTCACGGTCTCAGGGCTGGAGAGCCCGCAGATCTTGACGTCAGTGGGCATGGCTCGCTTCGATCGAGCGGGCGATGTCGCGGGCCGCCGCCGCCGGATCTGCGGCGCCGGTGATCGGCCG
>JBMOOM010000126.1:0-27647 GCA_049323275.1 Pseudomonadota bacterium
ATACTTCCCGCACTTGCGGCTTTATAACGGCTGAGAGAGACACCCTCATCCGGCCTTCGGCCACCTTCTCCCGCACGCGGGAGAAGGGGAAAACCAGGCTGGGCCTGTGTATTCCGTGAGTTTCCCCAGACAGCCCTGCCACCTGCGGGAGAAGGTGCCCGACAGGGCGGATGAGGGTGTTGGCTCAGTTCATGAGAGTTCTTCACGGGCGTGGGATAGCAATATTCCAGCACCTCCCCGTGCTTTCAACGGCGCTGAGGCGGAGAGAACACCCTCATCCGGCCTTCGGCCACCTTCTTCCGCAAGCGGGAGAAGGGGAAATGAGGCGGGGGGACAGGCACGATGAGCCTTGCGATGCCGGAGCGGCGTCTGAGAAAATTATCACCGTCCGTCGCCCGGCATCGCCCCTGGTCGCCCGAGCGCGGCCACGCATTGCTGCTCCTGCCGCCGCTGCTTCTGCTCTTCGCGTTCTTCGTCGTTCCGCTCGGCGACGTCGTGCTGCAGAGCTTCATGGGAACCGATCATCCGCTCAGCCAGTATGAACGGATCTTCACGCAGTCCAGCACGCTCTCCGTGCTGCTCTACACCTTCCAGACCGCGGCGACGGTGACCTTGTGCACCCTGGTGCTGAGCTATCCGGTCGCCTTCGTGGTGAGCCGCGCCAAGGGCAATATCCTTCATCTCAGCCTCGCCCTGATCCTCATCCCGTTCTGGACCAGCACCGTCATCCGCACCTATGCCTGGATCGTCATCCTGCAGAGGCGCGGCGTGCTCAACGAGATGCTGCTCGATTGGGGCTGGATCGAGCGGCCGCTGAAACTGATGAGCAACGGCGTCGGCATGCAGATCGCCATGATCCATATCATGCTGCCGTTCATGGTCATTCCGCTGCTCAATACGATGCGCGGCATCGACGGCAATCTGCTGCGCGCGGCGGCGGTGCTGGGCGCCAATCCGCTGCGCCAGTTCCTGTCGGTCTATCTGCCGCTGTCGCTGCCGGGCGTGAGCGCCGGCTCGATCCTGGTCTTCATCTCCTCGCTCGGCTTCTACATCACGCCGGCGCTGCTCGGCGGGCAGAAGACGATGGTGGCGGTGCTCATCGAGCAGCAGGCGTCGCGGCTGCTCGACTGGCCGATGGCGTCGGCACTAGCGACGGTGCTGCTGGCCGTCACCTGCGTGCTGTTCCTGCTCTATGAACGGGCGATGCGCTTCGCCGGCGGCGGCAAGACGGCCGGAGAAGCGTCATGACCGATCCCCGCCTGTGGCGCATCCTCTCTTATGCCATCCTCGCCTTCGCGGTGCTGGTGCTGATCTACCTGGTGCTGCCGACGCTCGTCATCGTGCCTCTGTCGTTCAGCAGCGAGACTTTCCTGAGCTTCCCGCCGCCCGGCTTCTCACTGCAATGGTATGACGCCTTCGCCCAGAGCCTCGACTACCGCATCGCCATCCTCAACAGCGTCAAGATCGGCCTGCCGGCGGCGCTGCTCGCCACGGTATTCGGGACGCTGGCGGCGCTGGCGCTGGTGCGCGGCCATCTGCCGGGCCGGCGGCTCCTGGCGGCGCTGATGATCGCGCCGCTCATCCTGCCGCAGATCGTGCTGGCGATCGGGCTTTTCCCGATCATGGTCAGGCTCGGCATCATCGGCTCCTATGCCGGCATCCTGCTCGGCCACACCGTGCTCGCTCTGCCGCTCGTCTTCATCACCGTCGCGGCGGCGCTGAAAAGCTATGCGCCCACCTATGAGCTCGCCGCCATGACGCTCGGCGCAAATCGCTGGAATACCTTCCGCTTCGTGACCCTGCCGATGATCAAGCCGGGCGTGATCGTCGGCTTCATCTTCGCCTTCGCGCTTTCCTTCGACGAGCTGATCCTCGCCATCTTCCTGACCAACCCGGCGACGCGCACGGTGCCGCGCCTGCTCTGGGAGCATCTCAATTATCAGATGACGCCGGTGATCGCCGCGGCGACCGTGGTCCTCCTCGTCATCACTCTTTCGATGCTGGCCGTCGCCGCCGTGATTGCGCGGCGCGGCGCCGGCAAACCGAGCGGGGCCGTCTCATGAATGTTCATGCCGATCTCACGCCCGATCACAAGGTTCTCGCGGCCAAGCGCGGCGCCGAAGTCGAGTTCGGCGGCGTCACCAAGAGCTATGGTCCGGTCACGGCGCTGCGTCCGACCTCGCTGCGCATCGAGGCGGGCGAGTTCTTCGCCATCATCGGGCCGAGCGGTTCCGGCAAGTCGACCTTGCTCGGCATCACCGCCGGCTTCATCCTGCCGTCGGGCGGCATGATCCGGATCGACGGCGCCGATATCGTCGCGGTGCCGCCTTATTCGCGCAATTTCGGCATGGTGTTCCAGAATTATGCGCTGTTCCCGCATATGACGGTGGCCGAGAATATCGGCTTTCCCCTGCGCATGCGCGGCATCGGCAAGCCCGAGAGAGCGGAGCGCGTCGCCCGCGCTCTGGCGATGGTCAGGCTCGACGGGCTCGGCGACCGCCGGCCGTCGGAACTGTCGGGCGGACAGCAGCAGCGTGTCGCGCTGGCGCGCGCCGCCGTTTATGACCCGCTGCTCCTCCTGATGGACGAGCCGCTCGGCGCCCTCGACAAGAATCTGCGCGAGGAGATGCAGGAAGAGATCAAGAAGTTCCAGAAAGCGCTCGGCGTCACCGTCATCTATGTCACGCATGACCAGCAGGAGGCCGCCGCCATGGCGGACCGCCTCGCCATCATGCGCAATGGCCGGCTGGAGCAGATCGGCTCGCCGCGCCAGCTCTATGAACGGCCGCAGAATGTCTTCGTCGCGGGCTTCCTGGGCGAAGCGAGCATTTTGCCGGTGACCAGGACCACGCCGCTCGCCGGGGGCTTCGCGGTGGCCGAGCTCGCCGGCGGCGGGAGCGCCGAGGCGGTCGCCAGCACGGGCGCCGGCGAAGCTCTGTGCATCCGGCCCGAATGCATCGTCGTCGGGCCCGACGCCGAACATGCCGACAATGTCTTCGCCGCGCAGGTCGAGGAAGTGGTCTATGCCAATGGCAGTGTGCGCTATCGGCTGCGGCTCGATGGCGCGGCGCAGGTGGTCACGGCGCGGCTTTCCACCAGGCCCGACCTCGTCCTGATGCAGCCCGGCCAGCGCACCAAGGTCGGCTGGGCGCGGCGCGACGGGCTGTTGATCGAGGGGAGGCCGGAGACGTGAACGGTTTCGACGGAAAAGTGGCGCTGGTCACCGGCGCGGCCTCCGGCATGGGCCGCAGCCATGCAGTGAAGCTGGCCAGTCTCGGCGCGGTCGCGATCATCCAGGACATCGACGCCAAGGGGCTCGCCGAGACTCAGGCGCTCATCGAGGCGGAAGGTGGGGCGTGCGCGGCCTTCGTCTTCGACATTTCGGATGTGACGGCGATCACCGACATGGCCGCGAGCGTCATCGATCGCTTCGGCAGTCTCGACATCGTCGTCAACAATGCCGGCATCGGCCGCGATCGCGTGGTCGAGGACATCGACCAGGCGGCCTTCGACCGGATGATCGGCGTGCATGTCAAAGGCACGTTCTTCTGCGCCAAGGCGGCGGTGCCGGCGATGAAGGCCAGGCGCTGGGGACGCATCATCAATGTCTCGTCGCGCTGGGCGCAGGCCGGCCACGACATGGCGTCCGACTACATCGCCGCGAAAGGCGCCGTTCTCGGCCTGACCAAGGCCTGGGCCAAGGAGCTGGCGCCCTTCGGCATCACGGTCAACGCCATCGCGCCGGGCGGCGTGTGGAGCCGGATGGTGCTCGAAAATCTGGGCGAGGACGGTGTGCGGCGCGAAGAAAGCCAGGTGCCGCTCGGCCGCTGGGCGCAGCCGGAGGAAATCTCGGAGACCCTGGCTTTTCTGGCGAGCGATGAAGCCGCCTTCATCACCGGCCAGGTGCTGAGCCCGAATGGAGGCAAGACGATCGTTGGATTCTAGGCGCTAGCGCGACACGGCATTCAGAGCAGCAAACCGAAGGAACGCTTTCCGCGTGGAAAGCGAATGGGAAATCGCGCGCCGATACAAGCGCGCAGGAGGAAGACAAGATGAGTGATCTCAAAGGCAAGGTGGCGGTCATCACGGGCGCCGGCGCGGGCATGGGCAAGGCGCATGCCGAATTGATGGCCGAGCGCGGCGCCGTCATCGTCGCGCAGGATATCGATGGCGGGCGCGCCGAAGCGACGGCGGCGCTGGTGCGGAAGAAGGGCGGCGCGGCCGACGCGGTCGCCTGCGATGTCGCCGATGTGGCGGCGCTGACCGGGGCGCTGGATCAGGTGCTGGCGAAACACGGACGCGTCGACATTCTGGTCAACAATGCCGGCATCGGCGGCGAGCCCGTCATCGAGGAGACGAGCGAAGAGCATTTCGACCGCATGTTCGCGGTCCATGTCCGCGGCTCCTTCTTCGCCGCGAAGGCCGTCATCCCGGCGATGAAACGGCAGCGCAGCGGCAAGATCATCAACATCTCCTCGATCTGGGGCATGGTCGGGCATCATTATGCGTCGCCCTATTGCGCCGCCAAGGCGGCATTGCTCGGGCTGACCAAGGCCTGGGCCAAGGAGCTGGCGCCGTGGAACATCCATGTGAATGCGGTGGCGCCCGGCGGCGTCACCACCGAGATGGTGCTGGCGCAGCCCGACATCGAGAAGAAGATGGCGGCGAAGGTCGCCCGCGTGCCTCTCGGGCGTTACGCCGAGGCGCGCGAGCTTTCCTATACCGTGGCGTTCCTCGCTTCGGCCCAGTCCGACTTCATCACCGGCCAGGTCATCAGCCCCAATGGCGGGGAAGTGATCGTCGGCATCTGAAACCCATCGTCAAATCCAGAAGGAGGCGGTCATGCGCTTCGGTCTCTTCAATCTCATGAACCAGTTCGGCTTGAGCCAGCGCGAGGTCTATCAGGGCACGATCGACTGCGTCCGGCTCGCCGACGATCTGGGCTTCGACACCGCCTGGTTCGCCGAACATCACTTTTCCAATTACAGCCTGTGTCCGTCGCCCTTGATGATGGCGGCGGCGGTGGCGCGCGAGACGCGGCGGATCCGGCTCGGACCGGCGGTCATCGTGGCGCCGCTCTATAATCCGATCCGCCTTTCGGAGGAGATCGCCTTGCTCGACCAGCTGAGCGGCGGGCGCGTGGTGCTCGGTCTCGGCTCCGGCTATCAGCGCTTCGAGTTCGAGGCCTTCGGCGCCGATCTCGCCGAGCGCCAGGAGCGGCTGCTCGAGATCTGGACGATCGTCGACCAGGCCATCCACAAGAACCGTTTCAAGCATAGCGGCCGCTTCTACCAGATCCCCGACGTGCCGCAGGCGATCGAGCTGCATGACCGGCGCCGGATGGAGACCTATTTCGTGTCCTGGTCGCCCGAGATCATCGCCCGCGCCGTCGCCACCGACGCGGTGCCGTTCATCACCGTCGGCTGGGGCGACTCGAAGGCGCTCGCCGGCATGCATGATTTCGTCCACCAGAAGTATCAGGAGGCGGGCTTCAGCCTGGCCGGCCGCCGCTTCGCGGCGCAGCGCTATGTCTTCGTCAGCGACGACCGCGACGAGCTGCTGAAAGTGGCGGCGGGCATCCGTTACGCCGGGCGCTGCGCCGGCCATATGCGGGTCGGCGCCCAGCATCTCGACGGCCACATCATTGCCGACGAGCCGGTGGCGGGCGAGCCCAGCCTCGAGATGATCATCGCCTCGGTGCCGATCGGCGATGCCGAAACCGTCGCCGAGCGGCTGATCGCCGAGATCCGCGCCAATGCGATCACCGATCTGAGCTGCTTCATGATGCCGGCGGGCGTCGCGCCCAAGGCCGTGCTGCGCTCGATGGAGCGCTTCGGCGCCGAGGTCATGCCGCTGGTCACCAAGGCGATCGCCGGAGACAGCAAGCGGCGCGAGGTTGCCTGAGGTGAACGCCTTCGCGCCGCCGGTCGGTGAGATCCTGGAAGAGGGGCCATGGCTGCGCGGCGATGCGGATGCCGCAGCCTCGGCGATGGCCGAGCCGTTCCGCAGGGCGATGCGCCGTCTCGCCGCCGGCACCTCGGCGGTCACGGTGCGCCAGGGCGACGACATCGTCGGCCTGACCGCGACCTCGGTGACCTCCCTGTCGCTCGAGCCGCCGTCGTTGCTCATATCCATTCGCAAGCAGTCGCCGGTATTGCAGGCGATCGCCGCCGCAAGAGCCTTCACCGTTCATCTTCTGGGCGAAGACCAGAGCCACGAGGCGAATGTCTTTGCTGGCCGGCTCGGCTCGGCGCCGCGAGCCAGCCTGGTCGGCTGGCGTCACCACGACGACGGAACGCCGAGGCTCGAGCGCGCCATCGTCCATGTCGATTGTACGGTGGCGAAGCTCATTCCGGTCTTCTCGCATATGCTGGTGGTCGGAACGGCGACGGCCGTCGAGCTCGACAACGATCGCCGGCCGCTCGTTTATTTCGACGGCGCCTTTTATGGCTTGAAAATCGGCTAGCCGCCCCAGGAGGGCGGAAAACGGCTGGCCGAAAGCGCCGGACTCGACATGTCCTGTGCCGCGGCGCGCACCAGATCGGTGAAACGCTCGCGCGCCACGTCGAGCGAGTAGCGGCTCTTTTCGATCGAAATCGTCACCGCGCCGACCGGCATGTCGCCATCGCCCATCACGGGAGCGGCGACGCCCATTTCCATGTCGAAGATCTCACCATCCTGCCAGGCGACCCCTTCCTCACGCGCCTGCGCCAGGAGACGGCGCAACTCGGTCTTGTCGATGACGGTGCGCGAGGTGAAGCGGCGCATCGGCGAGTGTTCCAGGATGTTGTCGATATCGCGCTCCGAAAGACGCGACATGATCGCCCGGCCGGCCGCCGTGCAATAGGCGTAGCGGCGCACCGGCAGCAGGGCAAAGTCGTGCGAGACGAGATTGGGGATGCGGTTGATGTAGAAGACATGGATGCCGTCCATGATGCCGAGGCCGACCGACTCGGTCGTCTGGCGCGCCAGCGGCTCCAGATATTTGGTGGCCTGGATGAGCAGCGGGTCGGTCTGCAGATGCGAGACGGCATAGGAGATGAAACGCGGCGACAGGCTGTAACGCTTGTAGCGCTGATGTCGACGCAAGAGGCCCAGATTCTGGAGTGTGTAGAGGAGGCGCTGGACCGAGCCTTTTTCGAGGCCGGTCTTCTCCACGATCTCCGAGAAGGTGAAGCTCTCGGCATGCTCATTATAGAGGTCGAGGATCTTATAGGCCTTTTCGAGAGTGCCCAATTGCAGGCTGCTCATAGTCTTTCCTTTACGCCAAGTGTCGAATCGACTGGCGGATATAAGTTCTCACTATCTGATACTGCAAACTCGAAACGGGCGCCATGGGCGGCTGAGCGGTTTCGCCCTGCGCATATCCTCTTCAGGCCGTCCCAAAGGGTCCGGTCGGCAGGCCCAGCTGCGAAAGCAGTTTCTGAAAGCGGGGATGGTCGTAGATCGGCTCGAAATCGCTGTCGATCAGCCACCGGCTGGTCATCGCGGTGGCTTTCTTCGCCCAGCTTTCGAGCAGGGTCAGCGCCTTCTCTTTCTCTTCCAGCACCGAATAGGCGCAGGCGGCGTTGAACTGGGTGAGCGGGTCGTCAGGGGCGATCGTCAAGGCGCGGGAGAGCCATTGGGAAGCTCGGTCACGCTCGCCCAGGCTGATCAGGGCGCCGGCGCCAAGAGTGGCGGGCAGAGGCACGTCGGGACGCATGACGAGCGCACGCTCGGCCATCTCGATGCCGACCAGACAGACCCGCCGGGCTTCTCCCGGCCGCCCGAGATCGTCATAGAGCTGTCCCAAGACGAGCCATTCCCGGAAATCCTCGGGCCAGATCGCAATGCAGCGTTCACTCATCTGTGCTGAAGTTTCGAGGTCGCCGCGGTCGCGCGCCGCCATGGCGTAGAAGGTGCAGGCCTCATAGAGGCCGGGATCGAGCGCCATTGCGCGCTCGAATTCGGCGACTGCTTCCGGATAGCGGTCCTGATAATGCAAGGCCACGCCATGGGATGCGTGGGCTTCCGCCAGATCGGGGTCGAGCTCGAGGGCGCGCAGGCTCGCGGCATGGATGGCCTCGATGCCGGCGCCCTCATGTTGATTGACATAAAGAAACCAGGCGCAGTTCGCGAGCCCGGCAAAAGCGCGCGCATAGGTCGGATCGATCTCGAGCGCCGTTTCGAACATGCGCCGGGCCAGCAATACATGCTGCTGGGTGTGGAGGTGGTAGAGATGCCGCCCCTGAAGATAGTGATTATATGCCTCGACATTGCGTGTGGCCGGCATTTCGATCGCGGACTTCTCCTTCGGAAGCAGCGTGACCTTGAGCTGCCCGACCACCGTCTTCGTGATCTCGTCCTGCACCACGAAAATATCGGTCAGGTCGCGATCGTAGCGATCGGCCCAGACATGGGTCCCGGTTTTCGCATCGATCAACTGCGCGTTGATGCGGATGCGCTGGCCGGATCTGCGGACACTGCCTTCCAGGACATAGGAGACATTGAAGTGGCGTCCGACCTCGCGCAGATCCGGCGTCCGGCCCTTATAGGTGAAGGCCGAGTTGCGGGCGATCACCGACAGCGACCTGATCTTCGCCAGATCGGTGATGATGTCCTCGGTGATGCCGTCGGCGAAATATTCCTGCTCGGAATCGCCGCTCATATTGGTGAACGGCAACACCACGATGGAAAGTGCCGAGGCCTCGAGAGGAGCGGCGCCCGCCGCGGAAGCGAGGCGCGACGCATCGGCTTGTGCGCCAAGCGCCATGTCGAAGATCCTGATCGGCCGGCTGATATTCTTCAGGCTTTGCTCGCCCCTGTCCTCGAAGATGAAGCCGAGCTTGCCGCTGACATGGTCGCGGACGGTGGCGGAAACCGCAACGCCGCCCGGCCGCGCGATGCTTTCGATGCGCGCGGCGACATTCACGCCGTCACCATAGATGTCGCCGCCGACCGAGATGATGTCGCCGAGATTGACGCCGATCCGGAAATCGAGCCGCCGATCAGGCGGCACGTCGGCATTGCGCCGGCGCATTTCGTGCTGGATGGCCGCCGCACACTGGACGGCCTCCACCACGCTCGGAAACTCGACGAGAATGCCGTCGCCTGCCAATGAGACGATGCGCCCGCGATGCCCGGCGATCGCCACATCTATGAGCTCCTCGCGGTGGGCCCTGAGCGCCGCGAGCGTCGCTGCCTCGTCGGCGCCCATGAGCCGGCTGAAGCCAACCACATCCGCAGCCAGAATGGCAGCCAACCGGCGTTCCATGGAATCCCGTCTTTCCGTCGCTGGCCAAGCACTACCCCAAGCGGCGGCGACTGCCAACCGACGGCCGGAAGGGTGGTTCACGCCATCGGGAAGAACCGGTTCGCCGGCCGCGGCAAGCCCAGATTCTCGCGCAGGGTCCGGCCTTCATAGTCGCGCCGGAACAGGCCGCGCCGCTGCAGTTCCGGCACCACGCGGCCGACGAAATCGTCCAGGCCTTCCGGCAGATAGGGAAACATCACATTGAAGCCGTCGGCGCCTTCGCTGTGCAGCCACTCCTCCATCTGGTCGGCGATGGCCGCGGGCGTGCCGATCATCTCGAGGCTGCCGAAGGCGCCGCCGACATATTGGGCGAGCTCGCGCACCGTCAGGCTCTCGGCCCTGGCCAGTTCGATCAGCCTTTCGCGGCCGCTCTTGCTGGCATTGCTTTCCGGGATCTCCGGCAAGGGGCCGTCGAGATCGAAGCCCGAGACATCGGTGCCGAGCCGGACCGAAAGCGAGGCGATGCCGCTGTCGGGGTGGACCAGACTGTCGAGACGCTTCTTCTTCGCTTTGGCTTCCTCCACCGTGTCGCCGACAACGACGAAGGCGCCCGGCAGGATCTTGAGATGATCGGGGTCGCGGCCAATGGCGCGCATGCGGCCTTTCACATCGGCATAGAAGCGCCGGCCGTCGGCGAGATTGTTGACGCCGGTGAAGACCGCCTCGGCGGTTTCGGCGGCGATCTGCCGGCCGGCCTCCGAGGCGCCGGCCTGGACGATCACCGGCCAGCCCTGCACCGGGCGCGCGATATTGAGCGGGCCGCGCACCTTGAAATGCTCGCCCTTGTGGTCGAGCACATGCAGACGGGCCGGATCGAAATAGAGTCCGCTTTCGACGTCGCGAATGAAGGCGTCATCGGCCCAGCTGTCCCACAGGCCGGTGACGACGTCGAAGAATTCGCGGGCCTGCTTGTAGCGCGCGCCATGCTCGACATGCTCGTCGAGGCCGAAATTCAGCGCCTCATGCGGATTGGCGGAAGTGACGAGATTCCAGCCCGCGCGCCCGTTGCTGATATGGTCGAGGGACGCGAATTTGCGGGCGACGTGGTAGGGCTCGTTATAGGTGGTCGACGCCGTGGCGATGAGGCCGATATGCTCGGTCACCGCCGCCAACGCGGGCAGCAGGGTGAGCGGGTCGAAGGATGTGACGGTGGCGCTGCGCTGCAAGGCGGCCATCGGCATGTTCATGACGGCGAGATGGTCGGCCATGAAGAAGGCGTCGAACTTGCCGCGCTCCAAGGTCTGGATGAGGCGCTTGAGATGCGCGAAGTTGAAATTGGCATCGGGCCACGCGCCGGGATAACGCCAGGCGCTGGTGTGGATGCTGACCGGTCGCATGAAGGCGCCGAGGCGCAGCTGGCGGGATTGGGGCACGGGACCTCCGGAGGGGTGAGGAAGGTTGAGACTACTGGATATCGGTACTGCCCCCGGCCGATGACAATTTAGATTTTCTCGCCGCCCGATGAAATTTGCTCAGCTGCGCGCATTGACGGCTGGCGCCGGACCCGGCGCCACAGCCCGTCGCCGCTCTGGCCGAGCGCCAGCGTCAGGGTGAAGATCTTGGGCGCGCGCGCGGCTGATCCAGTCCGCCCATCCAGCGGAGGATCGTCCGATAGGTTGTCTCCCTTGCCCGCCGCGCCAGGGGATTCTGGAGAAAGCTGTGCCCCTCGAAGGGATGCATGTCGATGGTGACGGAGCGGCCTTTGGCCGAGAGAGCGCGGGCAAGCGCTATCGATTCGTCGCGCAAGGGATCGCAGCCGGCGATCACCAGATGGACCGCGCAGCCCGGGCCATCCGACAGCGCCGGAATGGAATAGGGGCCTGTCCCGGCGCTGCCATTGGCGGCCCGCCAATAACGCCTGACGCTCAGGGGATCGAGGCCGTCACCTATCCGGCCGCGAGGGGCCGCGACATGGCCGAAGGCACCATAGAAGCTGCATATGCCGGCGATGCGCTCGCCGCATTTCGCGGCCGCACGTTCCACCGCGAGCGCGAGAGCGCCGCCGGCTGAATCGCCCGCCAGGATCAGCGAGGTGAATTGGGCGTCGCGGCAATAGGCCAGCGCCGCCAGCCCGTCGGCGATGGCGGCCGGCGCCCTGTGCTCAGGCGCCAGGCGATAGTCGACCGAGATCACGGGCAGGCCAGTGGCCGCGCCGAGGGCGCCGGAAATATCGGCATGGGTCGCGGGCGAGCCGAACATCCAGCCGCCGCCATGGAAATAGAGGATCGCGCGGCTGCCGGGCGGCTCGGCCTCGTGCACAAGAAGGCGGATGCGCCGGCCGTCGGCCTCGATCATCCGCCATTCCGCGCCCGCCGGTGTCGCGCGGCAGGCGCGCTCGTAAGCGCGGCGCAGATTCCGCACATTGCCGCGCCGCCAGTCGAGACGCAGCGCTTGCCGAGGGCTCACGCCTCGAACCACCAGCGCTCGGCGCCGCGGGCGCCGTCGAGCGGCCAGCTCGAGGTGAGCGCATCGCCATGCTGGACATTGGCGCGCCTGGCATAGATCCAGTTGCGGAAGAACGGGATGATGACCGAGCCCTTGTCGTGCAGGATGCGCTGCATCTCGCCATACATGCCGGCGCGCTTCGCCTTGTCGAGCTCGGCCCGCGCGGTGAGCAGCAGTTCGTTGAAGCGGTCGTCCTTGAAATGCGAGTCGTTCCAGTCGGCGCCCGCCGCATAGCCGAGCGTGAAGATGATGTCGGGCGTCGGACGCTGGCCCCAGCCCGCCAGGCAGAAGGGCTTCTTGAGCCAGATATTCGACCAGTAGCTGTCGCTCGATTCGCGCACCACATTGATCTCGAGGCCGGCCTTGCGCGCGGTTTCGCTGAAGAGCAGCGCCATGTCGACGCCCGAGGTGATGACGACATCGGCGGCGGAGAGATCGAGCTTGAGGCTGGAGAGTCCCGCTTTCTTCAGGTGGAACTTCGCCTTTTCCGGATCATAGGCGCGCTGCGGGATCGAGGCGTCGTAATAGGGCATGATCGGGCTGACCGGCTGATCATTGCCGATCGAGCCATGGCCGTTCAGCACCATCTTGACCGTCGCCTCGCGGTCGATCGCATATTTGAGGGCGAGGCGGACATCGGGATTGTCGAAGGGCGCCACGTCCTGAAACATCGGCAGCGACACATAGGTGCCGGTCGGCACCTCGTCGACGCGTAGGCTGGCGTCGCGCTCCAGCATATGCACCGTCTTGAAGTCGCATTCGATCATGGCGTCGAGAGAATTGTTGATGAGCGCGGTCTGGCGCGCATTGACGTCGGTGATGGCGGTGTATTCGACGGCATCGAAGTAGGCGCGGTCGGATTTCCAGTAATTGGGGAACCGCTCGAGCGCGGCGCGGACCCCCGGCTCGAAGCCCTTGACCACATAACCGCCGGTGCCGGCGAGGGGGCTGAGGTCGACCTTGCCTTCCTTGTCGGCGGGCAGCATCACCAGGTGGTAATCGGTGAGCATGAAAGGCAGGTCGGCATTGCCGCTCGCCAGCTTGACGACCAGCGTGTTCTTGTCCTCGGCCTTGATGCTCTCGACCGAAGCCAGGAGCGACTTGGCGCCCGATGTCGACTTTTCGCCGCGATGATGATTGAGCGAGGCCGCCGCATCCATGGCATCGAAGGTCTTGCCATTGTGGAATTCGACACCCTTGCGCAATTTGAGCACCCAGGTCTTGGCGTCCGCCGAGGTTTCCCAGGATTCCGCCAGCTCGCCCGCGACGTCGTTGGTGGGCGTGATTTCGGTCAGGAAGTTGCGGTGCGTATGCGCCATGGTGATCATGAAGCGCGAATTGTAGGTCGCCGGATCCATGCTGTCGGAGCTGTTGCCGTCGTCGAGACCGGCGCGGAACACGCCCCCTTTGGCGGGAGCGCTTTTCGCCGCCTTGCTCCACAGGCTCGTGGCGAGCGGCGCCGCAACGCCGAGCGCCAAGGCGCCTTGCATGAAAGCGCGCCGGTTCAGCTCGCCGGAGCGGACGATCGACAGCAGAGAGCGAAGATCAGGCGAAGTCTTGCTTGAGCGCATGGCGGTCTCCTCCAGTTTTGTCGTTGTGAGGAGAGACTAAGTGCTGCGCCCGGAACCGAATGTTCAGCTCTCGAGAAATTATGTGCAGGATTAAAGGTCGGCGTAAAGCTGCGCGGCGTCGGTGAAGTTGAACAGGATCGGCACCGGACGCTCGGCGACGAAGACCTCGGCCGTCCCGCCGTTCAGCAACGAAACGGCACGCTCGGTATCGGCAACGGCGCCGCCATAGAGCCGGTTGGCGAGATTGAGCACCGCCGTCTTGTGCATCGCCGCGGTGGCGCTGCCGCAGGCATCCTTGACCAGGAGGACGCGCAGGCCGTGCGCCATCGCATCGCGGACCGTCGCCGCGACGCAGGCCTCGGTCCATACGCCCGAGACCACCAGCCAGGAGATGCCGCGAGCCTTCAGGCGCGCCGCCAGATCTCCTTCGCCGAAGGCGCTGGCGTCATTCTTATAGATGACCGGCTCGTTCTCGCGCGGCGCCACCTCATGGCAAATGGCGGTCATCGGGCTGGCGGCGTCGCTGAAGGTCGGCTTGCCGTCCGTCCCGGTCGGTTCGTATGGCCGCGGCGGGACCTTGGTGAAGTCGCGAATATAGGCGGCGTGCGCGACCATGTGGTTCTGCATCCTTGCCGCATCCAGGAGGCGCGCCGCGTTTTTGAGGATCTGGCCCAGGCCGGGAACCTTGTAGAGCGGGTCGTGGCGCTGCTCCTCCTGAAAGTCGATGAGCAGGAGGGCGGCGGCCTGATCGTCAAACGAAAGCGTCGTCTTCATTCAGATCTCTTTGCCGAGCAGCTCTTCCTCGAAGGGAAAGCGCGAAATCAGTTTGGGTCCGCGCTCCGTTATAAGGACTTCTTCCTCGAGTTTCACGCCCTCCTGGCCGCCTTTTTCGCCAATATAGCTTTCGACGCTCACCACCATTCCGGGCTCGATCGTGCCTTCGCGCCCATAGGTGGCGAAGTCCATGGCATGGGCGATGAAGGGCGTCTCGCCATGCATGCCGACGCCATGCATGACCGAGGTGTAGCGCTGATCGACGAAACGGTCCGGAATCTTCCAGGCCTTCTCGGCGATCTCGCGGAAGCTCATGCCGGGGGCGATGATGCCGATATTGTGCTGCACCTGGTCATAGGACATGCGGTAGAGCGCTTTCTGATAGGCGGTCGGCTTGCCGGGGCCGCAGCGGAAGGTGCGGGAGAAGTCCGAATAATAGCCGAAGCAGCCGATCGTGTCGGTGTCGAGGGCCACCAGCTCGCCCGGCCGGACACGCCGGCCGCTCGCTTCGCTGAACCATGGATTGGTCCGCTGACCGGAGGTGAGGAGCCGCGTTTCGATGAACTCGCCGCCCTGGCGGATGACCTCGTGATACATGACGGCGAAAAGCTCGTTCTCGGTGATGCCGGGCTTGATCGCGTCGCGCACCGCTGCGACCGCCGCCTCGGCGCCCGTCATGCTGATCTCGAGGCATTTGATCTCCTGCGGCGTCTTGACGGCGCGCACAGCGAGGATTTCGCCCTGGCAGTCGCGCACGTCGAGGCCGCGGCCCTGGAGCGCCACGGCCTGCAGATGGCTGCAGCGGTCGAGGCCGATCTTGTCGTTGCCGGGCGCGTGCCGGCGCATCAGCTCGGCGATCTCGTCGGCGAAAGGCCCCGCCGTCTCATTGTCCTTGCCCGACACCGACGACCAGACGAGCTTGCTCGGGCGCGCCTCATCGACGGTGTCGAGCTGCAGCGACACATGGTAGCTCTGCGGATATTCGAAAAGGACGATCGGACCTTCCGTCGGCACGAAGAAATAGCGCGTCGAGTTGCGCAGGAAATAGCCGAACATGTTGCGCGTCCCGGTGGCGTAGCGCTGATTATAGGGATCGAACAGCAGGATGCCGCCATAGCCGGCCTTCGCCATCCATTGCCTGAGCTTGGCAAGCCGCTCACGGCGCAGCGCCACCGCATCGACGGCTGACGGCTCGGTGTCCGACAGCCACATATTGTTGGCGGGACCGTCGAGCGGGGGATGGCGCATGCCGGTCGAGAAGTCGACGTCATCGACATTGTCCGGGTTGAAGACGACGATGCTCATGGACGGGAAAGCCTTTCGCGGGAGAGGACTCTCGCGAGAATGGCCGACAATGCCTGGCGCCGATGTGCCGATTTCCCGCTGAAATATGCCGCTATGCCCGGCGGGCTTTTCCAGGAGTGATGCCGAACACCGCCCGGTAGGCGCGCACGAAGGAAGAGAAGCTCTGATAGCCGCAGGCAAGGCCGACTTCGCGGACCGGCATCTTGGAATGCGTGAGCAGGTCACGCGCGCGTTCCATGGTGAAGCGGCGATAATATTCGGCGGGGCCGATGCCGAATTCAGCCTTGAACAGACGTTCGAGCTGGCCGATCGACAGGCCGAGCCTGCCTGCGATGGCGGAAATCTCACTGGGCCGGTCCTGGGCTTTCTCCATCTCGGCGACGGCCTTGAGGACGAGATCGTCGCGAATGCCGGTGCGCAGGCGCAATTGCAGGCGCTCGCGGTCCGCCGTCGCCTTGATGCGGTCATGCACGAACCATTCGGCCACCTGGCGGGCGAGTTCCGGCCCGTGATGCCTGCCGATGAGCTCGACCATCATGTCGAGGGCGCCGACGCCGCCGGCGGAAGTGACCCGGCTGCGGTCGATCACGAAGATCTCGCGCGCCAGCCTGATCTGCGGAAAGGCTTCGACAAAGGCCGGCTGGCTCTGCCAGTGCAAGGTGCAGGCGAAGCCGTCGAGAAGGCCGGCGCGGGCGAGATAGAAGGCGCCGTCGGCGACGCTGCCGATATTGCCGCCCAGGCGCAGCGTCCTGCGGATCCATGACAAGGGTTTCTTGGCGACGAGCCGGTCGGCGTCCCCGCCGGAACAGACCATGATGTAATCCGCGGCGGGCGCCTTGGCGGCGGCATGATGCGGGGTGACGACGATGCCGTTGGAGGCGGTGACGGGCGCGTCGTCGGGCGCCACGATCGTCCAGTCATAGAGGCGCCGTCCGGCGATGGTGTTGGCGGCGCGCAGGGGCTCGATGATGGCGCTGAAGGCCATCAGCGGAAAGCCCGGAAAGATCAGGACGGCGAATCTTCGCGGCGGGCGGCTAGCCACGGCTCTTCATCACATAGAGTCCGGCGCCGATGATCAAGGCGATGCCGAGCCAGGTCCAGATGTCGGGCAGGGCGCCGAAGACGACGACGCCGAAAATCACCGCGCCGATGATCTGCGCGTAGCTGAAAGGCGCCAGCCGGTTGGCCGGCGCCAAGGCGAAAGCGCGGATGGTGAAGATCTGGGCCAGCCCGAAAGTGAGGCCGAGGGCGATGAGGATGAGCCAGTTCAGGCCCGGCATCGGCTCCCAGGTAAAGGCGGCGAGCGGCGTGGAAATGGCCACGCCGATGGCGAGCGTCCAGGCCAGGGTGGTTTCCGGCCGCTCGCCCGCCGCGCCGAGCTTGCGGGTGAAAATCTGGAAGAATGCGTAGAAGAGGGCGGCGGCGATCGGATAAAGCGCATAGAGGCTGAGATCGCTCACCCCCGGCCGGGTGACGATCAGAACCGCGAGGAAACCCGCGAAGACCCCGATCCAGGCCGACAATCGCACTTTTTCGCCGAGCAGCGGCTGCGACAGAGCGACGACGAGAAGCGGGCCCATATAGAGAATGACGGTCGCGTCGGCGAGCGGCAAATGGCGCACCGCCAGCACCATCGAAATGCTGATGCTGAGCGGGATGAGGCCGCGGATGGTCTGGTCCCGTTTCCGGCTGGTGCGAAAGAGCGTGCGCCATTCCATGCCGGGACTCGCCCACAGCAATATCGGAATGGCGAAGGTGTAGCGCGCCCACACGATTTGCCCGACCGACTGCTCGGTGGCGATGACCTTGCTCAGGCCGTCGAGCACGGCGAAGATCAGCGCCGCGGCGATCATCAGGGCGACGGCTTTCAGCCAGGCGCGGCTTTCGGGCGTCGCCGTCATCACTGAGGAACGGTCTGCGCCGGCAGGCCCGCGGTCTGCGGAAAGGGAAAGCCGATCTCGGCCGCCAGCGCCCGGAAGTCTTCGTTCGGCCAGAGCTTCTTGAAGGAGCGGTCGATGCGGATGGCGAGGATGTCGGTTTCGCCGATCTCCTTCGATTTGCGCAGATACGCCATGGCGGTGTCGGCATCGCCGATCACGCCGGCGGTGCGCGCCACATTGAAGGCCTGCTCGCGGCCGTGGTCGAATTGCAGGCGCTGTGCGTCGAGGAGCGCGGCGAAGAGGCCGCGCGCGCCATCGGCCTGATAGCCCTTTTGCGCCGCCTCGAAAGTCCGGCGCATGGCATCGTTCCTCTGAAGTTCCGCGGCTTTCAGAGACTCGCGCAGATAACCCTCATAATCCTCCTCGTCGAGATACATCGTCGCCAGGTAGAAATGGGTGGCGAGATGGCCGGGCGCAGTGCGCCGCAGCTCCTTCAGGACCGCGATGGCTTCCTTGCTATTGCCGGCGTGGAACAGCATCAGCGCCTTGTTGGCGAGAATGGCGCGCGATTCGGGATCGAGCTCCTGCGCCTTGCTAATGGCGGCGAGCGCTTTGCCGAACTCACCCGAATGCATGATGGTCAAGGCATACCAGGCATAGGTCTGGGCCGAATTCGGATCGAGCGCCAAGGCCTGTTCGAAGAGTTGCTCGGAGCGGGCGAAATCACGCGACCAGAAGAATTCGGTGAACGCCAGCGCGCTGTAGCCGGCGGCCAGCTTGCCGTCGAGGCGGATGGCGCGCTCGGCGGCGGTCTTGGCCTGCGGATAGGCGATGTCGGCCGGCATCAGCGCATATTGCGGCAGGAGATTATAGGTGTTGGCGAGCTCGGCATAGGCGCCGGCATGGTTGGGATCACGGGCGATGATCTGGGTGAACTGCTCGAGCGCGCGGGTCAGCCCCTCGGGCGTGCGGGTGCTCAGATTGTAGCGGCCGGCGAGATAGAGATCGTGAATGGAAGGCGAGAGCGGCTCGGTTACCGTATCGTCTCCGATGACGGCAGGCTGCGGAGCCGAACGGTAGAGAAATGCCGAAACGGCGCCGATCGCCAGGAGAAGCCCCAGCAGCAGGACGGCGGCCTGTGCGCGGAAGAGGAGAAAGCGTGGCGGCGGCGCGGCGACCTCGATCGCCGGCTCCGGCGCGGGTGCCGGTTCCTCCGGCGCAAGCGCGGGGCTCGGCTTCTTCAGCCATTCCTCCAGCTCCCGCGCATAGGCATAGACGCTCGTGCGGGTCGAGCCCGGCACGCGATGCACCGGCAGGCCGCGCTGGGCCTCCCAACGCTTCACCGTGCGCTCATCCTTGCCAAAGAAATGCGCGATCTCCTTCCAGCTGCGCAGGCGCCGGTCCGGCGGCGGATTGGCCGTTCTGCCCGTCATGCCCCCTTCTGTCCTTCATTGCCCCGACATGTCATGCGACGGCGGCGCTGGCGTCCCTTTAGTCTCACCTGCATGTCGCGCGATTCAGCGTCCTCTCGTCCTGGCCGCGCGATGCTAACCGAACTGGTGCCGAGGCGCCAGCCGGAGCGGGGGCTTTCATAAGCCGGAACAGGGGGATGGGAGGGATGGAGCCGGCTGGCCGATGCGCTTTGCCGGGGGAGGGTCGTCTTGTCCGTCGTTCTTGGCTCGCCGTCATCCGGCGTGAAGCAGGCCGCATGCCTGTCGCTTGCGCTGTTCGCTCTCGTCGGCGGCGGCACGGCCCAGGCCGCCTGCGGCAACACGGCGCCGGCCAATGGCGAGACAGTGACCTGCTCGGGCGCCAATACGGCCGGCGTCATCGCGCCGGCGAGCACCGGCGTCACCGTCACTGTCGCGCCGAACGGATCGATCATCCCGTCGAGCGGCCTCGCCATTTCGCTGGGCGGCGGCGCCACCGTCGGTATCGGCGCCGGCGCCGATCCGACCATCGACACGTCGGGTCAGGCGGCCCAGACGGCCTATGCAATCGTGATCGGCGACGGCTCGACGGTGACGATCGACGGCATCATCAAGGGCAAGGGCGGCATCAGCGACGCCAATCTCGGCACCAACCTGACCGGCTTCGCCGGCAGCACGATCACGCTCGATGCCAGCGGCAAGATCATCACCAGCGGAACCGTCCGCAACTATGCGCTCAACGGCCGGAGCGGCGGCAATATCTATCAGATCGACGGCATGATCGATGTGACCGGCGCCAGCGGGGCCGGCATCGGCGCCGGCGACGGCGATCAGATCACCATCGGCGCCACCGGCAGCATCATCACGCGGGCGGGCGACTCATCCGAAGCGATCTCGGGATCCGGCAAGAGCAATGTCAAGGTGACGGTCGCGCAAGGCGGACTCGTCGAGACGCATGGCCTGGGCTACGGCGTGTGGCTCGGCAATGGCGCCGACGTCAAGGTCGAGGGGACGATCAAGAGCCTGGGCGATGCGGCCGGCGTCAATTCGGGCGGGGGCGCCGCCATCAGCGCCGGCAACAACGCCAGGATCACGGTCGCCGCGACGGGCAGGATCTATACCGGCAATCCGAGCGGCACACAGGGATCGAGCGCCTGGGGCATCATCGCCAAGGACAATGCCACGATCCAGATGGACGGGCTCATCGACACGCAGCGCGCCCATGGCATCGATATTCTGGGCAAGGCTGCCGACATCACCATCGGCAGGACCGGCACGGTCACCGTGCATGGCGGCGCCAGCAATGCCTATGGCATCTTCGTTCGGGCCAATGCGGCAGCCGGCGACGCGCCGGTCAATATCGTGGTGGCGGGCCGCGTCGAGAATCTCGGAGCAGGTGCGGCGATCTACCTGATGGGCGACAATGGGCCGGTCGATCTCGTCGCCAATGTCACCATCGCCGAGGGCGGCTCGCTCTTCGCGCAGAACAACGTCGTCTACAAGCAGGCGGACAGCGGCGGCGGCAATTATCCGGCGGTCATCGACAATCTCGTCATCGCCGGCAAGATCGAGCGCGGCTCATCCGGCATCGCCATCGATCTGAATGACGGCGACGATGTCATGACCCTCCTGCCGACCTATGAGATCATCGGCGGCGTCACCGGCGGCAACGGCTCGGACAGGTTCCAGCTCGACGGCGCGATCGGCACCACCGGCACATTCGACTTCGACGCCGTCGCGGTGACGAATTTCGAATCCGGCCGCAAACAGGGCGCCGGAGACTGGATCTTGAAGGGAATAGTGGGCGCCAATGCCATCGCCGGAACCTTCGAGGTTCAGCAAGGGCTCCTGTCTGTCGACGGTACGATGCTTTTCACCGATTTCGACATCAAATCAGGCGGCATGCTCGGCGGCAACGGTTCCATCAGATCCCTCGGCGCCGCGGGTATCGTCAATCCGGGCAGCAGGGGCGGCATCGGCACGCTGACGGCAGGCTCCGCCAGTTTCACATCCGGATCGGTCTTCCAGGTCGACCTTGATCCCTCCGACGCCGATCTCCTCACCGTCACCGGCACCGCCACGATCGATGCGGGCGCGCAGGTCTCCGTCCTCGCCGGAGCGGGCTCCTATGCCGACGGCATGGAGTATCTCATCCTCGACGCCACCATACGTGCGGGCGCCTTTGGCGGAGTCATCGACAATTCCGCCTTCCTGAGCTTCATGCTCGACCAGGACAAGGACCCGAACCAGGTGTGGCTGCGCGTCGCGCAAGTGGCGGTGTTCCCGGATGTCGCCGAAACGCCGAACCAGCTGTCGACGGCGCAGGCGCTGCAGACGCTCGATCCCGCCAATCCGATCTACGATGCCGTGCTGCAGCTCGGCGCGGGCGAGGCGCGGCAAGCCTTCGACCGGCTTTCGGGCGAAATCCACGCCTCGCTCAAGAGCGTGATCTTCGAGGAAAGCCGCTATCTGCGCGAAGCCGTGTTCGGCCGCCTCAACCAGGCGGCCTCAGGCGATCTCGCCATCACGCCGGTCGCGGATGCCGATCTCGGCGCCGCCTCGCGGGTTCGCAGCGGCCTCTGGGGCCGGGGCTTCGGCTCCTGGGGGGAACTCGATGGCAATGGCAATGCGGCTTCCGTCGATCGTTCGGCGGGCGGCTTCTTCGCCGGTCTCGACGGAGAGATTGCGGAGGATATGCGGTTCGGCCTCATCGCCGGCTACGGCCGCACCTCGCTCGATGCCGATCGGCGCGCCGCCACGGGCGATCTCGACGGCTATCATATCGGCGTCTATGGCGGCATGGCGCTCGACAGCCTCAACCTCAGGCTCGGCGCCGCCTATGGCTGGTACGACATCGACACGCGGCGGCAGGCCGACTTTCCGGGCTTCAGCGACAGGCTCGACGCCGATTATTCGGCCGAAACGGCGCAGGTCTTCGGCGAACTCGGCTATCGGTTCGATCTCGGCGGGTTGGCGGCCGAGCCTTTCGCCCGCGCCGCGCATGTGCATCTCCATACCGGCGGCCTCGATGAAGAGGGTGGTGCGGCGGCACTTTCCGCCGACAGCGACAATCAGGACATGACCTTCACCACGCTGGGACTGCGGGCCGCGGCCCGGTTCAGCCTGGGACGGAGCTCCGTGACGGCGCAGGGGCTGCTTGGCTGGCGCCATGGCTTCGGGGACATCACGCCCGAGACCATGCTCGCGCTGGCCGGCAGCGCCGATTTCGCCATCGCCGGCGTGCCCGTCGCGCGCGACGCGCTGCTGATGGAAGCGGGACTCGCCGCGAAGCTCGGCGAGGATGTGATGTTCGGCCTGAGCTATTCGGGCCAGACCGGCGACGGCGTCGAGGATCACGGTGTCAGAGGCAGTATCGCCTTCACCTGGTGATCAGCTCTCGCGCTGCTGCTCAGCGGCGCGGCGGCGCAGTTCGTATTTCTGGATCTTGCCGGTCGAGGTCTTGGGCAGTGGCCCGAAGACGACAGAGCGCGGCGCCTTGAAATGCGCCATGTTGGCGCGGCAGAACTGGATCACCGCCGCGGCGCTGAGCTCGGCGCCCTTCTTCAGGTCGATGAAGGCGCAGGGATGCTCGCCCCAGGTCGCGTCGGGGGCGGCGACAACCGCCGCCTCGAGGATGGCGGGATGGCGATAGAGGACTTCCTCGATCTCGAGCGAGGAGATGTTCTCGCCGCCCGAGATGATGATGTCCTTCGAGCGGTCCTTGACCTCGACATAACCGTCGGGGTGGCGGACGCCCAAATCGCCGGTGTGGAACCAGCCGCCGGCGAAGGCCTTGGCGCTGGCTTCAGGGTTCTTGAGATAGCCCATCATGATGGTGTTGCCGCGCAGGAATATCTCACCCATCGTGCTGCCATCGGCAGGACAGTCGGCGCCGGTTTCCGGATCGGCGACCGTCACCGCCTCGAGGGTCGGGAAGGTCACGCCCTGCCGCGCGGCAAGCCTGGCGCGCTCGGAGAGCGGCAGGCCGTCCCATTCCTCGTGCCAGGCGCAGACCAGCGCGGGACCGAAGCTCTCGGTCAGGCCGTAGAGATGCGTCACGCGGAAGCCCGCTTCTTCCATCGCGGCGATGATGGCGCTGGGAGGCGCGGCTCCGCCGGTCAGCACGTCGACGCGACGGTCGAGCCGCCAGTCCGCCGGGCGGTCGGCGCGGGCGATCATGTTGAGCACCACCGGCGCGCCGCAGAAATGCGTGACGCCGTGATCGTTGATCTTCCGGAAGATCGCGCCGGTCTCGACCTGGCGCAGACAGACATGTGTGCCGCCCACCGCCGTCACCGCCCAGATGTAGCACCAGCCATTGCAGTGGAACATCGGCAGGGTCCACAGATAGACGCTGGTCGAGGAGAGGCCGGCTTCGAGCGCATTGCCGAGCGCGTTGAGATAGGCGCCGCGGTGATGGCAGACGACACCCTTGGGGTCGCCGGTGGTGCCCGATGTATAGCCGAGGCTGATCGGCGCCCACTCATCGGCGAGGAGCGGGAACTCCTGTGCCGGGTCGCCCTCGGCCAGCAGAGCTTCATAGCCGTCGCCGATGACGATGACGGGAACCTGGTGGCCCGACTGCCGGAGCGCCGTCTCGATCACATCGAGGAACTGCGGGTCGACGAGGACGAGCTTCGCCTCGCCATGGGCAAGGCAGATGCCGATGGTCGCCGCGTCGAGCCGGACATTGAGGCAGTTGAGGACGGCGCCCGACATCGGCACGCCGAAATGCGCCTCGATCATCGCCGGGCTGTTGGTGGCCATGATGGCGACGGTGCCGCCCTTCCCGATGTTCCGCCTGAGGAGCGCCGAGGCGAGGCGGCGGGCGCGCTCGTCGAGCTCGCGATAGCTGTAGCTGCGCGCTTCGTCGATGACCGCGACCTTGTCGGGAAAAGCCAACGCCGAGCGCCTCAGGAACGAGACCGGCGACAGCGGCTGGTAGTTCGCCGGATTGGGCGCCAGGCCCTGCTCATAGATATTGGTCACCCCAGACACCCTTTCATCGCCTGACGATCCGCGCAGATTCCTCTTCCTATCCTAGTTCCGTTCCCTCCGTCCCGACTATGTAAGATTTTAGTAACCGCATATCGGCATTGCCGGAACGTTTCGCGGCTCTGGCGCTTTGGTTTGACATGAACCAGATGGCAACAGATCTCCGCGCCGCAGCCGCTTCGGCAAGAGCTTTCGCCGACAGCGTCGATGCACCGGATTTGCAGTACAGCTTCCGCGCCATGGCGCGGCGCTGGGAAGCCGAAGCCCGGCGCTGCGAGGCTAGAAATGGAACCGCAACGTCCCTAGAGGGGGCTGTCCCTGCGTCAGGGAATATGAGGGATCGATAGGCGACGGAATCCGCGCCGCCATCCGTCCTTGTTCCTGAGAGTGGGTGAAATGCGCCTTTCGGTAAGAACGGCGCCTGCAGTGCGGAGAAAAATGATGAAGAAGCTTTTGATGACTCTGGCCGTGGCGGCTCCGATGGCGCTTGGCATCGGTCTCGCCGGCGCCGGGAGCGCCGAAGCGAAGACGAGCGTCAACATCTATCTGGGCATGCCCCATTACAGCTATCAGGTCGGGCCCGATTATGTGTACCGCAAGGGCCACGGCTGGTACCGGCCGGGCCGTCCGAACCGGCAGATGAGCTGCAGCCGGGCGCGCGATCTCGTCCGCGACCGCGGCTACCGCAATGTCCAGGCGCGCAATTGCAGCGGACAGACTTATACGTTCCGCGCCACGCGCAACGGCCGCGGCTTCATCGTCTATGTGAATTCGCGCACCGGCGCCGTCTGGCGCGGCTGATCCCCGAGCATGGAATGGAGCCCGTCCCCGGCGCGGCCCGGGGGCGGGCTTTTTCTGTCCGAATTAGAAGCCGTAGCGGATATGCTCCGCCCAGTAGTGTTCCAGCCGCTTCAGCGCCGAGACGAGACGCTCGAGATCCTCGGCGGTCACGCCTTTCTCCTCGAGCACCGGCACATGGCCTTCATAGATGGCGGCGACCATCGTCCGGATGGTCTGGCCCTTTTCGGTGAGGCTCAGCCGGACGACGCGCTTGTCCTGGGGGGCGCGCTCATAATTCAGATAGCCGCTCTCGACCAGCTTGGCGATCGTGTAGCTCAAATTCGAGCCGGTATAATATCCCCTGACCCTGAGCTCGGTCGCCGACAGCTTGCCGTCGCCGATATTGTAGAGGAAAACGGCCTGGGCGCTGGTGACCTCGGCATCCTGGATCTGGCGCTCGAGCTCCAGCTTGATGAGCTCGAGCAGACAGCGGTGCAACCGCTCCAGCTGCCCGAGGGCGCGCACGAAATGGCTCTTGAGCAGCCGGTTTTCGACCTTGGGATCGTCGTTTTGATCTTCCGGCTTCGGGTTTTCGGGAATCGGTTTTGCTGCCATAGGGTCGGCTGTAAAGGCCGCTTGGTTAAGCCAAGTTCAAAAAAATAGCTAAAATTTGCTTTATCCCCAAAGAGATAGGGGAGAGAAGCAGACGCCGGCCATTACTCTCCCGAAGGTTGCGGCAGGGCGAGGCACATTGACAAATCAAGCCCAAAACCTCATCTAGACCGGGTTCGATCTATGGCCTTGCTTGGCGTTTGCCCTTTCGGGCTCTTCTCAAGACATTGCGGGTTCGAATACGGGGACATGAGACGGTCCACCGGTTTGGTCACAACTCGAAAGGTACTCCTATGCCGACAGGCAAAGTTAAGTGGTTCAACCCCCAGAAGGGCTTCGGCTTCATCCAGCCGGATGACGGCTCGAAGGACGTGTTCGTTCATATCAGCGCCGTCGAGCGCGCTGGTCTGTCGACCCTCAACGAAGCGCAGAAGATCAGCTACGAGCTCGTCACCGAGCGTGGCAAGACGAGCGCCGGCCATCTCAAGATGGTCTGAGCTTCCTTCGGAAAGTTCGTTTGGGCGAAGGCCGGGATGAAAGTCCCGGCCTTCGGCTTTTTTGCGGCGAGCCGCAAGACCGCCCGCCGATGTCAGTCTTCTGTTGTTGCCAGAATTCAGAGCGTTTTCACTTTGAAACTCGGGTAAGCTGATCGAGTTTATGATCTTGCTGTGACCGGCAGAGTTATCCACAGGCATTGTTCAATCTGTGGACGGAGAAAATGGGCGTATCGACTTCAAGCCCAATCGGCGTGACACTCTTCCTCACACGACGCCGATATTGTGATCCAGATCGCAGCCGGGTCCATCCAAGATATAGGCGCCGTCTCATGGCCGGGCTCGCTGGCAACAGTTTGAGACCGGAACGCGACATGAGGCCGGTGATGTCATGAACGGCGGCTCATCCGTTTGATGGCCGGACAATTGGATCGCAAGATCCAGGGGTTCGCCGACGCCGATATTGTGATCCGGATTCGCAACCGGATCCATCCAGGATATAGGCGCCGTCTCATGGCCGGGCTCGCTGGCAACAGTTCGAGACCGGGACGCGACATGAGGCCGATGATGTCATAAACGGCGGCTCATCCGTTTGATGGCCGGACAATTGGACCGCAAGGTCCAAAGGTTCGCCGACCGGCAGCCTGGGTTGAAAAATCAGGGTCGTCAGGTCGCTTCAAAGTGGACCCCTGGCACGGGTCATCCTCACGGGTGATCGGATGCCGTCGCGGCCAGCTTTGAACAGGGAGGCGTGGGCACTTCGGTGTACCGCGCCTTCTTGTTATTGGGCGGCGCTCCACCAATATTATGTCCCATGCCGCGAGATCCGAAATCCAAGGCCGATATCGAAGAAAAGCTGGACGAGGCCTTGAATGAGACCTTTCCGGCCAGTGACCCGGTGTCGGTCGGCCGCAATGACCATCCCGGCAAGCCGCGAAAGCCGCCGCCGGATAAGGCGGACAAGACCGAGTAACTCTCACTCAGTGGAGCTGAAGCCAGGTCGGTAGGCGGGCGTCCTTGTCGGCGACCGGGTCGATCCGGGGCTGCTGGTGCAGGCCATATACGCAGACGCGGTTGCGGCCCTGCTCCTTCGCCGCGTAGCAGGCCTTGTCGGCCTGGTGCAGGATTTCGCTGAGCTCGGGCGCCCCCTCGGCGATCATGGTGGCGCCGATGCTGGCGCCGATGCGGAAAAGGTCCAGCTCCCAGCGGAACTCCATGCGCGAGATCGCGGCGATGATCCGCTCGGCGGTGGCCTGCGCCTCGGCCAGTTCGCAGTCGCGGATGAGGAGGGCGAATTCATCGCCGCCGAGACGGGCCGGAACGTCCTTCTTGCTGCAGTTGAGCGCGATGATCTTGGCGGTTTCCTTGAGGAGGGCATCGCCCGCGGCATGGCCGGCGCGGTCATTGACCTGCTTGAAATAATCGAGGTCGATGAAGCACAGCGCGTGAGTGCGGCGCTCCTGGCGCACCTGGGTGATGGCGTCATTCACCCTGGCGATGAAGGCCGAGCGGTTGGGCAGCCCGGTCAGGGCGTCATGCAGGGCTGAATGGGCGATTTTCTTCTGGCGCTGATGCGCTTCGGTCACGTCGCGAAACACCAGCACCGCGCCGATCGATCCCCTGGTGGCGCTGCGCACCGGCGCCGCCGACATCTGGATGTCGCTGACGCCGCCCTGGCGATTGACCAGGAACACGCCGCCATCGCGCTGGCGGCCTTCATTCGCCTTCAGGCATTCGGCCACCGGGTCGGCGGCATGATCGCCGGTCGCCTCGTCGATGATGTTGAAGATCGCGGCGAGAGGCATGCCCGCGACTTCGGTTGACGACCAGCCGGTCAGTTTCTCGGCGACCGGATTCATGAAGGTGATCAGGCCTTCCGCGTCGGTGCAGATCACCGCATCGGCGATCGAGGCGAGGGTGATGCCGAGGCGCTCGGTCTCCTCATAGGCCTTTTCGGTCAGACGCTTCTGGTCGGTGATATCCCAATTGGCGCCTACCGCGCGGGTCGCCCGGTCGTGCTCGTCCCTGAAGATGCGCGCGATGCTGCGGATATGGCGCTGCTCGCCGTC
>JBMOOM010000127.1:0-191429 GCA_049323275.1 Pseudomonadota bacterium
CGGCGACGCCGGCCCTCGCCACCAAGGGCAACATCACCTTCGCCACCATCGATCTGAGCGAGGCGGAGTATCGTCGTTATTATGCCGGATTCGCCAATCGCAGCCTGTGGCCGCTTTTCCACTACCGCACCGGCCTCGTCGCTTATGCGCGCGACGAGTATGAAGGCTACCGCGCCACCAACCGCAAATTCGCCGAGGCGCTCGTTCCGTTACTCCAGCCCGGCGACCTCATCTGGATCCACGACTATCATATGATCCCCATGGCACGCGCCCTGCGCGAGCTCGGCGTTCGTCACCGCATCGGCTTTTTTCTCCATATTCCCTTCCCGCCGCGCTCGGTTTTCGACATCCTGCCGCCGGCGCGGGAACTGGTCGGCGATCTCGCCGCCTTCGATGTGGTCGGATTCCAGACCCAGGAGGATCGCGACAACTTCCAGGGCTGCGCGCGCCGCTATCTCGCCGGCGATGAGCTGACGCATGCGGTGGCGGCCTCGGTGGCGATTCCGGTCGGCATCGATGCCGGCCCTTTCGCCAGTCTCGCCAAGATCCAGAGCCTGACGCCCGAGACGCGGCGCCTGGAGGAAAGCCTGGTGGGCCGCCGCCTCATCATCGGCGCCGACCGGCTCGATTATTCGAAGGGCCTGCCGCAGCGCTTCGAGGCTTATGCCGAGCTGCTCGCCGATCATGCCGAATACCGTGAGAAGATCAGCTTCCTGCAGGTTGCGCCGCGATCCCGCGAGGATGTGACCGAATATCGTGATCTGAAGAAGAGCCTCGACCGGCTTGCGGGCAGCATCAACGGCAAATATGCCGAATTCGACTGGGTGCCATTGCGCTATATGACTCATGGCCTATCGCGCAAGGTGCTGGCGGGCTTCTTCCGTCTCTCCGCCATCGGCCTGGTGACGCCGTTGCGTGACGGGATGAATCTGGTGGCGATGGAATATGTCGCCGCCCAGGACGCGGCGAATCCCGGCGTGCTGGTGCTCTCACGTTTTGCGGGCGCCGCGGAAAGTCTCGATGCCGCCCTCATCGTCAATCCCTTTGATCCGAGCGAGATGGCCGAGGCTATCCATCAGGCCCTTACCATGAGCAAGGACGAGCGCCAGGCGCGCTGGCGGAGCCTGATGACCCGCATCGAGCATGACAGCGCGGCTTCCTGGTGCCGGCGCTTTCTCGCCCGCCTCTCCGACACCAAGCTGAGGGCGGCGTCCTAACTCGCTTTCCCGCTCATCATCAATCCAAAGGCATAGACGAGCGCCACTTCCTTGAGCCGGTCGAAACGGCCCGGCGCGCCGCCATGGCCGGCTTCCATCTGCGTCTTGAGCAGCAGGAGGTTGGCGTCGGTCTTGCGGTCGCGCAGACGCGCCACCCATTTGGCCGGCTCCCAATAGGTGACGCGCGGATCGGTAAGGCCGCCCACCGCCAGGATATTGGGATAGTCTTTCGCCGCCACATTGTCGTAGGGCGAATAGGCGGCGAGGATGTCGTAAAATTCCTTGCTGGCGATCGGATTGCCCCATTCGGTCCATTCGGGTGGCGTCAGGGGCAGCGTGTCGTCGAGCATGGTGGTGAGCACGTCGACGAAGGGGACCTCGGCGATGATCGCCTTGAAGAGATCCGGCGCCATATTGGCGACGGCGCCCATCAGCATGCCGCCGGCCGAGCCACCTTGCGCCACGATCTCTCCTTTCCGGGTGAAGCCTGCCGCGATCAGGTGGCGCGCCGCCGAGATGAAGTCATGGAAGGTGTTCTGCTTCTTCTCGCGCTTGCCGTCGGTATACCAATGATACCCCTTGTCCTGGCCGCCGCGTATATGGGCGATGGCATAGATGAAGCCGCGGTCGACGAGCGAGAGGATATTGGCGTTGAAGCTCGCCGGGATGGTGATGCCATAGGAGCCGTAGCCATAGAGCCACAAGGGAGCCGTTCCGTCGATCGGCGTGTCCTTGCGATAGAGCAGGGTTACCGGCACGGTCTCGCCGTCATGGGCCGGCGCCTGGATGCGACGCGTCACATAGTTCCGCGGATCGTGGCCGGACGGTACTTCCTGGCGCTTGCGCATCACGCGGGTGCGCTTGCGCATGTCGTAGTCGTAGATCTCGGCGGGTGTCGTCATCGACGAATAGCTGAAGCGCAGGATGTCGGTGTCATATTCGCGCATCTGACCGAAGCCCAGCGAATAGGCTTCCTCGGCGAAGGCGATCTCGTGCTCGCCGCCGGTCGCCATCTCCCGCACGACGATGCGCGGCAGACCGTTCTCGCGCTCGAGGCGGATGAGCCAGGACTTGAGGGCGATGATGCCGAGCACCAATGTGCCCGGACGATGAGCGATGAGATCTTTCCAATTCCCACGGCCCGGTGATGCCACGGGCGCGGTGACGATCTTGAAGTCCTCGGCGCCTTCGGCATTGGTGCGGATGACGAGCCGGTCTTCCCAGTGCTCGACATCATATTCGACGCCGCTCTGGCGCGCGGCGATCAGCCGGGGGGCCGCATCGGGCGTCGCCGCATCGATGAGATAAGCCTCCGATGTCTCGTGATCATGCGTGTCGATGACGAAGAAGCGGTCTGACTGCGTCTTGCCGACACCGGCGAAGAAGCCGGTATCCTTCTCCTCGTAGATGAGGCTGTCGGTCGCGGCGTCGGCGCCGAGCACGTGACGGAAGATCTTGAGCGGGCGGTGATGCTCGTCCTGCTGCGTATAGAGGAAGCTCTTGCCGTCGGCCGCCCAGCAGGCGCCGCCGCCGGTATTGTCGATCTCATCCGCGAGGTCCTTGCCCGTTCCGAGATCGCGGACGCGGATGCGGAAGAATTCCGAGCCTTTGTCGTCGGCCGACCAGGCCAGCAGCTGATGGTCTGGAGACGTCGAGAAGCCGCCGAAGTCGAAAAACGGTTTCGTCCCGGCTTCGACCGTGCCGTCGATCAGGATATGCTCCTCACCGGACAGATCGCGCTTCTTGCGGCAGTAGCGTGGATGCTCGGCGCCGGCGACGTAGCTCGAATAATAGGCATAAGGGCCGTCGGGGGCGGGCACGCTCGAATCGTCTTCCTTGATGCGCCCTTTCATCTCGGCGAAGAGCCGTTCCTGGAGATCCTTGGTGCCCGCCATGGCGCGGTCGGTATAGGCATTCTCGGCTTCGAGATAGGCGCGGATGTCCTGGGGCAGAACGGACGGGTTCTGCATCACCGTCTGCCAGTTTTCCGCCTTGAGCCAGGCATAGTCGTCATGCCGTGTGACGCCGTGACGCGTGTCGGCGTGGGGACGCTTTTCCGCGCGCGGCGGATCGATTTTTTCGTGCTTGGTCATTCTTGTTTTGTCTGTTGCGGGGCGAGCTTAGGCGCGATGCCGTCCATGAGGGATGGGATCGGTCGGGGAAGATAGACGGACAGGCCGCCCGCCGCAAATCGGCCGACTGTGCCGAGTCGTCAGATGGTAACCGTCCCTTAAGCATAACATCAATGGTAAATGGTTCCTCTACGGCCTTTGGCAAGGGCTTAAGCAGTTTTAGAGGCTTGGTGGGCTTAATGGGATCTTGCGATAGAGGAGACAGGGCGGAGCATGTCGAGCGTGCGGCCTGAAGATGGACAGTCCGTGCGCCGCGTCATCACCGCGGATTCTTTCCGTGCGCTCAAGCTGAAGCTGAACAGCGGGAGAGTGGCGCCAGTGCCCCCCGTGTCGCCACCGGCGCCTATGGCGCCCGTACAGGCGCCCACGGCCATTGCAGCGGAGGCCGAGGCGGCCGAGCCGCGGCCGCAGATACCTGAGGTCCTTCCCGAGAGCGCGGTCATCCTGATTCCAGACCCGGTGGAACCGATTCCACTGCCGGCGCCTGTCACGCCTGAGCCGACGGCGGCAGAGCTCGCCGGCGTCGCCCCCGGGCCGGTGTCGGAGCCGGTATTGCCAGCGGCGCCAGCCGAGCCTGAATGGACGGAAGACCAGGTCGAAAAGATGATCTCGACGGCAGTGGCCGCGCCGCCAGGGGAGGCGCCTGCCGCTTTCTTACCGGTCCGACCGGGCAGTCCTGGCTTCGTCGAGCGCCGGGTCCTGGAGCGCCCGCTCCCCGAGGACCCGGAGGCGGGCGAGCGCGCCCATGCGCTGCTCGACATCATGGCGATCCCCACCTCGGGCTCCCTGCCGCAGGAACGGGCGCTCGCCAATGACACGCTGCTGCGGCTCATTCCGCGCATGCCGGTGAAGAGCCTGCGCCATTTGTCCGAGCGCGTCTGCCTGATGGGAACGCCCTCCCAGATGTTGGTCCGCCGGCTGATCAACGATCCGCGCATCGAGGTGTCGGGTCCGCTGCTCGAAAACGCCATGACAGTGGACGACAGTGATCTCATCGCCGTCTGCAATTCCGGTAATCCGGCCAAGCTCAAGCTGATGGCGCGCCGGCGGCTGATTTCTCCGGCCTTGTCGGAGGCGCTGATCCAGTCGAACCATGTCGAAACGCTGCTCAATCTTGTCCGCAATCCGGGAGCGTCTTTCTCGATCGAGTCCATGTGGCGCTTGACCCGCTTCGCGGCCGTCCATCCGGTTCTCCAGGCGCCCTTGATCACCCGCCAGGACACGCCGTCCCCGATCGCTTTCCAGCTCTTCTGGCGCCTGCCTTCGGAGCTCCGCCGCTACGTGCTGTCGCGCTTTCTCACCGATTCGGAGACCATTTCCAGGATCCTCACCATGAATGCCGAGAATGAGGGGAGAGAACGGAAATATACCGATCTTTCTTTGCTTTCGAGGCTAGAGACGGCAGCGCCGGAGGAGCAGGGAGCGATCTATGCCGAGCTGTTACATGTGAGCAGGGAGGCGGGCGCCCGCATCGCCGAGGACCAGGGCGGGGAGGCCCTGACGGTGGCGCTCAAGGCCGCCGGCCTCACCCGGGCGCAGTTCGCGAATGTCGCCGATAAGCGCCACGACGCCGAGGCGCTGAAGGCCATTTTCGACACGCTTTCCTTCAACAAGGCGCGCGTCCTTCTCACTTATTGGGATTGGGCGGCCCGGCGCACCGGCCCCTATGCCCGCGTCGCCGACGCCTGAACCGATCATTCCACATCGCCGGGAAACGATCGGTGGCGAAAAATCAGGCACTTTCGGGGCTCCGGCCGCCTGGAGGTGTAAAAAACTTACGCTCCCGGTCTATTGATTCGTCTTACAATAGATGAAATAAAACCCCGTCCTTAACCGGGGGCATCACAAGTCATATGCAGGAAAAAGGCAATCTTGTCGAACTGACAGCGGATATCGTGGCGGCCTATGTGGGCAACAATAGTGTGGCCCAGGCCGATCTGCCTAAGCTCATAGCCAATATCTACCGCTCGCTCGCCACTGCCACGCATGGCGCAGCAGAAGCAAAACCCGCCGAAACGGTCGAGTTGAAACCCGCCGTTCCGGTGCGCAAGTCGATCACGCCCGACTACATCATCTGTCTCGAGGACGGGAAAAAGTTCAAGTCGCTGAAGCGCCATTTGCGGACGCACTATGATCTCTCGCCCGAGCAGTATCGCGAGAAGTGGGGACTTCCGGTCGACTATCCGATGGTGGCGCCCAACTACGCGGAAGCGCGGTCGAGCCTCGCCAAGAAGATCGGACTCGGACAGAACCGCGCCGAGAGACGCTGAGCTTCATTGAGAAAACCAGGTGGCTCCGTCATCGCGCCGCCTGGTTCGATCGTGATCCGATGGTGAGGGACTTTTGGATCAGGTTCCGCATTTGGACTCTTGCGGCGCATCCCGCACGGATTCATAAGAGCTTGAGGACGCCGCAGCGGCGATTCGGGGCAATGGATTCGAGGATATGGCGAAGGGACAGGTAAATGCGGCCTTCAAGGCGCAGCTGATCATCCCCGAACACCGCCAGCTCTATGAATATTGGCTTCTCAAGGCCGCCGGACGCCCGATGCCCGACAAGCGCGACATCAGCCCGGCTCACATCCCACGGCTTCTGCCCAATATCAGCCTGATCGAAGTCGAGATGCCGGGCGAGCGTTATCGCGTGCGCCTCGCCGGAACGCGCTTGCGCGACGTGCATGACTGCGAGACGACCGGACTCTATCTCGATGAGCTCGACTGGGGCGACAAGCGCGACTATTGGCTCGCCGCCTATCACCGCATCGCCGAGGAAGGCAAGCCGGCGCAGGGCGTCGTCCGGGGCCCGCGCACCCAGAAGGAGCATCTCGTTCAGTTCTGGCTCAAGCTGCCTCTGACCCATGGCGGTGATCGGGTCGGCATGATCCTGTGCTACGATGCCTTTCTGCCGGGCTCGGAAGTCATCGAGACCATCGAAGAGAAGCTCGCCGCGGCGCGCTAGCTTCCCGCCGGAACCGGAAGGCAGGTTCATCCGTTCCTCAATATGGACAAAATCGCCCCGCTGAATCGTGTCATGCGCCCAACGTCACCCTTTCTGGCTGCGTTGCTGCTTGCTGCGGGCTTCCTGGCCGACCTGCCACGCGCGGACGCCGACACGTGCCGTTTCACCACCTGCGGCGCGCGTGAGCGGATGTTCGGCACCAAGCCGCTCTATCGCGAACCCGGCGGCAATCGCACGCCGAACGACATTTACAATCAGCAAAACCAGCAGCGCTTCAAACCCGGCATCAAGGCGGAGCCTTTCGACATGGGCTCGCCGGTCGATCCGACGCGACCTCTGGTGAAGAGCAAAAAGCCCAAGACCTTCAACACCGACAATCCGCAGGCGCGCAACGAGCATGCGCGCTGGTGCCGGCAGCATTACCGTTCCTATAACGGCGCTTCCGACACCTATACGACCTATGACGGCCGTACGCTCTATTGCGACAGCCCTTACAACTGAGTCTTAATTTGCGTGGGCGAGCGCCGCCTGGGCATCCGACTTGATGCGCGTCACCATCGAGGCCACGCCATTGGAGCGTTGCGGCGTCAGGTGCTCGCGCAGGCCCAGCTCGTCGAGGAGCGCGCCGGCGTCGATGGCCAGAATCTCTGATGCCGTCTTGCCCGAGAACAGGCGGAAGATGATGGCGATGAGGCCCTTGACGATGAGCGCGTCGCTGTCGCCGGTGAAAGAGAGGCGCGGCTCGCGGCCGTTCTTCTCTTCATGCGCGGCGATCCATACCTGGCTGGCGCAGCCCTGGACCTTGTTGGCGGGAATACGTTCCTCTTCGGCGAGCGGCGGCAAAGCGCGGCCGAGCTCGATCACATAGCGGTAGCGGTCTTCCCACTCGTCTATGACGGAAAAATCTTCCTTCAGGTCTTCTATGGTTTCCTGCATGAATCTCTTGCCTTCCAAGGTGTCAAATAGGCGTTTGGCGGCGCGATCTCAAGCATCGCGCCAGGGACGCGGAAATGCGGTGTGGCAGCCGGAGGGGGGATCAGGCGGGCTTCTCTGAAAAGGCCGCTCTGCGCGCTCTGTGGCGATAGGCCTGTGCAATCTGGTCCTGGCGCGGCGTGAACAGATCCTTATGGGACTGGTCCGACATGGCGAGCAGCAGCTCTTCGATATCCTCCTGGCCGACGGTCTCACCCGGCCCCACAATGTGCCGGACATCGACGCCTCTTTCCCTGAGCGCGCGCCCGACCAGCAGGCAACGATGGCAGTCGAGCGGGTCGCGCTCGGCGCACATCAGCGCGATGCGATGGGTGCGGGCTCCTTCGATGACGCGACCGAGCCCGTGACCGAAGCTCTCCTTCCGCGCCATCTTCTCGTAATCGGCCACGCCGTCGCTGTAGAAATCGGGCGTCGAGGGACGGCCGCCCAACTCGTCGCCCAGAAAGACATAAGCGATCTTCGCGGCGCCAAGGCTGTCCTTCAGCGTCTCGCGGTTGAAGTGAGGGACGCGCCGCGAATAGGGCTGGCTGCGCACATCGGCGAGAGCGGTCACCTCCGCTTTGCGCAGGAGCTGAAGGAAGTCCGCGAAGGACTGCGTGGAGTGACCGATCGTCAGCACCTCCACCCGTTTGTGAGTATCGCTCATGGGGCCACATGCTGCCGCATCAGATTATGGGCGATGCGGGCGGCAGATCAACCCGTAGGTGGCGGCGTGATCAGCCTTGATTGGCGGGAGCCCGCCATTCCGGGATCAGATCCTCGAGCTCGAGCGTATTCTGGCTTGGCCGTTGCGGCTCACCTGATGCCGTCGTGACGCCTGACGGCTGTTCGCCGCGTTCATTCGCCCATTCATAGAGAAGCTCTATGCCGTACTTCGCCTTGCCCTCGAGTTTCAGGGCGAGATAGTGCGCGGTGTCGCAGACGGCCGCCTGGCGGCTGCAGAAGTCGCGCATGTCGGCCACTGTCGATAAGGCGGCGGCGAGGAATTCCGTCGCCGGCGGTGCAGCCTCGTTCGCGGTGCTGAGGCGCTCCTTGGGCGGTGACGGCATGAAAACCACCACGGCGGTAAGCAAAACGAGCGTCCGGATGATGCGCATATTCGTATCCCCTGTCCATCGTCAGGATTAGCGCCTGCGGCTTTCGCCCGCCTCAAGGCGCGCGAGTCAATTCGAGTCAAAGTTTCGGCAAGTTTGAAGTATTTCATTAACCATTCGGAAATCATGACGCCTTACCCGTTAAGCCCCGTGACAACCCGGTATTAAGCATCCCGGATGCATGATGGCGGGCAGGGGACTGGCGTCAGAGCCGGTATGGGCAAGTTTGAGTTGGGTCCGGCGTTGAATGAGTGATTATGAAGAGGATGACGCGCCGCGTTTGGGCGTTTCGACCATTGTCGTCGCATTGACTGTGGCGGCGCTGTCCGTCGCCATCGTCTATAATTCGCTCACCCAGTCGGCGCCGCCCGCCGCCATCGCGCAGGCAGGTACTTCCGAGCCGGATCCGATCACCGGATCGACCCGCGTGACGGTCGATGCCGGCAGCGACGACACCGGCGGCACCGTTACTCTGCGTTATGACGCGACGATCGAAAGCGTGCAGCGCGAGCTCGCCGCCTCCGGCCTCTATAGCGGCCAGGTCGACGGCGTTTCCGGCCGGCGCACCAAGCTCGCCATCATCGCCTATCAGCGCGCCAATGGGCTCGACGAGACCGGCCAGGCCTCAGCCGATCTCATCGAGCATATCCGCTATACCCGCCAGATCAATGAAGCGGTGAACATGACGGATGCGGGCGTCGCTCAGCCGCGCGCCGCCACTTCTACGGCCAAGCCCGTCGACACGGTCACCCGCGTTCAGGTCGGCCTTGCCGAGCTTGGCTATGAGCCGGGCGCCATCAACGGCCAGCTGGGCCAGCAGACCCGCAACGCCATTCTCAAATTCGAGCGCGACCGCGGCATCGCGCCGACCGGCGACATCAGCGCCACGCTGATCGCCGAGCTGGATAAGATGAGCGCCCGCAGCGCCAATTGATGCGACTGAAATCCGAGATCTGGGTTCATGCGCTGCTGCGCCGGTGCTTCGCGCAGGGCATGTTCGGCGCCGTCCTGCGCAAGGGCGCGGAGGAGGCCGGCGCCATCTATGTCGTCATCAATCGTCTCGACGGGACGGTAAGACTGCTGGGTCCGCCCCCCGGTTCCTCGATCGACGAGCAGGGCGAGCGCCTGTGGACGGAAGTTTCGCCGCCCGTCACCTCGGCGCTCGACGTCCAGCCCTTTATCGAGAAGCTGACGAAATTCGACCCCGATATCTGGGTCGTGGAGATCGAGGATCGTACCGGAACCGCCGGACTGACCGTCACGCCATCGATTTGAACGCCAACCTCCACCATCGGTTAGTGCTTTATTAACCACACCGGAGCGTTAATGCCGGAAGCCGGTTCGCGCCTGGCGCGCCGGATTTCGAAGGTGAAGGGTTATGGGGACGATACTGACTTTTCCGCGCGATCGCGTGCCGCAACGGGCCGCCAAGGCGCATGAGGGGCCGGCGGAGATCGTGATCTTTCCGGGCGTGCGGATCGAGCGCTACGATTTCAGCCTGGCCGACCGTTTGCCGCCGCCGCGCCGTCGCGGCCGTCCGTCGCGCATGCAGGCGCTCGAAGTCGACCATCCCGTTTCCTGATCAATATTCCTGCCTTGTCGGCGTGATCGTCAGCTCTTGCAGGATCACGTTCTGCGGCATCTGATAGGCGAAGAGGATCGTCTTCGCCACGTCCTCCGATGTGATCGGCCCGACCGCATCGCGCCCCTTTTCCCAGAACTCCTTCGCCGCCTTGTTCTTCATCGAGCTCGGAATATCCGTGTCGGTGAGGCCGGGCGACACCACGATCACCCGGACGTCGAAGGGCGCCATGTTGCGCCTCGCCCCCTCGCTCACCGCGTGGACGAAATATTTGGTGCCGCAATAGACGTCGTGGCTCGGATAGGATTTGCGCCCGGCGATCGATGAGATGTTGATGATCGTTCCGTGCCGGCGCGCCTTCATCGCCGGCATCACCGCATGCATGCAGTTGAGGACGCCGACGCAGTTGATGTCGATGAGGTCGCGCCACTCCGCCGGATCCTGGTCTTCGAGCCTGGCCAGGGGCGCGATGCCCGCGTTATTCACCAGGCAGTCCACCGGCCCGTATTTGGCTTCGGCCTCGGCGATGGCGGCGATCACCGCGTCGCGCTCGCGCACATCGGCGGCGACGCAGACCGCATCGGCGAGCCCGAGACGATGCAGAGCCTCCAGCCGGCGGCCCGTCAGCAGCAGTGGATATCCTGCCTGCGCGAAGGCCTGCGCCGTCGCTTTGCCGATGCCGGAGCCGGCACCCGTGATCATGACCAGTGGCTTGTCGGCCATCGCTTCCCCCCTTTGTGCAGTGTCTGATCCCGTTAGATCGCGACCGGGGAGAGCCTGTCAATTGCGATCAAAGTGTCAGGCCGGATTGAGCACGCAGGACGAACGCGACAAGATGTCGGCGAAGAGCTTGCGCTGCTCGGGATAATCGAGCGCGACCCAGAACACCGCGATGCCATAGGACTCCGGTATCTCGACCGACCAGCCATCGCCGAGGGCACGGGCTTTTTCCGCCTGGTCGCTGCTCAGGAGCTCCATGATGCTGGGCGCGCGCTTCACCGTGAGCTTGAACTTGTCGATGCCGGCCTGGCGGTCGTTGATCGTGTAGAGATCGGCGCCCTTGTCGGAATAGAGGGTGAGCGACCAGAACGTGTCTGGCATCTCCGCCATCACCGACAATTCCCCCTTGCTGATGTCGAACAGGCATTTGCCGGTGACCGCTTCGCCTTCGGCTTCGCCGAGAAGACGCATCTGCTCAGGCCCGTCCAGAAGGACGAAGCGGTTGGCGTCGCCTTCCTTGGGATTGCCGCCCATCAGACGCTGCATCGCATAGGTCGGCGCGATCAGTACGTAGCTCAGATGCGCCACGGCGCCGAGGACCAGAGCGACGGCGGCCCAGAACAGAATGGTTCTCATGAGCAGGCCTCACGCTTGATGCGCGGCAGCATCACCACCGAGGCGGCGTTGTTGAGGCCGGAGCCCGGCCTGAGCTTCAGCACCAGCGCAAAATTCGACAAATCGCCGGGGCTGATCCAGTTGCCGGCCTTGGGGGTCCGTGAGATGGTGATGCGCATCGAGCCGTCCGGTTCGGCGATGAGGCGCGGCGAGGTGAAAGTGACGGCGGAAGGCTGCGTGGCGTCGTCATCGGCGAGCGCCAGTTGCCACCAGCGCGCCGAAAGCCGCGGCCCCTGGATGACATAGTCGCAATCCGCATCGAGGCTCGAGCCCTCGTCGTCGCGCGTCGCCTCGAACAGCAGTTCCTGGCCGAGCGCCGGCGGCAGTCGGCCGAACATCAGATAATGCGCGTTGACATAGGGGTTGCGGATCGAGGCCGTGCCGGAGAACCATGATTTCCATGGGCCGCCGCCCGCCGCCATCGCGGTTGCCGTGCGCTCGATCGACCATTGCGCGGTGACGATGCCGATGACGCCGCCGAGAAACAGGATGCCGGCGGTCTTGACCAGGGAGCCCAGCTTCATGGTTGGAATGATCCTGCGGTCATTGCCAAGGGCTCAGCGGTCACGCGGTTTGAGGCGCATATATTTGACATTCGATTTGCGCTTCTTGCTGGTATTGGCGTCGGGCAGCACCAGGACCGAACCTTTCGACTTTCGCTTTGCCTTCGGCTCGTCGTCATCCCCGAAGATGCTGAACACGTCGCGCAGCACATTGATCACCGGGTCGTCGGATTCGCTCGGCCGGACGATGGCGACATCCTCCTCGGGCGGCGGCGCTGCGGCCGTCTTCTGGCGCTTCGGCTTGGTGATCTTCACGGCCGGATCGCTGACCGCCGTCTTGCTCGCCGACTTGGCGGTGCTGGGAGTGATCACGGTCGGTGTCTGACTCGCCGGGGCTTCGGTGCCGGTGCCGGCGTCGGCGATCACGTCGTCGGCGCTCATGTCGGGCACGTCCTCGAGAGGCGGGGCCGGATTTTCCAGCGCATACTGCACATAGCGCTCTTCCATCGGCACGCCGGGCAGGGCCGTACCGACCTGCGGCTGCTCGGCCCACAGCATGACTTCCTTCCACGTCGCGGCCGGCAGCAGGCCGCCGGTGACGTTGTTCATCGGCGTGAAGTCGTCATTGCCGAACCACACGCCGGTCACGTTATGGGCGGTGAAGCCGATGAACCAGGCGTCGCGATAGCTCTGATTGGTGCCGGTCTTGCCGGCCTGCGGCGTGAAGCCGAGCAGGGCCCGCCGGCCGGTGCCGCTCTCGACAACGGCGTTCATCATGTGATTGAGCTCGGCGATTTTCTCTTCCGGCACCGACTGGACGCGCTCCTGCGCCTGCGGATCCTTGGCCCGGTTGTAGATGACGTCGCCATTGGGACGGCGGATCTCCAGCACCGTATAAGGCTCGGTCACCACCCCGCCCTGCGCAAAGGTGCCGTAGGCCGTGGTGAGATCGAACAGCGTCATGGCACTGGTGCCGAGCACCATCGGCGGCCATGTCTCGAGCTTGGCCTTGAGCCCGACCTTGTGCGCCGCCTCGATGATCGCCGGACGTCCGAAATCGATCGACAGCCGCACCGGCACCGAATTGTAGGATTTCGCCAGCGCCGTCGTCAGCGAGACGCGGCCGCCATATTTGTTGGTGTAGTTGCGCGGTGACCAGCCGCCGACCGAAACCGGGCCGTCGACCACGGTCGATTCCGGCGTGTAGCCGTTGAGCAGGGCGGCCAGATAGACGAAGGGCTTGAAGGACGAGCCCGGCTGGCGCATCGCGTCGGTGGCGCGGTTGAACTGGCTGTTCTCGTAGTCGCGCCCGCCGACGATGGCCCTGACGGCGCCATCGGGCGTCATCGTCACCACCGCGGCCTGGGTGGCGTGATATTGCGGGCCCTCGGTGTCGAGCGTCTTGTTGACGATGCGCTGGGCGGCTTCCTGCAGCTTGGCGTTGATCGTCGTCTTCACCTCGATCACATAGTCGCCGGTGATGTGCTTGGCTTCGATGAGCGCCAGCGTGTCGGCATAGGCCTTGTCGAGGAACCAGTCGGGGCTCGCCACCGCGGGGGAATTGACGAGATCGGCCGGTTCGCGCCTCGCCTGCACCAATTGCCCCTGCGTGATGAAGCCCGCATCGAGCATGCGGTAGAGCACGACATTGGCGCGGGCGCGGGCCTGCTCCATGCTCACATGCGGCGCATATTTTGACGGCGCCTTGAACAGGCCGGCCAGCATCGACGCTTCGGCGAGATTCACGTCGCGGATCGATTTGCCGAAATAATACTGCGCCGCCGCCTCGACGCCATAATTGCCGCCGCCCAGATAAGAGCGGTCGAGATAGAGCTTGAGGATCTCGTCCTTCGACAGGCGCGCCTCGATCCACAGGCTGAGGAAGGCCTCATGGACCTTGCGCCGGATCGTGCGCTCGGGGCTGAGGAAAAGGTTCTTCGCCACCTGCTGGGTGATCGACGAGCCGCCCTGCACCACGTCATTGGCGCGGGCATTCTGGATGATGGCCCGGAACGTGCCGAGCACGTCGACGCCGAAATGCTGATAGAAGCGGGCATCCTCGGTGGCGAGCACCGCTTTGATCACATGCGGCGGGATGTCCTCGAGCGGGATGGCGTCGTCCTGGCGGATGCCGCGCCGGCCGATGATTTCGCCATTGTCGTCGGTGAAGGTGATGGCGTAGTCGCGGCCCTTGTTCCACACATCACCGGTGCCCGAAAAGGGCGGCAGCGCGAAAGCGAGGAGCCCGAAGGCGATGACCGTGCCGAAGGTCGCCATGTCGTCGGTGAGATCGACGATCACCCGCTTGATGCCGGACAGGCGGAAGCGATGGACGAAGGACGAATAGGCCGAGATGCCCCGCCGGATCGCGTCGATGACCTCATAGACGCCCGAGCTCACATAGGAGTCGAGCCACATCATGGTCTGGTAGCTGGATTTTTTTGGCGATTTGGCCAAGATCGGCGTCCGTTATCCTGTGCCGAGCCTTTTACCACTGGTTGGCGGGCGGTTTCCACTTACTTGAAGATTATGACGGAAAGGGGCCGGAAATAGGCGTGACCCTGGGCCGGGTTCCATGGCAAAAACGTTCTGATGAACGAAATTCCATCGCCCGGGGGAACCGGCGGGCCCCATGTCGTCATTCTGGCCGGCGGCACCGCGTCGCGGAACCTCACCATCGCTTTGATCCGCCAGGGTGTGCGGGTGACGCGGCTGGTGCCGGCCTGGGATTCGGGCGGCTCCTCCAAATCCATCCGCGAGACCCTTCATATCCTCCCCGTCGGCGATATCCGCCAGGCCTTGATGACCATGGCCTATGCCGAGGGCCATGCCGGCGATGTGGTGCGCATCTTCAATGCCCGCCTGTCGGAAACCGGAAACGCCGCGGCCCTTTGGCGCGAGCTGGCTTTCTATGCGGAAGGCGCGCATCCGGTCCTCAAGGCGATGCGGCCGGACATCGCTGCGGCGATCCTGCGCTATCTCGGTATCTTCATCGCCGCCGCCGGACCGGATTTCGATCTGCGACGGGGCAGCATCGGTAATTTCATTCTGACCGGCGCGCTTCTCGCCGAAGCGGGTGACATCAATGCGGCGATCCTGACCTTCAAATCGCTCTGCGGCATCGCCGGCAATGTCTGGCCGGTCTCACAGGATCGCGATCTGACCTTGCGGGCGGTGCTGAAGGATGGCCGCCCGATCGACGGTCAGCATCTGATCACCGCGCTCGGCGAGGAGGACGCGGCCGTGGGGATCGCCGCCGTCACGCTCGATGCGGCCACGGCCAATCCCCGGGCGCTGGCGGCGATCGCCAATGCCGATGCGATCGTCTACGGGCCAGGCAGCTTCTTCACCAGCATCCTGCCGCATCTCCTGGTCGCGGATGTCGCGACGGCGGTCGGCAGCGCCGCGGCGCCCAAGATCCTCATCGGCAACATGCTGGAAGATCGCGAGACCCGCCGCCTCAGCGTCGACGAGATGGCCGGACGCCTGCTCCAGACTGGGGCGGGCCGGCCGGTTCTCACGCATGTTCTCGTCCATGAAAGTGCGGTCCCGGGCGAGCGCGTGGTCGGTGCGGCGCGTTTCGTCGCGCGTGAGGCGCGGCCCTTGCCGGATATCGCGGTCGTCGCGGGGGATTTCGAGGATCCCTGGCATCGCGGCCAGCATGATGCCGGGCTCCTGGCGGCGATGATTTTGCAACTCGCGGCGGAAGGCGTAAGACACGCGCGATGAGCAAGCCCTTCTGGAAAACCAAGACCCTTGCTGAAATGACGCCGCAGGAATGGGAAAGCCTGTGCGATGGCTGCGGGCGCTGCTGCCTCGTCAAGCTCGAGGATGAGGACACCGGCAAGATCCATTTCACCAATCTCGCCTGCAAGCTGCTCGACCGCCGCACCTGCCGCTGCAGCGACTATGCCCATCGCAGCACCCGGGTGCCGGATTGCGTGCGCCTGACCCCTGAGAATGTCGGCAAGCTCAACTGGCTGCCTGATACCTGCGCTTATCGCCGTCTCGCCAGGGGCCAGACGCTCTCCTGGTGGCATCCGCTCGTTTCCGGCCGCAAGGGCACCGTCGCCGAAGCCGGCATCTCGGTCGGCGGCCAGGTTCGTTCCGAAGAGGGCGTCGCGGAAGCCGACCTTGGGGACCACCTCTGGAAGCTGCCGCGCGCCAAACGCCCGCAAGCCTCCTGAGCGCGCCCTTCTCGCCTGCGCAGGCCGAATCGTTGCGACAGCCTTGCCGGCTCCCGTCCAATAACGGGGAGTTATGCCGGGCGCCGGCTTAGTTTTTTCACGCCTGTGTCATGAAAGTCACAGTACACTCTCTGGAGTATCCAATATAAGATATAAATATCAACGTGTTACGGGTGATGTGTCATCATGGTGCAAAACATGCGCCGAGCAAGGACTTCTGGCAGGACTCGCTTTTATGACTTAACCTCCATCTCGTTTTTTCGAGGGAAAAAGCAGGGGACTGAAGGCGGCCGGCAACGGCCGCCTTTTTCTATGTCAGAAGCAGGTGGTGGGTCACCGTCTCCTGGCCGTCGACCCGGATGAAGCCCAGATGCTCGCAGAAGCCGGTAGCCGGTAGCCGCCGGCGACGCCCTCAGATTGAGCCGGCATCGCGGAAGACATGCTCAACGAGCGGCCGGCCAATGCCGGATCCGCGCTGGTTTTGCCGGACATAGGCTCTCGGCTTCCAGTTCTGGGAAGCCGATGGTGCCAGGGTGATCGGTCCGTCACTGAAAATTCCTGTTTCTGCAAGGCTTTAGCATGAGCGGTGGGTGGCTCGCCGCCATTCATGGAAGGTTCATCTAGTGGAGCCTAGCGTGCCTTGTGAAATGCGTCGGATACTCACCATAGCTGCGCTCGCAGTGATGCTGCTGGCTGCCCAGGGACCTGCCTTTGCGCAGTCGCCCAACATCCAGCTGCAGGTGCAGCCGAAACTGCAGATTCAGCCCAAGATCAGCAAGCCGCCGGTGCTGCGTCCGATGATCCCGCTCTCCATGGCGCAGAGGAACATCCAGAATCGGATACCCAACTCCACGGTCCTGAAGATCGGCCCCTTGCCTAGCGGGGACATTATTGCCACCATCAAAATCAAGAACCAAATCAAGAAGGTTCGGGTCGATGGGCAGACGGGCGCTGTGCAGGACTAAGCCCGTTCTTTCATTTGGCCGAACCAGGGGTAATTCATGAGACTACTCGTCGTCGAAGACGATCCCGATCTGAACCGTCAGCTGGTGACGGCGCTCACCGATGCCGGCTATGCCGTCGATACCGCCAAGGACGGCGAGGAGGGCCATTATCTGGGCGAGACCGAGCCCTATGACGCGGTCATCCTGGATCTCGGCCTGCCGATCCTCGACGGCGTCAGCGTGCTCGAGAAATGGCGCCGCGCCGAGAAGAAGATGCCGGTGCTGATCCTCACCGCGCGCGACCGCTGGAGCGACAAGGTGCAGGGCTTCGATGCCGGCGCCGACGATTATGTCGCCAAGCCGTTCCACATGGAGGAGGTGCTGGCCCGCGTGCGCGCTCTGCTGCGCCGTTCCGCCGGCCATGCCACCAGCGAGATCTCCTGCGGGCCCCTGCTGCTCGACACCAAGAGTGCGCGCGTTACGGTCGACGGCCATGCGATCAAGCTCACCTCGCTCGAATTCCGCCTGCTCGCTTATCTCATGCATCATAAGGGCAAGGTGGTGTCGCGCACCGAGCTGGTCGAGCATCTCTACGACCAGGATTTCGACCGCGATTCGAACACCATCGAGGTGTTTGTCGGCCGTCTGCGCAAGAAGCTCGGCGTCGACGTGCTGAAGACCATCCGCGGCATGGGATACTGCGTGTCCGAGCCGGATGATGCGGCGTAATTCACTCGCCCTCCGCCTTGTCGTCTCTTCCGCCATCGTCGCCATCGTTCTGCTCGTCAGCGCCGCCATCCTGCTGGCGAGCCTCTTTCAGGCGGCGCTCGAACGCAATTTCGATGCGCGGCTGCGCGCCGTCATGGATGGGCTTCTCGCCAATGTCGAGGTGAACGAGGACGGCTCGCCCGCCATCCAGAGCGAGCTCGCCGATACGCGTTTCACTTTGCCCCTGTCGGGCTGGTACTGGCAGGTGACGCCCCCCAGCAAAGGTGTCGCCGATCTCGCTTCACCCTCGCTGCTCGAAAAGCGGCTCGAGCCCACCTCGGAGGATCTCGCCGACCGCGACGACGAGGGGCTTGCGCATTTCTATCTTTATGACGCGAACGGCACGCGTCTCCGGGTCATCGAGCAGCGCTACAAGCTCTACGACAAGGCCGATCAATATTCGTTCATGGTGGCGGGCAATTTCGACGAGCTGAAGGTCGAGGCGACGGCCTTCCGCCAGACGCTGGTGGCCATGCTGACGCTCCTGGGACTGGGGCTTCTCATCGCCATCCTGGTCCAGGTGCGCTTCGGCCTGCGGCCGCTGCGGACATTGCAGAACCGGTTGACGGCGATCCGCGAGGGCAAGGCCGAACGTCTGGAAGGCTCGTATCCCGACGAGATCCAGCCGGTTGCCGACGAGCTCAATCTCCTCATCCAGTCCAATTCCGAGATCGTCGACCGGGCGCGCACGCAGGTCGGCAATCTCGCGCATGCGCTGAAGACACCGCTGAGCGTGCTGCATAACGAGGCCAAGCTGCAGCCCGGCTTCCTGGCCGACAAGGTGTCGGAGCAGACCCAGGTGATGCGCGACCAGGTCAATCTCTATCTCGACCGCGCGCGCCGCGCCGCCAGGGCCCAGACGCTGGGCTCGATCACCGAAGTGGAGCCGGTGCTGGCCGCGCTTGCCCGCACGCTGGAGCGCATTCATCTCGACAAGGGCGTCACCATCGCCATCGACTGTCCGCGCGGCACCAAGTTCCGCGGCGAGAAACAGGATCTCGAGGAGATGGCCGGCAATCTTCTCGACAATGCCTGCAAATGGGCGACGTCCCAGGTGAGCGTCGCGGTCGGTCCCAGCACCGATGCGCCGCCGGACGGCCGTCTGTGGATCGATCTGGTGGTGGGCGATGACGGCCCGGGCCTCCCCGCCGACAAGCGCAAGGAAGCCCCGGTGCGCGGGCGCAGGCTGGACGAAACGAAACCAGGCTCGGGCCTGGGGCTCTCGATCGTGTCCGAAACCGCGGCAATGTACAGTGGCGGCTTAAGTCTAGATCAATCAAAGCTTGGTGGTCTTGCCGTCAAGTTACGGCTTCCTGCGGTATTGTAGCTTGCGACCAAAGTCCACACATGTCCTTACTCCAGTGTAAGCACTTGAATTACTAAGATGAAATGACCGAGTCTAGCCTGATTGCAGGGCCGACACTGTGTAGTGGACTGAAAGTTATTTGATTTTCATGATATGTATTCTATTTTCAGCGCGCCCCTGTCCAAAGAGCAGCGCATGCACAAATTCAGGATAGGGAAGGCGCTTCAAATTTTTGGTGGTAATAGACAAGTTCGGTAGGGTGCTGTCTGCAAATTGCCCCCGGTCGCGGGCGCACTCCTATCGGGGGAGCGGGTCTTCTGGACCCGCTCCCTTTTCAATTTGGCCTGACCGGTCAGAATATCCCTTTCCTCATTCTGACTTCATTTCATCCGAAATGAAATATATCTCCAGATTTCAACTATAAGTTATTAGTTTTATTGTGCTGTTACGTATTTAAAATTGCGCTCCGACCAAGAAATACTTTAATAACCAAGATAATTCACAGTCGTGACTATTGAGATTCGCGGTTCTTGGAGGAAGCTATGCGTAATAACGTGCCAGCGTTGGCAGGGTTTGCAGTCTTGGCGTGTATCGGCCTCGCCGGAGCGGCGCAGGCGGCATCGCCGGCCACCAGCAACCTGACGGTCACCATCACCATCACCAATGAATGCACCGCGGGCGCGACGACCCCTGTGGCCTTCGGCTCGCATGGCGTGCTGTCGGCTAATGTCGACGCTACCGGCACGATCTCGGTAACCTGCACCACGGGGGCGCCCTATACGATCAGCCTGAATGCGGGCACCGGCGGCGGCACCACCACGACCCGCAAGATGGCGGGTACCGGCCCGGCCACCGGCTCGACCGTCGATTACAAGCTCTTCAGCGACAGCGCGCGCACCTTGAACTGGGGCAACACCTCGGGCGAGATCGTTTCCCGAACCGGAACCGGCTCACTCGAGACGATCGATGTCTACGGTCGCGTGCCGCCCGCCGCGACGACTCCGGTCGCCGGCAGCTACAGCGACACCGTGCAGGTCTCAATCGCCTACTGACGCGGCCGCCATGCCGAATTCCATCACAGCGACATTGGCCGCCATTGCATTTGGTTGTATTGCCGCCGCAACGGCCGGCAACGCCGGAACGCTCAGCGTCTCGCCGACCCTGATCGACCAGAAGGCACCGGCCAGCACGGCCGCCCTGACAGTCCAGACGCTGGGCAAGGAGCCTATGCGGGTCCAGGTGCGCCTTTTCCGCTGGCTCCAGGTCGATGGCCAGGATCGGCTGGAGCCGACCCGTGACGTCGTCGCGAGCCCGCCCATGCTGAAGGTTGCTCCAGGCACGGATTATACGGTGCGCATCGTCCGCACCGCGAAGCGCCCGGTGACCGGAGAGGAGAGCTATCGGCTGCTGGTCGACCAGCTGCCCGAGCCCAAGGACAAGAAGGCCAATCAGGTAACGCTCGTGATCCGGCACTCGATCCCGGTATTCTTCAGCACCGGCGACGAGAATCCGGCGGCGATCACCTGGAGCGCCGTCAAGGCGGGCAAGGGTTTGGTGCTCACCGCGCGCAATAACGGCGACCACCGGTTCAAGCTCACCAATCTCGTGGTGAAGAGCGGAGCGGGCAAGTTGCTGCGCCGGATCGACGGTCTGGCCGGCTATGTGCTCGGCCATTCCACCATGAGCTGGACGATGACCGGGCAGGTGGCGCCCGGCAGCGCCCTCGACATTGCAGGACAGGGAGAAGGCGAACCCTTCCATGGAACGAGCTTGGTCAAGCCGTCTCCATAAAGTCATCGCCGTCGGTCTCTGGTTGCTTGGTCCTTTGTCGATCGCCGCTCACTCGGATGAGCCGGCGAAAGGCGATCGGCTGCCCATAACCGACTCGGCGATGCGTGCGGCGGTGATTCCCGAAACGGAAGCCACCGATATGGAGTCTGTTGCCGCGTCCCTGCCGCAGCCGGCAGGGCTGCAGCTCGAGGCTTTCATCAATGGCGTCTCGACCGGGCTCATCGGCGCCTTCCGGATGAACGCGGACGGTTCACTCTCGATCGCGCCCGATGAGCTGCGCGAGCTGGGCCTCATTCCCGATCCGGCGGCGCTCGCGGCCGACGGCACGATCGATCTGAAGCGCCTGCCGGATGTCTCTTACGCCTATGACGAAGCCACCCAGTCGATCAGCTTCACCGCCGCCGACCGCCGGCGCGTTGCCCGCAAGGTCGGCCCCGAGCGCGGCGAAGGGGAAGAGGGGATGGCGGTCGAGCGCGGCTTCGGCGCATTGATGAACTATACTTTGAGCGCCAATTTTGACAGCGCCGATTATTGGGATCTGCCGGAGTATAACGGCCTCTTCAGCTATTTCGATCTTCGCCTCTTCACTGCCTGGGGAACGCTCGACAGTTCGTTCTCGGCGCGCAGCGATCCTCCGGAGGATGGCGATTACGCGACACGTCTCGATACCGCCTGGCGCTATTCCGACCCGCAGACGCTCAGAACCTATGTCGCCGGCGATTTCATTTCGGGCGGGCTTGCCTGGACGCGGCCGATCCGTATGGGCGGTGTGCAGATCCGGCGCAATTTTAGCCTGCGGCCGGATCTGGTGACGATTCCGGTGCCGGAGCTGGCGGGCTCAGCGGCGGTCCCGTCCGCCGTCGACATCTATCTGAACGGCATCAAAAGCTATTCCAGCGACGTGCCGAGCGGCCCGTTCGTGGTCGACGGGCTGCCCGCCATCACCGGCCCCGGTCTCGCCCGCGTGGTCGTGCGCGACACCACCACCGGCCAGGAAACCGAAACGCAGGTCGCCTTCTATGCTTCGGCGCTGCTGCTGCGGCCAGGGCTCGCCGATTACGCGCTCGAGGCGGGATTCGCGCGCCGCGACTACGGCATCGAATCGGATTCTTATGATGGCGCGCCCATCGCCAGCGCCAGTCTGCGTTATGGCCTCAGCGAACGGCTGACGCTGGAAAGTCACGGCGAAGCCGGCGCCGGGCTCGTGAATGGCGGCGCCGGCCTCGCCTTGGGGCTGGGCGGCTGGGGCGTCGGCAGCCTGGCCGGAGCGGCGAGCAGCTGGGACGGCGACGCCGGTTTCCTGGTTTCCGCCTCGCTCGATGCGGCGCTCCTCGCCGACTGGCGGATCTATCTCCGCAGCCAGAGGACGTTCGGCACCTATCAGGATCTTGCCTCGGTGACGGCCGATCTCGACGAGGATTCAGAGTTCTTCTTTTCGGCGCGCCCACCGAAGGCCCTCGATCAGATCTCGCTCGCCATTCCGCTCAAATTCGACACCGACGCCTCGACGATCAATTTGAGCTTCACGCATCTCGAGGATGAAGAGAGCGACTCCAAAGTGGTGAGCCTGTCTTATGACCGGCCGCTTTTTGCCCAATGCAATTTTTTCGCCACCGCTTATGCCGATATCGAAGACACGGAGGACAATGGCGCCTATGCCGGGGTGTCGATGCAATGGGGCGGCAATATCACCACCGCCGTCGGTGTCGAGCATAGTGCCGGCCGCACCACCGCCTTCGTCGACGCGATCAAGCCCGATCAGGATGTCGAGGGAAGTTATGGCTGGCGGGTGCGCGCCGCCGCGGGCGAAACGGTGAACACGCAGGCGGCCGCATCCTATGTCGCGCGACACGCGCGGTTCGTGGCCGGCGTTCAGCAATATGACCACACCGTCAATGCCTCGGCCCAGATCGAGGGGGCAGTGGTGGCCGCCGACGGCGATGTTTTCCTGACGCGCCAGGTCGATGATTCCTTCGCCATCGTCGATGTCGGCGCCCCGGACGTCGAGGTGATGGCCGCCAATCGTCCCGTCGGCACCTCGGGCAGCTCGGGCAAGGTCATCGTGCCGCGGCTCACCGCTTATGAAAGGACACGCATCGCCATCGACCCGCAGAATCTTCCGGTCGATGCCGATGTGCCGGAAACCAGCCGGATGGTGCTGCCGGCCGACAAAACCGGCGTCGTCGTCGCCTTCAAGGCAAAAGCGGAAAGCGCATCGGCGCTCGTGCAGTTCGTCGATCGGCGCAATCAGCCGCTGGAAGCGGGTCTTGCCGGCCGGGCCGAAGGCGCGACGGAGGATTTCGTCGTCGGTTACGATGGCGAGGCCTACATCACCAGACTCGCCGCGACAAACTCCGTGACCATCGACCTCGCCGATGGGACGCAATGCCGGGCCGATTTCGTGTTCAGCAGGCGTCCGGGCGAACAGCAGCTCGTGTCGGGAGTGCCTTGCTTATGAAGCGCTTCGTGTTGTCGCTGCTCTTTGCCTTGATGACCTTGATATCCGTCACCTCGCGCGCCGAAGCGTTGAGCTGCACCGCCAGCATGATTTCGCCGGTCGTATTCACAGGGCTCGACATCCTTTCCGGCGCGTCGGTGGATGCCTCTTCGACGCTGACCGTCGAATGCACGGTGAACTCGCTCGACGGCATCGTCGGTTCGTTGCTCACCGTCACCATCTGCCCTAATATCGGCCAGGGCAGCGGAGGTTCCGCCTCCGGCGTCCGGCGCCTGGTTTCCGGCGGCAATATCCTCAACTACAACATCTTTCAGGATTCGAACCGCTCGGTTCCCTGGGGCCATGTATCCTTTCCGGCCCTCGGCACGGTTCCGCCGATGACGCTGCAGGTGACAGTGCCGCCATTGCTCGGAACCAACACCGCCTCGGTGTCGCGCGATGTCTATTTTCGCTTGTTCGGCTCGCAGCAGACGGCGCCTCCGGGCACCTATCAGTCGAGCTTCGCCGGATCGCCCGATACCACCATATCGATCGGCCTGGGCCTCTTGGGATGCGCGGGACTGCTCAGCCAATCGACCACCGCCAATTTCACCGTCCGGGCGATCATCGACAAGAACTGTACGGTCACCACGCAAAGCGTGAATTTCGGAAGCGTCGGTTTTCTGTCCGCCAATGTCGACGGGACCGGCCAGGTGCGCGTCACCTGTACTCTGTCGACCGGCTATAGCGTAGGTCTTGGCGTCGGCAGCTTCACCCCATCGACGCGACAGATGACGAACGGCTCGAATATCATCGTCTATGGGCTGTATCAGGATATTGCCCGAAGCCAGGGCTGGGGCAATACGACCGGCCTGATGCCGACCGGCACCGGTACCGGCCTCACTCAGAACTATACCGTCTTTGGCCGCGTGGCGCCGCAGACGACGCCGCCGGCCGGAACCTACAATGACACCGTGGCGGTCACCGTCACCTATTGAACGATGATCACGGCCTGGCGAGCCTCGATCTGTGCGAGTTCATCCATACGACGCGGGCCTCCGCGGTGCCGACATTCCGGTAGCTGTGCGGCAGGCTCGAATTGAAGAAGAACGAGCCGCCGGGGCCTAGAAGATGCACGCGGCCATCGACAGTCAGCTCCAGATAGCCCGTCACCACATAGCCCACTTCCTCGCCCGAATGCGAATAGCTGCCCGATGAGCCGCCGCCCGGCGGAATGACATGCACATTGGCGTCGATGGTGCGCGTTTCGCCCGCCGGCACCATGCGCTCGAGCATGACGTCCGGCACCTTGCCGGCGCCGGCGCCCAGCGACAGCACCGGCCGCTCGCCGTTGTTGTAGAGCGTCACCGGCTCGAGGCTCTTGCCGCCGAAGAGGCCGGCATAGTTCGTGCCCAGCGCATCGGCGATGCCGAGCAGCACCGACAGCGACGGTGTGATGTGATTGCGCTCGATCTTGGACAACAGGCTTTCCGAGCAGCCGACCTTGTCGCCGAGCTGCTTGAGCGTGAGCTTCTTGAGCTTGCGCGCATGGCGGATGCGGGCGCCCAGCTCCTCGATACGGTCTCTCTTGTTGTCATGGGCAAGCATGCCGGCAGGATGGCGGAATGTCCCGCTGGCCGCAATCGCCTTTTTGATTGACAGTCGGGTAAATTTTCCGTTCATTCAAGTCCGTTCAAGTTTTGGGGAGGCATCGCAATGACCAAAAAATTGAAGATCGGACGCCGCTTGTTCCTGAAGTCCGGCGCGGCCGGTCTGGCCCTCGCCGCGCTGGCGCCGTCGCTGATTCTGCCGGCCATGGCCGAGGATCCGACGCGCGGCGGCACGCTCAAGCTCGGTTTCTCCGCCGATCCGGCGGGCTTCGATCCGGCCCGCGGTCCGTCCGGCATGTCGCATGTGGTGATCGAGCAGGTCTACTCGACGCTGATGTCGCTCGATCCGGACGCCGTGCCTTATCCCGATCTCGCCGAGAAGTTCGAGCAGTCGGCCGACGGCCTCGAATACACCTTCCATCTGCGCAAGGGCGTGAAGTTTCATGATGGCTCTGAGCTGACCGCCGAGGACGTCAAATTCACCTTTGACCGCCTGCGCGCCAAGGACACCGGCTATTCCTACGGCTCGCAGGTCGAGACCATCAAGGAAGTCGTCGTCGTCGATCCGTACACCGTCACCTTCAAGCTGACCCAGACCACCGGTCCTTTCCTCGTCTATATGGCTTTCCCCGGCTCCTCGATCGTGCCGAAGAAGCTGGTCGAAGGAGGGCACGATCTCAACTCCAAGCCGGTCGGCAGCGGGCCTTTCAAATTCGTCTCCTACGAGCCGCGCTCGATGGTGAAGTTCGCCCGCAACGAGGATTTCTATGAAGCGGGCAAGCCCTATGTCGACGCCCTCGAATTCCATCTCATCGCCGACATCACCGCGCTCACCAATGCAGTGATCTCCGGCAATATCAACTTCTCCAACGAGATCCCGCCCAAGGACTGGCAGACGGTTTCCGCCACGCCGGGCCTCGTCGGGCTGACCCTCGAAGGCAGCCGCTATTACTGGCTGCTGATGAACAACACGGTGGCGCCGCTCGACAATCCGAAAGTGCGCCAGGCCATCGCCCATGCGATCGACCGCAGCGCCATCGTCGCGGGTGTCTTCTTCGGGCAGGCGGTGCCTTTCAAGGGCGGCGTCATCCCCGAATGGAGCTGGGGTTACGCCGGCATCGATTATTTCACGCCGGGCGCCAATCCCGAGAAGGCCAAGGCGCTGCTCGCCGAAGCGGGCCATGCCGACGGCTTCGCGACCTCGATCACCATGGCGTCGTCCTTCCCGGCCATGGTCGCCATGGCGCCGATCATCCAGGCCAATCTCGCCGCTGTCGGAATCAAGGCCGAGATCAAGACCATGGAGATCCCACGTTACTGGGACGAGGTCTGGGGGCCATCGAAATTCGACATGACGTCGATGTATTGGGTGTCGCCGCTCGCCGATCCGGACGATTTCGTCACCAACAACTATGCCTGCGGCATGGCCATCAACGTCCAGAAGAGCTGCAGCAAAGCGATGGACGAAGCGCTGGCCAAGGCCAAGTCGGCCGCCACCCAGGAGGCCCGCAAGGCGGCCTATGCCGAGCAGCAGAAGCTGTCGCTCGAGGAGATGCCGATCGTGCCGCTGGTCAATTCGCTGATCCTCACCGCGCATACGGACAAGCTCAAGAACTACAAGCCGATGCGCACCGGGTTCCTCAAGACCCTGAAGGACGCCTGGCTCGAGCCTTGATTTCCTGCCACGAGAATGATTCATTCGGCCCGTGAGTTTGGCGTAAATCCGGTGTATCGACGCTGCTCATGCGTTATTCCGACTTCGAGGTCCTAGCTTGCGCGGCCTGATATTCTCGCGCCTCGCCGCCTTCGCGCTCACGCTCGTCGTCGCGTCGAGCATCCTGTTCGTCGCTGTCAATGTCGTGCCGGGCTCGGCGGCGCGTTCGGCGCTCGGCATCGATGCGACGCCGCAGGCTCTGGCGCGTTTCGAGGCTTTGCATGGGCTCGACCGTCCGCTCGTCGTCCAATATGCCGAATGGCTGGGCAAGACCTTCACCGGCGATTTCGGCAAGAGCTTCCAGAACGGCGTCGATGTCGGGCCCGAGCTCCTGCGCCGTATTCCGGTGACGCTCGAGCTGGCCATCCTCGCTTTCATCATCGCCAATCTGATCGCCCTGCCGCTCGGCGCCCTCGCGGCGATGCGCCACCAGCGTGCCGCCGACAAGGGCATCTCGCTGCTCGCGAGCCTTCTAGGCGCCGTCCCCAATTTCTGGCTCGCGACGCTGCTCGTCATGGTGCTGACGCTTCACTTCAGGCTGCTGCCGCCGGGCGGCTACACGCCTTTTTCGGTCAATCCCGCCATGAATCTGAAGCAGATGATCATGCCGGCTTTGTCGCTCGGCATCGTCTCCTCGGCGCTCCTCATCCGCATCATGCGCACCGCCATGATCGAGGTCCTGTCGTCCGACTATATCCGCACCGCCCGCGCCAAGGGGGCGGGCGAGGGGATCGTGGTCATGCGCCATGCCATCCGCAATGCCATGACGCCTTATGTGAATGTCGCGGCGGTCGAGTTCGGCTTCCTCTTCGGCTCCGTCGTGGTGATCGAGGACATCTTCCTCCTGCCGGGCGTCGGCTCCTTCGTCCTGGTCGGCATCATCAATCGCGACTATCCGGTGCTGCTCGCGAGCGCGCTCACCATCACGCTCGTCGTGCTGATCATCAATCTCATCGTCGACGTCGTGGTCGGCTTGCTCGATCCGCGCCGCGTCACGAGGCACAAATGACCGCCGCTGTCCGCCCCTCCTTCAACTGGCGGCGCTGGCGGCTCGTCGTCACCGGCGGCACGATCGTCGGTGTCATTCTGCTGCTCGCCATCTTCGCGCCCTGGGTCGCGCCCTATTCGCCGCTCGATCTCGACGTCGCCCAGATGCTGAAGGGGCCTTCCGCCGCCCATTGGCTCGGCACCGACGAGCTCGGCCGCGATGTGCTTTCGCGTGTCATCCATGCGGCGCGGCTTTCGATGATGGTGGCGGTGCTGGCTTCTTTGGTGGGCCTCGTCTTCGGCACCCTCATAGGCACGCTAGCCGCCTATTTCGGCGGCGTGGTCGACCTCGTTCTCATGCGGCTGATGGAGATCCTGTTCTCCTTCCCGGCGATCCTGCTCGCCATCGTGCTGATGGCGAGCCTTGGCACCAGCGTCTTCAACGCCATGATCGCCATCGGCATCATCTTCATCCCGGGCTTTGCCCGCTTGGCGCGCGCCACCGCCGAAGGCGTGCTGCGCCAGCAATATGTCGAGCAGGCGCGGGCTATCGGCATGAGCCATATGCGCATCCTCACCCGCGAGATCCTGCCCAATATCGTGGCGCCGCTTCTCGTCGAGGCGGCGGTCGCCTTCTCCTATGCGGTGCTGCTCGAAAGCGCTCTGTCCTTCTTGGGCCTCGGCGCCCAGCCGCCCGATCCGTCCTGGGGCAACATGCTCAATACCGGCCGGGGCTTCATGGCTCAGGCGCCCTGGCTCAGCATCGTGCCGGGCGCCGCCATCTTCCTGACCGTGCTCGGCTTCAACATGCTGGGCGACGGCCTGCGCGACGCCTTCGACCCGCATTTGAGGGACGAATGAGCGAGCGTCGTCATCATGCCCAGGGAGCGGCGCGCGCGGCGCTCGCCATCCGCGACCTCACCGTCGACTTCGAGCGCCGCAGCGGGACGCTGCGCACCGTCGACAAGGTGAGCCTCGAGGTCTGGCCGAAGGAGATCGTCGGCGTCATCGGCGAGTCGGGCTCCGGCAAGACCATGACGGCGCTCTCCGCCATGCGGCTTCTGCCCCACGGCGCCCGTATCGGCGGCGCCATCGAGCTCGGCGGGCGTGACATCGTCAGTCTCGGCGAGTCCCAGATGCGCGCCTTGCGCGGTGACCGCATTGCGCTCATCCCGCAGGATGCGATGCAGTCGCTCAACCCGACCATGCGGGTCGGCCGTCAGGTGGGCGAGCCCTATGAGTTCCATCGCAAGCAATCCTATGGCGCCGTCTGGTCCAAGGTGGTCGAGCTGCTGCGCGCGGTGAAGATCGCCGATCCCGAGACGCGGGTCCGCGAATATCCGCATCAATTCTCGGGCGGCATGCAGCAGCGCGCCATGATCGCGACGGGCCTGGCGCTCGATCCCGAGCTCATCATCGCCGACGAGCCGACGACGGCGCTCGACGTCACCGTCCAGGCCCGCATCCTCAAGCTCCTGCGCGACATCCGCGACGAGCGCGGCTCCGCCATCCTCTTCATCACCCATGAGCTCGGCATCGTCGCCGAGCTGTGCGACTGGGTCTATGTGATGAAGGACGGCAAGGTCGTGGAGAACGGCTCGGTGAAGCGCATCTTCGAGTCCCCCGAGGCCGACTATACCCGCATGCTGCTCGAGGCGACGCCCAGCATCCATCGCCGCAAGGAGGCACGCAAATGAGCGAGCCGGTGGTGCGCATCGAGAATGTCTCGAAGGTCTTCAGCAAAGGGGGCCTGCTCAGCCGCGCGCCCGGCTTCAAGGCCGTGTCGAATGTCTCGCTCAGCATAACAAGAAACCGAACCCTCGGCATCGTCGGCGAGTCGGGCTCCGGCAAGTCGACGCTGCTGCGCATGGTGCTGCGTCTCATCGCGCCGAGCGAAGGCCGCATCCTCGTCAATGGCGCCGAGATCTGGTCCCTGCGCGGCGCCGAGCTCAAGGCGATGCGCCGCCAGGTGCAGCCGATCTTCCAGAATCCCGCCTCGTCCTTCAATCCGCGCCAGACCATCCGCGCCATCCTGTCGGCGCCGCTCGAGGTTCATGGCATCGGCTCGGCGGCGGAACGGCTCGAGCGCATCGGGACCCTGCTGCGCCGTGTCGGCCTCGATCCCGCGATCGAAAGCCGCCTGCCGCATCAATTGTCGGGCGGCCAGAAGCAGCGCATCGCCATTGCCCGCGCGGTGATCCTGGGGCCCAGCGTCGTGCTGGCGGATGAGCCCACCTCGGCGCTCGACGTCTCCGTCCAGGCGCAAGTGCTAAAGCTCTTCTCCGACATCAAATATGATTTCGGCCTCACCACCATCTTCGTCAGCCACAATCTCGCGGTCATCCGCGAGGTCAGCGACGAGGTCGCCGTCATGCGCCGCGGCGAGGTGGTGGAGCAGGGCGATGCCGACCGGATCTTCGAGGATCCGCAGCATGACTATACGCGTGAACTCTTGGCCGCCGTGCCGTCGCCCGCTTTCATGCGGCGCGCCTGACCCGAAAGGAGACCAGCCATGATCCAGCTTGCCACTTTTTCCATCGCCGCGCGCTGCCCGCGCAGCGGCATGCTGGGGGTCGCGGTTTCGACCGCGGTGCCGGCCATCGGCGGCCTGTGCCCCTTCGTGGCGGCGCGCATCGGCGCGGTGGCGACGCAGTCCTGGGTCAATCCCTATCTCGGCATCGACGGTCTGGCGCTGATGAAATCAGGCATGAGCGCCAAGGCGGCGCTCGACAAGCTTCTCGCCGAGGATCCGGGCCGCGAGGTGCGCCAGGTCGGCATCGTCGATGCCGCGGGCAATGCCGCCGCCTTCACCGGCAAGGAATGCACGCAATGGTGCGGCCATGAGGTGGGCGAGGGCTTCGCCGTTCAGGGCAACATGCTGGTGAGCGGCGAGACCGTGGCCCAGATGGCGAAGGCCGCGCGCGACAGCGCCGCGCTGAGCCTGCCCGAGCGCCTGATGCGTGTCCTGGAGGCCGGCCAGGCGGCCGGCGGCGACAAGCGCGGCAAGCAGTCGGCCTACATCAAGGTGCATGACGCGGAGGACTATCCCTATCTCCAGCTCGGCGTCGACGATCATCCGGCGCCGGTCCAGGAATTGCGCCGCGTCTATGAGGTGGCGCGCGCCCAGTGCCTGCCCTTCGTGACCGGCCTGTCGACCCGCCGGAGCAGCGTCGGCCATCTTTCGGCGGAGACCACCGCCATGCTGATGACGCCGCCGCAGAATCGGCCGCAGCGGGTGGCGGGCGAATGAGCATGTCGTCTTCCGTGCCTGCGCAGAGCCGTGCCCTTCTCGAACGACTGGTTGCCTTCGATACGACCAGCCGCAACTCCAATCTTCCGCTCATCGACTTTGTCGAGGAATATCTGGCGCGCCACGGCGTCAGGGCGCGCCGCGTCGGCGGGGCCGATCCGGGCAAGGTCAATCTCTTCGCCACTATCGGTCCCGATGCGCCGGGCGGTCTCATTCTCTCCGGCCACACCGATTGCGTGCCGGTCGATGACCAGGACTGGTCGAGCGATCCTTTCGTGCTGACCGAGCGCGACGGCAGGCTTTTCGGCCGCGGCAGCGCCGACATGAAGGGCTTTCTCGCTTGCGTGCTCGCGGTGGTGCCGGAACTCGTCGCCAGGCCGCGCGCCAGGCCGGTCCATATCGCCTTCTCCTATGACGAAGAGGTCGGCTGCACCGGCGTGCTCGAGCTCATCGACGACCTGAAGACACGTGGACTTGCCGCCGATATGTGCCTCGTCGGCGAGCCGACCGGCATGGAGCTCGTCATCGCCCATAAGAGCGGACGGGCCTATCGCTGCACCGTCACCGGCCTAGAGGCGCATTCGAGCCTGGCGCCGCGCGCCGTCAACGCCATCGAGACGGCGGCGCGCCTCATTGCCGGCATCGCCGAGATCGCCCGCGAATTCACGAGGGGGCTGCGCGACGAGGATTTCGACCTGCCGCATGCGACCATCAATACAGGGCTCATCGAGGGCGGCACCGGCATGAATATCGTGCCGCATCACTGCAGCTTCACCTTCGAATACCGCCTGCTGTCCGGCCAGGATCCGGAAGAGGTCTTCGCCCGGGTGAAGGCCATGGCCGACGCGCTGCTGCCGGCGATGCGCGCCATCCATGCGGGCGCCGATATCCGCTTCGAGCAGGTTTATGACTATCCGGGCCACTTCATCTCGGGCGACGCGCCGGCGGTCCAGCGCATGACGGCGCTCTTGGGGTCGAACCGTCTCGCCAAGGTTGCCTACGGCACCGAGGCCGGGCATTTCCAGAACGGTCTCGGCGTGCCGACCGTCATCTGCGGTCCTGGCGATATCGCGGTGGCGCACAAGCCTGACGAGTTCGTGACGCTCGACCAGCTCCGCCGTTGCGAGGACCTGCTGAAGCGGCTCTGTGCCGAATAGGCGGCGGCGCGGGCCGCTGTTGTTCCGCTGTAAAGAACAGCGGCAAAAACAGCAATTATCAGCGGAGTTACAGCAGTCTACAGCGGTTTTCCGGAAGCGCGCGGAACAGCGGAGGTCGTCCTGCCCGCGATTCTTGCAATTTCCGACGAAAGCGCCCGGCGATTCAAGCTTTTGTTCAGGCTCCGCCGGCCGTCTCGAGCACCGGCACGCCGCGCTCGCGATAGGGGGTGCGGCCATAGAAGGCGCGGTAGCATTTCGAGAAATGCGATGGCGAGGAGAAGCCGCAGGCGAGCGCCACATTGATCACCGACATGTCGGTCTGAAGCAGCAGCGAGCGTGCTTTTTTGAGGCGCAATTCGAGATAATAGCGCTTGGGCGAGCGGTCCAGATAACGCCGGAACAGGCGCTCGAGCTGGCGCGCCGAAAGCCCGGCCTGGCGGGCGAGCACGCTCGGCGACAAAGGCTCTTCGAGATTGTTCTCCATTTCCTCGATGATGCCGACGAGCTTGGGATGGCGCGCACCGATACGGGCCGGCAGCGACATGCGCTGGTGCTCGCTGTGATGGCGGATCGGTGAATGCAGCACGAGCTCGGCGACATTGGCGGCGAGGTCAGGCCCGTGCTGGCTGGCGATCAGCGCCAGCATCATGTCGAGCGCCGAGGTGCCGCCGGCGCTGGTGAAGCGGTCGCGGTCGATCTCGAACAGGCCGCCGGTCGCCTCGATCTCCGGGAAGGCCTCCGAAAAGCCGGGCAGGTTCTCCCAATGGATCGTGCAGCGATAGCCGTCGAGGATATGGGCTTCGGCCAGAATATGGGCGCCGGTGCATACGGCCCCGATATCCATGCCGCGCCGCGCCGCCTTGCGCAACCAGTTCACCAGCCTCTTGTCGACATGGTGTTGGACATTGAGCCCGCCGCAGACGATGACCGTGTCATGCTCGTTGATCCCCTCGAGATCGCCGTCGACCATCGCCAGGATGCCGTTGGAAGCAGCGACCGGCTTACCGTCGACCGAATGCATCGCCCACTTATAAAGCGGCTTCTCGGCGCAGCGATTGGCGAGCCGTAGGGGCTCGATTGCGGCGGTGGCGGGCATCATGGTGAATTCGGGCACCATGATGAATGCGAATTTCTGCGGCCATTCCTGAGGCTTGTCGCCGAACATGGGAGTTCCGTTAGGGTTGTCCCCTGGCCAATTAATACCAATCCCAGGCTTTGTCCATCAGCGTCACGCGATGGCACGAAACCGACAGGCTGGTAAAGGTGCGGTCGCAACCGGAACCGCCGGTGTCGCAAATTCTCATGCAGCCGCCCAAGGGCCGGATAATGCTGGGCCGTTCCATCCGCCATCGGAGTTAAGGCAGTGAATATGTTCTCGAGGCTCAAGGTCGAAGCCGGTGACATGCCGGCCCTGGTTGCTGCCTTCCTGGCGAAGCTTTCCATCGAAATCACCCCCAAGCAGGTCGAGAAGGTCGCTCTTCTGAAGGAGCGCCTGCCGCAAGGCACCCAGGTCTTCGTCGCCCTGATCGACCCGGCGGATCTTGCCCTCCAGATCGATGCCGTGGCCGCCATCCGCGCTGCGGGGCTCGAGCCGGTGCCGCATGTGCCGGCCCGCTTCGTGCGGGATGCGGCCGATCTCGAGCACCGGCTTCAGGCCTTTGCCGAGCGCGCCCAGGTGCGCCAGGTGCTGGTTCTGGGCGGCGGCGCGCCCCAGCCGCTCGGCGTCTATGACGCGGCCATCCAACTTCTCGAGACCGGTCTTTTTCAGAAATACGGCATCCGGAAGATCGGCGTCGCCGGCCATCCGGAGGGCAATCCCGATATCATCAAGGCCAAGGGCGAGGCCGCCCTCATCAGCGCGCTGCGCGAGAAGCAGGCCTATCTCTCGGCCCATGACATCGAGGGCTACATCGCCACCCAGTTCCTCTTCGAGGCGGCCCCGGTCGCCTACTGGGCCAAGACGCTGCGCGATGCCGGCGTGACGCTGCCGATCCATGTCGGCGTTCCGGGTCCCGCCACCATCAAAACGCTGGTCAAATATGCCGCCATGTGCGGGGTGGGCAATTCCGCCCGCTTCATCCGCAAGCAGGCCCTCAATGTGACCAAGCTGCTCACCGTGTCGAGCCCCGACGCCTTCGTCGAGAACCTCGCCAAGCTCCATTTCGAGAAGCCGGAGCTCGGCATTGCCGGCCCGCATCTCTATCCTTTCGGCGGCTTCGACAAGCTGCTCGACTGGGTGTCCTCGCGCGCCCAGTGAGGGCGCGGAGACGGCGATGCAGTTGCCCTTGGCGTTCAATTCCGAGGACGACGCGGCCTGAACGGTCGCGGCCTATCTCAGAACTCGACCGCCAGCGTGGCGTTGAGGCCGTGATCCTCCGCGTCGTCGCCGATCTCGCCGCTATAGGCGATGCCGAAGGTGGCATCGGACGAGAGCGTCACATCGAAACCCGCTTCCAGCACCGCCGCATCGCGGGCGATCGGCGCGCCGGCGATCACAAAATCCTCCGAGCCCTCGAAGGCGAAGGTCGACTCGGGCTCGACATCGCCGAAGGCGTGCCGCCAGCCCGCCATGGCCCTTAAGGAGGCCGGCATCTCGCCGAGCGTGAAGCCGGCCGCCGCGCGCAGGCCGAGCGTGGTGAAGGTGTTGTCGTTGGTCTCCGAGTCGCTCGACAATGCCGCCGGGCCGCCATCTTCCTCGAAGTCATCGGTCTTCGTCGAGACATAAGCGGCATTGGCGAAAGGCTCGAGCCGAAGGCTGTCGAGATCGAATGCGTAACCGGCCTCGCCGAAGACCTGCACCGTGCCGGCATCGTAGTCGGCATCGAGATCATCGCCCAGGGCTTCGCGCTCGGTCGAGATATCATGCCAGGCATAGGCGACACCGGCGCGCAGACCGAAGGCATCGATCTGGGTGCCGCCATAAAGGCCGATCTGGTAGCTGTCGACGTCGCCGGACGAGTCGCGGTCATCGGCATCGAAGCTCGAATGGGCATAGCCCGCCAGCACGCCGAGCCGCGTGGCTTCGACGACGCCGATATCGGCGCCGGCGAGGATGCCGCCGGTGTTGCGGGTGAACTCGGCCGCGTTGCCGTCGCTGTCGGTCCGGGCCCAGCTGCCGAAGCCGCGCGTCCACAGAGCGAGGCCATGGCTGTCCGCCGGGGCATTCGTGACGCCCGCCGCGCTGAAGCCCATGACCTGCCCGCCGGAAGCCGCGACCCCGTTGAAGGCCTGGCGCAAGCGGTCATTGGCGGCATTGCGCCAGAAGCGGCTGTCCTGGTTGAGCATGCCGATGAGCGAGGCGTGTACCTCGCCGGAGAGCTGATCGAGCAGCGCCCTTGCTTCCTCCTCGCTGCCCGCCATGGCGAGAGCTACCCAGACGTCACTCGAGACATCGAGCGTGTCGATGGCGCCGGCAGTGGCCCGCTGGTTGCGGGTCTCGGCGACCTCGACGAAGGCGACATCGTTGCGCACCAGCTGGAGCGTGACATCGTTGCCGGTGCCGCCGGCATAGTCGATCAGCGCATCGAGGAAGGGCTGGTCGCTGGTGATCGGATTGAACGTGCCGGTCACGGCGTCGGTGCCGTCATTCTCGATGATGATATAGGGGCCGGTGAGAATGTCCCAGCTCTCGGCGGTGTTCGGCGTCAGGACCAGCTGAAGGTCGGCGGCGTCGATATCGACGGTGCCGTTGACGACGACCTTATCCGCTGCCGTGGGAGTCGCCTCGATCTCCAATATTCCGTGATTGATGTAATTGGCATCGACGATCTGGGTGCCGATCGAATTGCCCGGCGCATGGGTGCCGCCGGCTTCGATCTCGACGGTCTTGCCGGCGCTGCCGATATTGCCGACGCCGCCGAGCCGCCCGCCGGTTACGGTGATGTCGCCGCCGAGCTTTCCGCCCGTTATATTGCCGACATACAAGCCGCCGCCAGACACCGTCGTCGTGCCGGTGAAAGTGGTGGAGCTGTCGCCGGTGAGCAGCAGGCTTCCGCCGCCGGCCTTCTTGAAATCTCCGCTTCCTTCTAGCTGTCCGGCAAAGGTCGCATTGGGCGCCGTCTGATCGACGGTCAGCTCCGCCGTCCCCACGAGAACCTTGCCGCCGGTGCCGGCGAGCGAGCTCATGGTCAGGTCGAACCCATTGAGATCGAGCGCGCCGCCATCCACGGTATAGCTTGTGTCGTTCACGAAAGCGCCGGCGATCCCGGCGCGCAGCGTGCCGTCCTTGACCACGGTGCCGCCGGTATAGGTATTGACGGCAGAAAGCACCGTTACGCCGGCGATCTGGCGGACCGTACCTGGACCGCTGATGATCTTGTCGAAGGTGTAAGCGCTCTCGGTATGGTTGAACACCAGCTTGCTGCTGGCGAGAGCAAGATTGACGGACGCCGCATTGAGAGTGCCTGCGCCCGCGGCGGCCTCACCCTCCGCTGCGCCGATATTGATCGTGCCGGCACCGGATAGGCCAGCGGTTACTGTTCCTGTCCCGTTGCCGACAGTCAATACGCCGTCTTCGCTCAATGTCAGCGCGCCGGCAAAACTGTGTCCGACATAGAAATTCGAGCCGGAGCTCGACCATTCGGAATTGGCTCCGGTGATCTTCACGTCGCTCGCGCCGCCGAGGCCGATGATTCCGGTGAAGCCGCTTTCGACCCTGCCGCCGGCTTCGATGGTCATCATGCCCGAGCCCAGATTGCCGACGACGATCTGGCCGAAAGTCGTCCATGTGGAGCCGGTTCCCGATACAACGACGGCTCCGCCGTAATTGACGTAGCCGGCGCTGGCGCCGACATCGCCGAGATTTGCGCCGCCCTGAATCCTGAGCGTACCTTCGTTCACCCGCACGGTGCCAAGGAAGTTGGTGCCATCGCCGGTGAAGACGAGCGTGCCGGCGCCTTGCTTGATGAAATTGGCGCCGCCGCCGCCGGTGATCAGGCCTGTCGCGGTCAATGTCGTGCCCGCATCCGTCTCGATACGGCCGCCGTAATTGGTGAAATTGAGGGTGCGGCTAGTTGAGAAGGAGTCGGTTGTCTGGAGTGTGGGAGTGGCGCCGACATTGGTCGACGGGGTGTACGAACTGCCGTTGAAGGTCACGGTCTCGCCGGCGGGGGCGATGACGCCATCATCGACCGCAATGATCGTCTCACCGTCATTGAGGGTCACCGCGCCCGCGTAATCGAACGACAGAGCCAAGGCGCCCAACGCCAATACCGTCAGCGCGGTGGTGCCCGTCAGGCGCCACCTGAATTCTGCAAATGCCGCACGCATTCCCCCGCCCTCTCTCGCTCAGGTTGTTCATCTTCAGCGAGATGATGAGGATCATTGCCCCCTAATCACGCGCCGCCCTTGATCCGGTGGTGTTTCTGACACAGCGTTAGCTCAGCGGCAAGGGGTTAACGGCGAGGATTCACATCGTCTTAAAGTGATCCTCAATTTTGAGTAGAGTTGTCTCAATCCGGTGAACCTTATTGATACGAATCTCTGCTCGCGCATATGAGGAATCTGTGGAAAACACGATTCTGGCGCCTGTTGCGGGGGCGCGACCTCCGCTTCGCACCCCGACGCTGAAAAATCCTGGCGCGTCTGGCTGCGCGGTTCCCCGCGTCGGGAGAGGGCGGATTTCATCATGTCGATAGTGTTTCCCCCAGGCGAAACGAAAGCGCCGTTTTAGGGCCGCCACATTACTAAAACTGTTCCTTATATTCTGAAATGCGCAAAGACGATGCGTTAACGGAATATTAAAGACAATACATTCCAAATAAAACGCGAATACATGCAAATATAGATTTGTTAATAGTAAGTTAACCTAACTATAGTTTTCCCGGCAGGCGTGGATATAGTTTGAATCACGCGTCTGAGATCAGAGAAGAGAGTGGACGTAGTAATTAACTAATCTCTCAACGGCGAGGTGAACAAATGAAAACGGCAATGACCACGGGAAGACTGAAAGTACTGGCGGCGGCGGTTTCGATGGCCGTGCTGGCCGGAATGGCGATCCCCGCTCTGGCTGAACAAGGCGGCGGTGGTAGCGGCAGTGGCGGCATTGGTGGCGGCGGCGGTCTGGGCGGTGCCCTGGGTGGTGCTGTCGGGGGCGCGGTCGGGGCGGTCGGCGGTGTTGTCGGCGGCGTCGGTAGCGCGGTCGGCGGCGTTGTCGGCGGCCTGACGGGCGGCGGCGGCACGACCGGTGGCGGTCTTCTCGGTGGCGGTACCAGCAGCAATTCGAGCGGGCTCGGCGGCAGCGGTGGCCTGCTGGGCGGCAGCGGTGGCGTGCTCGGCGGCACGGGCGGCCTGCTCGGCGGGGGCACCAGCGGCACCGGCAGCAATGGCGGCGTCATCAACAACTTCAACGGCAGGGGCATTGGCGTCAATCTTGGCGTGGCCAAGGTCGGCGTCGGGCTGACGACCAAGAAAAAGAAGGGACTCAATGCGCTGGTTAAGCTGCAGGCCCTCGGCAAGAACGGCGTGAATGCCAAGGTGGGCGCCAATCTTCTCGGCGAGAAGAGCCTGCTCGACGCCAAGGCCAAGGCGAATGTGCTGGGCAAGAACGGCCTCACCGCCAAGGCGAACGCCAAGGCGCTCAGCAAGAATGGCGACCTGGTCAATGCCAAGGCCAATGTGAATGCGCTGGGCAAGAACGGCATCAATGCCAAGGTGGGCGCCAAGGTCGGCACCGGCGGCATCAACGTGAAAGTCGGTCTGTCGATCGGCGGCGTTAAGAAGCCGGGTGGTCCTGGCGGACCTGGTGGGCCCGGCGGACCTGGCGGCCCCGGCGGACCGGGCGGGCCTGGCGGTCCGGGCACTCCCGGCAACAATGGCGGCATCGGCAACGAGATCGCCGGCCTGTCCAACTATGAGCGCATGCAGCTCAAGAAGAAGTGCGGTTCGGTTCTCGCTTCGCCTTCCAGCTACAACCGTGATGCGGTTCAGGTATGCCGCGTCCTCGCCCAACTCGCGGGGCTCTAGAGCTAATCCCCCAGCTCGAGAACCTAGTCTCGCGATTGTCTGGTGACGGCATGCTGCGCGGTTCTTCGGAGCCGCGCAGTATTTTTATGGGCCGGGCTTCGCGGCGTCCTTGACCTTGCCGGCCGCGGTGCCGGCGAAGACCTGAAACAGGATCCGCCGGGGCACGAAGCGCTCGTCATTCACCAGGAAGCTGAAAGTGAAGGCCAATCCGAGCACGACGATATTGAGCAGGAAGGCATAGATGACGGCGCGGTCCGGATAGCTGTCCTTGATGCTGGCGACCATCAGCGGCCCGACCACGCCGGCGGCCGACCAGGCGGTGAGGATGACGCCATAGAGCCTCGACATGCGCTGCGGTCCGTAGACGTCCGACACCATCGACGGCATGATCGCGAAGCCGCCGCCGAAGCAGCTCAGCACGTAGCAGACCAGCGCGGCGAAGACCCACGGATTGTGCTCGGTCATCAGGAGGCCGAACACGACCAGCTGCGTGGCGAACAGGACTCGGAAGGTGTTGAGCCGTCCGATCCGCTCGGACAGGGCGCCCCAGGCGATACGGCCGATGCCGTTGAACAGCGAGCTGACGGCGATCAGCGTGGCTCCATAGCCGGCGAGCACGCTCCGCTCCAGGCTCGGGTGATCGAGCTTCCAGATGTCCTGGTACAAGGGCGACAGGAAGCTGATGATCGAGATGCCGGCCGTGATGTTGAGGAAGAAGACGAACCACATGATCGCATATTGGCCGGCCAGCAGATATTCGCTGAGCGGCAGGTCTGCCTCCTGCTCGGCCCGTGCATAGGGACCTTCGCTCCGGCTCGCTCCTTTGGCCGCCGGCGAGAAGCCTTGGGGCAAGTAGCCATCCGGAGGATTCTTCAGTAGCGCCGCGGAGCCGATGGCGACCGAGCCGAGAATGGCGCCGAGTGCGGCAAAGACCAGGATCAGGTCGCCGGAGAGCAGGCGCATCAGGACCGGCGCCAGCAGGACGCTGAGGACGAAGGCGCCGAGCCCGAATCCCATGGCGACGATGCCGGTCATTTGTCCCCGCCGATCGGGAAACCATTTGAGGACGGTCGTCATCGGCGTCACATAACCGAGGCCGATGCCGATGCCGCTGACGGCGCCATAGCCGAGATAGAACAGCGGGAGGCTCTCGACGGCGAGCGCCAGCGCCGCCATCGCATAGCCCGCCGCGAAGAGAATGCCGCCGGCGACGGCGAGCTTGCGCGGCCCGATCCTGGCCAGATTGATCCCGCCCCATGCCGCCGACAGGCCGAGACAGCAGATATTCAGGCTGAAGGCCCAGGAGGTGTCGGTATTGCTCCAGCGGAACTGTTCGACGAGGAGGGGCTGGAAATAGCTCCAGGCATAGACGGTGCCGAGACAGAGCTGCAGGACGGTGCAGGCGATGGCGACCAGCCACCGGTTGGGCACGCGTTCCGAAGGGGGCATGCCTACGCTCCTCCGCCGGAGGCTTTGCGGATCAGCCGGCCCAGCTCGCCCACTTCGTCGACGCGCTCGAGCAGGGGTTTGAGCTGCTCGGCGCCCGGGGCCGAGTGCTTCTCGCCGGACAGCGAGTGCCAGGCATAGTTGCCGAGGAGATGGAGCGGCCGGGAGACCTGATACATCAGCCCATAGGTCACCAGCACGCTGACCACGAAGATGATGGTGAGCAGGTAGACGACCTTGCCGATGGCGGTCTGGACCTGCAGGGCGAAGTAGCCTTTGTCCATGCCGACATGCACGCGGCCGGCCTGGCCGCCGATGATGCCGGCGGTCACTTCCGAAAAGCTGCCCATGCCCGCGAGGCTGCGGTCATAGGTGTCCTTGTCGCTCTTGTAGTCGGCGGCGATCTCGTCCGGGACGCCAGGCACGAAAGTGTGGGCGATGATCGTTCCGTCCCCGTCCACGACGAAGACATAGGAGATCCCCGGCGTCTCGACATACTGGTCGATGACGGATTGCAGCGCCGGATAATTCTGGTTGACGATCAGGTCGCTGTCCGAATTGGCGATGGCGCGCGCGATCGCCCGGCTGCTGTTCAGGAAATAGTCGGTGAGCTGGCGGTCCACCGTGTGGACATAGATGACGGAGGTCGAGACCAGGATGAGCCCCATGAGCGCGAACACGCCGAACAGGGTCTTCTGATAGAACCGGGCGATCCTCATCGCTTCAACCAAGCCTCCCATTCACCGTCTGGCAAAGGCACGAACTGGCCGTTCCGGACCACGGTGTAATAAACCTGGTCCGAGGCCTGGCGCCGGCCCGTGGCACCGCCGAAGGACAGCTTCTGGCCGAGGCCCAGATCGAGTTCGCCCATGGTCAGCGCAGCCTGCGCCAGGCCGACGCGCTCGGGATCGGCGCCCATCCGCTCGAGGATCGCGACGAACATCCTGGCGTTCAGATAGCCTTCCAAGCTCACGAAGCTGTAGGGCAGGGGGACATATTCCGTTTCCGGCGTCTTGCCCTCCGGATAGAGCAGCGCGTCCGGCGGCATGAGGGCATCGCGATAGCGGTCCATCGCCGCGCGATATTCAACCATGACCGGCATCGTCGCGTCCAGATAGCTCGGCACGACCTGGGAGCTCACCAGTCGCGAAGTGTAGTCCTTGCCGGATTTCTGCTCGGCATCGGACAACAGCCTGAGCATGGCGTCGCTGCCGACGAAGGAGATCGTCGCGACCGGTGCGTCGACGCCGCGGTCGCGCATGTTGCGCACGAAGCCGGCGCAGGCCGGATAGGTGCCGACGCAGATGATGGCGTCGGGCTTGAGGCGCTCCATGACCGCCACCTGGCCGTCATAGCTCTGATCATAGGGCGAGCCGCGCCGGTAGGTGGCCTCGCCGGCGATCTCCAGCCCGTGCCCGGCGAGCGCCTTGCGCACGCCGGCCCAGCCGGTGCGGCCATAGGCGTCCGCCTGATAGAACACCGCGATGCGCGTCCGGCCCGCGGCGACGAAATGATCGACGAGCCCCTTGGTCTCCTGGTCGTATGACGCGCGCAGGTTGAAGCTGAACGCGTCATAGGGCGGAACCCTGCTGGCGTCCGACCCGGAGAAGGGGAAGAACAGGAGGAAATGCTCGGCCTGCCGCATCCTGAGAAGCGGCAGGGTACGGATCATGGTCGGCGTGCCGACATAGGAGAACAGCGCGAAGACGTCCTCCTTCATCAACTTCAGCGTGTTCCGGATCGCGAGATCGGGCTGGTATTTGTCGTCATAGGCCGTGATCACGACGCGCCGGCCATTGACGCCGCCGGCCTCGTTGACCGCGGTCAGATAGGCCATGGCGCCGCGATAGAGCTCGATGCTGAGGGCCCGCGCACTCGCCGAAAAATCAGCCGACATGCCGAGGCGGATTTCACTTTGGCCGGCGGCTGCCGTCGAGTCCTGCTGCGCCAGTGCGCGATTGCCGAAGAGCACGACGAGAGCCACGAGGCTCAGCGCGAGGATCGGTCTCAAACTGAGCTGGATCTGCAGGTTCTTCTCCTACCCTATCGGGCGGCAGAGAGACCAGCGAAACCGGCCCTGCGTCTTGATGCGCCCGCGCCCATGGCGAGGGACCTTCTACCAGACCCGATTGCCGCCTTCAACGACGGGCCGGCGACTTATACCGCCGGAGAAGTCTGTTTCCCGAATTGATGCACTTCCGCGACCGCCCGGCCATTGGCGAGGAACCAGTCCCACACATAATCGGCATAGGAACGGAAGACATAGATATCGATGACGTCGGGCTTGCCGCTCACGATGTGGAGCAGAGCGGCGATTTCGGCGAAGCGCAGGCGGCGCGCGGTTCCCGGCCCATAGTCGGCCGACAGGAGGTCGAGCGAACAGCCCTTGAGGAGGAGGGTGCGCGCCTGATCGCCTTCGAGCCGGATGATGGTGCGCATGTCGGAGACATCGACGGCGAAGGAATGGATGCCGGCGAGCGCCTGGCGCAGGGCGCCGAGCAATTCTTCCGTCTTCGCCCGCGGCCACAGGATGAGCCACTGATCCGTCGACAGCCACAGCGCCTGGACCTCGCCCCAGGCGGCGCTGGTGCGCGGCGTCGTGGGCAGATCGAGATTGAGGACCTGCTTCACTGCCGCCATGAAGGCGGCATCGCCCGGCAGGCCGCGGAGATCGATCATGCCGCGGCCCGTCATTTCGCGGATCTCGACGGAGAGTCCGCTCGCGGTCTCGCGGCCCTGCAGCGCGGTTTCGAACTGAGCGTCAGACATTCTGCCGGCTCCCTTCCTTGTCGTAGAAGACCGGATCGGTGATCTTCGCTTTCACCACCTTGCCGTCGAGCGGGAAGGACAAGGTCTCGCCCATCCGGCTGCGGCCATTCTCGATAAGCGCCATGGCGATCGAGCGGTCGAGGGTAGGCGAGTAATAGGTCGAGGTGACCTGGCCGATCATCTCCATCGGCGGCTTGTCTTTCACCGCCCGGACTGCATAGGCGCCGTCGGGCAGGACTTCCTTCGGATCCTCGGTGAGAAGGCCGACCAGCTGCTTGCGCCCGGCGCTTCTGAGGAACGACTGATCGAGCGAGCGCTTGCCGATGAAGTCCGTCTTCTTCTTGGAGACGAGCCCGTCGAGCCCGACATCGAAGGGCGTCACCGTGCCGTCGGTCTCGTCGCCGACGACGATGTAGCCCTTTTCGGCGCGCAGCACATGCAGCGCTTCGGTGCCATAGGCCTCGATGCCGAATTCGGAGCCCGCGATGAGGATCGCATCCCACAGGCCGCGGCCGAAATTGGCCGGCGTCGCCACCTCGTAGGAAAGCTCGCCCGAGAAGCTGATGCGGTAGAGGCGCACCGGATATTGGCCGAGCCTGCCCTCCTTCATCGCCATATGCGGGAAGCCCTCGGCCGAGATGTCGAAATCAGGGCCGAGCTTGGAGAGCACTTCGCGCGCCTTGGGCCCGGCGATGGCGAATTGCGCCCATTGCTCGGTGACCGGCGTCACGAAGACCTTGTAGTGCGTCCACTCCGTCTGCAGCCATTCCTCGAGCCATTGGGCGATGCGGTCGGCGCCGCCCGAGGTCGTGTGCATCAGGAAGTGATCGTCGGCGAGGCGCACGGTGACGCCGTCGTCGATGAGGAAGCCGAGCTCGTTCATCATGAGCCCGTAGCGGCAGCGCCCGACCTTCAAGGTCGAGAACATGTTCGTATAGACGCGATCGAGGAACGCCGCCGCATCGGGGCCCTTGATCTCGATCTTGCCGAGCGTCGAGGCATCGAGCAGGCCGACCTTGCGGCGCACGGCGAGAATCTCGCGGTTGATCGCCGCGGGCTTGTCCTCGCCGGCGCGCGGATAGGTGTAAGCGCGCCGCCACTGGCCGACCGGCTCGAAATGCGCGTTCTGCGCCTGGTGCCAGCGGAAGATCGGCGTGCGGCGGATCGGCAGGAACAGCTTCTTGGTGAGCGAGCCCGCGATCGAACCGAAGGAGAAGGGCGTATAGGGCGGGCGGAAGGTGGTGATGCCGATCTCGGGGATCGTCTTGCCGGTCGCTTCGGCGAGCACGCCGAGCCCGTTGAGGTTCGACGTCTTGCCCTGGTCGGTCGCCATGCCGAAGGTCGTGTAGCGCTTGGTGTGCTCGACCGATTCATAGCCCTCGCGCTGGGCCAGTTCGAGATCGGCGGCGGTCACGTCGTTCTGGAAATCGATGAAGTGCTTGTTGCCTTCATTGTATTTGCCGGTGGCGGGCGAGAACCAGATCGGCTCGAGCGGCTTCTGCTGGGTGGTTTCGACCTTGGGCCGGCTCACCGGCGACGAGGTGGCCTTCACCGCCGTTTCACCGGCGGCGTAGCCTTCGGCGAGCGCCTGGGCGAGGTCCATCGCGCCGTTGGCCGCGCCCACCGCCTGGATGCGGTCATGATGCTTGCCCGGCCTGTAGCTCTGCAGCCCGCTGTCGAAGGTGAGCTTGCCGCCATTGTGGCACCACAGATTGGCGACGGGATTGAAGCCGCCCGACATGGCGACGAAGTCGCAGACGATGCGGCTTTCATTGACGACGCGGCCCTGGCCCTTGCGCCACGGCGCGACCTTGACGCCTTTGATGCCAAGTCCGCCATAGCCGCTTTCGACGCCGGCTATGGCATGGCCGGGAATGATCTCGATGCCGGCATTGCGCGCATCGCGCGCCGCGCCGCTGTCGGTGCCCTGGCGCACATCGATGATGGCGGCGACGCTGCCGCCGGCGCGCTTGAGAGACAGCGCTGTTAGATAGGCGTCGTCATTGTTGGTGAAGACCACGCCCTTCATGCCCGGCGACACGCCGTAACGCTCGACGAGGCCGCGTGCCGCGGTGGCGAGCATGATGCCGGGCCGGTCATTATTGGCGAAGGCGATCGGGCGCTCGAGCGCGCCGGCGGCGAGGATCACTTCCTTGGCGCGCACCTTCCACAGGCGATGGCGCGGCGTGCCCTTGGCGAGGAGAGAAGGATCGTGATCGGCGACACGCTCGAACAGCATGACATGATTGTGATGCCAGTGGCCGACCGCCGTGGTGCGCGTCATCACATGGACATTGTCGGCATTGGCGAGGAGCCCGGCGCGGCTCTGCACCCAGTCGAGCTGCGGCGCGCCGTCGATCGTGCCGACCGAGAGATCGGCCATGCCGCCGAAACGCGGGCTTTCATCGCAGATGATGACGCGGGCGCCCGAGGCCTGGGCTGCTTCCGCCGCCGCGAGGCCGGCGATCCCGGCGCCGATGACGAGCACGTCGCAATGGGCGTGCATATGCTCGTAAGTGTCGGGATCGCGCCCTTCCGGCGCCTTGCCGAGGCCGGCGGCGCGCCGGATCATCGGCTCATAGACATGCTTCCAGAAGGCCTGCGGCCACATGAAGGTCTTGTAGTAGAAGCCGCCCGGGATGAAGCGCGCGATCCTGCTGTTGAGGGCGCCGATGTCGAATCTGAGCGACGGCCAGCGATTCTGGCTGACCGCGACGAGGCCGTCATAGAGCTCGACCTGGGTGGCGCGCAGATTGGGCTCGTGGCGCGAGCCTTCGCCGATCCCGACAAGCGCGTTCATCTCTTCCGAGCCGAGGCCCACCACGCCGCGCGGGCGATGATATTTGAAGCTGCGCCCGAAGACGCGCTGGCCATTGGCGAGGACGGCCGCGGCGAGCGTGTCGCCCGGGAAGCCGGTCATGTTCTGGCCGTCGAAGGTGAAGCTCACCTTCCTGGCGCGATCGATGAGGCGACCGCCCTGGGGCAGGCGATAGGGCTTGCCGGTCATGCTTCACGTCCCTCTGCCAGCTTGTCCTTGAAGAAGAGCGCCCATTCGCCGGTCGCCGCTTCCATCAATTCGCGCGGCGGCAGCTCGGTGATCCCGTAGGTCGCCTTGAATTCCATCGTCACCGTGTGGCGCGCCGCATGGAACCACTTGCCGCAGCCGCGGTCGCAGCGCCAGCGCTCGAAATGCAGCCCCTTGGGATTGTGCCGCATGAACAGATAGTCGCGCTGCTCGGCATCGCTGACATGGGCGGGATCGTGCGTCGCCGGGCGCCTGACATGCGCCTGGCCGCCATAGTGGAAATCCGTCTCGTCGCCTTCGGCACCGCAGACATGGCAGCGGACGATCAGCATGGATACGAGCTCCTGAAAACGTTCTTCATTTCAATGCGCCACCGCCGCCGCGACGCTCTCGTCGATCAGCCGGCCCTCGATGAAGCGGTTGAGGCCGAAGGGCTCGGCGATCGGATGCGGCCGGTCATGGAAGATCGTATCGGCGAAGACGAACCCTGAGCCCGGTATCGCCTTGAAGCCGCCTGTGCCCCAGCCGCAATTGACATAGAGCCCATCGATATCGGTCTTGCCGATGATCGGCGAGCGGTCGCCGGTCATGTCGACGATGCCGCCCCACATGCGCAGCATCCTGAGCCGCGAGATGATCGGGAAGGTCTCGACCAGCGCCGTCACCGTATGCTCGAGCGCCGGGAAGGAACCGCGCTGCGAATAGTTGTTGTAGGGATCGGTGCCGCCGCCCACCACCAGCTCGCCCTTGTCGGACTGGCTCAGATAGCCATGCACGGTGTTGGCCATGATGACGCAGTCGAGCACCGGCTTGATCGGCTCGGAGACCAGCGCCTGCAGGCACAGGCTTTCGATCGGCAGGCGCAAACCTGCCGTCTGCACGACGGTGGAGACATGGCCGGCGGTGACGACGCCGATCTTCTTCGTCTTGATGAAGCCCTTCGAGGTCTCGAGCCCCGCCACCTTGCCGCCGTCGCGGCGGATGGAGAGCACCTCGCAATTCTGGATGATGTCGACGCCCAGGCTGTCGGCGCCGCGGGCATAGCCCCAGGCCACCGCGTCGTGGCGCCCGGTGCCGCCTCGCGGCTGGTAATAGGCGCCGAGGATCGGATAACGGCAATTGGGATCGTCATTGATGATGGGGGCGATCTTCTTCACCTCTTCCGGCGTGACCATCCGGCAGTCGAGTCCGGCGATCCGGTTGGCGTGGGCGGTGCGCTTGAAGGCGCGCAGCTCATGCTCGGTCTGGCACAGCATCAGCACGCCGCGCGGCGAGAACATCACGTTGAAATTGAGATCGCGCGACAGGTCCTCATAGAGCGAGCGCGCCAGTTCATAGATGGCGATCGAGGGATCCTGCAGGTAGTTCGAGCGGATGATGGTGGTGTTGCGCCCGGTATTGCCGCCGCCGAGCCAGCCTTTCTCGACCACGGCGATATTGGTCAGCTTGTGCGTCTTGGCGAGGTAATAGGCGGTGGCGAGGCCATGGCCGCCGGCGCCGACGATCACCGCGTCATATTCGGATTTGGGCGTGGGGCTGCGCCAGGCGCGTTCCCAGTCCTTGTGATAGTTCATCGCGTTGCGCGCGAGGGAGAAGATCGAATAGCGGGACTTCATGTGAGCCTCTGCTGGACACGCCCGCTCTTTATCAAAAGGGGGGTGGAGCCTCCACCGGTTTCCGACGCCCCATTGATGCCATGCGACAATGCGACGGACCCATTTGAGATGCGGGCGCACTACATTGGGGCGAGCCCCCGGAACCTCTTGAGAGCATGTTGAATTTTCTGGTTTTTGCGGTACTTGCGGCAGCCGTCGTGGTGGCCCTGTGCTGGCCGGTCCTGAAAGGCCGCGCCGCCGGGCCGAGGCGCGCCGACTATGACGAGGCCGTTTTCCGCGACCAGCTGGCCGAACTCGACCGCGACAAGGCCAGGGGCCTGATCGGGCCGGCCGAGGCGGACGCCGCCCGCAATGAGATCGCCCGCCGCCTCCTCGGCGTCGACCGCCAGGCGCCCCAGCCTGAAGTCCAGGGCGGCGGCAAATGGCCGGTCATGGCCGTGGCGGCCGTCGTGCCGGTGGCGGCGCTCGCTCTTTATATGGCGATCGGCGCGCCCGGCCGGCCCGATATGCCGCTGCAGGAGCGGCTCGAAACGGCGCTCGCCAATAATGACGTCCAGGCCCTGATGGCCAAGGCCGAGGCCCATCTCGCCGAAAAACCCGACGACCTGCGCGGCTGGGAGGTCCTGGCCCCGATCTATCGCGCGGCTGAACGTTATGACGCCGCCGCCGGGGCCTATCTCAACATCCTCCGCCTCAAGGGGCTGACGGCCGAAACCTATGCCGATTATGGCGAGATGCTGGTTTTCGCCAATTCGGGCCTCGTCCCGAAGGAGGCGGCAGCGGCTTTCGCGGAGGCCCTGAAGCTCGACGTCAAATCCCCCAAGGCCCGTTTTTACGCCGGTCTGGCTTTGAAACAGGACGGTAAGCCCGAGGAGGCCCGGGCACTCTGGCAGGCGCTGCTCGCCGAAACCCGGCCGGAGGACAGCTGGAAGCAGGTGCTCGAGGCGCAGATCGCCTCGCTGGCGCCGGCGCCGGGCGCCCCGCAGCTCTCCGACGAGCAGGTGGCGGCGACCCAGGACATGACCGCCGGGGATCGCGAAAAAATGATCCGCGGCATGGTTGACGGCCTCGAGGAGCGGCTTAAATCGGCGCCGGCCGATCTCGAGGGCTGGCAGCGCCTGATCCGGGCGCGCGCCATATTGGGTGAAATGGACAAGGCGCGCGCGGCGTATTCATCCGCGAAGGAGCAGTTCAAGGCGGACAATCAGGCGATGGCCGCCCTGGCGCAGTCGGCGAAACAGCTGGGTATCGAATAATGGCAATGACGATGACATCGCGCAGCTCGAGGAAGCAGAAGCGCGCCGCGGTGATCCTCGCCGGCCTCGCGATCTTAGGGATAGCCGCGGGCATCGTCCTTTATGCGCTGCGCGACACGATCGTCTTCTTCTATACGCCGAGCGAGATCGCCGAGAAGGTGACACCTGGCCAGCGCTTCCGGCTGGGTGGCCTGGTCGAGGCGGGCAGCGTCGTCAAGGGCGACGGCATGAAGGTGCGTTTCGCCGTCACCGACACGATCAGGACCGTCACCGTCGAATATGACGGCCAGCTGCCCGATCTCTTCCGCGAGGGCCAGGGCGTCGTCACCGAAGGCAAGCTCGACGCGTCCGGCAATTTCGTCGCCGACACGGTGCTCGCCAAGCATGACGAGACCTATATGCCGAAAGACGTCGCCGACCGCCTGAAGGAGAAGGGCGTGTGGAAGGAGGGCAAGGGAGCGGGCTCATGATCGCTGAAACCGGCCATTTCGCGCTCATCCTGGCGCTCGTCACGGCGCTGGTGCAATGCGCCGTGCCGCTCTATGGCGCCCATCGCGGCGACCGCGCCTTGATGAATGTCGCGGGGCCGGCCGCGCTCGCCCAGTTCTCGCTCATCGTCATCGCCTTCTTCGCGCTGATGCATGCCTATGTGACGTCGGATTTCTCGCTCGCCAATGTGTGGGAGAATTCGCATTCGGCGAAGCCGCTGCTCTATAAGATCTCCGGCGTGTGGGGCAATCACGAGGGCTCGATGGTCCTCTGGGTGCTGATCCTGGCGCTGTTCGGCGCCGGCGTGGCGCTCTTCGGCGGCAATCTGCCGCTCGAGCTCAAATCGCGCGTGCTGGCGGTGCAGGGCTCGATCGGCGTCGCCTTCCTCCTCTTCATCCTCTTCACCTCCAATCCGTTCCTGCGCCTCGATCCGGTGCCGATCGAAGGCAACGGCCTGAATCCGCTGCTGCAGGATCCGGCGCTCGCCTTCCATCCGCCCTTCCTCTATGCCGGCTATGTCGGCCTGTCGGTGTCCTTCTCCTTCGCCATCGCGGCGCTCATCGACGGCAAGGTCGACGCCGCCTGGGCGCGCTGGGTGAGGCCGTGGACGCTCGCCGCCTGGATGTTCCTCACCATCGGCATCGCCATGGGCTCGTGGTGGGCCTATTACGAGCTGGGCTGGGGCGGCTTCTGGTTCTGGGACCCGGTCGAGAACGCCTCCTTCATGCCCTGGCTCGTCGCCGCGGCACTGCTCCATTCGGCGATCGTCGTCGAGAAGCGCAACGCGCTCAAGATCTGGACCATCCTGCTCGCCATTTTGGCCTTCTCGCTGTCGCTGGTCGGCGCCTTCCTGGTGCGCTCGGGCGTCCTCACCTCGGTGCATGCCTTCGCCGTCGATCCGGCGCGCGGCGTCTTCATCCTGCTCATCCTCTGCGTCTTCATCGGCGGCGCGCTGGCGCTGTTCGCCTGGCGGGCGCCGGTCCTGAAGGCGGGAGGACTGTTCACGCCGATGAGCCGCGAGGGCGGGCTGGTGATGAACAACCTGCTGCTCTGCACCGCCTGCGCCTCGGTCTTCATCGGCACGCTCTATCCGCTGGCGCTCGAAACGCTGACCGGCGAGAAGATCTCGGTCGGTCCACCTTATTTCAACCTCACCTTCGGCCTCATCATGCTGCCCTTGCTGCTGCTGGTGCCGGTGGGGCCGCTCCTCACCTGGAAGCGCGCCCAGGCCTGGCCGGTGATCCAGCGCCTGTGGGCCGCCGCTCTCGTGACGCTGGCGGCGGTGATCCTGCTGCTGGTGGTGCTGCAGCGCGGTCCGTGGCTGACGCCCTTCGGCGTCGGCCTGGGCCTCTGGCTGGTGCTCGGCGCGCTGGTCGAGCTCTCGGAGCGCATCGCGTTGTTCCGCTCGCCTTGGGCGGCGTCGTGGTCCAGGCTCAGGGGCCTGCCCCGCTCGGCGCTCGGCATGACGCTCGCCCATGCGGGCCTCGGCCTCGCCATCATCGGCATCTTCGCGGTGACGACTTGGCGCGAGGAACACATCCTGGCGATGAAGCCGGGCGACAAGCTCACCGCCGGCGGCTATGAGGTCACTTATATCGGCGAGGCGCCGATGACCGGGCCCAATTACACCGGCGATGCCGGCCGCTTCCGCGTCATGAGCGGCAATCGCGAAGTGGCGACGCTCGCCTCGGAAAAGCGCCGCTTCCGGCCGGGCAATCAGGAGACGACCGAAGTCGGCCTGCTGCAGGCCTGGTCGGGCGATCTCTATGCCGTCATGGGCGATCGCATGAGCGACGGCGCCCGCGCCGTCCGCATCTATTTCAATCCGTTGATCTCGCTGATCTGGATCGGGACCTTCGTCATGTTCCTCGGCGGTTTCGTGTCGCTCACCGACCGGCGCTTCCGCGTCGGCGCGCCCAGGACGGCGCGCAGGCCGCAGCCCGCGCCGGCGGAGTGAACGATGAACCGGCTCGCTGCGATATTCCTGCTGCTCACGCTCTGGATCATTCCGGCACAGGCGGTGCAGCCGGACGAGATCCTGTCCGATCCGGGGCTAGAAGCGCGCGCCCGCGATCTGTCGGCGGGATTGCGCTGCCTCGTCTGCCAGAACCAGTCGATCGACGATTCGAATGCGCCGCTCGCCCGCGACCTGCGCATCCTGCTGCGCGAGCGCTTGAAGGCCGGCGACAGCGACGCCCAGGCGGTCGATTTCATCGTGGCGCGCTACGGTGATTACGTCCTGTTGCGCCCCCGCTTCAATGCCGCGACCTGGCTGCTATGGATCGGGCCATTCGCGCTGCTCGCGGCGGCGGCCGGTTTCCTGTTCGTGCGCCGGCGCAACAAGACGACTGTGGCGGAAGATGCGCTCGATGCCGTGGAGCGAGCGGAACTCGACCGCCTGCTGGATCGCCGCCCGTAAATTTCCAGTCACATCAAAGTGAAACGGCGCCCAGGCCCCAAGTGCCCCGGATTACAGAAGATTCACATTGCAGAAAGGTCTCCGTAAGCCGGCGATACCTAGCTTAGCCTCATACAATTTTCTTGGGACACAGGAGACCCTCCATGAATACGAGCACCAAGGTGCGCAACCGTGTGTTGGGCGCGATGGCCTTCGGCCTTCTTGCCGCGACGGCGCTTTCGGCCAACTTCGCGATCAATCCGGCCAAGCCGGTTCTGGCCGAGACGGCCCAGCAGGTGGCGCCGCAGGCAGGCTTCGCCGACCTCGCCGCCCGCGTGATGCCGGCAGTCGTCAGCGTCGAGGTCAATCTCGCCAATGTCGTCGACGACAGCGCCGGCGATGAAGGCCAGGATGGGCCGGGCATGCCCAACCTGCCGCAGGACAGCCCGTTCCGCGACTTCTTCAACCAGTTCCCGCAGTTCCGCGACCAGTTCCCGCAGGCGCCGCGCCAGCCGCGCGGCGGCATCGCGCAGGGCTCGGGCTTCGTGATCTCGGCCGATGGCTATGCGGTCACCAACAACCATGTCGTCGGCAACGCCCAGAAGGTGTCGGTGAAGTTCAGCGACGGCCAGCAATATGACGCCAAGGTGATCGGAACCGATCCGAAGACCGATCTCGCTCTGATCAAGATCGAAGGCGGCAAGAACTTCACCTTCGTGAAGTTCTCCCAGAAGGAACCGCGCGTCGGCGACTGGGTGATGGCGGTCGGCAATCCCTTCGGCCTCGGCGGCACGGTCACCAGCGGCATCATCTCGGCCCGCGGCCGCGATATCGGCTCCGGCCCCTATGACGACTTCCTGCAGATCGACGCGTCGATCAACAAGGGCAATTCCGGCGGCCCGGCCTTCAATCTCGACGGCGACGTGGTCGGCATCAACACCGCCATCTACTCGCCCTCGGGCGGCAGCGTCGGCATCGGCTTCGCCATTCCGGCGGCCACCGCCCAGGACGTGATCGCCAGCCTGAAGGACAATGGCAAGGTGACCCGCGGCTGGCTCGGCGTGCAGATCCAGCCGGTGACCGACGACATCGCCGAAGGCCTGAACCTGACCGACAAGAAGGGCGCGCTCGTCGCCGATGTGACGGACAAGTCTCCCGCCCTCGCCGCCGGCATCAAGACGGGCGACACGATCGTCAAGGTCGGCAATGACGAGATCACCGATCCGCGCGATCTCGCCAAGAAGGTGGCCCGCTACGCCCCCGGCAAGTCGGTCGATGTGACGATCATCCGCGGCGGCAAGAGCATGGTCGTCCCGGTCGAGCTCGGCAAGATGCCTGGCGAGAAGCAGGAATTGGCCAGCGCTGAAACGGCCTCTCCGGAGCGCGGCCTGGCCGAGCTCGGCGTGCGCCTGGCGCCCGCCGAGGACGGCGCCGGCGTCAAGGTGATCGACGTCAAGCCGGGCAGCGCGGCCGAAGACCGCGGCATTCGCGCCGGCGACGTGATCCTCGAAGTGGCCGGCCAGGAAGTGCATGAGCCCTCCGACGTCAAGACGGCCCTCCAGGCCGCGGCGAAGAGCTCGAGCAAGCAGGTCGTGATGCTGATCCGGTCGGGTGACAATCAGCGTTTCGTCGCTCTGCCGGGCGCCGGCAAGGGCTGAAGCAGAGTTGGCGTCTCGTGCGATGCTTGAGTGTCACACATCTCTCCCCCGCTCCCGTGTGACATTCCAGGTGGCGGAGGCAGGGTTCCCCCTGCCTCCGCAGCCGGCAGTTCAAGGAAAATGAAAGCAGAGAGGGGCTTTTCCTGAGGAAAAAGTCATGCAACTTATGACCAGCAGCCACACCAAGCCAACCACAGCCGGTAACGATCTGGAAACCATGCGCATCCTGGTGATCGAGGATGATCGAGAAGCCGCCACCTGGCTCCTGAAAGGGCTCGCCGAGAGCGGCCATGTCGCCGACCACGCCGCCGATGGCGAGGAGGGCCTGGCGCTGGCGCGCGAGCGGGTTCACGACGTGCTGATCGTCGACCGCATGCTGCCCAAGCTCGACGGCCTCACCATCATCCAGACCTTGCGCGCCGAAGGCGTCGCCGCGCCGGTGCTCATCCTGAGCGCGCTCGGCGATGTCGACGAGCGGGTCAAGGGCCTCCGCGCTGGCGGCGACGACTATCTCGCCAAGCCTTACGCTTTTTCCGAGCTGCTCGCCCGCATCGAGGGCCTGTCGCGCCGGCGCCACCAGGGCCCTCAGCAGACCCGGCTCAAGGCCGGCGATCTCGAAATGGACCTCCTGACGCGGACCGTGACGCGCTCCGGCCGGCCGATCATCCTGCAGCCGCGCGAGTTCAAGCTGCTCGAATATCTCATGCGCAATGCCGGTCATGTCGTGACGCGCACCATGCTGCTCGAAAATGTCTGGGACTATCATTTCGACCCGCAGACCAACGTCATCGACGTCCATGTGTCGCGCCTGCGCGCCAAGATCGACAAGGGCTTCGACGAGCCGATCCTGCAGACGGTGCGCGGCGCGGGCTATATGATCCGATTGGCATAGTGCTCAGGGGACCCTCGCGCGCTATCATGACGCCATGAGCCCGCCATCAGAGCAGTCGAATCATTCGAGCTACTGGAAGCTTTTCCATACCTCGACCTTCCGGCTGTCGGCGGTCTATCTGATCGTCTTCATCCTGTCGGTGGGGGCGATCCTCGCCTACATCTATTGGAACACGGCGGGGCTTCTGGAGCGCCAGACCGACGAGACGATCCGCGCCGAGGTGCAGGGCCTCGCCGACCAGTACCGCATCCGCGGCCTCGACGGCGTCCTCGACACGGTGCGCCGGCGCTCGAGCGACGATTCGGGCTCGATCTATCTGCTCACCACGCCGGAAGGCGTTCGCATGGCCGGCAATCTCGTCTCGGTGCCGGACGAGATCGCCATCGAGGATTCCGGCTGGACCGAGTTTCCCTTCAACGTGAAGACCAGCACCGGCACCGAGCCGCATCGCGCCCGCGCTTATTACACCGAGCTGCCCGGCGAGAATGTCCTGGTGGTCGGCCGCGACATCGAGGACATGCGGCAATTCGCGACCATCATCCGCAACACCCTGATCACCGGCACGCTCATCGCCCTGGCGCTGGGCATCGGCGGCGGCCTCCTGACCAGCCGCAACTTCCTGCGCCGCGTCGACGCCATCACCGACGCCAGCCGCTCGATCATGCAGGGCGATCTCTCCGGCCGCATGCCGGTGCAGGGCACCGGCGACGAGCTCGACCGCCTGGCCTCCTCGCTCAACCAGATGCTCGACCAGATCGAGCGGCTGATGCGCGGCATGCAGGAAGTATCGAGCAATGTGGCGCATGATCTGAGGACGCCTTTGACGCGCATCAAGGCGCGCGCCGAATCGGCGCTGCGCTCCGGCGCCGAGGGTGACTTCAAGGCGGCGCTCGAGCAGACGATCGATGAATCCGACCGCCTGCTGCAGACCTTCAACGCGCTGCTGTCGATCGCCAAGGCGGAATCGGGCCAGTCGCGCGAGGGCCTGCAGCCGGTCGACGCCGCCGTCATCCTGAATGAGGTGGCGGAGCTCTACGAGCCCTTCGCCGAGGACCAGGGCGGCAGTCTCAAGACCGAGATCTCGGGCGAGCTCAATGTACGCGCCAACCGCCAGCTGCTCGCCCAGGCGATCAGCAACCTGGTCGACAACGCGCTCAAATACGGCGAGTCGCCCGCGAGCGGCACCCCGGAGATCCACGTCACCGGCGGCATCGAAGGTGACGAAGCGGTGATCACCGTCAGCGACCGCGGCCGCGGTGTCGCGCCGGAGGACCGCCTGCACGTGCTGGAGCGTTTCGTCAGGCTCGATGAAAGCCGCTCGCGTCCCGGCAACGGTCTGGGATTGAGCCTCGTCGCCGGCGTCATGAAGCTGCATGACGGCCGGGTGATGCTGGAGGACAACGGACCCGGCCTCAAGGTGAAGCTGGTCCTGCCGCGCCTCCAAGCGGCCTGAGGCTTTACATCCCGGCGAAAGTCTCTAGAAAGCGCCTCCCCGCGAAAATGGAGGAGGTGATGATGGAGCGCAGCGACGTTGCGAAACATTGGGAAGCCAATGCCGAAACCTGGACGCGGCATGCCCGCGCCGGCTACGACGTCTATCGGGATGCCCTGAACACGCCGGCCTTTCTGGCGATGCTGCCCGATATCGACGGGCTCTCGGGTCTCGACGTCGCCTGCGGCGAGGGCTCCAATACGCGCCAGCTCGCGCGCCGCGGCGCCAGGATGCAGGCGATCGACATCGCGCCGACCTTCATCCGCCATGCCCGGGAAGCGGAGGCGAAGGATCCGCTCGGCATCACCTTCCAATATGGCGACGGCATGGACATTCCCTTCGCCGATGCGCGCTTCGATTTCGTCACCTCCTTCATGGCGCTGATGGACATGCCGGACCAGGGCAGGGTGCTAAGCGAGATCGCGCGGGTGCTGCGGCCCGGCGGCTTCCTGCAGTTCTCCATCCTGCATCCCTGCTTCGTGCCGCCTTACCGCAAGACCCTGCGCGAGCCGGACGGAACGGTGCGTGCCGTCGAGGTCGCCGGCTATTTCGACGCCATCGACGGCGAGGTCGAGCGCTGGTGGTTCTCCTCCGCGCCGAAGGAGGAGCGCGACAAGGTCGAGGCCTTCGCCGTGCCGCGCTTCCATCGCACCTTGAGCCAGTGGGTGAGCTTCATCCGCGGCGCCGGCCTGATCATCGAGGAGCTGGGCGAGCCCTGCGCCGATCCGGCGACGGCCGCCGCCCATCCGACCGTGGCCGACACCCGCGTCGCCCCGATCTTTCTGCATTTCCGCGTACGGAAGCCGATTGCTTAAAGTTTGCAAGACGGAAATCCATCCAACTTTCCCCCTCTCCCGTCCGCAGGATGGGAGAGGGTGGCCGAAGGCCGGGTGAGGGCTCTTTCTCGGAAGAGCGCACTCAGCATGTTGCGAGGAAGAGCCCTCATCCGCGCTTCGCGCACCTTCTCCCATTGCTTCGCAACGGGAGAAGGGGAAACCTTGTGGGAGCGCCTTCGCTTCAAATAGCTGCACAGACAATTTCTCTGCGCTAGAAGGGCTCCATGACCGAAGCCCTCGCCGATCTTCCGCCGCCTCTGGACCAGGACTGTGTCGACCGCGCCTGGGCGGATCTGCGCCGCGAGGGGGCGGAGCTGGCGCCGCTCGAGGCTAAGCGTCCGCTCGTCGATGCGGTCTTCGGCGGCTCGCCCTTTCTGCGCGATCTCATCCTGCGCGATCCGGGCTTCGCCGCGCGGGCGCTGGCGACCGAGCCCGATCGCCTTCTGGCGGAGCTCATCGACGGCCTCGGCGCCGAGGCCGGGGACGAGGCGGAGATGCGCCGGCTGCTGCGCCGGACGCGGGCGCGCGCCGCGCTCACCATCGCGCTCGCCGATCTGAGCGGCGCCTGGCCGCTCGACCAGGTGACGGACGCCTTGACCCGCTTCGCCGAGGCCGAGCTCGATGCCGCGGTCGAATGGCTGCTCGCCGACGGCCGCCGCGCCGGCAAGCTCTTGTCGGCCAAGGCCGAGGAGTCCGGCTACACCATTCTCGGCATGGGCAAGTTCGGCGCCCATGAGCTCAATTATTCGAGCGATATCGATCTCATCGTCCTCTACGACCCGCAAACCGCGCGGCTCGCCGACGGCGTCGACCCTTCGACCTTCTTCGTGCGCCTCACCAAGAGGCTGGTGGTGCTGCTGCAGGACGTGACCGAGGACGGCTATGCCTTCCGCGTCGATCTGCGATTGCGGCCTGATCCGCGCGCGACTCAGATCGCCATCTCGATCGAGGCGGCGGCGATCTATTACGAGAATATGGGCCAGAACTGGGAGCGCGCCGCGATGATCAAGGCGCGCCCCGTCGCCGGCGATCGGGCGCTCGGCGCCGAATTCCTCACGCGGCTCGTTCCCTATATCTGGCGCAAATATCTCGACTTCGCGGCGATCGCCGACGTCCAGTCTCTCAAGCGCCAGATCCATGCGGTGAAGGGCCATGGCACGATCGCGGTGCTCGGCCACAACATCAAGCTCGGCCGCGGCGGCATCCGCGAGATCGAGTTCTTCGTGCAGACGCAGCAGCTCATCGCCGGCGGGCGCAATCCCAAGCTGCGCGGCCGCCGCACCGTCGACATGCTGGCCGGACTCGCCGAGGCGAAATGGATCTCAGCCGAAGCGGCCGCCGAGCTGAGCCAGGCCTACCGGTTCCTGCGCACCATCGAGCACCGTATCCAGATGGTGGCCGACGAGCAGACCCATTCGCTGCCCGAGGGTGAGGAAGCCTTCGCGCGCCTGGCGCGGTTCTCGGGCTTCGCCGACGCGGCCGCCTTCGAGGCCAGGCTGCGCGCCACTTTCGAGCTGGTGCAGAGCCATTATGCGGCGCTGTTCAAGGATGCCGAGGATCTCGGCACCGAGGCCGGCAGCCTGGTCTTCACCGGCGGCGAGGATGACCCCGAGACGCTCGAGACCTTGACCCGCATGGGCTTCAGGCGCGCGAGCGAGATCGCCGCGATGATCCGGAGCTGGCATTTCGGCCGCTATTCGGCGACCCGCAGCGCCAGGGCCCGCGAGCTCCTGACCGAGATCATGCCGGCGCTCTTGACCTCGCTCGCCAAGAGCGGCGACGCCGACCAGGCCTTCATCGCCTTCGACCGCTTCCTCGCCGGCCTGCCGGCGGGCGTGCAGCTCTTCTCGCTGCTCAAGTCCAATCCGGGCCTGCTCGATCTCATCGGCACCATCCTGGGCACGGCGCCGCGTCTCGCCCAGGAATTGAGCCATCGGCCCAAGGTGCTCGACGCGGTGCTCGATCCGGGCTTCTTCGGCGCGCTGCCCCGGGCGCCCGAGATCGCGAGCCTCGTCGCGGCGGCGACCCCGGCCGGAACCCCGATCGACGAGGCGATCGACCGGGTGCGCGTCGTCGCCAAGGAGCAGGCCTTCCGCATCGGCGTGCGCATCCTCTCGGAAACCGTGAGCGCGGCGGAAGCGGGCGGCGCCTTTTCCGATCTGGCCGATGTCGTGCTGGGCCGCCTGCATGAAGCGGTGACCGCCGACATGGCCGAGCGTCACGGCCGGGTTCCCGGCGGGCGCAGCGCCATCATCGCCATGGGCAAGCTCGGCGGGCGCGAGATGACGGCGGGCTCCGATCTCGATCTCATCCTCATCTTCGACCACGACCCGGATGCCGAGGCCTCGGACGGCGCGCGTCCGCTCGCCGCCGGACAGTATTTTGCCCGTCTCACTCAGCGCTTCATCTCGGCCGTCACGGCGCCGACCGCCGAGGGCGTGCTCTATGAAGTGGACATGCGGCTTCGGCCCTCCGGCAACAAGGGGCCGGTGGCGACGAGCCTCGCGAGCTTCACCGATTATCACCGCCACCAGGCCTGGACCTGGGAAAGCCTGGCCCTGACCCGGGCGCGCGTCGTGGCGGGCGATCCGGGCCTTGCCGAGGAGCTCAGGCAGGTGATCGCCGAGGCCCTCTCGAAGCCCCGCGACGGGGCGAAGATCCTCGCCGATGTGGTGGATATGCGCCGGCTGATGCTCAAGGAGAACCCGCCCTATGGCCTGTGGGACATCAAGCGGGCGCAAGGCGGCCTCGTCGATATCGAGTTCATCGCCCAGTATCTGCAGATCGCGCATGCCCATGCGGAGCCGCGCGTCCTCGCCGTCACCACCTTGCGGGCGCTCGAGCGGCTGGTGCAGACGGGCCGCCTCGGCGAGACCCAGGGCAGCCGGCTCAAGGCCGCGTGCCTCGTCTATCAGCGCCTGACTCAGGTGTTGCGCCTCTGCGTCAGCGGTCCCTATGACCCCAAGGAGGCGCCGGCGGGCCTCAACCGTCTCGTCGCCTCGGCCTCGGCCATGCCCGACATCGCCTCCGCCGAGGCGCTCATCGCCGAGACGCAAGCCCAGGTGGCGGAACTGTTTTCCCGTCTCGTCGGACCCTTGTGAAATTCTGTGGGAGTCCCGCGACGGAAATCCGACGGGCGTTCCGTCTTTGTTTCGGGAGCTGATTCCCAGGCACAATAGTGGAGATCTGAAATGACGACGAACGCAACGTCTGTTGCGGCGATGGCCGCGCTCATCCTGATGGGAGCCGCAGGCATGGCTCTGGCGACCGAGCCGACCTTGCCGCGGGGCGAGCGCGCCTTCCAGCGCCTCGATGCCGACAGCGACGGCAAGGTCACCGTAAACGAGCTGAAGCCCAAGGCGCTCAAGCGTTTCCTGCGTCTCGACGACGACCAGAACGGCACCGTCACCACCGCCGAGATCGACGGCTGGCTGAAGCGCGGCCTCGAAAGGCGCAAGGAGCGGATGCTCGGCCGGCTCGACCAGAACAAGGATGGAAGCGTGACACGCGACGAGGTTGACGCCTATATCGATGCTCTGTTCAATGGCGCCGATGGCGACAAGGATGGCAGCCTGACGCTGGCGGAGATTCGCGAGAACTCCCAGAGGCGGTCGAGGCAGCGCGACGCCAGGAGCAATTGACCCATGGGCCGGCGCCGCAGCGCAGTTGCGGGCCTTGCTAAAGGAAGCGACCCGAAGACGTGTCGGCACGCAATACCGAGAATGACCTGCCCGGCGACGACCCGGACAGCGTGCTCCTTGCGGCCGCCGTCGCGGGCGACGAGAAGGCCTTCGCCGGCCTTGTCGAGAGGCATTACGACCTAGTGCACCGCGTGGTCTGGCGGGTGACGTCGGGCCACGCGGACAGTGCCGATATCGTCCAGGACGCCTTCCTGAAGTTGTGGAACAATCCGGGCCAGGTGCGCCAGGGGCGTGCCCTGCGCGGCTGGCTGATCCGGGTGGCGACCAATCTCGCCATCGACCGGGCGCGCCGCAAGCAGGGCTCGAATATCGACGACCAGCCCGAAATCGAGGCCCCGGGCCCCGACGCCCTGGACCAGGTCCTGGGCGACCGGTCGTCCCGCGACATAGAATCCGCTCTGGCGCGCCTGCCGGAGCGACAGCGATTGGCCCTCTCGCTCGTCTATTACGAGAATATGAGCAATATCGAGGCCGCCGCCGCCATGGAGATCAGCGTCGAGGCCATCGAGAGCCTGCTGGCCCGCGGCCGGCGGTCGTTGAAGGCCGATCTTAAGGACCGGTGGCGGGACCTGCTTGCCGATATCGGCGAGATGAGCCAATGAGGAGGCTCTGATGGATGCGATGAGGACGAGACTGGCTGAAGTTCTGGCCGCCTATGGGGCGGACCCGGCCCGCTGGCCCGCATCCGAGCGTGTCAGGCTCCAGCCCCTGCTGGACAAGGAGCCCGGGCTCCTGGCCGAGGCCGCGGAGATCGACCGGGTCCTGGCCAGGGCCGTCCCCCCGGCGCCCTCGGCGTCCGGCAAGGCCCAGCTCCTGGCCCGGATCGCCCAGGAAAAGCAGAAGGTCAATGTCGTGCCCTTCGAGCGCGCCCGGGCCGCCAGGTCCCGGCCCTCGATCTGGTCCTGGGGCACCGCCGCGGCGCTCGCCGCCTCCTTCGCCTTCGGCATCTTCCTGGGCGGCAACACCAATACCAATTTCGGCATTCTGCGCACCGACAGCGATGTGGTCGAGATCGACGACCCGATCCTGCTCACCGGCATCGACGACGCCACCGATCTTCTGGAAGGGGGTGGCTGATGACGGCGCCGGACGCCACGCCGCCCAAGGGTCGCTTCGCCAACTGGCCGCATTGGACGATGTTCCTGCTCGTCGCCTCGCTGGCGGTCAATCTCCTGATCGCCGGCGCCGTCGGCATGCGCTATTTCTCGCCCGAGCGGATGGAGCGCTGGAGCGGGGCGAGCTTCACCCAGCTCCTGCCGCGCCGCTTCCTCAGCGACCTGCCGGAGGACCGCCGCCGCGAATTCCTCGATCTGCTCAAGAGCCGGCGCGAGGCCTTCCGCCAGTCGCGCCGGGAGATGACCGCGGTCGCCCAGCGTTTCGCCGATGCGCTCGAGCGCAACCCTTACGACGAGGCCGCCGCCAATGCGGCGATCGACGATTTCACCAAGCTCAGCACCGAGCTGGTCGACAGCGGCACGCTGGTGACCCGGCAGATCGTCGAGAAGCTGTCCCCTGAGGAGCGCGGGCTTCTCGCCAAAGCCGTGCGCGACCGCCTCGAGCGCATGCAGCAGCGCCGCAAGAAGTGGCAGGAAAAGAACGGCCAGCCGGACAGCGGCGACTGAGCCCGGCACCCATCGGACGATGGCGGACACAGGCGGTTTGCAGGGAAATACAGGGATTTACAGGGTAATTTCGCGAAATCTTCTTCGCCGGTCCAGGTTTATCAACGGGTTAGCCTGGCTTTCGACGCAACCGCCAGGGAATCTTCGTCCAGGCGGAAAGATCATGCACGGCATTGTGCTGCTGCGGGCCTGCGGGAGCTGTGAGGTGTTTTTAACCTGCAATAGAACGCCGCCGCCCAAAGAGGGAAGAGGTGAACCGAAACTAAATACGATCGTCTCCGCGTCCGGTGAGGCGGCGGTGCAGATACGCGATGACATTGAAGAGATTGAAGACGAAGAGCATGCCGAACACGGAGAGGGCGAGGCAGCGGCCGTTATAAACGAAGGCGCCGGCCCAGTAGGTGAAGATCAGGCGGCCCATGTTTCCCCTGTATGAATTCGGCCTCGGCCAGTAGGTGTCCCAGCCGATTGTATAAAGCATGAAAGCAAGGATCGCGATCGCCGGCGGAATCACGAGGATCGCTGCCGGATATCGGATCGGTCCGATCAGGTCGAGCTTCGGAAAGGCCAGCGCGAATGCGAGTATGGTGACAAGCGCTGTGGCGAGGCCGAAGGTCACGTTGAAGAGCAGAAGCTCGCGGACGAGTGATACATTCACGCTGGCGCCGCGCTTCAGGGCACCCTCGGCGAAGGACAACACCACCGGAGACATATCGCCGTAGCGCTTCGTCAAAGTGCAGACGATATCGCTGCAGACGCCACCCTCGCCATGTACATAGGCGCGCCAGAAGTTGAACGGCACGATCAGCAGGAACAACGGCGCGTTGAACCATAACATGATGCGCAAGAAGCGGGCGCCGCTGAGCGGGGGGAGGGGTGGAGATGCCGCCGTCATTTTGAGGAAGCGCTTTGGGGATACAAGGTGGCGATGAACAGATCGGCATTCTGGTGGAAGTTCAGCCTCGCATCACGGAAGGGCATGCAAGCGTTGAAATTCGTGAAGGCCACGTCGCGCTCGTCGAAGTAGTGAACTGCCGCGACGCCGTCTTTGACGAGGACGATCTTCCACAGATAGTCCAGCAATCCCTCATCGATGAGCGGCCCAATGGTCTGCGTGATGTCCTTGCCGATGCGTTTCCGCGCGATCATGATCGGATCGACGCCCTTTTCGATGACGCAGGCCGTTTCCCAATCCTTTTCCGGGACAATATCGGTGAGCGCCTTTATCCCTGACGCGTGCGCGCGCATGTACGCCGAAATGGTGTTTGGCGGCGGAGGATTCTCGGGAGGAGCGAGCATGAGTGCCGCGGCCAAGGCAAAGAGCCAGACTGTCGAAACGGTCAGCACGGTCAGGAACAACCCCGTATATCGCCAGATCGACCGCCGTCTCGCCATAACGCCCCTTTGATCTCGTTGCACGAAGGAATCACGCGCGAAAATGGAGGATTCAAGGCAGACAGTCATCCGACTGGAGACCGGGCTTCCGTTTCTCCTGGTTTTCTGCTACAGCGCCGCCCCTTGAGAGCAGTGGCGCATTGAGGTTTCGTTTTGCCGTCGTAAGGACCGGTCTCATCTGGTTTCACCCCTCGGCCTGGACGGCTAAGCCGTCCGGGGCTGTTTTTCGTTCACGGGTGGCGGCTTGGGACCGGTCTGGCTTTGTCAGAATGCGCCGGGGTCCTGTCTGCCCCGTTGTCTCGAGCTCTCATCTTTCCGTAGCAACCGCCACACCGCGCCCGTGAAGGGCTTCTCTCGCTGCCGTCCTGGTGAACTTCCTGTTCGGAAGTCCAAGACGACATGTGCAATTCTACCGTGGTCCGATGGACCATCACGCCGCGCATCGCGCCCAGGCCCTGGATCGCCTGCGGCGGCTGCGGAGCCCTCAAGCCCTTTCAGTCGAGCGGCAAGGTCAGGCTCAACGCTAATGGCAAGCGGCTCGACGCCTGGCTGATCTACAAATGCATCGATTGCGCCCGGAGCTGGAACCGGCCGCTCTTCGAGCGCCGGACGCTGAAGGAGATCGACCCGGCGGTGCTGGAGGCGGCGCATTTCAGCACGCCCGGCTGGGTGCGGATGCAGGAATTCGATATCGACGGCCTGCGCCGGCATGCCCAGCGCATCGACGAGTTCGGCGAGGTCGATATCGGCAAGCGGGATCTCGGCGAAGCGGCGATGTCCGATCGGATCGTCATCGAGCTCGATGTCACCTTGCCGACGAGCCTCAGGCTCGACCGGCTTCTCGCCGGCGAGCTGGGCCTGTCCCGCGCGACGCTGCGGTGCCTGCATGAGGAGGGGCGGCTGGTGATCGATCCCGACCGCAAGGATGTCCTGCGGCGGCGGATCCGGAGCGGCATGCGGGTGGAGTTGATGGGAGGACTCTGATGTGCCGTTCCAACATCCGGACGACGCGGCCTCTCTCCTCCCGACCCGGCCATCCAGCCTCACCGCTGCGCAGCTGTTGCGCGGATGAACTGGATGGCCGCCTCAAGGGCGGCCATGACGAGTGGAGGTGGGTCCGGCCATGACGAAGAGGGGAGAGGGGCGGCCACGATGAAGATATTGGAGTGCTAAGGCAGCTCGATCGTGACATTCGGCCAGCGCTCGTGCCATTTTTTCTTTGCAATGCGCGCGGCGTATTCACCGTTGCGGACGCGGCCGCGCGGTGTCGGCCGGATCGCCATCGCGAACAGATCGTCGAGCCCGTAAGGCGCCATGATTTCGAATTGGCCGTCCGCATCGATCCTGACGGCGACGCAGGTCGGCGTCTCCAGCCAGAAGCGCAACGCATCGGCGGTCGAGATGTAGGGCTCATCGCCATTGCGGATATGCATGCGCGCCTGGTTGCGGACGCTCCAGGGCAAGGTGGGCTCGATCTCCCGCAGGCGGCTCTCGATCTCCGCTTCGCGCCCGGTGCCGCAGTCGCGGGCGTCGAAATAGAGCACATCGATGTCGTCGACGGCGGAGGCAGTGGTGAAGCCCGATAGCTCGTCCCAGACCGCCGCGCGGATGAAGCCGGCGCCGATGGCCCAGTCCGGCAAGTCCAGCGAGCGCACGATTTCGAGGGCCTGCAGGCGGAGCGGCGCTTGCCGGAGTATGGCCTCTAGGCGTTCAGCAAGTGCATCGACTGTCAAAGTCACTCTCGCTTTATCCTGAGGGATGCTTCGAGGGCCGCTTCGCGGCCACCTCAGCATGAGGGAAATTGAGAAGCGATCACGCCGCCGCCGAATGCGCCGGCTTCGCGGCAGCGGCGGGCAGGCGGACGGTGACGATGGTGCCCTTGCCGATCTCGCTGTCGATGGTGAGCGAGCCGCCATGCAGCTCGACCAGCGACTTCGAGATGGCGAGGCCGAGGCCGGAGCCGCCTTTGGTCTTGGTGAACTGGTTCTCGACCTGCTCGAAGGGGCGGCCGAGCTTTTCGATGTCCTTGGGCGGGATGCCGATGCCGGTATCGGCGATCGAGATCACCGCATTCTCGCCCTCGAGCCGGGCGGAGAGCGTCACGCGCCCGCCTTCCGGGGTGAACTTCACCGCATTCGAGGTGAGGTTGATGAGGATCTGCTTGACGGCGCGGGTGTCGATATCGACTTTCAGCTTCTTCGGCGCCTTGCACAGGAGCTCGACCTTGCTTTCCTGTGCGCGCGCCTCGACGAGGCGCAGGGTCTCCTGCACGATCTCGGAGAGATCGGCCTTCTGCAGCTCGAGCTTGAGGCGGCCGGCCTCGATCTTCGACATGTCGAGGATGTCGCTGATCACGTCGAGCAGGAACTGGCCGCTCTTGTGGATGTCGCGGGCATATTCGATGTATTTGCCCGCGCCCACCGGGCCGAACATCTGGTTCTCCATCACCTGGCTGAAGCCGATGATGGCGTTGAGCGGCGTCCTCAGCTCGTGGCTCATATTAGCGAGGAATTCCGACTTCGACCGGCTGGCCGCCTCGGCCCTGGTCTTCTCGCGCGAATATTTGTCGGCGAGGTCGGCGAGGCGCTGCGACTGCTGCTCGGCGAGGAGGCGCTCCTTCTGCAGGTCGCGCACCGTCATCATCAATTCGCGTTCGGAGAGGAGCAGGCGCTCCTCCTGCTGCTTGAGCGGGGTGATGTCGGTGCCGACCGAGACGAAGCCGCCGTCCTTGGTGCGCCGCTCATTGATCTGCAGCCAGCGCCCGTCGCCGAGCTGGACCTCGAAGGTGTTGCCTTCACTCGTGTCGCGGCTGTGGATCGGCATGCGCTGGCGCACCGCCGGCTCCTTGGCGGTCTTGGCGACCAGCTCATAGGGCGTGCCCGGCTGGCAGACGCTGGCGGGCAGCGAATGGAACTGCTGGTATTTGGTGTTGCAGAGCACGAGGTGGTTCTCGGCGTCCCACAGCACGAAGGCCTCCGAGATGTTTTCGATCGCGTCCTTGAGGCGCAGCTCGGCTTCCTGGTTGAGCCGGTCGGCGAGCTTCTGGGCGGTGATGTCGATGACGATGCCGACGAGATGCGGCGAGTCTTCCTCGGGCGCGTGCGAGAGCTCGGCGCGGGCCCTGAGCCACACCCAGTTGCCGTCGACATGGCGCATGCGGAATTCGTGGTCGAAGACCGATTTCTGGCCGGTGAGCAGGGCCTCGACCACTTCCTCGAGCTGCGCGTCCTCGGGGTGGATGCGGTCGGCGACGTCGCCGAAATTGAGGAACTCGCCGGTCTCCTCGAGACCGAGGATGTCATACATGGATTTCGACCAGAAGATCCGGCCGCGCGAGATGTCCCAGTCCCACAGGCCGCAATGGCCGCGGTCGAGCGCCTTGTCGAGCCGCTCTGTCGCGACGGTGAGCGTGCGGTCGGCTTCCGAGGCCTTGGCCGCCTGCCAGTGGAAGGCGCCGCCCAGCATCATGAGGACGAGGAAGGTGACGGCGAACAGCACGCTCACCTGCATCACGCTGTCCTTCCAGGCGCGCATGACGTCGGCGCGCTTCTGGATGACCAGGAGGCTGCCGGGCAGGGGCGCCAGATCGCTCATGCCGACATAGGCTTCCTCGCCGGTGGCGAGCTGGATGCGCGCCATTTCGGTGTCGTTGATGTTGATTTCGGTGATGAAACGATTGGACAGCACGTCGCCGATGGTCTGGCCGGCGATGGTGCCGTCCGATTTGGAGCTGACGGTGATCACGCCGCCGGCATTCACATAGGCGAAGATGCGGCCTTCGCGCTGCGCTTCCGGCAGCAGGGCGGCGTCGAGGTCTTCCTGGGTGAAGGGTTTGGGCGTGTAGCCGGACTGGAGCTGGGTGCGCGCCGCCTGCTTGATGTGCTGGGCGGCGGCGGTGGCATAAAGGAGGGTCTGGCGGTTCTGCTCGGCGAGATGGGTCATCCGGCTCTGCGCCAGCTGCAGGAACAAGGCGAGCGCCAGGGTGATGAGGAAGAGCGAGACGAGGACGGTGATGAGGATGCGGAGCGAGCGCTCACCTATGGTAATCCGGGCCCAGCCGGGCAAAGGCAGGCGGAGCACCCGCTCCTTGAAGAAAAGTCCGCCCAATTGTGCTCTGCTGCTCAATCTATCGCCCCCTGCGTGGCGCTCATTCACCGGGAATCCCAGCACCCCCTAAACAACCAACACCTCACGAATCATGGCCTATTGATTCGTAAGTGGAATGATTTGTCCAGCCGGAAACCGGCCGATCTATGAAACGGAGGGAAGGCGCGTTTTTAGGGCGGTTTTCGAGCGCTCCGGCGGCGGACCGGGAGTCATTTGGGCGTGATCGGGGCATGCCGATCCGGAGCGGGATGTCAACCGTTTCGGGTCAGTAAGGATCGTTGGTGGGCTTGGGCGGGAGCGGTTTGGTCCATATTCGAGGTCATCAGTCTTGCCGCCGGATCAATATGTGAGATATCGCCGGGCAGCTTCGGTCCGAAAGGATGGCCATGACAACGGGACAGTCAGATTTGCTTCAGGCAGCCTTCGAGGCGGCTGTTCATCGGGCATTGGGTGAGAGAATCAAGGCCGATGAGCAGATGGCGCGCGATATGTGGTCGGCGCTCGCCAATGTTGATTGGAAAAACGAGGATGGCGTCGCTCCCGGGTTCTGCTTCCGCGGAGCAGGCGGGTTCATTGCAGAGATTCGTGGTTCGGGAGATTACATGGATTGGTACTGCTCCGGCCCGGATGGCACCGTCACTGAGGAGATTGAGAAGGCGATGTTGGCGGAAGGATGGACGTGGGAGCCCGTGCGATGAGAGGCGCTTTGGTGACAGTGCAAATAGCGCCTCTGAACACGACCATGACAACCACTGGACACCCTTGATGGAAGATTTGGCAGCAGCCATTGCGGCTGTCGGCCTATTTCGGTGACGCACTATTTCGGTGACAGTGCACTCAATACCACTCCGCCCCGCAAAACAATGGCGAAGTAATTTTCTCTGACAGCAACTGTTTCAACGCATTCGGGCTAGGCTTCTGCCGGGCAATTCTTCTGCGCCATCGTTGCGAGAATGACGTTCTGCTTGCCCTTTAGCGCGGCAATATGAGCTGCATTCTCCGATGTGGCGTCTTCTGAGAGTTGGACCTGCGACCGCTCGGCGAGCTCCATATAGGCTTTTCCCAGCTTCTTGCCGAGATCTTGGCAGCTTCGAGCCGCATAAAGCATGTCATCCGTCGATGTGGGTTTGATGAGATGTGGTGGCTGCTGCGCGCATGCGCCAACCAGTCCCAAGAGCAGCCACACAGGCCACCGTCCGCGTCGTGCCATTGATCCGTCCCCTCTGAGCTCTGAGGGAATAAAGCTCAAATTTCGCGGATCCGCAACGGCTATGGGCTGCGCTCATGCCGGAATCCCAAACGCCGTACGATCCATCTTGTGGGGGCATTCAGAGGGCCTGACTCTCCCGGTAATTTCAGTGACAGTGCACTCAATTGCCATGCGCTCCGTGTTGTGTAGTGGTCTCTGTTGAATGCACTGTCACCGAAATAGGGCTGACACCAAACAGGTAACCAACTCTGGCATTTCGGGACAGTGCACTCAATTGCCGCGCATCGCTTGAGTGATTGCGTTTCAGTCGTCATCGTGCCGTTTCGGCTTGGGCCCGCGCTTGCCGGGCGCGAGATCTCGGCCGGTCTTGCGCTCGATTCGTCGGAGGAAGCCTGGCTCACCCACCGGCCGCCCGATCGTCTCGGCCGCCCTGAGCCTGTGCAGGGCGTCGGCGTCCGCTTCGCGCCTCAGCATCTCGCCGATGTCGGGAAACCGATCCAGCACGGGTTGCGTTCGCGTGAGCCCGTCCGCGGCGCTCCGCAGATAGACGCGGGCGCTGGACCACTTCCAATCCTGTGCCTGATGAACGAGCCGCGCCCGCACCGGATTGTGCATCACATAAACGAGCGCGGCGGCGAGATGGCTTTCGTCCATCACGGCGCAGCCGAAGCGGCCTTGCCAGAAATGCCCGCTTCGGTTGCGCCTTGCATGGATGAGGCCGGCATAGCGCCGGTGGACCGGCGCCAGGGCGCGACGCAAGCCGTCTTCATCGGAAGGGGCCAGAATCAGGTGGACATGGTTGGGCATCAAGACCCAGGCCCAGCATTCGACGCCGGCCGCTTTCAGACTCTCGGCAAGAAGGTCGCGGTAGAGCGCATAATCGGCATCGGCGAAGAAGGTGCGTTGGCGGCCATTGCCGCGCTGGGTGACGTGATGCGGCAGGCCGGGAACGACGAGACGGGCGAGGCGGGCCATGGATGCAGCATAACCATAATTGCAGGGCCGCGACGGTGCTGTTCTTCCGGGCGTCGGCCCGGCGGTTGTGGCAGTCGCGCGCCATCAGCCCGAGATATCCTATGAAGTACCTCTGCCGTTGTAAATGTGAATCGATCCGGAAACGCCCAGTATCCAGCCCTCCAGCTGCGCCCGCAGGCGCTCGGCCGGCGAAAGATCGGGTCTGAGAAACGCTGCGAGCTGGCCGTCATCGTCGGCGCGCGCCAGCCATGCGGCGATGCTGAAGGCATTATGCTGATCGCGGCTGCGACCGTCGCTGGCAAAGCAGCGCGACCACATGGCCGGGCGCACTTCGGCGATGGCCGACGAGCCAGCCGGTATATCCCATCCGTCGAACGGCCAGAAATGCGCGCCGGAGCCCAATCGCCGGCGGATGAAGCGCAGCCAGGGAAGGCCGGCATGAGTGGATTTCGCCATTGAGCCCGGCGCGCTGAACTGAAATACCGATTTCGCTCCTCGCGCGCTGTCTTCGGTCAGGCGCAGCCATCGGACATTGCCGGTGCGGGCGGCGCCATCGCCAAGAACGCCATCCCGGATGAAGTCGACATAGACGTCATCCTCGTCCGTGGGCCAGTGGCGTTGAAAGTCGTCGAGAAAGCCTGGCCAGTCGAGTGGAAGTCCATGCGTTTCGAAATAGCGCAGCGGGAAGGAAAAGCCATGGGCGATGCCGACCAGGGCGGGCGCTCCCCCGCCGAGCTGCTCAACCAGCCATTCGGCGATGCTCCGGCGGGTCCAGTATTTGCGGGCGGGCGGCGAAATCTCGATGGGCGCCGCGTCTTTGTCAGCGCGATAGATGCGCAAGCCCGGCAAGCCGGATGTCGCCGTCTCCGCGCCGGAATAGTCGATGCCGATATAGCGACCGAAGAGAGGGCTCATCCGTGTTCAACGCCGAGAATAGGGATCTGGAGGCGCGTCCTGCAATTGAAATCAGGTTTCGTTCCAATCGCCACGCCCGGCTCGGCAATTGAAGTCAATTGCGGAGCCAGAACTTTGGCGACCAAATTTCGGTGACAGTGCATTTAATTGCAATTTCGGTGACAGTGCATTTAATCGCTATGCTCTTGGAACTTGGTAAATTTTGGTGCCAAAATTTTGGTGACAGTGCGTTTAATCGCTTTCAAATTAAGTGCACTGTCACCGAAATAGGAAATAGGATTTCAAATTAAGTGCACTGTCACCGAAATAGGCGGGATGGGAGAGCGTACCCGATAAGGTGTGGGTGCGCTCTTCCGATCGCCTAGAGCCCTTCCCGTTTTGATCGAATCGTTCCGATTCGATCAAAACGGGAAAAAGGGCTCGTAAACATATAATCTGGAGCGCTTCCTTATCGCCAAAGTCGAGCAACTTTGGCGGGAAGCGCTCTAGATATCTCTGGAAAAGAGCCCTCATCCGGCCTTCGGCCACCTTCTCCCATTGCTTCGCAACGGGAGAAGGGGAAACGTGGCGGAGTTCTGCGGCTTTCACGAAATCCGATATGCGACAGTCTTGCTGCAAGGCGTGTCGCGCGTGCCTCACCGCCCGAGCGACTTCGACACGATCTCGAAGAGATCACGCGATATTCCTGTTGTCCCAAGTATCCGTTCGAGCTGCGCCTTGACCAGCGCCCGGCGGTTTTCCTCGAGCATGCCCCAGCTGCGGAAGGCGGTGGCCATGCGCGCCGAGACTTGCGGGTTCTTCGGATCGAGCGCCAGGATCGTGTCGGCGAGGATGGCGTAGCCTTCGCCGTCTTCGGCATGGAAGGCGAAGGGATTGGCCATCGACAGGACGCCGACCAGGCTTCTGACCCGGTTAGGATTGGCGAGTGTGAAATCGGGATGCCGCATCAGCTCGCGCACCTTTGCGGGCGTGCTGGCGAGCGGCGCGGAGGCTTGCAGCGCGAACCATTTGTCGACCAGCAGATGATCGCCCTTGTGGCGGTCATGGAAGGCGGCGATGGCCTGATCGCGCTCCGGTCCTTCGAGCATGACCAGCGTGGAGAGGGCGCCGATCTCATCCGTCATGTTGGCGGCCTGCGCCAGTTGTTCGGTCGCGCGCTTGATGCCGAGCGCGGCATTGCCGCCGGCCAGCGCCTGCAGCACCGCATAACGCAGAGCGCGCCGGCCGGTCTCGTCCGGGTCGGGCCGGTAGGGCCCGAGGCTTTCGGTCTTGCGCCACAGATCGAGCAACACATCCTTGAGCCCTTGGCCGATCGCGGCGCGCAGGGCGTCGCGCGCTTCATGGATCGCGCCCGGATCGACATCGCGGCCGATCAACGTGGCGATCTCCTGCTCGCCCGGAAGCCCCAGCATCAGGGCCTTGAAGGCGTCATCGAGCCGGCTGTCGGTGAGGACGGTACGCAGCGCCTCGATGAAAGACGTCGTGTCGGCCGACGCCGTCCCGCCGGCCAGGCGGGCGCGGATCACCGCATGGGCCGCGCGCTGCGAAGCTTCCCAGCGGTTGAAGGTGTCGCCGTCATTCTTCATCAGGAACAGCTGCTCGGGAATCCGGGCGGCGCTGTCGAGGCGGACCGGCGCCGAGAAGCCGCGATTGAGCGACAGCACCGGCTTCTTCGCCACATTGCGGAAGCGGAAGGTCTTTTTCGCCTCGTTGAGCTCGATCAGTGGTTCGTTGAGCACGCCGACGCCGTCGAGATCGAGCGGCATGTCGCGGCCGTCGGGCCCGACGAGCCCGATGCCGAGCGGGATCGGCACCGGCTTCTTGTCGGCCTGGCCGGGCGTGGCGGGCGTTTTCTGCTCGAGGGTCAGCTCATAGGTCTTGGCCGCCGCATCATAGGTCTCGGCGACGCTGACCTCCGGCGTGCCGGCCTGCTCGTACCAGGTGAAGAACTGATCGAAATTCCGTCCCGACGCGTCCGCCATGCAGCGCACGAAATCCTCGACGGTCGCCGCCTCGCCGTCATGGCGCTCGAAATAGAGATCCATCGCCTTGCGGAAGGCGTCACGGCCGATCAGCGTCTGCATCATGCGGCAGAGCTCGGCGCCTTTTTCATAGACGGTCGCGGTGTAGAAGTTGTTGATCTCGATATAGGCGGCAGGCCTGACCGGATGGGCGAGCGGGCCGCCATCCTCGGGAAACTGGTCGGCGCGCAGCCGCTTCACATCGGCGATGCGCTTCACCGCGCGCGAGCGGATGTCGGCGGTGAATTCCTGGTCGCGGAAGACGGTGAGGCCTTCCTTCAGGCAGAGCTGGAACCAGTCGCGGCAGGTGATGCGGTTACCGGTCCAGTTGTGGAAATATTCATGCGCGATGATGCTCTCGATGTTGATGTAGTCGACATCGGTCGCGGTCTCGGGCAGCGCCAATATGTATTTGTCGTTGAAGATGTTGAGGCCCTTGTTCTCCATGGCGCCCATATTGAAGTCGGAGACGGCGACGATCATGAAGATGTCGAGGTCATATTCGAGGCCGAAGCGCTCCTCGTCCCAGCGCATCGAGGTCTTGAGCGCCTCCATGGCGAAGCCGCAGCGGTCCTCCTTGCCCTTCTCGACATAGATGCGGAGTTCCACCTTGCGGCCGGAGCGGGTGACATAGACGTCGCGCGCCAGAGCGAGGTCGCCGGCGACCAGCGCGAAGAGGTATGCCGGCTTGGGATGGGGATCGTCCCATTCGGCGAAATGCAGGTCGCTGCCGGCGATCCGGCCGCTGGCCGCCGGATTGCCGTTGGAGAGCAGCACCGGGCAGGCGGCCAAGGGCGCCTCGATGCGCACTCTGTAGCGCGTCATCACATCGGGACGATCGTAGAAATAGGTGATGCGCCGGAAGCCTTCCGCCTCGCACTGGGTGCAGAAGACGTTGCTGGAAACGTAAAGCCCGGAAAGCTCGCTATTGGCCTTCGGGTTGCAGAGCGTGACGATCTCCAGCGTGAAGGGCCGTTGCGGCACCTGCGCGATGATGAGCTGCGTCGCGGTCACCTCGTAGCGCGACGGGTCGAGCAGCTCGCCGTCGAGGCGCACGGATCTGAGCTCCAGCTTTTCGCCGTCGAGAACCAGCGGCGCCCCCTTCTGCTGCACTGCCGCATTGGGCCGGAAGTCGATCCGCGACGTGACCTCGGTCGCCTCCGGTTCCAGGAGAAAATGCAGGAAAATCCCGTCCGCCAGATAGGGAACCGGCTGGTAGTCCTTCAAATAAACGGTCTGCGGGCTTACATTATTCATGTGTTATAGTGATCCGGGGGAGTGGAGAAGAGATACCCATATGAGCCGGGCTTTCGTCAAAGAGCAAGACGGACAGGATACCCCTGAGGAACTGCCGGAACACCCGGTCAGTCCCAATCCCAATTTCGTCACCCCGCGCGGCTTGAGCCTGATCGATGAGGAGATCGAGACGGCGCGCAAGCTGCTCGCCCACGCCCAGCATGAGACCGACCGCGCCGCCATCGCCCGCGCCTCGCGCGATCTGCGCTACTGGACGCAGCGCCGCTCCACCGCGCAGCTGGTCGAGCCGCCCAAGGCGCCGGTGAAGGTCGCCTTCGGAACCAAGGTCACGGTGAAGCGCGATGACGGACGCCGGCAGGTCTTCTCGATCGTCGGCGAGGACGAAGCCGATCTCGAAAAGGGACTCATCGCCTATACCGTGCCGATCGCCCGCGCGCTGCTCGGGCTCGAGGTCGGCGAGGAGGCCGAGCTGCCCGGCGGTCACGGTGAAGTGATCGGGCTGGAGGCGCTGTCGTAGACGGGTGATTATTCGAAGCGACGCGTCTCTCTTCCGATCACGTTGATAGCTTGAGAAAAGAGCCCTCATCCGGCCTTCGGCCACCTTCTCCCAATGCTTCGCAACGGGAGAAGGGGAGGTTTTTCGGCGAGATGTGAGCTCAAAACCGGTCGACGCGGAAGGCCGACAGGTCGGTATTGCCGGGCGTGCCGCTCAGCATCTCGCTCAGCAGGCGGCCGGTGGTCGGGCCCCAGGTGAGGCCCATATGGCTGTGGCCGAAGCCGTACCAGACATTGGCGAGCTTCTTCGACGGGCCGATCACCGGCAGGCCGTCGGGCGTGCCCGGCCGGCGGCCCATCCAGCGCGACACGCTTTCGTCGATCGGCCGGAGTTTCGGCAGGCAGCGCTTGGCGGGATGCCACAGAATATCGGCGCGCTTCCAGTTGGGCGGGGCGTCGAGGCCGGCGAATTCGTCGGTGCCGGCGAGCCGGAGGCCGACATCCATCGGCGTGAACGCCCCGGCGACCGCCGCATAGGTGAAGGAGCGCCCGAGCGTGACGCCGGGATCGGGCATCACCAGGTGATAGCCGCGCTCGGCCTCGAGCAGCACCTTGTCGCCGAACTGCGTGGCGAAACTCTTCGAATAGGCGCCGGCGCAGATCACCAGCCGGTCGAGCGCCCGCTCGCCGGCCGCCTTGAGCTTGATCCTGGCGGCGCGTCCGGATGCCTGCGTCACCTCGATCACCTCGTCGAGCAGGATCTCGCCGCCATTGCGGGCGAATTCCTCGGCGATGGCGGTGACCACGGACTTCGGGTTGCGCACATAATACCAGCCGCCATGAAAGGCGCCGCAGGCGAAGTCGCCCGCCAGATCGGGCTCGATCTCGGTGATTTCGCCGGCGGTGAGCCGCTTCATGTCGTAGCCATGGTCGCGCTTGACGCGCCGCTCTTCCTCTTCCGCCTGATATTGCGCCTCGGTGTCGTAGAGGCGCAGCGAATCCTTCTTGACCAGGAGATCGCCCGCCTTCGCCGCCTTGAGCAGCGTCTCCAGATCGCTGACGACGCGCAGGCCGAGCGCGGCGCGCGCCGCGGTGATCTTCTTCACCCGGTCTGGCAGCGCGTTGCGCCCAGCCGCCAGGAACCAGGGCAGCGCCCGGGGCAGGTACGACCAGCGGATGGTGAGGGGGCCGAGAGGATCGAGCAGCCAGCCCGGGATCTTGAGCAGGATGCGCGGATGGATGGTGGGCGTGACTTCGCAGAAGGCGATGCCGCCGGCATTGCCGAAGGAACAGCCGTCGCCCGGTCCGACGCGGTCGATCACGGTCACCTTGTGGCCGGCGCGCTGCAGGAAGGCGGCGGTGGACATGCCGATGATGCCGGCGCCGATGATGGTGACGTGGGAAGAGGTCATGAGATGGATCACTCGCGGGGCGGGGGTTTGTACTTCAAGCCATTTGCCGGCCGCGTCAAGGCCGATGGAGGTCGCAAGGCGAAAGGTTTTCCCTTCTCCCGCTTGCGCGCGGGAGAAGGTGGCCAAAGCCGGATGAGGGGGCGCCGCTCGCGAGGATGTTGCCGGCAGTGCGACGCTCTGGTTCTTCTGGCGCTTTCGGATAAGCTGCCGCAAGATTGACCGACACCCTCATCCGCCCTTCGGGCACCTCGTCCCGCGCGCGGGAGAAGGGAGGGGCTAATGTGGAGACACGCATGGGGCGTTTGACGACGCATATTTTGGATACGGCGCTCGGCCGGCCGGCCAGGGGCATGAAGATCGAATTGTGGTCGCTAAGCGAGGGGCCGTCCCTGCTCAAGACCGTAGTGACCAACCAGGACGGCCGGGTCGATGCGCCGCTGCTCGACGGCGAGGAGCTGAAGGTCGGCCAGTATGAGCTGCGCTTCCATGCCGGCGCCTATCTGAGGGAGACCGGCGCGCCGCTGAGCGAGCCGCCTTTCCTCGACGTGATTCCCTTGCGCTTCGGCATCGCCAGCAAGGCCGAGCATTATCACGTGCCCCTGCTGCTCTCGCCCTATGGCTATTCGACCTATCGCGGCAGTTGAGGCAGGAGCAAATCCCGCCAAAGTTGAAGACTTTGGTGATGAGGATTTGCTCCCGCTCATTCATTTGGCGCGAATCCTTTTCGGCGAAGCGATGCCGCTTCGCCGGGACGCGCGCTGATGCGCCCCGATTCGCTCCTCACCACCGGCTACCGCTATTTCGTCGCGGTGGCGGAGGCCGGATCGGTGCGCGGCGCGTCGCTGGCGCTGAATGTCGCGGCCTCGGCGGTAAGCCGGCAGATCATCCTCCTTGAGCGGCAGTTCAATTTTGCCTTGTTCGAACGGCGCGGCCGCAGCCTGAAGCTGTCGGCGGCGGGCGAGATCCTGCTCGCCGGCCTCAAGGCGGCCATGCAGGGCCATGAGACGACGCTCGACCATCTCGATGCGTTGCGCGGCTTGAAGCGCGGCCGCATCCGCATCGCCACCGTCGAGAGCATCTCGGTCTCGGCCTTGCCCGATCTCCTGGCGCGCTTCTCGGCCGACCATCCGGGCATCGAGATCGCCGTGACGGTGGCGGGCTCGGACGCGGTGACCGACCTGGTGCGCGGCCATGACGCCGATATCGGCTTCACCTTCAACCCGGCGACGCTCGAGGGGCTGGAGGTGCGGCTCACCCGCGACATGCCGCTCGGCGCAGTGATGCGGCGCGACCATCCGCTGGCGCGCGAGCGCAAGCTGCTCTTCGCCCAATGCCTCGATTATCCGGTGGCGTGGCCCGCCAAGGGCCTGAGCCTCAGGGCCATTCTCGACAAGCTGCTGGGCGCGGCGAAGAAGCCGCCACCCAATGCCATCGAATGCAACTCACTGCGGCTGATGGCGGAACTGGCCAGGCGCGGCCGCTGCATCGCCTTCCAGACGCCGATCGGCATCGAGCCGGAGATCGCCGACGGCACGCTCATTTTCGTGCCCTTGGCCAACCGCCGTATTCCGCCCGACCGGCTGACCATCGTGCACCGGCCGGGAAGCGCCGCCGGGCTCGCGGCCGGCGCCTTCCTCGATATCGCGGTGCGCCACTTCGCCAGCGGCGGGAAGGTACGAAAATAGCGCACAGCCTGTAATGTTTATTATCCTTTTTCGTACACGGCGCGGGTGCTACTTTATTCGGGGACATAATGGATAAAAGAAAAGCATGACGGGGCGGAACAGGATCAGATTTCTTCGCCGCGGTGAGGTCGTCGAGCTCACCACCATGGCGCCTATGCGCACGCTTCTCGATTATCTGCGCCTCGAAGAGGCCTCGCGCGGCACCAAGGAAGGCTGCGGCGAGGGCGATTGCGGCGCCTGCACGGTGAGCCTCGGCTCGCTGAAAGACGGCTGTCTCGTCTATGAGCCGGTCAATGCCTGCATCCTGCTGCTGGGCCAGGTCGACGGCAAGGAAGTGGTGACCGTCGACGACCTGTCGCGAGGCGGCCGCCTGCATCCGATCCAGCAGGCGATGGTCGACAGCCACGGCTCGCAATGCGGCTTCTGCACGCCGGGCTTCGTGATGAGCCTGTTCGCGCTCTATCAATCGGGCGCGACGGCCGACCGCCAGACCGTCGTCGATCAGCTGGCCGGCAATCTCTGCCGCTGCACCGGTTATCGCCCGATCGTCGAGGCCGCGCTCGCCACCTGCACCGGCCGGCCGGACGATGCCTGGTCGCATGCGCGCGCCGAAACGGAACGCGCGCTCGCCGGCCTGGATGACGGCAGCGATCTCTTCATCGGCGACGACAAGAGCTTCTTCGCCGCCCCCGCAAGCGACGAAACGCTGGCGCGACTGACCGAAAAGCATCCCGACGCGGTGCTGCTGTCGGGCGCCACCGATGTCGGCCTGTGGATCACCAAGCAGTTGCGCGATATCGGCAAGATCATTCATCTCGGCCGCCTGCGCTCGCTGCGCCGGGTCGAGGAGACCGCCGATACGGTGACGCTCGGCGCCGCCGTGACCTATGCCGAGGCCGAGCGCGCGCTGGGCGCGATCGATCCCGATCTCGCCGAGCTTCTGCGCCGCATCGGCTCCAAGCAGGTGCGCGCCTCCGGCACCGTCGGCGGCAATATCGCCAATGGCTCGCCGATCGGCGACACGCCGCCGGCCCTGATCGCGCTCGGCGCCGAGCTCGAATTGCGCAAGGGCGCCGCGACACGCCGGATCGCCCTGGAAAACTTCTTCATCGCTTACGGCAAGCAGGACCGGGCGCCGGGCGAGATCGTCGCCGCCGTCGGCGTGCCGAAGCTGAAACGCGACGAAGCCTTCCGCTGCTACAAGATCACCAAGCGTTTCGACCAGGATATCTCCTCGGTGCTGGGCGCCTTCAAAGTCACGCTGGCCGGCCGCCGGATCGCCTCGGCCCGCATCGCCTACGGCGGCATGGCGGCGACGCCGAAACGGGCGGCGAAAACCGAGGCCGCCGCGCGGAACCTGTCGCTCGACGACCCGGCGAGTTGGGAGAAGGCGGCCGATTGCCTGGCCGATGACTTCCAGCCGATCGGCGATCACCGCGCCAGCGCCGACTATCGAGGCCAGACGGCGCGCGCGCTGCTCATCAAGGCGCTGACCGAAATATCCGGAGAGACGACGCGCAATACGCGGGTGACCGGTGTCAGGGAGCTCATCGATGCCGGCTGAGGTCAAACGGTTCACGACCGAGACGGTCGGCCTGGCGCTCGCCCATGACAGCGCCGCGCTGCATGTGCAGGGCAGTGCCATCTATATCGACGACATGCGCGAGCCCGAGGGCACGCTGCATGTGGCGCCGGGTTATGCGGCCGACGGCGCCAAGGGCCGCATCACGCGCTGCGATCTCGACGAGGTGCGCGGCGCGCCGGGTGTCGTCGCGGTGCTGACCGCCGCCGATATTCCGGGCGTCAATGACTGCAGCCCGGCCATGGGCGATGACCCGATCCTCGCCGATGGCGAAGTGCTGTTCCACGGCCAGGTCGTCTTCGCGGTGGTGGCCGAAACGCGCGACGCGGCGCGCCGGGCGATCAAGCGCGCGAAGATCGAGATCGCCAAGGACCGCGCCGCCATCACGGTCGAGGATGCGCTGGCGCAGGGCACGGAGGACGTGCTGCCGCCCTATGAGTTCCGCCGCGGCGAGCCGGAGAAGAAGATCGCGGCCGCCAAGCTCTCGCTCTCCGACAGTTTCCATGTCGGCGGCCAGGAGCATTTTTATCTCGAGGGCCAGGTGGCCTTCGCCATGCCGGAGGAAGCGGGCGGCATGACCGTCCATTCCTCGACCCAGCATCCGAGCGAGGTGCAGCATTGCGTCGCCAAGATGCTGGGCGTCGCCGACGCCTTCGTCACCTGCGAGTGCCGGCGCATGGGCGGCGGCTTCGGCGGCAAGGAAAGCCAGGCGGCGCAATGGGCGGCGCTGGCGGCGCTCGGCGCGCATGTGACGGGCCGGCCGGTCAAATGCCGTCTCGACCGCGACGACGACATGATCATGACCGGCAAGCGCCATGACATGCGCATCGATTATGGCGCGGCTTTCGACCGGACCGGGCGGCTGACGGCGGTCGATGCCAGCCTCCTGTCGCGCTGCGGCTATTCGGCCGACCTGTCGCTGGGCGTCAATGACCGGGCGATGTTCCACGCCGACAACGCCTATTATTATCCGGCGGTCAGCATCAAATCGAGGCGGCTGCGCACCAACACGGTGTCGAACACCGCGTTTCGCGGCTTCGGCGGCCCGCAGGGCATGATGCTGTCGGAGCGGATGATGGATGCGATCGCGCATCGCCTGAAGCTCGACCCGCTCGATGTGAGAAAGCGCAATTTCTACGGGCCGAAGCGCGACCGCACCCCTTACGGCATGAAGGTGACCGACAATATCATCGCCGAGGTGGTGGCCGAGCTCGAGAAGTCGAGCGACTATCAAGCGCGCCGTGCAGCGATCAAGGATTTCAATGCGCGGAACCGCATCCTCAAGAAGGGCCTGGCGCTGACGCCGGTCAAATTCGGCATCTCCTTCACCCTCATCCATCTCAACCAGGCGGGTGCCCTGGTGCATCTCTATACCGACGGCTCGGTGCATCTGAACCATGGCGGCACCGAGATGGGGCAGGGGCTCTATATCAAGGTGGCGCAGGTGGTGGCCGAGGAATTCGGCATCACGCCCGACCGCGTGAAGATCACCGCCACGACGACGGGCAAGGTGCCCAACACCTCGCCGACCGCGGCGTCGTCGGGATCCGATCTCAACGGCATGGCGGCGCGGGCGGCGGCGGCCCAGATCAGGAAGCGGCTCGTCGATTTCGCGGCGCGCGAATGGCGGGTCGATCCGGATCAGATCCGCTTCGAGAAGGGCCGGGTGGTCATCGCCAATCAGAGCCTGAGCCTCGGCGAGCTGGCCAAGCTCGCGCATCAGGCGCGCATCCAGCTCTCCGCCACCGGCTTCTATGCGACGCCCAGCATCACCTGGAACCGCGACAAGGTGAAGGGCAAGCCGTTCTTCTATTTCGCCTATGGCGCATCGTGCTCGGAAGTGACCATCGACACGCTGACCGGCGAGATGCGGGTCGACCGCGTCGACATCCTCCACGATGTCGGACGCTCGCTCAATCCGGCGATCGATCTCGGCCAGATCGAAGGCGGCTTCGTCCAGGGCATGGGCTGGCTCACCACCGAGGAACTGGTCTTCGACAAGGAGGGGCGTTTGCGCACCCATGCGCCTTCGACCTATAAGATCCCCTGCGCCTCCGACGTGCCGGCGGATTTCCGCGTAAAACTCTTCGCCTCGCCCGGCAATCCGGCCAACACGATCTACCGCTCGAAGGCGGTGGGCGAGCCGCCTCTGATGCTGGCGCTGTCGGTCTTCTCGGCGATCACCGATGCGGTCGCCGCGCTGAAGCCCGGAACGGCGCCGCCTTTGGAGGCGCCGGCGACGCCGGAAGCGATTTTGAAAGCGGTGAAGGCAATGTCCGCATGAAGGTCTGGGCTCACATAGCGAAAGCGCTCGAAGCCGGTGAGCCCTGCGCCATGGTGTCGGTCTATCATGTCGAGGGCTCGGCGCCGCGCGAGGAGGGCGCCCGCCTGGTGCTGACGCCGCGCGGCTTCCATGGCACGATCGGCGGCGGCGCGCTCGAATGGCGCGCGCTGGCCGAGGCGCAGAGAATGATGAAGGCCGCCGGCCGCGCGCTGTCGGTCAGCCGCCACGCGCTGGGCCCCGAGCTCGGCCAATGCTGCGGCGGCCGGGTGGAACTGCTGACCGAGGTTTTCGACAGATCGGCCCTCGCCGGGATCAGGGAGCTGGCGGCGGCCGAGGCCGCGGGATCGTTCAGGACCGTCGGTCGGCTCGCCGGCGATCATGTCGAGCGCCGCATAGAGCCTCAGAGCTCCCCTTCATTCCCCTTCTCCCGCTTGCGGGAGAAGGTGCCCGATAGGGCGGATGAGGGTGTTGGTTCAGCTCGCGGCAGTTCTTCAAGAGAACAAGATGGCGAGGCGTCGGCACTCCCCACGCCTGCGTTTTCTGTAGAAGCTGAGAGAACACCCTCATCCGGCCTTCGGCCACCTTCTCCCGCAAGCGGGAGAAGGGGAAAGTTGGAGAGAGGGTTCGTCGAACAGTTCGGCGAAACACTGCGCCCGCTTTATCTTTACGGCGCGGGTCACGTCGGGCGCGCCTTGGTCCTGGCGCTGGCGCCGCTCCCCTTCGCCATACGCTGGATCGACCCGCGTCCCGATTCGTTCCCGGCCGCCATGCCGGCCAATGTCATCCCGGTCGAGGCCCGCGATCCCCTGGCGGAGCTCGACGCGGCGCCGGCGGGCACTTTCCTTTTGGTCATGACCCACAGCCATGCGCTCGACCTGGCGATCGTCGACAAGGCGCTTCGCGATGCGCGCTTTCCCTATGTCGGGCTGATCGGCAGCGCCAGCAAAAGGGCCCGATTCCTCAGCCGCTTGCGTCAGGTCGGGATGCCGGACGACCGTCTCGCCGCCTTCAAATGCCCGATCGGCGTCGCCGGCATCACCTCCAAGGAGCCGGCGGTCATCGCCGCCGCCACCGTGGCCGAGCTGCTCGAACGGGATGAGATGTTGAGAACCGGGCGAATTCCTGGCTTTCCGGCCCGAACACCCTCTAGAATAGCCGCCAAAAAGGGCCAGGGCGGGTGACGGACGACAGCGGCAAGAACCATCTTCTTGAGGCGCTTCACATTGTGAAGACCTTCGGGTCGTTGCGCGCCAATGACGATGTCTCGCTGTTCGTGCGCCCGGGCGAGATCCATGCGCTGCTCGGCGAGAACGGCGCCGGCAAGTCGACGCTGGTCAAGATCATCTATGGCGCCCTGCAGCCGACCGCGGGCGAGTTGCGCTGGCATGGCGAGCCGGTCACCATCGCGTCCCCCGCCGCCGCCCGCAAGCTCGGCATCGGCATGGTGTTCCAGCATTTCTCGCTGTTCGAGGCGCTGAGCGTCGCCGAGAATATCGCGCTCGCTCTGCCGGGCGCCTTCGACATCGCGGCGCTGTCGAAGCGGATCGCCGCGATCTCGAGCGAATATGGCCTGCCGCTCGAGCCTTCCGCCATTGTCGGCGATCTCTCCGTCGGTGAGCGCCAGCGCATCGAGATCATCCGCTGCCTGCTGCAGGAGCCGAAGCTCCTGATCATGGACGAGCCGACCGCGGTGCTCACCCCGCAGGAGGCCGACCAGCTCTTCCTGGTTCTCGAGAGGCTGGCGAGCGAAGGCTGCTCCATCCTCTACATCTCGCACCGCCTCGAAGAGGTGAAGCGCCTGTGCCAGTCGGCCACCATCCTGCGCCAGGGCAAGGTCGTCGCCTGCGTCGATCCGCGCCAGGAGACGGCGGCGTCGCTCGCCCGCCTGATGGTGGGCGGCGACATCCATGTCGTGCGCGCCAAGGCGAAGCCGCAATCGGGCAAGCCGCGCCTCGTCCTCGACAAGCTCGCGCTGAAGCAGGACGGGCCCTTCGGCGTGTCCTTGAGCAATATCTCGCTCGCCGTCGCGGGCGGCGAGGTGGTGGCGATCGCCGGCGTCGCCGGCAACGGCCAGTCCGAGCTCTTCGATGCGATCTCGGGCGAGAAGCTCCTGGCGCGCGACGAGGCGCTGCTCATCGACGGCAAGCCCTGCGGGCGGCGCGGCATCACCGAGCGCCGCAAGATGGGCGCCGCCTTCGTGCCGGAGGAGCGCCTCGGCCATGGCGCGGTGCCGGCCTTCCGCCTGTCCGAGAATGTGATCCTCACCCGCTATGCCTCCGACCGGAGCCTGACGAAATCGGGCACCATCGGCCGCGACGCGGCGCTTGAAATGAGCGAGCGCGTCATCAAGTCCTTCGATGTGCGCAAAGGCAAGCCCGATCCGGAGGCGCGGGCCCTGTCGGGCGGAAACCTGCAGAAATTCGTCGTCGGCCGCGAGCTCGACCGCAATCCGGCGGTGCTGGTCGTCAACCAGCCGACCTGGGGCGTCGATGCGGGCGCGGCCGCCACCATCCGCCAGGCGCTGGTCGATCTGGCGCGCGCCGGCGCCGCGGTCCTCGTGATCAGCCAGGATCTCGACGAAATCTTCGAGATCGCCGACCGCATCGCGGTGATCTCGCGCGGCCAGCTCTCGGAGGCCTATCCCGCCTCCGAGCTCACGGCCGAGAAGATCGGCCTCCTGATGGCGGGAGAGCATGAGGTGAGGGAGGAACGCCATGCCGCTCGTGCTTGAGAAGCGCGCCGAGCGCTCCACCCGCATGGCGCTGCTGTCGCCGGTCATCGCCATCGTGCTGACGCTGATCACCGGTGCCGCGCTGTTCGCCATACGCGGCATCGAGCCTTTGCACGGGCTCTATGTCTATTTCGTCGAGCCTCTCACGCAGATGTGGTCGATCGAGCAGCTGATCGTGAAGGCGACGCCGCTGGTGCTGATCGGCGTCGGCCTCGCCGTCTGCTACACCGCCAATGTGTGGAATATCGGCGCCGAGGGCCAGTTCACCACGGGCGCTATATTGGGCGGCATGATCCCGGTGCTGTTCCCCGCCTGGCAGTCGCCGCTGACGCTGATCGCCATGCTGCTCCTCGGCATCGCCGGCGGCATGGCCTGGGCGGCGATCCCGGCCTGGCTCAAGACGCGCTTCAACGCCAATGAGATCCTGACCTCGCTGATGCTGGTCTATGTGGCGCAGTTGCTGCTCGACTGGCTGGTCCGCGGTCCGTGGCGCGACCCGCAGGGATTCAACTTTCCGAAGACGATCAGCTTCGACGGCTGGCAGCTTCTGCCGATGCTGAAGGGCTCCATTCACCTGGGCGCGCTGTTCGCGATCGCCGCCGCTCTCATCCTGGCCTTTGTCATGGGGCGCATGCTGAAGGGCTTCGAGATCCGCGTCAGCGGCAATGCGCCCAGGGCCGGGCGCTTCGCCGGCTTCTCGCGCCCGCGCACCATATTATTCTGCTTCCTCCTGTCGGGCGGCCTCGCCGGTCTCGCCGGCATCACCGAGGTGGCGAGCGTGGTGGCGCAGCTGCAGCCGCAGATCTCGCCCGGCTATGGCTTCACCGCCATCATCGTCGCCTTCCTCGGCCGGCTCAATCCGATCGGCGCCATCGTCGCCGGCCTTTTGCTGGCGCTCAGCTATCTGGGCGGCGAGGCGGCGCAGGTGACGCTCGGCCTCTCCGACCGCGTCGCCAAGGTGTTCCAGGGCATATTGCTGTTCTACATCCTCGCCTGCGACACGCTCATCCTCTACCGCTTCCGCTGGCTGAAGACGCAAGCTTCGCCCGCGGCGCAGCCGGCGGAGTGACGGGCATGGATGCAACCGCCGCCGTCCTCCTCACCATCATCACCGCCGCGACACCTCTGCTGCTGGCGGCGCTCGGCGAACTGGTGGCCGAGCGCTCGGGCGTGCTCAATCTCGGCGTCGAGGGCATGATGGTGATGGGCGCCGTCGCGGGCTTCGGCGCCGGCCTCCTGTCCGGCAATCCCTATCTCGGCATTCTCGCGGCGATCCTCGCCGGCATGGCCATGGCGCTGCTCTTCGGCTTTCTGACCCTGACGCTGGTGACCAACCAGGTGGCGACCGGCCTGTCGCTGACGCTGCTCGGCCTCGGCCTGTCCGGGCTTCTGGGCGAGTCCTTCGTCGGCGAGCCCGGCGTGCGGTTGCCCAAGCTGCTCGGCGTCGACATCCTGATCCCGCTTTCCTTCATCCTGGTGGCCGCCGTTTCCTATGTGCTCTTCCGCACCAAGATCGGCCTCGTCATCCGCGCCGTCGGCGACAGCCACGCTTCGGCGCATGCGCTGGGCTATCGCGTCGTCCTGGTGCGCTATGCCTGCGTATTGTTCGGCGGCGCCTGCGCCGGTCTCGCCGGCGGCTATCTCTCGCTCGCCTATACGCCGCAATGGGTGGAGAACATGACGGCGGGGCGCGGCTGGATCGCGCTGGCGCTGGTGGTCTTCTCGTCCTGGCTGCCCTGGCGCGTGGTGGTCGGCGCCTATCTTTTCGGCGCCATCTCCATTCTCTCCTACACGGTGCAGACCTTCGCGCTCGGCATTCCCTCGCAGCTCTTGCTGAGCCTGCCCTATATTGCCACCATATTGGCCCTCGTCCTGATTTCGGCGAGCCGGCGGCTGACGCGCAGCAATGCGCCGGCCTGTCTCGGGCAGCCATTCGTGCCTGATCGATGAACCGCAAATGATACAGGGAGTAAGGAGAACCACATGAAGAAACTGATGACATGCGCGGCCGCATTCGCGCTCGTTCTGGGCATGTCGGCGGCGTCCGCCTCGGCCCAGGAGAAGATCAAGGCCTGCTGGCTCTATGTCGGCGCCATCGGCGATTTCGGCTGGACCTATCAGCACAATCAGGGCCGCCTGGCGGTCGAGAAGGAGCTCGGCGACAAGGTCCAGACGGTCTTCGTCGAGAATGTGGCCGAGGCCGATTCCGAGCGCGCCATCGAGCGCCTGGCGCGCGACGGCTGCGCCATCGTCTTCACCACTTCCTTCGGCTTCATGGAGCCGACGCTGAAAGTGGCGAAGAAATTTCCCGATGTGAAGTTCGAGCATGCGACCGGCTTCAAGACCGCGCCGAATGTCGCGACCTACAACGCCAAGTTCCATGAAGGCCGCTATGTGATCGGCCAGATCGCCGCCAAGATGTCGAAGTCGGGCATCGCGGGCTATATCGTGTCGGTGCCGATCCCCGAGGTCGTCTCCGGCATCAACGCCTTCATGCTGGGCGCCCAGTCGGTCAATCCCGATTTCAAGGTGAAGATCGTCTGGATCAATTCCTGGTATGATCCGGGCAAGGAGGCCGACGCCGCCAAGGTGCTGTTCAGCCAGGGCGCCGACATCATCGTCCAGCACACCGACTCGACGGCGCCGCTGCAGGTCGCCGAGGAGCAGGGCAAGCACGGCTTCGGTCAGGCCTCGGACATGATCAAATTCGCCCCCAAGGCGCAGTACACCGCGATCGTCGACAACTGGGCGCCTTATTATGTCCGCCGCGTCAAGGCGGTGCTCGACGGCAGCTGGAAATCCGAATCGGTGTGGGACGGCATGGCCGAGGGCACGGTGCATATGGCGCCCCTCACCAACCTGCCGGACGATGTCGTGAAGATGGCGACCGAGACCGAGGAGGCGATCAAGAGCGGCAAGCTCCACCCCTTCACCGGTCCGATCACCAAGCAGGACGGCTCGACCGTCGGCGAGGCCGGCAAGCCGCTCGCCGATGGCGACATCCTCGGCATGAACTGGTTCGTCAAGGGCGTCGACGACAAGCTGCCGCAGTAAGCGGCTGCGTTCGAACTCAATCAAACTGACTAGGCGCGGATGAGAGAGCACCCTCATCCGCCCTTCGGGCACCTTCTCCCGCAGGCGGGAGAAGGAAGGCGGAAAGTCTCCGCCTTGCCCGGCTGAGGCTCTTTCATGCTCGATCCCTTCATCGCCGACTGGCTCAATCTCCTGCTGCGCTGGGCGCATATGATCGCCGGCATTGCGTGGATCGGCACCTCCTTCTATTTCGTCGCCCTCGATTTTTCGCTGAAGCGCCGCGCCGGCCTGCCCGCCGGCGTCCATGGCGAGGCCTGGGAAGTACATGGCGGCGGCTTCTATCACGTGCAGAAATATCAGGTGGCGCCCGCCGACATGCCGCCCGACCTCATCTGGTTCAAATGGGAGGCCTATCTCACCTGGGTGACGGGCTTCCTGCTGCTCATCGTCCAGTTCTATTTCAACGCGACGACCTTCCTGATCGATCCTTCGGTGATGGCGCTGACGCCCTGGCAGGCGATCGGCATCTCGCTCCTTGGCCTCGCCGCCGGCTGGTTCATCTATGACGGGCTCTGCCGGTCGCCGCTCGTCCATCGTCCGGGTCTCCTGGCGCTCGCCGTCTTCGCGCTGATCCTCATCGCCGCTTACGCCTTCACCCATGTCTTCTCGGGCCGCGGCGCCCTCATCCATGTCGGCGCCTTCATCGGCACGATGATGGCGGCCAATGTCTTCGCGGTCATCATTCCCAACCAGAAGAAGATCACCGCGGCGCTGCTGCGCGGCGAGGCGCCCGACCCGAAATTCGGCGTCACCGGCAAGCAGCGCTCGCTGCACAATACCTATCTGACGCTCCCCGTTCTGCTGATGATGATCAGCAACCACTATCCGATGATCACCAATCATCCCGAGGCCTGGATCCTGGTCGGGCTGATCGTGATCGGCGGCGCGTCCTTGCGCCATTTCCTGGTGCGCCACGAGGTCGGCGACGACATGACGGAGATCGCCTGGACCTTGCCGCTCATCTTCGGCGCGCTCGCCGCCGCTTTGTGGCTGACCGAGCCGAAGGCGCGGATCGGCGAAGGCCTCGTCGTCTCCGACCAGGAGGTCCAGGCCATCACGACCAAACACTGTACCATGTGTCATGCGGCGAAGCCGACCCATGCCGGCTTCAAGGAGGCGCCGAAGGGCGTGGCGCTCGAGACGCTCGACGAGCTGCGCCGCTATGCCGGCCAGATCGAGGCCCAGGCGGTGCGCAACAAATCCATGCCGCTCGGCAACGAGACCGGCATGACGGATGAGGAGCGCGCCAGGCTGGGCGCCTGGATCGGCGCGTTATGACCACGCTCGACGATATCAACCTCATGCCGCTCTATGCCTTTCTCGCGGCCTTCGGCGATGTGGCCGAGCATTCGCCCTGGGTGGCGGAAGGCGCCTGGGAGAAGCGGCCTTTCGCAGCGCGGGAGGATGTCGTCGCCGCTTTCGCGGGCGCGATGCACGCCGCGTCCCGGGAGGCGCAGCTGGCGCTCATCCGCGCCCATCCCGATCTCGCCACGAAGGCGAGGCTCACCCAGGATTCGACGGCCGAGCAGGCGGGCGCCGGGCTCGACCGGCTGACGGCGGAGGAATTCGCCCGCTTCACGGCGCTCAACGACGCCTATAAGGCGCGCTTCGGCTTTCCCTTCATCTTCGCCGTGAAGGGCGCGACCAAGGGCCAGATCCTGAGCGCGTTCGAGGAGCGCCTCGCCAACAGCCGGGAAGCGGAGTTCGCGACCGCGCTGAGCCAGATCGCGCGCATCTTCCGCTTCCGCCTCGAAGACAGGATATCGCCATGACCCGCATCGTCGCCGGCGCCGTGCTGACCTTCGGCGCGACCGCCGCGGAATATCTGCATGAGCCGCAGGGGGCCGTCGTGATCGGCGATGACGGCCGCATCCTGTGGCGCGGCGCCCGCCGGGCGCTGCCGGAAGCCTTCCGCACGGCGCCGGCCGACGACTATGGCGACTGCCTGGTCCTTCCGGGCTTCATCGACGCCCATATCCATTTTCCGCAATACCGCATGCTGGCGGCGCCGGGAAAGGATCTGCTCGACTGGCTCAACCGCTTCACCTTTCCGGAGGAGTCGCGTTACAGCGACGCGGCCTATGCGGCGGCGGCGGCCGAGAAATTCCTCGACCGCCTCGTCACCAACGGCACGACCTCGGCCATGGTCTTCTCGTCGGTGCATAAATCCTGCGCCGACGCCTTGTTCGCCGCGGCCCAAGCGCGGCGCATGGCGGTGCTGACCGGCAAGACCATGATGGACCGCGACGTGCCCGAGGCCGTGCGCGACACGCCCGAGGCGGGGGCGCGCGACAGCGAGGCGCTTTATCAGAAATGGCATCGCCGCGACCGTTTGCGGTACGTCGTCTCGCCGCGTTTCGCCGTCACCTCGTCGGAGGCGCAGTTGCGGGTCGCCGCCGAGCTGATGCAATCACTGCCCGATGCGCTGATGCAGACGCATCTTTCGGAAAGCGTCGGCGAGCTGGCGCGCATCGCCGAGCTCTATCCGAACGACAAGGATTACACCGACGTCTATGACCGCTTCGGGCTGCTGAGCGACCGCAGCCTCTTCGCCCATGGCATCCATCTCTCCGAGCGCGAATGCCGGCGCCTGTCGGAGACGGGCTCGATCGTCGCCCATTGCCCGACCTCGAACATGTTCTTAGGCTCGGGCCTCATGAATATGGGCTATCTCGGCAAGGCCGGGCGTCCGGTCAGGCTGGCGCTGGGCACCGATGTCGGCGGCGGCACCAGCTATTCGATGCTGGCCACCCTGGGTGCGGCCTATAAGGTACAGATGCTGTCGGGCTATCGGCCCACCGCCTGCGAGCTCTTCCACCTGGCGACCCGGGGCAATGCCGAGGTGCTGCGCCTCGCCGATGAGGTCGGCGCGCTCGATGAAGGCAAATGGGCGGACATCGTGGTGATCGATCCCAAGGCGACCGATGTCCTGGCGAGCCGCCAGGAGCTGTCGCAATCGCTCGAGGACCAGCTGTTCGCCCTGGCGATACTGGGCGACGACCGCGCCATCCGCGCGACTTACGTCGCCGGGCGCCGGATTCATGAAAGAAGTGAGTGACATGACCAACATCTATCCCCGCGACATGAAGGGTTATGGCCGCGCCATTCCCGATCCCCAATGGCCGGGCGGCGCCAATGTCGCCGTGCAGTTCGTGCTCAATTACGAAGAGGGCGGCGAGAACTGCGTTCTCCATGGCGACGCCGCCTCGGAAGCCTTCCTGTCCGAGATCGTCGGCGCCGCGGCCTGGCCGGGCCAGCGCCACTGGAACATGGAATCGATCTATGAATATGGCGCGCGCGCCGGCTTCTGGCGGCTGTGGCGCATGTTCACCGGCCGGAAGATCCCGCTCACCATCTATGGCGTCGCCACCGCGCTCCAGCGCTCGCCCGAGCAGACAAGTGCGATGAAGGAGGCCCAATGGGAGATCGCCAGCCACGGCCTCAAATGGATCGAATACAAGGACTATGCCGAGGCCGAGGAGCGCGCCCATCTGATCGAGGCGATCCGCATCCACACGGAAGTGACCGGCGAGCGTCCGCTCGGCTGGTACACCGGGCGCTGCTCGGTCAATACGACGAAGCTGGTGATGGAGGAGGGCGGCTTCCTCTATTCCTCCGATGCCTATGCCGACGATCTGCCCTATTGGGTGGAGAGGCCGCAGGGCGGCCAGCATCTGATCATTCCCTATACGCTCGACGCCAACGACATGCGCTTTGCGACGCCGCAGGGCTTCAACAGCGGCGATCAGTTCTATGCCTATCTGAAGGACAGCTTCGACTGCCTCTATGAGGAGGGCCGCCGCGGCTCGCCCAAGATGATGTCGGTGGGCCTGCATTGCCGCCTGATCGGCAGGCCCGGCCGCGCCCTGGCGCTCGAACGCTTCCTCGATTACGTTCAGAAGCATGACAAGGTATGGGTGCCGCGCCGCATCGACATCGCGCGCCATTGGCACCAGCATTTTCCGCCCGCATGACCGGATATTGAATGGCCAGGCTCGCCCGCATCGTCATCCCGGATGTGCCGCATCATGTGGTGCAGCGGGCGCGGCCCGGCCTCAAGCTTTTCGGCGATGACGGCGATTATGCCGAATACAGCGACATGCTGGCGCGCAATCTAAGGGGCGCGCGGCTCGTCTCGGCCTGCCTGATGCCGGATCACGTGCATCTGATCGCCATTCCGTCGACCAGCGAGGCGCTGGCCCGCATGCTGGGCGAGACCCGCCGGCTCTATGCCCGCTACAAGGGGCTGGGCGCGCAGGGCCTGTGGCGCGGGCGTTTCCTCTCCTGCCCGCTCGATGCCGCGCATGCCAGAGCGGCGCTCGCCTATCTGAGCTTCAATCCGGTGCGCGCCGGCCTGGTGCGCCTGCCGTCGGAATGGAAGTGGCTTTTGGGCGAACAGGATTTCGACGCCCCGGCGGACGACCGGCACCTGCAGACGATCCGCGCCGCGACACGCACCGGCCGTCCCGCCGGCGATGCCGATTTCTACGCCAGGATCGAATATGAGCTCGGCCGCTCGCTCAAGCCCAAGAAGCGCGGCCGCAAGGCGCGGTGGTGAGGAACTCCCTCTCAAGGTTCCTTATGCTGAGGTGGCCGCGAAGCGGCCCTCGAAGCATCCATCAGGATAGAGCGAATATGCGGCGCCCGACCCTTCGAGGCTCGCTGCGCTCGCACCTCAGGCTGAGGGCAGACCAAGTATAATTGCTTAAATCGCCAGCATCGCCGGTTCCGGCAGCGTCGCTTCCTGGAGATTGTTGCCGGGGCCCTTGCGGTCGATGACCAGGAAGTCGCTGTCGGGGTCGAGGACGAGAAGCGGGAAGTGCCAGGTATTGCGGGCATAGTTGACGCCCTGCCGGCCGGTGGCGCGGAAGGCGCGCAGTGTCCCGGCGCTCGGCGGCGCGCCGGCTTCCGCCACGACAATGAGCCAGGCGCGATTCTGGAGGGGATAGAAGGACTGGCTGCCGAGCGGATGGCGTTCGACGAAAGTGATGGCGAAGGGAAAGCCGCGCGGCTGGCCGCGGAACAGGCTGACGATCGTCTCGCCGCCTTCCGTACCGGTATCTATGCGCGCCAGATCGTGGAAGCGTTCGGTGAAGCCCTGATTGATCGGGTAGTGATGCGCCTCCGCCATCTCGACGACGTCGCCGAAGGACGCGAAGGCAGCTCGGGTGAGAGGTTCTATTCTGAGACTCGTCATGATCGCACGTTAACCGCTAACGCCGGGAAAGAAAATGGAGTTCTCGCAACGGCAGAACGGCAATAAACTGTGGCCGACATGCAACGAACATCGCGGTGTTGATTGAAATTCGTGCTGCCTGAATTTTCAGCATCTGCCTGGTCGCCATCGACAAGTGATTGAAAGCATTGAGCGTGACGGTCGATGTGGTGAGAATGTGACCGGGTGACGTAAGGCGCGCCACGAAAATGTCGTTAGTCCTCGCATAGTTGTGATGTTATCAAAATAAGCGGGTTGGGGAACCGATGGGCGCCCTGAGGGACGGGCGGCGCTGTGGATTCATCGTTCACCAATCGAGGGGAAAACTAAGGTAATGCGTCCGAAAAAATCCGTGGTCCTGACGGCCATGATCACCGTTGCGTTGACCGGCTGTGCGTCGCTTCCAAGCGAAGGTCCGCAAAGCAAGCAGATCGAGAAGGCCTATCTCGAGAAGAACACCGCCGGCTTCTCGCTGATCAATGTCAGCCGGCCCGTCGCCGATTATCTGTCGCGCAATTCCGGCGAGAGCTTCGGCGACCGTTTCGGCAAGGGCAAGCCGATGCGCGCCGAGACGATCGGTCCCGGCGACGTGCTGACCGTCACCATCTGGGAAGCCGACCAGACCGGCGTCTTCGCCAGCACCAACACCGCCGATCGCGGCACCATTCCCGATGTCGAGGTGAGCAGCCGCGGCACCATCAGCATTCCCTATGCCGGCACGATCAAGGCCGCCGGACGCACGCCGCAGAGCCTGAGCGCGGCCATCACCAAGGCGCTCGAGGCCAAGGCGGTCGAGCCGCAGGTGCATGTCGCGAGGAAGGAGAAGGTGGCCTCCGTCGTCACCGTGACGGGCGGCGTCGGCAAGGCGGGCCTCTATCCGCTGAGCCTGCGCGGCGATTCGCTGCTCGATGTCATCGCCGGTTCCGGCGGCTCGTCCTATCCGCCCTATGAAACGGTGGTGAACATCACGCGGCGCGGCGAGATCGCCACCTCCTATCTCGATCACGTCATCGAGACGCCGGCCGACAATATCTATATGCGGCCGGGCGATCAGATCAGCATCGAGCGCAAGCCGCGGACCTATTCGGCCTTCGGCGCCGTCGAGCGCAAGGGCAATCTGGAGTTCGGCGCCAGCAATCTCAACCTGATCGAAGCGGTCAGCAAGGCGTCCGGTCTTTCCGACATCCGCGCCGATGCCACGGGCGTGTTCCTGTTCCGCTTCGAGAAGCGCTCGGTGGCGGAGCGCTTCGCCAGCGAGCCGGTGACGGCGTCGGGCGGCATCGTGCCGGTGATCTACCGGCTCAATCTCAAGGACCCGAACCAGTATTTCTTCGCCCAGTCGATCGCCATGCGCGACCGCGACGTGATCTATGTGGCCGACGCAACGACCGTGTCGCTGCAGAAGTTCCTGGGCCTGCTGGGCGCCGCGATATCGCCGCCGGGCGCGGCGGTGCGCACGGTCACGACAGTGAACGCCCTGTGATCAGGCTCCGAACCTGAGCAGGCTGCTGAAGGATGCAAAGAGATAGGGCGCGCTCGCCAGGACTTCATTGCCTCTGGTGAGCGCATCCCCGCTCAGAAAGTCGCTCACCTGTCCGCCGGCTTCCCTGACGATGCACAGGCCGGCGGCGACGTCCCAGGCGTTGATATGTGATTCCCAATAGCCTTCGAGCCGGCCGTCGGCGGTGAAAGCGAGGCCGAGCGCGCCTGAGCCGAGGCGGCTATATTCGCAATGCGCCTCGAGCAGCGCCTTGACGGCACCGGCATGCTTAGCCGGCGGACGGCGATAGCTGTAGCCGACGCCGAGCCGCGATTCCTCCAGCGACCTCGCCCGGCTGACTTCGATCTTTCTGCCGTTGAGCGTGGCGCCCCTGCCGCGCCGCGCCGCATAGAGCTCTTCGGTCACCGGGTTGTAGATCACGCCGACCACGAAATCGCCGCCGGCGAGAAGACCGATCGACACGCACCAGAGCGGAATGCCGCGCAGGAAGTTGGCGGTGCCGTCGATCGGGTCGATGATCCACACCGCTTTGGCGTCCGGGTTTCGCGTGCCGCGCTCCTCGCCGATGAAGCCGTCTTCGGGAAACAGCTGCTGCAACGTCCCGACGATCCTGTCCTCGCAGGCCCGGTCGGCTTCGCTCACCAGGTCCTGGGTGCCCTTGCGCTCGACATCGAGCTCGGCGCGCCGGTGATAGGCCTCCGCCGCCAGCCGCCCCGCCTCGCGCGCCACCCCGAGCGCCGCCCAATACCTTATCTCGATCGCATCCGGTTCCACGAAATTCCCCTAAAATTATGACTAGCCAAGACTTTCTCCTTGGTCCAAGCTGTCACACAACTGTCATAATTCGTCAAAGGCAGCCGGCTCCGCAAACTGGAGCAAACTGGCAACTGGGGAGGAATGTATGAAGTTTTCAGCGAGAAGTCTTGTTGCGTCCATTGCCGCATGCGCCGCCGTGGCCTTCGCCACCGGGGCCCGCGCCGAAGGCAATCTCACCGTCTATTGCTCGGTCCAGGAGGAATGGTGCCAGCTGATGGTGAACGAGTTCCAGAAGGCGACCGGCATCACCGTGGCGATGACCCGCAAGAGCTCGGGCGAGACCTTCGCGCAGGTGAAGGCCGAGGCCGCGAATCCCAAGGGCGACATCTGGTGGGGCGGCACCGGCGACCCGCATCTCCAGGCGGCCGAGGAAGGCCTCACCGAGGAGTATGACTCGCCCAGGCTCGCCGAGCTGCACGAATGGGCGGTCAAGCAGCATGAGACGGCGAAGAAGCGCACCGTCGGCGTCTATCTGGGCGCTCTGGGCTATGGCTACAACACCGAGCTTCTCGAGCAGAAGAAGCTCGAGGCGCCGAAATGCTGGGCCGATCTGATCAAGCCGGAATTCAAGGGCGAGGTGCAGGTCGCCAATCCCAATTCCTCCGGCACCGCTTATACCTTCATCGCCACCCTGGTGCAGATCATGGGCGAGGAGGAGGCTTTCAAATATCTGAAGGCGCTCGCCGAGAACATCAACCAATACACCAAGTCGGGCGCCGCCCCGGCGCAGGCCGCGGCGCGCGGCGAGACCCTGATCGGCATCGCCTTCCAGCACGATGTCGTGACGCCCAGCATCACATCGAACGCGCCGATCAAGAATGTGTCGCCCTGCGAGGGAACCGGCTTCGAGATCGGCTCGATGAGCATCATCAAGGGCGCTCCCAATATGGAGAATGCCAAGAAGTGGTATGACTGGGCCCTGACGCCCGAGGCGCAGAAGCTCGGCGCCCAGGCCAATTCCTATCAGAACCCGTCCAACAAGGCGGCGCCGATCCCCGAGCAGGCGCCCAAGATGGCCGACATCAAGCTCATCGACTACGACTTCGCCAAATTCGGATCATCGGCCGAGCGCAAGCGTCTGCTGAGCCGCTGGGACAAGGAGATCGGCGCGAAATAGCTGAAGGGGATGGCCGGCGGGACCGACCGCCGGCCATCCCGCTTTCGTCATGCCCGCGCTCTCCCGGCAATCGCGTTTCATCCTGCAGGTCGCCATCGTCGCCGCTCTCGGCTTCGTGGCGCTGCCCTGGTATGGCGCCGCCAGCGGCTTCTGGTCCTTCGCCTGGCTCGGCGCGCCGACCGAGGCCGCCCATGCGTCGGGCCTCCTGCAGGCTTCGCTGCACAGCCGCTTCCAGCTCTGGCCGCTGCCGATCCTGCTGCTGATCGCGGTCATCGACGCCTGGCGCGGGCCGCGCGCCGCCATCATCACCTGGTGCGGCGGACTGGGCCTCGCCTATCTGCTGGTTCAGGGTTTCGCCATCGGTCTGAAGGGCTGGAATGTCGCCGCGCTGGAAAATCTCTTCGGGCCGGCCGCGCCGCAGATCGGTTTCGGCGCCGGCGCCTTTGTCGTAGGCTGTGCTTTTCTCCTGCTGCTGTCGGCCGGCCTCGCGCTCAAAGGCTATATGCGCGGCGACGTCTTCCTCGTCTCCTCCATCGCCGCCGTCGTCGCCTCGATTGCCCTCTTCGTCTTTTACCCCGTGGCGCTCATCCTCGTCGAGGCGGCGCGCGATGCCGACGGCGCCTATGGCGTGGGCGCTCTCTTCGGAAGGCTCCTCAATCCCGATATCTGGGCCGTCGCCTGGAACAGCCTGATCCTCGCCATCGTCGTGGGCCTCCTCACCACCCTGCTGGGCTTGGGGTTTGCGCTGCTCCACAAGCGCACCGATTTCCGCGCCAAGGGACTGCTGCGGCTGCTCGCCATCTTGCCCATCATCACGCCGCCTTTCGTCATCGGCCTCGGCATCATCCTGCTCTTCGGGCGCAACGGCATCGCCACCTGGATGATGAGCGAATTTCTCGACATTCCGCCGAGCCGCTGGATCTACGGCTTCTTCGGCCTTGTCCTGGTTCAGGTGCTGGCCTTCACGCCGATCGCCTATCTGGTGCTGATCGGCGTCGTCGACGGCATCAGCCCGTCGATGGAGGAAGCGGCGCGCACCCTGCGGGCGGATCGCTGGCGGACCTTCCGGACGGTGACATGGCCCCTGATGCGGCCGGGCCTCGCCAATGCCTTCCTCATCGGCTTCGTCGAAAGCCTCGCCGATTTCGGCAACCCGCTGGTGCTTGGCGGCAATTTCGACGTGCTGTCGACCGACATCTTCTTCGCCATCGTCGGTTCCCAGAACGATCCGGGCCACGCCTCGGCGCTGTCGATCGCGCTTCTGTTCCTCACGCTGTCGGCATTCGTCCTGCAGCGGCAATGGATCGGCAAGAAGGTCTATACGACGATTTCCGGCAAGGGCGATTCGGGCCTGCCGGCGCCATTGCCCGACGGCGTGCGCAGGCTCATCTACTGGACGACGTTGCCGTGGCTCGCTTTCACCATCCTGCTCTACGGCATCATTCTCATCGGCGGCTTCGTCAAGTCGCTCGGCATCGACAACCGGCCGACGCTCCAGCATTACATCACCGCCTTCGGCATCGACTGGACCGAGCACGGCATTCTGTGGAGCGGCCGCGCCTGGCCATCCTTCTTCACCACGGTGGAGCTCGCCGCCATCGCCGCGCCGCTGACCGCAATCATCGGCCTCCTCACCGCCTATCTCCTGAATCGCCAGCGTTTCATCGGCCAGTCGGCCTTCGAATTCATCACCATGCTGAGCTTCGCCATTCCCGGCACGGTGATCGGCGTCAGCTACATTCTCGCCTTCAACGTACCGCCGATCGAACTCACCGGCACCGGCCTGATCCTGGTCATCTGCTTCGTCTTCCGCAACATGCCGGTGTCGATCCGCGCCGGCCTCGCCACCATGGCGCAGATCGACAAGAGCCTCGATGAATGCTCGTTGATGCTGCGCCATGGCAGCTTCGCCACCATCCGGCGCGTGGTGCTGCCGCTGCTCAGGCCCGCCATCGTGGCCTCGCTCGTCTATGCCTTCGTGCGCGCCATCACCTCGGTGAGCGCGGTGATCTTTCTGGTCAGCGCGCAGTATAATCTCGCCACCGCCTATATCGTCGGGCGGGTGGAGGTTTCGGATTTCGGCGTCGCCATCGCCTACAGCTCGGTGCTCATCCTGTTCATGCTGGCGACCATCGGGCTGATCCAGCTGGGGGTCGGCGAAAGCCGCCGCGCGGCGCGCCGCATGACTCCGGCGGCTTTGGGAATGGGAGGGGGCACGGCAAGATGAGCATCGAAAGCCGCTCGGCGACGGTGAAGCTCGAGGGCGTCACCAAGAGATTCGGCGCCGTGGCGGCGGTCGACAATATCGACCTGCTGATCGAGCCCGGCACCCTGGTGACGCTGCTCGGCCCGTCGGGCTGCGGCAAGACCACGACCTTGCGCATGATCGCCGGCCTCGAGGCGCCGACTTCCGGCCGGGTCGTCATCGGCGGCCGGGACGTCACCTTGCTGCCGCCCAATGAGCGCGATGTGAGCATGGTGTTCCAGTCCTATGCGCTCTTCCCGCATATGACCGTCATGGAGAATGTCTCTTATGGTCTGCGCGAATCCGGCCTGTCGCGTGAGGCGCAGGCCTCCAAGGCGCGCGATGGCCTGGCGCTGGTGGGGCTCACCGGTTATGACGAGCGCCTCCCGTCGGAATTGTCGGGCGGCCAGCAGCAGCGCGTCGCGGTGGCGCGCGCCCTCGTTCTCGAGCCCCAGGTCCTCCTCTTCGACGAGCCTTTGTCCAATCTCGACGCCAGGCTGCGCCGCAAGATGCGCGAGGACATCCGCGAGATCCAGCTCAAGCTCGGCCTCACATCGGTCTATGTCACGCATGACCAGGAAGAGGCGCTCGCCGTCTCCGACAAGATCGTGGTGATGAACAAGGGCCGCATCGCGCAGGCCGGGACGCCGGCCGATCTCTATGAGCGGCCGGCCGACGCCTTCGTCGCCGATTTCATCGGCAGCGCCAATCTGGTGCCGGCCGAGATCGTCGGGCGCGAAGCGGGCGCCGTCACGGTCGCCCTGGGCCGGACGAAGTTGGTGCTGCGCGACAATGGGTTGGCCGGCGACAAGGTGTTCCTGGTCATCCGGCCGAGCGGCGTGGCGCTCGGCGACACCGCCGGGGCGGGAACCTTGCCGGCGAAGGTGGCGCGCGCCACCTATCTCGGCTCGCATTGGGAATACACGCTCGACGCCGCCGGCCAGCCGATTTTCGTGACCCAGCCGGTCGGCAGACGTTTCGCCGCGGGTGCGCATGTCCATATGTTGCTCGACGAAAGCCAGCTGGCTCTCGTGGCTCGCGTTTGAGGATTGTCGATAATGTGAGCCTGGCCGTTGCGATGCGCCGCCATTAAAGAGGCGCTGCAACTTTCGGGTCACAGGCACATGGCGGATATCAGGCTCTTCCGGCCGCAGGACATCGATGCGCTTTATGCGATCTCGGTGGCGACAGGACATTTGGGCGGGGATGCCTCCCGGCAATTCGCCGATCCGCGCGTGATCGGTGACATCTTTTCAGCCCCTTATGCGCTTCTCGAGCCGTCGCTGGCGCTGGTCGTCGAGGATCAGGGCAGGCTGGTCGGCTTCGCCGTCGGCACGCTCGATACGGCGCGCTGGGAAGCGCGGCTCGAGCGTGACTGGTGGCCGCGGCTGCGTCACCGCTATGCCGATTCCGCGCATGTCCCTGCCGCGGAGCGCAATGCCGATCAGATGCGCGCCTTTTTCATCCATCATCCCACGGCCACGCCACATTCGGTGCGTCAGGGCTATCCGGCGCATCTGCATCTCAATCTGCTGCCCGAGCTGCAGGGGAAGGGCTGGGGGCGACGGCTGTTCACGGCCTGGTGCACCACCGCCAAACGTCAGGGCGCCGGCGCCCTGCATGTGCTCGTCGCTCGCGCCAATGGGAGGGCGATCGGCTTCTGGGCACGCCAGGGTTTCGCCGCCCTCGCTTTCGATGATACGAAGGATGAAAGAAGGCTCTGGATGGGACGCCCGGATCAATGACACCATGATCATTCATCTCGATGGCTGGTCATCCTCTGCATGATGTGGCGATCGCCAGCCATGGTCTCGACGACGCAGCCGCCCGCCGGACGCTCACGTAAGGTTGCGGTGACGATACAATCCAGAATAGCGGGTCGACGCGCCGTGGTTGAATTAAAACGGCAAGCCTGGATTCCCGTTGACCAGATATTCGGACCGGGACTATCCCTCGGATATCTTTGGGACAGCGCTGGATAGATCATGAAATCGAAGAGCCTTCTCCGCCGTCATCTGGCTTTGACGACGATCCTCACCGTCGCGCCTTTCTTCGGCTATGGCCGCCAGGCCTATGCGGCCTGCGATCCGGTGGCGCCCGGTTCTTCGACGATCACCTGCGGCGGCGCCAATGCGGCGACCGTCACGATCATCAATGTCGACAACGCCGATGTCTCGACGGCGCCGGGCTTCAGCGTCGATGCCGCCGGAGATGGCGTCCACATAAACGGCTTCGGCCACATCCAGTTCACCGACGCCAACGGTTCGGCCATCACGGCAGGAGCGGGAGGGGGCATCGTTGCCTATTCCCAAGGCGGAGCCGGGGCAAATCCGGCGGCGATCACGATCTCGACCAACGGAAACGTGACCGGCGGGAGCAATGGCATCAAGGCCATGAATTATGGCGGCGGTGACATAACCATCACCGCCGATGGTCAGGTCGAGGCGGCGAATGGCACTGGCATCTACGCCTATAATGCGGGCAATGAGGGCGCGCTGACCGTCACGACAGGCGCCGCCAGTACGGTCACCGGCAGCCGGGATGGCATCGATGTCCGCAATTTCGGGACGGGCGACACGGAGATCACCGCCAATGGCAAGGTGACCGGCACGAACGGCGCCGGCATCACCACTTTCAATCTCCCCGAAGGCGGCAACATCGTCATCAACACCGGCGCCGGCAGCGAGGTCGCAGGAGGCCAGCGCGGCATCAATGCCCAGAATTTCGGCACCGACAGCGATCTGGTGATCGGCATCGGGGGCAAGGTCAGCGGGCGGGAGGCCGTCGTCGCCGCCAATTCCGTATTCAGCCGCGGCCTGACGATCACCCAGAGAGAAGGGAGCGTGATCGAGGGCGAAGAAGCGGGCATCCTGGCCACGAATTTCGGCGGCGGCGATCTGGTGATCACCGCCGACGGCGAGCTGGCTGGAACGGACGGCGAGGGCATCAACGCGCAGAACAGCGGTCGCACCCTCACGATCACCACCGGCGGCGGAAGCGAGATCACGGGCTTCGAGAACGGCATCTATGCCAGGAATCTCGGCAGCGGCGACCTGGAGATCCTCGCCAATGGCAAGGTCACCGGAACCGGAACGGGATACGACTTCGCGGCGTCCGGCATATATGCCCTCAATGGATCGAATGGCGTCAATCTCACGGTCATCACCGGCGCGGGCAGCGAGATCGATGGGGTGGAACACGGCATCTATGCCAAGAACGAGGGCAGCGGCGATCTCCTGATCACCGCCGCCGGCAGCGTCACGGCGCAAGGCGGCACGGGCGTCCATGCCGTGAACTCGGCCGACGGCAATGACCTGACGATCGTCACGGCAGCGGGCAGCAAAGTCATCGGCAAGACGGATGCCTACGGCAATAGCGGCGACGGAATTCATGCCTATAACTATGGCCGCGGCAGTCTCGATATCATCGTCAATGGCGATGTCACCAGCGAGTACTTGCACGGCATACACGCGTTCAACTACTCTGGCAGCGGCGACCTGAAGATCACCATCGGCGCCCGGAGCACGGTCAGGGCCGACTATAATGGCATCGACGCCGAGAATATCGGCTCGGGCAATCTCGACATTGCCGTCGATGGCACTGTCATCTCGGAAGCCGGGCTGGCCGGCATTGTGGCTTTCAACTGGAGTGAGAGCGGCGGCGATCTGACCATCGCGACCGGCACGGAGAGCGCCATCATTTCTCAGAATCGCGGTATCATGGCCAGGCAGTTTGGCCAAGGCGATCTTGAGATCGTGATCAGGGGCGAGGTCACCGGCCGCGAAACCGGCTCCGGCATCTACAGCGACAATATAGGCGGTGGTGAGACCCGTATCTTCGTCGGCACCACCGGTCTGGTGCAAGGCTACACAGCGGGCATCGAGGCAGCTTCGGGTGACGATCAGGCAATCTCCATCACCAATTACGGTACGGTGCGCAATCTCGATGGCATGACCAATTCGCGGGCGATCGATATCGGCCGCGGTCCCACGACGATCGTCAATAACGGCTTGATCCTCGGCAAGATCGAGTTCGACGAAGAGTTCGGTTCCGGCGACACCGTCAACAATAACGGAACCTGGAATTTTGCCCGAGGCGTCAGCACCTTCGGTTCCGGCGACGACCGGCTCAACAACCGCGGCATTCTGATCGCCGCCGAGGATGCGGAGCATAGAGAGAAGACGCTGATCGACATGCTCGAAGCCTTCGACAATTCGGGCATGATCAAGCTCGCGGATGGTGCTGTGGGTGACCGTCTGGAGATCGCCGGTGATGTGCGGTTCAACGGCGCCGGTGGCATGCTCGTGGTCGATGCTGAATTGGCGGAAGGCGGCGAGGCTGACAGGCTGGTGATCAACGGCACGCTCGCCGGCGTGACCAGGGTTTCCGTCAAGGCGACCGGCGCCATCGGGGCGAATGAAGACGGCATCGCGGTGGTCGAGGTCAATGGTGATTCGAGCGGCGGCGACATCGCTCTGGACGAAGGCTCGCGCAACATGGGGTTCTTCGCCTGGGACATGCGGCGCAATGCCGGGGACAGCGATCTGTTCGAGCTCTACAGCTCCGGCCTTGGCGCCGGCGCCTATGAATTCGCCGGCGGCCTCACCGCCGCGCAGGATGTGTGGTTCCAGTCGATGGGCACGCTGCTGCAGCGCCAGGCCGATCTGCGCGCGGCGATCACCGGAACGCAGGTAACGCCGGTCGCCGATTTCAGCGAACCGGCGGCGCCGACCGCCGCCGGCAGAGCGATGCCGGGCTTCTGGTTCAAGGCGCTCGGCGCTTATCTCGAGCGTGACGCCGAGGAGAACGGTGTGACGCTCGACCGCCGCCAGACCGTTTTCGGCGGTCTCGCCGGTCTCGATGTCGGTTTGGATCTCGAAGGTCCCGGCGAGACGGTGTTGTTCGGTCTCTTCGGCGGCTATCTGACGTCCGATCTCGAATTCAAGGCGACGAACAGCAAATGGGACTATGAAGGCCCGAGCGTCGGCGCCTATGCGACCTATCTGAACCAGGCCTTTTATGCCGATCTGACGGTGAAAGCGGATTTCCTGTCGATCGACATCGATGCCGACGATCTGGCGCCGGGCGCCGGCGAAGCCGACACCAAAGGCTTCAATATCGGCGGCCAGATCGATGCCGGCTACAAGATCGGTCTGGAGCACGGCCTCTTCGTCGAGCCGCAGGCCTCGCTGGCGGTTCTCCACACCGAAATCGACGATATCGACGACATTTTGGGCGGCGCGGTCGAGTTCGACGACGAGACGAGCGTCAGGGGCAGGCTCGGCGCCCGCCTCGGCCATGAGTTCACGGGCGGCAATGCGCTGGTCTACGCCTCCGACATCATCGCCAGCGTCTGGCAGGAATTCAACGGCAGCAACGGCGCCACCATCCTGGCGCCGGATTTCGCGGTGGCCGGCGTATCGGACGATACGGTCGGAACCTTTGGCGACATGTCGGTGGGCTTCGCCGTGACGAGTCCCGAGGGCTGGTCGAGCTTCCTGCGCGGCAGCTGGCAGTTCGCCGAGGATTTCGACGCGCTGAGCGCGAGTGCGGGGCTGCGTTATGCGTGGTGAGGGCGAGTGTTGACGCAGTCTTATTGATATACTATTTATTATGTATATCCAGGAGGCGATCATGCAGGTAGCGAAGTGGGGAAATAGCTTGGCGGTCAGGCTCCCTGCCGCCGTTGTCGATGCGCTTGAGCTGAAAGAAGGCGACGAGATCGAAATACATGTCGCCGGAAGCCGTTCTTTCGGCGTACAGCGTGACCGTAGCCGGGATCTGGCACTGGAGCGTATTCGCGCGCTGCGCAAACCGCTCCCGCCGGGCTGGCGCTTCGATCGCGAGGAAGCAAACAGTCGATGACCGCTTCATCGCGGGATTTCATCGACACCAATATCGTCATCTATGCCTTCACAGCCGATGCCCGCAGCGAGAAGGCGCTGGCGCTTCTCGGCAAGGGATGCGTGATCAGTGTTCAAGTCCTGAACGAATTTGCCAATGTGGCTGTCCGCAAACTTGGTATGAACTGGATCGAAGTCGATGATGCGCTGGATTCGATCCGCACGCTCTGTCCAATCATTCAGCCTCTGGACATGGATACGCACTTGCGGGCGATGGAGCTCGCCAAACGATACAATGCGTCAATCTTCGATTCACTCGTGATCGCCTCCGCTTTGCAGAGCGGTTGCGACACTCTGTGGTCGGAGGACATGCAACACGGCCTCGTGGTCGAGAGTCATCTTCGAATAGCGAACCCATTCCGCGCATAAGCTCCCGTGGGATGGCGGTTCTCTCGCCTCGCACGAGGCGGGGCGAGGGCTATCACGCAAACAGCTCCGTTTTCTCGAACCGTGTCACGTCGATCAGGCCGATGTCGGAGATGCGCAGCTCCGGGATCACCACCAGCGCCAACAGCGAATGCTGCATATAGGCGTTGTTGAGACTGCAGCCGCAGTGCCGCATCGCGTCTACCATCTTGCCGGCTTTTTCCGCGACGATCTCGGCGCGCTCGTCCGACATCAGGCCGGCGATCGGCAATTCGACCAGGGCCAGCACCTTGCCCTTGCTCACCACGACGATGCCGCCGCCCACTTCGCCGAGCTTGTTGGCGGCGACCGCCATGTCGTCCTTATTGGTGCCGACGACGATCATATGGTGGCTGTCATGCGCGACCGTGCTCGCCACCGCGCAGTCGGTGTCATAGCCGAAGCCCGAGACGAAGCCGTTGGTCACCTGGCCGGTGGCGCGGTGGCGCTCGACCAGCGCGATCTGGCAGACATCCTGGGCGCGATCCATGTCGACCAGGCCCTGGCTCACTTTCAGATTGCGCTCGAGCGCCTTCGTCGGCGCCTGGTTCTCGATGACGCCGATGACCCGCGCCTTCACCTGATTGGCGCCTTTGGGCGCTGCGATGTCAAAGTCCTTGCCGACGAGCTTGCGGCCCATCTTCACCGTGTCGCGGGCCGAGGCCGGATAGGCATGCGCCGGGATATCGGCGGTGAGCTTGCCGTTCTCGGCCAGCACCTTGCCATGGGCGATGACCATCTCGACGGGGAGGGCGACGAGATCGGAGGTCAGGATGAGATCGGCGCGCCGTCCGGGCGTGATGGAGCCGAGCTCGCGCTCGAGGCCGAAATGCTGCGCGGTGTTGAGGGTCGCCATCTGGATGGCGGTTACCGGCTTGAGGCCTTGCGCGATGGCGTGGCGCAGCACGCGGTTCATATGGCCGTCCTGGACGAGCGTGCCGGAATGGCTGTCGTCGGTGCATAGTATGAAGTTGCGCGGATCGATGCCGCGCTCGGTCACCGCCTTGATCTGCGCGGCGACGTCGTACCAGGCAGAGCCGAGCCTCAGCATGGCGCGCATGCCTTGCCTCACGCGGGCGATGGCGTCCTCGACGCGGGTACCTTCATGGTCGTCGGCGGGGCCGCCCGCCACATAGCCATGGAAGGGGAGGCCCAGATCGGGCGAGGCATAATGGCCGCCGACCGTCTTGTGCGCCGCCTGGGTCGCGGCGATCTCGCCCAGCATCTTCTCGTCCTTGAAGGTGACACCGGGAAAATTCATCATCTCGCCGAGGCCGATGATATTGGGCCAGGCCATCGCTTCGCGCACTTCGGCGACGCCTAAGGAGGCGCCGGCATTTTCGAGGCCGGGCGCGCTCGGCACGCAGCTCGGCATCTGGACCAGCACATTGATGGGGAGGCTCGCGGCTTCGTCATGCATCAGCTTGACGCCCGGCAGGCCCAGCACATTGGCGATCTCATGCGGATCGATGAACATCGTCGTGGTGCCATGCGGGATCACGGCGCGGGCGAATTCGGTGACCGTGACCATGCCGCTTTCCACATGCATATGGCCGTCGCAGAGACCGGGCACGAGATAGCGGCCATGGGCCTCGATGACCTTCGTCTCAGGCCCGACCGCATGCGAGGCGTCGGACCCGACATAGGCGAAGCGGCCGTCGACGATGGCGATGTCGGTGTCGGGAATGATTTCGCCCGAATGCACATTCACCCAGCGGCCCTTGCGGATGACGGTGTCGGCGGGCGAGCGTCCCATGGCGACGTCGATGAGCTTGGGGGCGGTGTCGAACCAGGTCTTGGGCATCAGGGTTGAGCTCCTCTTGGATTACCAAAGCATGATCCGAAAAAGTGCGAAGCGGTTTTCCGATAAGATCATGCGTAAACAAAACTAAGCGCGGCGCGGCGGCGTGCTCACCACCTCGACGCAATAGCGCGGGACATAATGCTCGGCCCGCTGCTTGTAGAAGTCGATGCAGAAGGATTGGAAGGCGGCGAATTTGCGCGACACGTAGCGCCGCCGCGGATAGAGCAGGTTGACCGAGACTTCCGGCGAGCGCCATTGCGGCATCACCGGTTCCAGATGCCCGGTGGCGCATTCGATCTCGGTGAAGAAGTCGGGAAGATAAGCGAGGCCTTCGCCGGCCACCGCGAAATATTTGATCATCCAGTAGTCATTGGCCACGCAGCTCGCCGGCGGCAGGACGTCGATCGTCTCGTCGCCGGTCTTCAGATGCCAGCTTTGCAGGCCGGTTGGGATGCGGAAGGCGATGCCGCGATGGTCGTGCAATTCGGCCGGGCTCTGCGGCCGGCCATGCTTGGCGATGTAATCCGGGCTGGCATAGAGGCCGAAGGAGGCGCCGGCCAGGCGGCGCGCGATATAATCGACATTGGAGGGCTCGCCCCAATAGAAGATGCCGTCGAAGGCCTGCTGGCGCTCGGGCGCGAAAAGATAGCCGGGGGAGAGGAAGATCACGTCGATCTTCACCTGCGGAAAGCGCTGGCGGAAGGCGAACAGGAGCTCCGAGGTGAAGGAGGTGCCGAACTCGCCGGTCGAGCCGATGGTGAGCGTGCCGGCGATCTCCTGACGCATCGCCGCGATGGCGGCTTCCGCGCCGTCGCAGCTCGCCTGGATGCGATAGGCATGGTCGAGGAACTCGGCCCCGGCATCGGTCAGGAACATGTCGCGCCCCTCGCGCACGAAAAGCGCGATGCCGAGCCGGTCCTCGAGCTGGCGGATCTTGTGGCTGAGCGTCGATTTTGGCAGCCGGTGCAATTTGGCGGCATTCGACAAGGACCGCGCATCAGCGACCTTGATGAAATAGTCGATGGCCTCCAGATCCATGAGTTTGTCCAAAAAATTGGATGAATTGTCCAAATATTAGGTGTAATTCGCCAATTGCATGGACGAGCATAATACGGGAAAGTCGCCGGCAACAAGGGGAGAAGGAGAGCATTTTGCCCGATATCCGTGATTTTATCCGCGCCGGCCGCGCCGAGCTGAAAGCCACCCTGGTCATCAAAGGCGGCACCCTGGTCAATGTGGCCTCGGACGAGATCTACCCGGCCGATATCGCGATCTATCACGACCGCATCGTCGCCTTGGGCGATGTGAGGATCTATGAGGGCAAGGACACGGAAATCATCGACGCCACGGGCTATCATCTCTGCCCCGGCATGATCGACGGCCATCTCCATGTCGAATGCTCGAAAATGTCGATCACCAGCTTCGCCAAGGCGGTGGTCCCGCTGGGCACGACCTCGATCGTCTCCGGGCTCGATCAGATCCTGGTCTCCGCCGGCGTCGCCGGCGCGCGCGAGTTCCTCGACGAGGCGGCGCAAGGTCCGCTCAAGGTGTTCTGGGGCGCGCCCTGCAAGACGCCCTATACGCTGCCGGTCTCCCATGTCGGGCATTATTTCGGCCCGGAGGATCATCTCGCCACCCATGGCTGGCCCGAATGCGTCGGCATCTGGGAGACGGTGCGCGAATTCATCCAGGAAATGGACGACAAGGTCCTGAAAGCGCTCGAGATCGCCGAAAAGAGCCGCCTGCCGGTGCTCGGCTGCTCGCCCATGGCGCGGGGCCAGAAGCTCAATTCCTACATGCAGAGCGGGGTGCGCGCCGATCACGAGAGCTACACCCATGACGAGATGCTGGAGAAACTGCGCAACGGCATGTTTGTCGTCATCCGCGAATCCTCGATCTCGCATTTCCTCACCGAGAATCTGCGCCTCGTCACCGAGCTCGGCGTCAAGGCGACGCGCCGCATCTCCTTCTGCACCGACGATGTGGTGGCGAGCGACATCCTGAAGCGCGGCCATCTCGACAATATGGTCCGCATGGCGATCGCCATGGGCATTCCGCCGCTGACCGCCATCCAGATGGCGACCATCAACGGCGCCGAGGCGCTGCGCATCGACCACAAGGTCGGCTTGATCGCGCCCGGCCGCAGCGCCGACATTCTGTTCGTCAAGGATATCAAGGATTTCCGTGTCGCCAAGGTGGTCGCCAAGGGCAAGCTCGTCGCCGAGGACGGCCGCATGATCGCCAGGCTCGATCCGCCGAAGCGCAGCGACACGCTGATGCGCACCTTCAAGGTCGATCCGGTGAAGCCGGAAGAGCTCGTGGTGCGCGGCAAGGGGGCGGGCGAGAAGGCCAAGGTCCTCGCCATGGCGGTGTCGCCCGACCAGATCTTCGTGCGCAAGCGCCGCGACGTGACGCTGAAGGCCAAGGAGGGCGTCATCCTCGCCGATCCGGCATTGGACGTGCAATATGTGACCGTGGTCGAGCGCTACGGCCGCACCCGCAACCGCCCGGTCGCTTTCGTCTCGGGTTTCGGGCTCGAAACGGGAGCGCTTGCCACCTCGACGGCGCCCGACGACAATAATATCGTCTGCGTCGGAACCAATCCGGAGGACATGGCGGTCGCGATCAACCATATCATCGCCCATAATGGCGGCCAGGCGGTCGTGAAGGACGGCAAGGTCACCGCCTTCCTGCCGCTGCCGATCGGTGGCATCGTCTCCGATCTGGAGCCCCAGGAGATGGCCGAGCGCGAAGACGCCCTCGACGACGCGGCGCGGGCGCTGGGCTGCAAATTGCCCTGGCCGTTCATGTATATGTTCGTGCTGCAGATCACCGCCATTCCGGACTATGCGATCACCGATCTGGGCGCCATCGACTGCATCGACCTGAAAGTGGTCGATCCGGTCCTGGCGCCGTTCTAATGTGGGCTGAGCGTGCAGGCGGCAAAGGAGGCATACATCTCCCTATCCGTCATCCCGGCGAAAGCCGGGATCCATATAAGCCTTTCCGAGCAGGCAGCGCTGCCCGCGTTGCACGAATTTAATGGGTCCCGGCTTTCGCCGGGATGACGAAGAAAGTTAAAGAGCAGCTTCACCAATTACGAGATCGAATAACAAGGGAGGAGAGAACAGATGAAAAGACTATGGGCCGCATTGGCGGGCATCGTGCTCGCCGTCGGAACGATGGCCTCGGCCGCTCTGGCCGAGAGCCCTACCAAGCTCAAGATCGCCGGCATCCTGTCGGCCGGCAAGGAAGCGCCTTGGGAGACGTCCTTCGTCTCCTCGATGGACCGCATCATCGCCGCCAAGCCGCACGGGCTCGAGATCGAGGTGAACTACACCGAGAATGTCTATGACAATGCCGAGCAGGTGTTCCGCACCTATGCCGAGACCGGCGAATACGACATCCTCTTCGGCGACACGGCCTATGCCGACGCCATCGAGAAGCTGAAGGACGAGTTCCCCAATATCATGTTCGTGATGTCGGGCTCCGGCAATCGCGGCATGGGCGGCAACGCCTATTGGGTCTTCGTCCACGCCCATGAGCCGGCCTTCGTGATGGGCCAGCTCGCGGGCAAGCTGACCAAGTCGAATGTCGTCGGCACCGTCTCGACCTTCCCGGCCGAGGACACCAACGACCAGATCAACGCCTTCTTCGCCGGCGCCAAGGAAGCCAATCCGGCGGTGAAGCAGAAGATCACCTATATCCAGTCCTGGTACGACCCGGCCAAGTCGAACGAGGCCACCTCGGCGCAGATCGCCGCCGGCGCCGACATGATCTATCAGATGTCGGGCGCCTTCGAGGTCTGCGAGCAGAAGGAGATCGGCTGCTTCGGCAATTATGTCGACATGTCGTCCTTCGCGCCCAAATCGATCGTCGCCTCGGCCATCGTCAAATGGGATCCGCATATCAACTGGATCATCGACGAATGGTGGAAGGTGAAGGCCGAAGGCGGCAAGTTCGACGCCCCCAAGGAGCCGAAATGGTTCTCCTGGAAGGACGGCTCCGGCGACATCGCGCTGAACAAGGCCTGGGCGAGCAAGATCCCGGCCGAAGTCCAGAAGCTGGTCGACGACACGATCGCCGCCATCAAGAGCGGCGCCAAGACCGTCGAGCTCAATCTGAACGAAGTGAAGTCGGATTGATTGACAGAATCCCCTCTCCCCCTGCGGGGGAGAGGGGTTAGGGTGAGGGGGAACCGGCGGAAAGATACAGAAGAATGAGCAGAAACGTCATCGCCCATTCCCCCTTACCCTCCCGATGCTTCGCATCGGGCCCCTCCCTCTCCCCCGTGGGGGGTGAGGGGATTTGAGTATGGCCGCGACCTCAGCCGCTCCCCGTCTCGACGTCCGCCATCTCACCAAGCGGTTCGGCGCGCTCATCGCCAATGACGATGTCTCGCTGTCCATTGCGCCCGGCGAATTGCATTGCCTGCTGGGCGAGAACGGCGCCGGCAAGTCCACTTTCTCCGCCTGTCTCTACGGTTTGCTCCAGCCCGAAGCGGGCGAGATCGCGATCGACGGCGCGAAGGTCGAACTGACGAGCCCGGCCAAGGCCATTGCCGCCGGCATCGGCATGGTGCATCAGCATTTCGTGCTGGTTCCCACCTTTACGGTGCTCGAAAATATCGTGGTCGGGACCGGCTCGGGGCTTCGCCTCGAGATGGCCGCCGCCCGCAGCCGCATACTCGATCTCAGCCGGCAATTCGGTCTCGAAATCGCGCCCGACCGCCGCGTCGCCGATCTGTCGGTGGGCGAGAAGCAATGGGTCGAGATCGTCAAGGCGCTTTATCTGGGCGCCAGGCTCCTGATCCTCGACGAGCCGACCGCGGTCCTGACCCCGCAGGAATCCGAACGGCTCTTCGCCATCATTCAACAGCTCAAGGCGGCGGGGATCGCCGTCATCCTCATCTCGCACAAGATGAACGAGGTGATGCGCTCCGACCGCGTCAGCGTGCTGCGCAAGGGCAGGCTGGTCGGAACGGTGACGACGAAGGATGTGACGCGCGACAATCTCACCATGATGATGGTCGGCCGCCCCGTCGCCCAGGTCCAAGCGCGCAGCACGCCGAAGGCCGGCGAAACGGCGCTGAGCTTCAAGGGCGTCTCGCTCGCCAAGGGCGGGCGGACTCATCTCAAGAACGTCACGCTCGACCTTGCGGCGGGCGAGATCGTCGGCATTGCCGGTGTCGCCGGCAACGGCCAGGACGAATTGCTGGAGGCGGTGGCTGGGCTGGTCCGGCCCGACAGTGGCGGCATCGAGCTCCGCGGCGAGGATATCGGCGCGCTCTCCGTCCACGACATAGCGCGCCGCGGCGTCGGTTATGTGCCGAGCGACCGTTTCCGTGACGGTCTCGTCTCCGATTTCAGCATCGCCGAGAATCTGATCCTCGGCCAGCACTGGGATGCGCGCTGGCGCGCGGGACCGTTTCTCGACGAGACGGCGACACGCCGGAGCGCCGAGGCGGCAATCGCATCCTATTCGGTCATGGCGAGCGGACCCGACATGTTGTGCGGCAGGCTTTCCGGCGGCAATGCGCAGAAGGTCATCCTGGCGCGTGAATTCGCCAAGGCGAAGCATCTGCTTCTGTGCAACCAGCCGACGCGCGGCGTCGATATCGGCGTCATCGAATTCGTGCATGGCGAATTGCTGCGCAAGCGCGAGGAGGGCTGCGCCATCCTGCTGGTCAGCGAGGAGCTCGAGGATATCTTTGCGCTGAGCGACCGCATCGCGGTGATGTTCCGTGGCGAACTCCTGGGCGTATTTCCCCGCGGCGAAGCCGACATCGCGAAGATCGGTCCTTTGATGGCGGGCCACGCACAAGGGGCGGCGGCGTGATGCTGGAGCGCCTGGGCTATCGCATCGAGCCGCGCGGCGAGATTTCGGCCACAGGCCGCGTTTCGGCTGTCGGGCTGGCGCTGGCGGGCTCGCTCGTTATCTGCGGCCTGCTGTTCCTGGCGGTCGGCGTCAGCCCGATCGCGGCTTTCCAGTCGCTGCTGCAGGGCGCTTTCGGCACCTGGCGCGCCGCGACCGAGACGCTGGTCAAGGCGACGCCTCTGATCTTCACCGGGCTCGCCACCGCGATCGCCTTCCGCGCGCGGCTGTGGAATATCGGCGCCGAGGGCCAGGTCTTCGCCGGCGCCATGTTCGCTTACTGGTGCCAGAGCCCGCTGGCCGGCTCATCGGCCTGGATTCAATTGCCGGTCGTCGTCACGGCTGCGATGGTGGGCGGCGGGCTTTATGCCGGCCTCGCCGCCATTCTCAAGACGCGTTTCCGCGTCGATGAAGTGATCTCGACGGTGATGCTCAACTACATCATCGTCTATGCCCTCTCGCTGCTGCTGCTGAAGGGTCCGTGGAGCGAGGCCGGCGGCTTCTTCGAGCAGACCGCCAAGGTCGATCCGGGCAGCATCCTGCCGATCCTCTTCGACAAGACGCGCCTGCATCTGGGCTTCCTCCTGGCGCTCATCGCCGCCGCTTTCGTCTATCTCATGATCCGGAAGAGCCCGGTCGGGTTCGAGATCCGCGCCGCCGGCTCCAATCTCAAGGCGCTCGAAGTGCAGGGCACCAATTCGCGCCGGGTGATCCTGATGGTGATGCTGATCTCGGGCGCCCTGGCGGGCCTCGCCGGCATGAGCGAGGTCTATGGCGTGCATTATCGCCTGAAAGCCGGCGCCATCACGTCTTACGGCTATACCGGCATCATCGTCGCGATATTGGGCATGCTCAATCCCTGGGGCGTCGTTTTCGCCGCCATCCTGTTCGGCGCGCTGGTCAATGGCGCCACCTTCATGCAGATCAAGACCGGCGTGCCCTCGGCGCTCATCTATGCGATCGAGGCCATCCTGCTGCTGTTCTATCTCGCCGGCTGGGCGGCATCCTCATTCAAGCTGAAGCGGATCAAGCCATGATCGCCGATCTTCTCGAAACCTCGATCATCATCAGCGTGCTGGCGGCGACGGTGCGGATCGCGACGCCGATCCTGCTCGCGGCTTTGGGCGAGATGATCGCCGAGCGCAGCGGCGTCTATAATATGGGCCTCGAAGGCACCATGCTGATGAGCGCCTTCACCGCCTATATCGGCGCTTATCATACGGGCTCGCTCTGGCTCGGCGTCGTCATCGCCATGATCACCGGCGGGCTGATGAGCCTTATCTTCGCCTTCATGGTCATCACGCTGAAGGTGGAGCAGATCGTCACCGGCCTGGCGCTCAATCTCCTGGGGTCGGGCCTGTCGATCTTCTGGCTGCGCGCCGCTTTCGCCAATGCCGGCCAGACGCCGACCACACCCTTCTTCGACACGGTGCCGCTGCCACTTCTATCTGATATTCCGTTCCTCGGGCCGATCCTGTTCGACCAGAAGATCCTGACCTATCTCGCTTTTCTCGCCGTGCCGGCGACCTGGTATTTCCTCTTCCGCACGCGTTACGGCCTCGAACTGCGCTGCGTCGGCGAGAATCCCAAGGCGCTCGACATCAAGGGCCTCGATGTGGCGGCGCGCCAATATGCGGCGGTGGTGTTCGGCGGCCTGATGGCGGGCCTCGGCGGCGCCTTCCTGACGGTGGGCTCGGCGGCGCGCTTCGTGCCGGAAATGACCAACGGCCGCGGCTGGCTCGCCATCGTCATCGTCATCGCCGGCATGTGGCGCCCGGTGCCGGTGCTGCTGGCGACGCTCGTCTTTTCGTTCCTCGATGCGCTGCAATTGCAGATCCAGGGCATCGGCGTCGCCATTCCCTATCAGCTGCTGCTCGCGATGCCCTATATCTGCGCCATCCTGGCGCTCGCCATCCGCCGCTCGCATTCGGGCGCCCCGGCGATGCTCGGGATTCCGTACTGGCGCAAGTGAGCTTATGCGCCAGGTCCTGACGGGTTGATGTGCTTCGCCGAAGCTGCGGCCTGCTTCTTCGCCGCGGCGATGATCCAGTTGCGCAAGGCTGCGCCCAGGGGCTTCTGCAGCGCGGTGCGCTCCCAGGCGAGGAAATAAGGATCGGGCAGCCGGATCCTCGTGTTGAACGGCACGACCAGGCGTCCCGACAGGATGTCGTCGGCGGCCATGGAGAGTTGCGCCAGCACGAAGCCGCGCCCGTTGACGGCGGCGTCGAGCGCCGCGCTCGACAGCGAGAAGGCGAGCTCGCCCTTCTTGCGCGTATAGGCGACACCGACGGCCTGCGCCCATTCCGGCCAGCCGGGCGGCGATCTGTGCTCATGGTCCCATTCGATGCGGAGCAGCGGAGCTTTCAGGATGTCGGCCGGAGCTTTCACCGGATGACGGCGCAGGAGCGCCGGCGCGCAGGCGGGAACCACCCAGTCGGTGAACAGGTCCGCATAGTGCTCGAATTCACGCGCCTTGCCTCCATATGAGATGCGGAAATCGACCGGATCCGTGCCGAAGCGCGGCTCGTCCTCGGCGCCGATGAGCCGGACGACGGCACGGTCATGGCGCGTCTGCCAGTCGACGAGCTGCGGGGCCAGCCATTTGCTGGCGAGCGAGGGCAGGCAGGAGATGGTGAGCACGCTTTCCGCGCGGGCGCGCTCCAGGGCCTTCTGGGCGCCAAGGATCTCGGCGAAGCCGCGCGAGATCGCGGCATGATAGAGGCGTCCCCAGGAATTGAGCGCGACGCTGCGACCGCGCCGCTCGAGCAGCGGCATGCCCAGCGAGTCTTCCGCCTTGCGGATCTGCTGGCTTACCGCCCCGGCGGAGACGCCGAGCTCTTCCGCCGCCTTGGTGACGCTGCCGAGCCGGCCAAAGACCTCGAGGGCATGAATTGCGCGCAGCGGCGGGAGCTTGGTCGACATGGGCCCTGGCACCGATCTTTGTTTTAGTTTTTCTAAAACAGAACGCAATTGCAAGCCCTTTGTGCGCCGGGACGGCCGCCATACCGTTCGCGCTTGCCGATTTGCAGGGAGAAGGCCGCTCATGTTCCTCAGGAATGCCTGGTACGTCGCCGCCTGGGACCATGAGGTCGACCGCCAGCCGAAGCCGGTGCGGATCCTAGGCGAGGACATCGTCCTTTACCGCAAGACGGACGGCAAGGTCGCGGCCCTCGAGGATGCCTGTCCGCATCGCAAGCTGCCCCTCTCCATGGGACGCATCAAAGGCGACGACATCGAATGCGGCTATCACGGCCTGACCTTCGACTGCACCGGCACCTGCACGCGCGTCCCCGGCGCGGAGAAGATCCCGCATGTGGCGAAGGTGCAGTCCTATCCGATCGCCGAGCGCTACGGTCTCCTGTGGGTCTGGATGGGCGACGCCAAGGCCGCCGATACTGCCGAAATATTCACGGTCGAGCATTGGGACGATCCGGACTGGGGCATGAATCGCGGCGAGTCCATGACGCTCGACTGCAATTACCTCTATATGACCGACAATCTCCTCGATCCCTTGCATGTCTCCTGGGTGCATCAGACGTCGTTCGGCGGCGTCGCGGCGATCGAGGACACGCCGCTGCAGACGACGGTCGGCGAGAATGGCGTCACCGTGTGGCGCTGGATGAACGATGTCGAGCCGTCGCCCTTCTATGCGCCCTTTCTCAGGTTCAAGGGGCGCTGCGACCGCAAGCAGCATTATGAAGTGCGCTATCCGGCCCATGCGATCATCAAGGCGATCTTCGTTCCGGCCGGCGCGGGCGGTGAGGGAAAGCCCCATCACCCGGATGTCTTCCTGATGGACAGCTACAACTTCATGACGCCGGTGGATGAAGACCACACGAAATACTACTGGTTCCAGATGCGCAATTTCGCGCCCCGCGACGAGGAGGTGTCGCAGGCTTTCGCGAAGTCGGTGCGCGGCGCCTTCGAGGAGGATCGCGCCGTGCTCAATGCCGTGCACAAGGGCATGGCCAACAAGCGCACGCCCAATCTCGATCTCAAGATCGATGTCGGCCCGCTGCGCTATCGTCGCGGCCTGGCCAATCTGATCGCTGCGGAAAGCAAGAGCGCCGTGGCCGCGGAATGAACGCTTTCGACGCCGCTTCGTCCGGCTTTCGCAAATACAAGGTTGTCGGCAAGAAGCGGGAATCTTCCGTCATCACGTCCTTCCACCTGGCGCCGCTCGATCCGGCGGACTGGCGGAGCTTCGTTCCCGGGCAATTCCTGATCCTGCGCATCCCGGCACACGAAGGCGATGCGGTGCTGCGCAGCTACAGCCTGTCGTTGCCGCCGTCGCATCAAGGGACCTATCGCATCACGGTCAAGCGCGAGGCGGCGCCGGCGCCCGGCCTGCCTTCAGGCCTGAGCTCCAGCCACCTGCATGACCATGTCGATGTCGGTGATGTGCTGGAGGCCCAGGGGCCGCGCGGCGGTTTCGTGCTCGACCGGGAGAGTTCGCGGCCCGTCGTGCTGCTGAGCGGCGGCGTCGGCCTGACGCCGATGATCGCCATGCTGCATGAGCTCGCCTCGACCGGCGCGCGCCGTGTCCATTTCATTCACGCCTGCGACAACGGGGAAGTGCATGCCCTGCGGGAGGAAGTCGAGACACTGTGCGCCTCGCGGCCGGGGCTCGGGGCGCATTTCTGTTACCGCGAGCCGACGGTGGCGGACCTGTCGCGAGCCCGTCACCACAGTTCGGGGCTGATCTCGAAAACGCTGCTGCAGAGCCTGCTGCCGCTCGATGACTATGATGTCTATCTGTGCGGCCCGCCGCCTTTCATGAAGGCGCTCTATGAAATCCTCCGCTCTCTCGGGGTCGGCCGCGAGCGCATCGCCTATGAATTTTTCGGTCCCGCCACGGTGCTCGACGAGGCGCCGCCACGGGAGACGCCGGGAGCGGCGGAGAGCGTGGCGGAGGCGGGAGATGTGATCGTCGAGTTCCGCCGCTCGGGTGTCACGGCGAGCTGGCGCGAAAGCTCGAAATCGCTGCTCGCTTTCGCCGAAAGCTGCGGCCTCACGCCCGACTTCAGCTGCCGGGCCGGCGTCTGCGACACCTGCAAGAGCCATCTCGTCTCCGGCAGCGTCGCCTATTTCGAGGAGCCGTTGAGCGAGCCGGGACCAGGCGAGGTCCTGCTCTGCTGCTCGCGGCCCCGGTCGTCGGTGGTGATCGACATATGACAAGCCGGACAAAACGCTAAACAACCAGAGGGAGTGAGACGATGAATATCAAGGCAATTGCGGTGATGATGGCTCTTGCCGTCGGCGCGAGCCACGCCTGGGCGGCGGAACAGGAGCTCGCGATCGGCACCGAAGGCGCCTATCCGCCCTGGAGCATGGCGGACGCGCAGGGGCAGGTCACCGGTTTCGACGCGGATGTCGGCAATCTGCTCTGCGCCAGGCTGGCGCTCAAATGCCGCTTCGTGGTGCAGGCCTTCGACGGTCTCATTCCGGCCCTCAACGCCAAACGCTTCGACGTCATCATCTCCGGCATGTCGATCACGGCGGAGCGCAAGAAGGAGATCAACTTCTCGCTGGGCTATGCCGAGCTCGCCAATGTCTTCGCGGTGCCGAAGGGCTCGGAGCTGGCGGGGATCACGGATACCGACACGCTCCTGAAGGCACTCTCCGGCAAGCGGGTCGGCGCCCAGACCGGCACGACGCATGCGAATTATCTCGAGAAGAATGCGCCCGACGCCGACATCCGCACCTATGACACGCTGGACCAGATGCAGATCGACCTGGCGAGCGGACGCATCGACGCCGGATTCGCCGACATTTCCGCGATCCAGGATTTTCTCGCCAAGCCGGAGGGCAAGGAGTTCCAGCTCGCCGAGGTGAGCATCAAGAGCTCCTCCAATGCGACGCTCGGCGAGGGCATCGGCGTCGGGATCAGACACGACGATGCGGCGCTGAAGGAGAAGATCGACAAGGCGCTGTGCGAGCTCGTCGCCGACGGCTCGATCGGCAAAGCGAGCCAGGTGTGGTTCAAGTCGGATATTTCACGTCCCTGCCAGTGAGGGTGGCCCGGCGGCGCCATGCCATTCCGTCCTGCCTCGGCGGATCGGCATGGCACGCCGCCGGTGTGGTCAGTGCAAAGCGAAGGGTGAGCGATGGAACTCGGTCTGTGGCGGCTCTGGCAGGATGACTGGCTCCTGGCGATCCTGCGCGGCGCCGGCGTCACCATCGCCGCGGGCCTGGTCAGCATGATGGCCGGCCTCGTCATCGGCACCATCTGCGGCATCATCAAATGGCGGCGCATCATGCCGGTCTCGCCGCTCGTCGGCGCCTATACATCGCTGATCCGCGGCGTGCCCGAGCTTCTCATCATCTATCTGCTGTTCTTCGGTTCGGTCGGGCTGGTGACCGAGATCGCCAACGCCTTCGGCTATTCGGGCTTCGCGGATGCGGGCTACGCCTTCATCATCGCGGTGATCGCCATCGGCTCGATTTCCGGCGGCTATTCGACCGAGGTCATCCGTGGCGCGCTCGCCGCGGTTCCACATGGGCAGATCGAGGCGGCGCAGGCCCTCGGGCTTCCGGGCGGGCGGATCTTCTTCCGGATCGTGGCGCCCCAGATGCTGCGGATCGCATTGCCGGGGCTCAACAATGTCTGGCAGGCGACGATCAAGGACACCGCCCTTGTTTCGGTGGTGGGGCTGCAGGAGCTGCTGCGGGTGTCCTATGTCGGCGCGAACTCGACCCGTCATCCCTTCATTTTCTATCTGATCGCGGCGGCGGTCTATCTCGTCATCACCATGACGAGCCAGCTCAGTTTCAGAGGGCTCGAGCACATCTACCGCCTGCGCCGGAGCTGAGGCATGGATTTCGATTTCATCCAGCGCGCCATGACCGTCCTCACGCGGGGAGTGGGGGTGACGCTCATGCTCACCGGGCTGTCGGTCGCGATCGGCTTCAATATCGGCCTGGGGCTTGCGCTGATGCGCCTGTCCGAAAGAAGGCCGGTCGCGCTCTCCGCCCAATATTACAGCGCGATCTTCCGCGGAACGCCGCTGCTGGTCCAGATTTTCCTGATCTATTACGGGCTGGGGCAGTTTCCCGCTATCCGCGAGAATGCCGTGCTGTGGTGGGTGTTCAGCGACGGCGCGCGCTGCGCCGTTCTGGCGTTGGCGCTCAACACCGCGGCCTATACGTCGGAAATTCTGCGCGGCGGGCTGATGTCGGTGCCGGCCGGGCTCATCGAGGCGGCCGACGCGGCGGGCATGTCGCGGTCGCTCCGCCTGCGCCGGATCGAGTTTCCGCTCGCCATCCGCCAGGCGCTGCCCGCTTACGGCAACGAGCTGATCCTGGTGGTCAAGGGAACGAGCCTCGCCTCGACGATCACCGTCCTCGAGATCACCGGCTACGCCAAGCGCCTGATGAGCCAGACATTCGCGGTCTTCGAGGTCTTCGCCCTGGCGGGCGCCTTCTATCTCATCATCAATCTGGTGCTGGTCCTGGCTGTCCGTTTGCTCGAGCGGCGTCTGATGCGCCATGTGCGCCGGCCGGATGCCGGCCGGTCCGGCTGGCTCAGATTTCCTGCCGCAGCACCGCGGCGGTGGTGGTTTCGGCCGCTTCCGGGGAATGTGGAAGAAAGAAATCCCAATTAAAGCAAAACTGACCGGGTTTCGGACCGGCCTGTGATGTGATAGTGTTCTATCCTATCGGGTCGATTGGAGACGGATATTCCCATGCGCAGCACTCAGCAATTCAGCATAACGTTGCCGAATGAAATGGCGCAGATGGTGAAAACCAAAGTTTCGTCTGGCGAGTATGCCAGCGAGAGCGAGGTCATTCGCGACGGGCTGCGCGCTTTGCAGGCGCGCGACAAGGCCTTCGAAGACTGGCTGCGCACAAAGGGCATTGCGGCCTACGACAAGTTGAAGGCCGATCCCACACGAGTGCTCAGCGTGGATCAGGTGCGCCAGCGTCTTGCGAACAGACGCAAGCGGCCCGCCTCTGCGTGACGCACACGATTCATTTCACCCCTGAAGCTTTGCAACAGCTTTACGAGCTGGAAACTAATATTGCGGCCGTGGGGTCGCCTATAATAGCGGCGCGATATGTCGATTCGATTGTCGATTATTGCGAAAATCTGAACACCTTCCCGCATAGAGGCACACTGCGCGATGATCTACGGCCGGGTTTGCGGACGCTGGGATTTCGCCGGCGCGTGATGATTCTGTTTGAGGGGGCGTCCGACGCGGTGACCATTCTCGGCGTCTATGACGGCGGACAGGACTATGAGGCGGCCTTGCGGGATGATGAGGAATAGTGTTCAGATTTCCTGCCGCAGCACCACGGCGGTGGTGGTTTCGGCCACTTCCGGGAAATGTGAGATCTCGTCGCGGATCTGGTTGAGGCGGGCGAGCGATTCCGCCGCGATGTCGATCAGAAGGTCGATCTCGCCGGCGAGCGACAGGCAGCGTTTGACCTCGGGCAGGCGTTCGAGCCGTTTCACCACTTGCGGCGAGGGTGTCGCCTTCAGCTTCACCAGGAGGCAGGCGACCGCCGACAGGGACGGATCGGCGATGTCGGTCCGGTAGCCGCGGATGATGCCCGCCTTCTCCAGCTTGGCGATGCGGTCGCGCAGGCTCGAGCGGGCGAGCCCGACCTTGGCGGCGAGCGCCTTGGCGCTGATGCGGGCGTCCTCGCGCAGGAGGGTCAGGATTTCGCGGTCTTTGTCGTCGGGCGTCATAATGGCGGCGGAACCGGTCAAAAGGGCGGGCGGGGCGAACGAAGTGGCGGTTGAGTTGGGATGAGGAATGCCACATCTTGCCGCTTTCCGCACCTTTCTTGGAGACTGCCTTGTCGATCATCAACCATCCCGGCCCCGAGATCAGCGAAGCCATGGCGGCGGAGATCGCCGAGCGTCATTTCGGCCTGAAGGGGTTGAAAGCGCGGCTCGCCAGTGAGCGCGACCAGAATTTCCATTTCGGGCCTGAGGGGAAGGGCGCGGTGCTCAAGATCGTCAATGCGGCCGAGCCCGAGGACGCCATCCGTTTCCAGGTGGCGATGATCCGCCATGTCAAGGAAGCCGACCCGGACCTGGCGGTGCCGCTGGTGCGCCTGTCGAAATCGGGCGAGGCGCTGCCGGTGATCGAGGACGGCAAGGGCGGGCGCCATCTCATCCGCGCCGTCGATTATCTGGAAGGCGCGCCCTTTGCTGAAGCCGTGAAGACGCCGGAGCTGCTGGCGAGCTTCGGCAATTTCCTCGGCCGGCTCGACCGGGCGCTGCAGAGCTTCGGCCATGTCGGCGCCCACCGCGATCTCGACTGGGACCTGCGCAAGGCCGGCCGCTCACGGGCAAGGCTCGCCGCCATCGGGGATCCGGCGGCGCGCGAGATCTGCGATTATTTCATCACCCGCTTCGAGAGCGAAATCGCGCCGCGTCTGGCGACGCTCCGGGCGCAGGTCATCCACAACGACGCCAATGACTGGAATGTGCTCGTTTCGGCCGACGGCAAGGCGATCTCCGGCCTCATCGATTTCGGCGACGCGCTCCATACCGCGCTCATCTGCGAGATGGCGGTGGCGGCCGCCTATGCCATTCTCGACGCGAAGGATCCCCTGGGCGCGCTCTGCCATATGCTCGCCGCCTATCACCGCGAGATGCCGCTGCTTCCGGAAGAGGTCGATCTCCTGTTCGACCTCGTCGCCATGCGGCTCGTCACCAGCGTCACCATCTCGGCCGAGCGCGCGCCGCGCATCGCCGACAATCCCTATCTCAATATCAGCGAGCGGCCGGCCTGGGACATGCTGCGCCGCCTGCGCCGCATCGATCCCTTCATCGCCAAGGCGATCCTGCGCCGTGCCTGCGGCTTCGAGGTGGCGCCGGGCGCCGCGAAGGCCGCCGAATGGCTCGCGCGCAACCGCAAGAGCCTGAGCCCTCTCTGGGGCCGGCCGCTCTCCAATCACCGCCTCCTGCAGGTGCCGTTCGGCGATGCGGCGCATCCGCTCGTCAAGGCGGCGGCCGCCATGGATGTCGACGCCTGCGAGCGCGAATGGCAGGCCTTGCGCAGATCGGAGAAGGCCGAGCTCGGCATCGGCCCCTGGGGCGAGAAACGCGCCGTCTATGCGGGCGAGATGTTCCAGTCGAAGCTCATCGACGATGTGCGGCGCACCCGCCATCTGGGCCTCGACATCTTCGCCGACGCCGGCACGCCCGTCTTCACGCCGCTCGCCGGCCGCGTGGCCTCCGTCGAGATCGAGAAGGAGCCGCTCGGCTATGGCTGCGTCGTCCTCATCGAGCACGAGCCGGAACCCGGCGTCACCTTCTCGAGCCTGTGGGGCCATCTCTCGCATGAGACGGCGAAGCATCTGAGGAACGGCCAGAAGCTCGCCGCCGGCGCGAAAATCGGCACCTTGGGCGCCGCTCACGAAAATGGCGGCTGGCTGCCGCATCTCCATCTGCAGCTCGTCGCCTATTCGACCGACGATATCGGACCCATTCCGGGTGTCGGCGAGGAGGCCTATGTCGATGTCTGGGAAAAACTCTATCCGCCGGCCTATGATTTTGCCGGCCTGACGCCCGAGACCTTCCATCGCGAGGGCAAGGCCGGCGACGAGATCGTCGCCTTGCGCCGCAAGACGCTGCTGCCCAATCTGAGCATCTCCTTCCGCAAGCCCCTGAAGATGGTGCGCGGCGAAGGCGTGTGGCTCATCGCCGATGACGGCCGCGCCTATCTCGACTGCTTCAACAATGTCGCGCATCTGGGCCACTCGCATCCCGAGCTGGTCGAGGTGATCGCGCGCGAATCCTCACGCCTCAACACCAATACGCGGTACCTGCACGACAATATGGTCGACTATGCCGAGAAGCTCGGCGCGACGCTGCCGGGCGATCTCAAGGTGGCGAGCTTCGTCTGCACCGGCAGCGAGGCCAACGACCTCATGCTGCGCATGGCGCGCGCCAAAACGGGCGAGAAGGACATGGTCGTCGTCGACTGGGCCTATCACGGCCATGTCGCCGAGCTGATCGACATAAGCCCCTATAAATACAAACGCGCCGGCGGCGCGGGCCGCCCGCCTCATGTGTGGGAGGCGCAGCTGCCGGACACCTATCGCGCGCCCGCCGACTGGCCGGCCGAGGAGCACGGCAAGCGTTTCGCCGAAAGCATTGCCCGCCAGGTCGAGGCGATCCGCAAGGCGGGCAGGAAGCCGGCCGCCTTCATCGCCGAGTCCATTCCGAGCTGCGCCGGGCAGATTTTCTTTCCGCCGCATTATCTCGAAGAGGCCTATCGCATCATCCGCGAGGCCGGCGGCATCTGCGTCGCCGATGAGGTGCAGGTCGGCTTCGGCCGCGTCGGCACCCATATGTGGGCCTTCGAGACGCAAGGGGTCGTTCCCGATGTCGTCACCATGGGCAAGCCCATCGGCAACGGCCATCCGCTCGCCGCTCTGGTGACGACGCCCGACATCGCCAAGGCCTTCAATAACGGCATGGAATATTTCAACACTTTCGGCGGCAGTCCGGTGTCCTGCGCCATCGGCCTCAAGGTGCTGGAGATCATCGAGCGCGACGGCTTGCGCGACAACGCCAAGGCGATCGGAGATTATCTGATGGCGCGCTTCCGCGACTTGCAGAAGCGCTATGAGGTGATCGGCGATGTGCGCGGCATGGGCCTGTTTCTGGGGCTGGACCTCGTCACCGACCGCAGGACCAAGGCCTATGCGGCGGACTTCGCCAACCGCGTCGTCAATCTGGCGCGCGAGGAGGGCGTGCTGATCGGCACCGACGGGCCTTACGACAATGTCGTCAAGATGCGCCCGGCGATGATCTTCACCCGGCGCGAGGCCGATCTCCTGTGCGACGTGCTCGATCAGGCCTTTGCGAGAGCATCCGCCGCGGCCTGAAGCGCCGGCGCCAGCCGCTTCGCCCATTGCGCCTGGCCGGCGTCATCGGCGATGAGGTCCTGGCGGATCTCGATCAGCACCGCGTCGAGGCCACGCGCCTCGCCATGCACCGGCACGGTCTGGTCGCTTTCATCGTCGATGCGATAGGGCTCGTTGGCGACGACAGTGAGACCCGGCTCCTGCAGCGCGGCGACCAGCGCCTCGCCATAGGCCTTCGACTTGCGGTAGAGGATGCCGGCATGCCAGGGGCGCTGGAAGCCCTTGAAGACCGGCGTGAAGCTGTGCACGCCGAAGACGATGCTGCGCTTGCCGGCCGCCTGGCGCCGGTCGAGGACTTGCGCGACGGCCTTCTGGAACGGCCAGTAGAACTCATCGGCGCGCCGCTGGCGCTCCTCGGCGTCGAGATCGAGATTGCCGGGAATGGACGTGCTCTCGCTGATCTCCGGGATGGAGGTCGGCACGCCGACCGGCCGGTTGCAGTCGATCAGCAGGCGTGAATAGCCGGAGAGCACGAGGGGCGCATCGAGGGCCCTCGACAGCGCGCGTGCGATCGGCGCCACGCCGATATCCCAGGCGATATGGCGGGCGAGCTCGCTCTCCGCGAGGCCGAGCCTCCCATAGCGCGCCGGGATGTGGTTGGAGGCGTGCTCGCACAGCAGCACATAAGGCGATGTGCCGTCGGGATTGACCGTCTCGGCCGCCGGCGGGTCGACCATCACTTGCCGCATCAATAGATCTCCGCATAGCGCTGGCAGAGCGCGTCGCCTTCGAGCCCGGCCACGAGCTTCATCTCCATGCGCTTCATGCCGTGATAGGTCTCCATCGCGACGGGCGCGAACCAGCCGGAGACGGTGGCATCGGCCTTGAGCGTGTCGAGGGCCGAGCTCAAAGATTGCGGCAGCCGCTTGATGCCGAACTTGTCCTTTTCTTTCTCGCTCAGGGTCTCGGGATCGCCGCTGAAGATATGCGGGGTGCCGAGCTTGGCGCGAATGCCCTCGATGCCGGCGCGGATGACGGCGCCCAGCACCAGATGCGGGCAGGCGGTAGCGTCCGCGGCGCGATATTCAAGGTTGAATTGCCGCGCCGGGTCTTTGCCGCCGATGCTGACCGTCGGGCAGATGCGCAGCGAGGATTCGCGGTCGCGTTCGCCGAACCACGTATAGGCCGAGCTCCAGTGATGTGGCTGGAGGCGCAAATAGGAGATCGGGCTCGGCGCGGTGAGCGCGACGAGCGCCGGCAGATGGCGCACGACGCCGGCGGCGAAAGCGCCGGCGAGCGCCGACACGCGGCCCGGGGCCTTGGCGTCGAAGGCGGCGGGCTTGCCCTGCTTGCTGACGAAGCTCAGATGCACGTGGACGCCGTTGCCGACGCCCGCGACGGCGGTCTTGGGTGCGAAACTGGCGCGCCAGCCTTTGAGCCTTGCCACCTCGCGGGTGATCTCGCGGATGGCGACGCAGCGGTCGGCGGCGATGAGGCCTGGCGCCGGTTCGGTGGTGATCTCGAACTGGTCGCGGCCATATTCGGCGATGAAGTTCTCCGGCGCGCAGCCCGCTTCATCGAGCGCGCCGACGAGCTCAGGGCCAAAGGGATCGGCATGGCGCAAAGCCGACAGGGCGAAAGCCGGCTCGCTCGACCAGCCGGCATTGCGGATCTGGAATTCCTGCTCGAAGGAGGCGATGACCTGGCAGCCCGTCTCCTTTTCGAAATCGGCGAGCGCCTGCTTGAGGAAGGCGCGCGGACAGCACGACCAGGGAGTCCCGTCGAGCTCGACGATGTCGCTCATCACGAAATCGAGCGCCGTCGCGGCGCCGCGCGGATGGGTGCGGTAGCGCGCCTTGGGGTCGGGCAGGAGCCGCAGATCGCCGGCCGAGCCCCACGGATTGGGATCGGCGATGAGATCGAAGGGGGTGAGCGACATATTGGCCGGCACCCAGCCGCAGGTCTTGTTGCCCTTGGCTTTCTCGTAGTCGCGCGTCGGCAGCGAGCGGCCGCGGGTGATCGCGGCATAATCGGTGGTGACGAAAGTGGTGAGCTCGGTGAGGCCGGGCGTAGAAGGAGATTTCGCCACTACTGCCTCCCCGCAACCGTCATCCCGGCGAAAGCCGGGATCCATTGAATAGGCGCAATGTGGGCGAGGCTGTCTGCGCTGAGAGAGTTTATTGGATCCCGGCTTTCGCCGGGATGACGATAGACGCTACGCATCACGCGAGCTCCTTCAGCCGTTTCAGCACCGTCTCGGTGTCGGTGACCCAGCAATAGCCGCCGAAGGCCTTGAGCGCATTGTCGTGGCGGGCTTGCGTATAGGTGCCGCAGGCATCCTCGGGCAGGCTGACCAGATAGCCGCGGTCGGAGGCGTCGCGCACCGCCATGTCGACGCACTGGTCGGTGACGACGCCGGAGATGATGAGATAGCGGATGCCGAGATTCTTCAGCACATAATCGATATTGGTGGAGTTGAAGACGCCCGACGACGACTTGGGCAGCACGATCTCATTGTCGATGGGGGTGAGCTCCTTGATCGGCTGGCCTTCCGGCAGGCCCTTCGGCACGAAGAGATTGGAGAGGCGATGGTCGAGCGAGATGTCGCGGCCGTCCTTGGTGAGCGCCTCGATGATCGTATGCAGCACCTGGACGCCCGAGGCGCGCGCCGCATGGAGCAGCTTCTGCGCATTGGGGATGGTGGTGGCCTTGAGCCGCTTGAAATAATAATGCTCGGCATTGAGCTCGGGATGCTGGGGATCGAGCCCCGGCGTGCAGAAGATGGTCTGCAGGTCGACGAAGAGAAGGGCGGTTTCCTCGCGCTTATAGGGCGCGTCGCGGGTGACGGTGGCAGGCTTCATGATTTGGCTTTCTGCTTCTTGCTGGGTTTGGATCTGGCGGGCGCCGGCATGTCGAGCACGACATTGTTGAGGCGGCGGTAATGCTCGATCTCCTCGAGCCTCGGGCGCACCTGCTTGTCGAGCTTGCCGGTGAAGGCGGTGACGAGCGCTTCGAGCTGCACCATGGTCGGCACCATCGTGTCGAAGGGCGAGATCGTATCGACCGGGCCGGTGAGCGTCACGGTGGCGAAGGAGGCGATCGGCGACTTCCATTTGTCGGTGAGCAGGATGATACGGGCGCCGCGCTCATGCGCCTGACGGCAGAACAGCACGACATCGTGCTGGTAGCGTCTCAGATCGAAGGCGACGACGAGATCCTGCTTGCCGATATCGGTGACGGTCTCGGCGAGGTCGGCGAGCGAGCCATTGACCCAGACGGCGCCCGGCCGGAGTTGCACCAGATGCCGGTGCAGGATCGCCGCGAGGAAACCGGTAAAGCGGCCGCCGATGCAATAGATACGCTTCTTCGTATTGATCAGGAGGTCCGCCGCCTCGTTGAAATCAGCGGGCAGGATATCGGACTGGCTCGATTTGAGCGTCGCGATCGTCGCTTCCGCATAGGACTGATAGAGGCCTTCGGCGCTCACCGTCGGCTTGCGGCTTTCGAGCATGGTGAGGGCGGAATTCATATGCGCCTCGAGCTCGGCGAGCAGCGCCTGCTGCATCTCGATGAAGCCGGAGAAACCGAGCTTGGTGGCGAGCCTGATGACGGTCGGATCGCTCACCTCGGCCTGCTGGGCGAGCCGCGACGCGGTGGCGAGCCCCGCCACCGGATAATTGGCGAGCAGCACGCGGATCACCTTGCGTTCCGCCGGTGTGTAATCCGCCTCGCTGTCGATGAGCTTGTCTTTGAGCGCCATGATGGTTGTCACGCCTTCTGAAGAAAAAAATACAGAATGAATAGAAAATAGGCAATCTGTAAAATTTAATTGACGCCGTCCGCCGGTTTGCTAGCCTGAAAGAAAAACAGGAACAGGGCAGGACGTGTTGGGCGGTCTCGGCGTATCGCGGGAATCTTTGATCAGCGGGCTGATGCTCGCCGCCATCGTCGCGGTCGCGGCGCTGGTCACCGGTTTTGCCTTCGGCGCCAATGGCGAGCGCATCGCCACGCTTTTCCTCATCTATCTCTGCGCCGTCCTGTCGATCTCGGTCTTCACCGGCGGATCGGGGATCACCTCCTTCGGCCATGCCGCTTTCATGGGCATTGGGGCCTATGTTTCGGGCATCCTGACCATGCCGAAAGCCCTGCAAGTATCGGCCTTGCCGCAATTGCCGGCCTTCCTGGCGGGACATGAGACGGGCATCGTCGTCGCCGTGCTGGCGGTCGCGGCGGCGGGCCTGATCGCGGGGCTCATCACCGGCGTGCCGGTGGCGCGGCTCGGCGGCTCCTCCGCCTCGATCGCGACCTTGGCGCTGCTCATCATCGTCCATGTGATTCTCAACGGCGCCCGCGAGATCACCCGCGGCAGCCAGACCTTCTATGGCGTGCCGCGCCTCACGACATTGCTGACGGCGCTATTCTTCGCGATCGCCTTCATCCTCATCGCGCGCCTGTTCCGCGATACGGGGCCGGGGATCCGCCTGCGCGCCACGCGCGAAAACGACGTGGCGGCCCAGGCCTGCGGCGTATCGCTGTTCCAGGTGCGCTATTTCGGCTGGATCCTGAGCGCGGTGCTCGGCGCTTTGGCGGGGGCGCTCTACGGGCATTTCCTCGGCGCTTTTTCGCCCAAGGACTTCTATTTCGACCTGACTTTCCTCCTCATCGCCATGCTGATCGTCGGCGGCATGCTCACCGTCACCGGCGCCATTGTCGGCACCGCGCTCATCACCGCGGTGATCCAGATCCTGCGCCTCGCCGAAGGCGGCATCGATCTGGGCTTCGTCCATATTCCGGTGATCTTCGGCCTGACGCAATTGGGGCTCGGGCTTGCCTTGCTGCTCACCATCTGGCGGCGGCCGCTCGGCATTGTCGGGCTGCAGGAGCTGGGTCCGAAGCCCGAGGCGCTGGCCGCGACGGTGCCTGCCGAAGCGCCGGCGAAGCCCGCCTCGAGCGACAAGAGCCTCGCGGTCGCGAGCCTGTCCAAACGCTTCGGCGGCCTGCAGGCCTGTGACGATCTCACCTTCACCATCGCCCGCGGCAAGGTGACCGGCCTCATCGGTCCCAATGGCGCCGGCAAGACGACGCTGGTCAATCTGATCTGCGGCCAGCTCAAGCCGGATCGCGGCACGGTGATGATCGACGGCGAGAATATGGTGGGCCGCGCCCCGCATCTCATCGCCAAAGCAGGCCTCGGCCGCACCTTCCAGGCGATCAAGCTGTTCGACCGCATGACGGTGCTCGAGAATGTGACGGTCGCGGCGCTCACCATCGAAAGCAATCTGGGCGCGGCGCGTCGGGCCGCCGAGACGCTGCTGGCCAGGCTCGATCTCGCCAGGGAGGCGCAGCGCCTCGCCGGCACTCTGGCCTATGGCGAGCGCCGCCGCCTCGAAATCGCCCGCGCTCTGGCGCTGAAGCCGCGCTATCTGCTCCTCGACGAGCCGGCCGCCGGCATGAACCCGGTCGAGACGGAAGCGCTCAAAGCCATGCTCGACCGCATCCGCCATGATTTCGACCTGGGCCTCCTGGTGATCGAGCACGACATGCATCTCATCATGCGGCTCTGCGACCATATCGTCGTCATCAACAAGGGCCAGAAGATCGCCGAAGGCGCGCCCGCCGCCATCCGCCGCGATCCCAAGGTCATCGAAGCCTATATCGGGGCGGCGCCCGAGACGGACATCACCACATCCACGCCATCAACGGGAGGAGTAAAAAATGAAACTGCGATTGGCATTGCTTAGCCTGACGGCGCTCGGCGCGCTGACCTTCGCCGCGCAAGCGGAAGATCTCAAGATCGGCCTCGCCTCGGCGCAGACCGGCACGCTCGCCTTCGGGGACCAGCCCTCGCTCGCCGGCCTTCAGATGGCGGTCGACGAGATCAACGCGGCGGGCGGCTTCGGCGGCAAATACAAGGCGGTGCTCGACGTGAAGGACACGCGCTCCGACACGGCGGCGACGGTGCAGGCGGCACAGGAGCTCGTCGCGTCCGGCATCAACATCCTGATCACGCCCTGCGACGCCGACCCTTCGATCGCCGCCGGCCAGATCAGCCAGCCGGCCAAGGTCGTGACCTTCACCTTCTGCGGCACGACGCCGACCATCACCAGCGCCGTCGGCGATTTCATGTTCGGCACCTATCCGGCCGACAACGCGCAGGCGACGGTGCTCGCCGACTATGCCCAGGAAAAGGGCTACAAGACCGCTTACATCCTGAAGTCGCCGGACTCGGCCTATACGCTGAAGCTGCCGGAATATTTCCAGCAGGTCTTCACCAAGAAGGGCGGCACGATCGCCGGCGAGGGCACCTATTCCATGGGCCAGCAGGACTTCGCCGCCGAGGTCACCAAGATCAAGAGCCTCAGCCCGCAGCCCGACGTCGTCATGACGTCGGCTTATGAGCCGGATTTCCCGGCCTTCATCAAGCAGCTGCGCGCCGCCGGCGTCACCTCGCCGGTGCTGGGCTCTGACGGCATCGACACGCCGACCATCGCCGGCCTCGGCGATGTGGTCGACGGCGTCATCCACTCCTCGGCGGGCCTGCCGTCGGCCGGCACGCCGCTCGAGGCCTTCGCCAAGAAGTTCACCGAGAAGACCGGCAAGCCCTTCGACACGGTCTATATCGCCAATGGCTATGAGATCGGCCTCATCATCGACGCCGCGGTGAAAGCGGCGGGCTCGCTCGACCCGCAGGCGCTGCGCGACGCGGTCGCCAATCTCAAGGACGTCCAGGGCGTCACCGGCAAGATCACCTATGCCGGCACCGACCGGATGCCGTCCCGCGACATCGCGCTGGTCGAGCTGAAGGGCGGTGCCCGCTCGCTGGTCAAGACCGCGACGCCGAACCCCGCCGACGTTCCGGCGCCCTGAGGCGACACGATGCTCAGCGTCGAAGGTCTCAAAGTCCGTTATGGTCAGATCGAGGCCGTGAAAGGCCTCGATTTCACCGTGGCGCAAGGCGAGATCGTGACCTTGCTCGGCGCCAATGGCGCCGGCAAGACCTCGACGCTGGCCGGCATTGCGGGCCTGGCCCCGGCGACGGGCGTCATCCGCTTCGAGAACCGGACTCTCATCGGCCTGCGCCCTGAGGACATATCCAGGCGCGGCATCGCCTTGACGCCCGAGGGACGCCGCGTTTTTCCGGCCCTCACCGTCGCCGAGAATCTCCTGCTCGGCGGCGCCATGCATCATAAGGGCGCAAGCCTCGAGACGGCGCGCGAGGAGATGCTGACGCTCTTCCCGATTCTCCGCGAGCGCTACCGCCAGCGCGCCGGGCTGCTGTCGGGCGGCGAGCAGCAGATGCTCGCCATTGCGCGCTCCTTGATGTCGCAGCCGCGGCTCCTGCTGCTCGACGAGCCGTCGCTGGGCCTCGCGCCCAAGATCGTCGACGAGGTCTTCCGCCTCATCGCGTCCTTGCGCGACAAGGGCATCACCATTCTGCTCGTCGAGCAGAATGCCGTGCGCGCACTCGACATCGCCGATCGCGGCTATGTGCTGGTCAATGGCCGCATCACGCTGCAGGGCAAGGGCCGCGAGCTGGCGCAGTCGGAGGAAGTTCGCGCCGCGTATCTCGCTGCGTGAGGAGGAGACAGGTGAAAAGTCTTTCCCACCCTTCTCCGTCACCCCGACGAAAGTCGGGGCCCCTAAATTCGTGCAAAGCGGGCAGCGCTGCTCGCGTGGAGAGGCTTTTATGGGTCCCGGCTTTCGCCGGGATGACGACTGAGGGAACATGGAATTCTTCATTCAGCAGCTTGTCAACGCGATCAGCCTCGGCGGCATCTATGCGCTGCTGGCGCTCGGCCTCGCGGTGGTGTTCTCGATCGTCGGCCTCATCAATTTCGCCCATGGCGAGCTGATGACGGTGGCGGGCTACGGGCTCTTCTTCGCCATCGGCGTGTCGCTCGGACTGCCGATCGCCATCGTCGTCGCCATCTTCGCCGCCGTCGCCATGGCGCTGCTGATCGAGCGCGTCGCCTTCCGGCCGATGCGCCGCGCCGATGTCACCGGCCTGCTGCTGACCAGCTTCGCGGTCAGCGTGATCCTGCGCGTTCTCTTCCAGAACGGCATCAGCGCCCGCGGCATGCCGGTGCCGATGCCGTCCGCGCTCGCCGGCAGCATCGATATGGGCTTTGCCCATATCGGCGTCATTCCGCTGCTGTCGATCGTCGCCACCGCCGTGTCGCTGGGCGGCCTGCTGCTGTTCCTCAAGCATACGGTGGTCGGCACCGCGATGCGCGCCGCGGCCCAGGACTTCGCCGTCGTGCGGCTGATGGGCATTCCGGCCAACCGCGTCGTGGCGGTCGCCTTCGCCGTCTCGGGCGTGCTGGCGGGCGTCGCCGCTTTCCTGTGGGTGGCGCAACGCGGCTCCGTCGATCCGCTGATGGGCTTCGTGCCGGTGCTGAAAGCCTTCGTCGCGGCGATCATCGGCGGTCTCGGCGGCCTGGCCGGCGCCGTCGCCGGCGGCTTCGTGCTGGGCTTCCTCGAAGTCGCCTGCCAGGCCTTCCTGCCGGCGGCGATCCTGCCCTATCGCGACGCCTTCGTGCTCGGCATCGTCATCCTCATCCTGGTGCTGCGGCCGGAAGGCCTGATCCCGGCCCAGACCGGCAAGCGCTCATGACCGCCAATGATCTCTATGCCCGCGACGAAGCGGCGATCGGCAATCTGCAGAAATTGCGGTTCTTCCCCTCCGCCTTGACCGGCGGAAAGGGGACGCGGGTCATCGACCAGTCGGGACGCTCGCTGCTCGATCTCTCCGCCGCCTGGGGTGCGGCGGGCCTGGGCTACGGCCATCCGGCGCTGGTCGAGGCGGTGACCCGCGCCCTCGCCAATACCGCGGGCGCCAGCGTGCTTTCCTCGGCCAATCTGCCGGCGGTGGAACTGGCGGAAAGCCTGCTCGCCACGGTGCCGGAGATCGACGGCGCCAAGGTCTGGCTCGGCCATTCCGGATCGGACGCCAATGAGGCGATGTTCCGCGCAGTGACGGCGGCGACCGGACGCTCGCGCATCCTCGCTTTCGCCGGCGCCTATCACGGCGGCACCGCCGCCTCGATGGCGATCTCGGGCCACAGCGTGCAGACCCACGCGGCGCGCCATGCCGGCCTGACCCTCATTCCCTATCCGGCGCTGTCGCGGCCTTTCATGGGCGATCCGACCGGCGGGCGCGTGCTCGAGCTGGTCGCGCATCTGCTCAAGACCACCTGTCCCGGAGAGCAGGTCGCGGCGCTTTTCATCGAGCCGATCCAGTCCGATGGCGGCATGATCGTGCCGCCGCCCGGCTTCCTGAAGGAACTGGTGGCGCTGTGCCGGCGTTACGGCATCCTGATCGTCAGCGACGAGGTGAAGGTCGGTCTGGCCCGCACCGGCAGAATGCACGCCTATGCGTTTGACGATTTCGTTCCCGACATCGTCTGCTTCGGCAAGGGCCTGGGCGGCGGCCTGCCGCTCGCCGCTGCGGTGGCGCCGGCGCGTATTCTCGATTTCGCCTCGTCCTTCGCGATGCAGACCCTGCACGGCAACCCCATCTCGGCGGCCGCCGGCCTCGCGGTGCTCGACACTATCAAGCGCGACAGATTGGCGGACAATGCCGCTTCGGTCGGAAGTTATCTGATGGATGGCCTCGAGAAACTGCAGCAGCGTCATCGGATGATCAGGGAGGTGCGCGGCCGCGGCCTGGCCATCGGCATCGAGCTCGATCCCGACCGCGCCCGGCGTTATGCGGCCAAGACCGTCTATCGCGCCTTCGAGCTCGGCCTCGTCCTTTATTATGTCGGGCTCGAGTCGAATGTGCTGGAGCTCACCCCGCCGCTCATCTTGACGAAGCACGATGTCGATGGGGCGCTCGCCATTCTCGACCGGAGCCTGGCCGATGTGGAAGCCGGCGCGGTCAGCGATCAGACGATCGCACCCTTCGCCGGCTGGTAAGGGTCACGGCTTCACGAGATCCTTCAGGATGCCGGCGGCGATTTCGAGCGAGCGCCGGCGCGCCTGGTGATCGAAGATATGGCCGGTGACGATGAGCTCGTCGATCTGGGTCTGTGCCAGAAATCCCTCGATGCCGCTTTTCACCTTGTCGCGCGCGCCGACGAAGGAATAGACGAGCGAGTGATCGACATTCGCCTTCTCCAGCGGATTGGCGAAGCTGTCGATGTCGTCGATGGGCGGCGGCAGTTGCCCGGGCTGGCCGCGCCGCAGCCGGATGAAGGCCTGCTGCAACGAGGTGAAGATGCGCCGGGCCTCGTCATCGCTGTCGGCCGCGATGATGTTGGCGGCGGCTGCCACATAGGGCTTGTCGAGCTGCCGCGAGGGCTGGAAGCGCTCGCGATAGATGGCGATGGCCTGCATCAGCGAGTCGGGTGCGAAATGCGAGGCGAAGGCGAAGGGAAGGCCCAGATGCGCCGCGAGCTGCGCGCCGAAGAGGCTCGACCCCAGAATCCATAACGGCACTTTCAAACCGGCGCCCGGCACGGCGCGGATCTTCTGGCCGGGATCCGGATCGTCGAAATAGATCTGCAATTCGACGACGTCCTGCGGGAACTGGTCGGCGGCGGTGGCGGGATCGCGGCGCAAGGCGCGCGCGGTGAGCATGTCCGTTCCGGGGGCGCGGCCGAGGCCCAGGTCGATGCGGCCCGGGTAAAGAGACTCGAGGGTGCCGAACTGCTCGGCAATGACGAGAGGCGCGTGATTGGGCAGCATGACGCCGGCCGAGCCGACGCGGATGGTCCTGGTGCCGCCCGCCACATAGCCGATCACCACCGCGGTCGCGGCACTGGCGATGCCGCTCATATTGTGATGCTCGGCCAGCCAGAAGCGCTTGTAGCCCAGGCTCTCGGCATGGCGCGCCAGATCGAGCGAATTGCGCAGAGCGTCAGCGGCTTTTGCCCCTTCGGCGATGGGCGCAAGGTCGAGCATGGAATAGGCGATCATGGGGAAACCTGAGGGTCGCGTGCGGGAATGTGAAGATGGGGGTTGGCCCCGCGATCTGCAATGCTCCCATCGCATGGCTCATATTTGCGGGCTTGTACATTCCGGTTTTGCTTTTGCACGTGCCGTGGCAATGTGCCGGCCCCGCCTGCCGTAAGGACCGCCTGAAACGCCCATGCCGCGCCCGCACGAGATCATCCTTGGCATCGATCAGGGCACGACCAACACCAAGGTGGTGGCGCTCAATAGCGATGGCGTGATCCTGGCCGACGCGGTGCGCCCGATCGCAACTTCCGCACCCGAGCCCGGCTTCGTCGAGCAGGACGCAAGCGCCATGGTTGCCAATGTGCTCGCCTGCATCCGCGAATTGCTGGAGCGGCTGGCGCTCCGGCCGTCGCAGGTTCTGGCCCTCGGCATCTCCAACCAGACCGAGACATTGGTGGTCTGGGACAGGACGACCGGTCATCCCGTCATGCCGGCCATCGTCTGGCAGTGCCGGCGCGGCGCGGAGGAGCTCGAGCGGCTGAGAAGCGATGACAGCTTGCGCCTCATCCGTGCGCGCACCGGGCTCGATCTCGACCCGACCTTCACCGCCGGCAAGCTGCATTGGCTGAAGCGCAACAGGCCCGGGATCTGGCAGGGCCTCCGTGACGGGCGTCTGCGCTGGGGAACGGTCGACTGCTGGCTCATCTGGGCGCTGAGCCAAGGCGGAATCTGGGCGACCGAGCCCGGCAATGCGTCGCGGACCATGCTGTTCGATATCGCGCAGTTGTCTTGGGACAAGGATCTCTGCGCGCTGTTCGATCTCGACCTCGCTGATTTTCCGGAGGTGCGCCGCTCCGACGGCGATTTCGGGACGGCGAGTGCGGAATTGCTCGGCGCCGCCATCCCGATCCGCGGCGTGATGGGCGACCAGCAGGCGGCTTTGTTCGGCCATGGCTGTTTTGCGGCGCGTGAGCTCAAGGTGACCTACGGCACCGGCGCCTTCCTTTGGATGAATGCCGGGACAAGGCCGCCGGAATCGGCGGGCGACGGCATCATCCGCACGATCGCCTGGCAGACCGATCAGACCTGCTACGCCTATGAAGGCTTCGTGATGTATGCCGGCAAGATTCTCGACTGGCTGAGCGGGCGCCTGTCGGTCGAAGGCCGCGGCGCCGCGGTGGCCGCTCTGGCCGAGACGACAGGCACGAGCGGCGAGGTTCTCCTGGTCCCGGCTTTCCAGGGGCTCGCATCACCCTGGTGGCAGCCGGATGTGCGCGCCGCGCTGCTGGGCCTGAGCGAGGCGACGGACAAAGGCCAGATCGCCCATGCCGGCCTCGAGGCCGTCTGTTTTCAGATCCGCGCCGTGCTCGATCGGCTGAGCGGCGGCGCGCCGCTGCCGATGGTGAAGACCGATGGCAGCATGACACGCTCGGCCTATTTCAACCGAATGCAGGCGAGCGTGCTGGGCACACCGCTGTTCGTGTCGGCCTCCGATGCGATGACGCCCTTCGGCTGCGCCTTGATGGCGGGCCTGGGGGCAGGCCGCTGGGCCTCGCTCGATGACTTGCGCAAGATTCCACGGCCCGGCGAAACGGTTTCGCCGTCGTCATCCTATCAACGTGCATATGAAGACTGGACCAGAGCCGTGGATCTCCTGATCGAAGGCTATGGCAGGGGGCGATAAAGTGACTGACCAGAATAAGATCTATGACCTCTTCGTCATCGGCGGAGGCGTCAATGGCGCGGCGATCGCGTGCGATGCGGCGGGGCGAGGTCTCGCCGTCGGCCTGTGCGAGATGCAGGATTTCGCCGAAGGCACATCGTCGCGGTCCTCCAAGCTCATTCATGGCGGCCTGCGTTATCTCGAGACCTACGACTTCAAGCTGGTGCGCGATGCCTTGCTCGAACGCGAGATCCTGATGCGGCGCACGCCGCATCTCGTCTGGCCGCTGCGTCTGGTGCTGCCCTATGTGGCGAGCCAGCGGCCGCGCTGGATGATCCGCCTCGGGCTCCTTTTCTACGATTATCTGGCCAGCCGCAAAGTGCTGAAGCGCTCGGAAGCGATCGATCTCAGGACGCATCCGGCGGGTGTCGCCTTGAAGAGCGATTACCGCCATGCCTTCGCCTATTCCGATTGCCGGGGCGATGATGCGCGTCTCGTCATCGCCAATCTTCTCGGCGCCAAACGCAGCAGCGCCGTGATCTGGCCGCGCCATCGGTTCGTGACGGCGGCACGCGACGGCGACCTGTGGCGCATCACGCTCGAAAGAGTGAGCGATGGAAGGCCGTTCACGCTCGAAGCTCGCGCCCTGGTCAACGCCGCTGGTCCCTGGGTCGTCGATGTGGCGGGCAAGATGAAGATCCCGGTCGGGCGCAAATTGCGTCTGGTGCGCGGCAGCCACATCGTCGTGCCGCGGCAATGGGAGGGCGAGCACGGCTATTTCCTGCAGACGCAGGATGGCCGACTGATGGAAGCCTTTCCCTATGAGCGCGATTTCACCTCCATCGGCACGACCGACGAGCCCTGGGAGGATGCGCCGGAGAAGGTGGCGATCTCGGACAAGGAGATCGACTACATGCTGGCCGAGGTGAATGCGTTCCTCAAAGTCCCGGTGACGCGCGCCGACATCGTGTGGAGCTATTCCGGCGTGCGGCCGCTGTTCGAAACGGGGGGCGGGCGCGACGGCGATCTCTCCACCTTGACGCGCGATTATTCCTTCGAGATCGACCACCAGCCGGGCCGGGCGCCGGTGCTCACCGTCTTTGGAGGCAAGCTCACCACGCATCGCCGCCTTGCGGAACATGCAATGCAGAAGCTCTGCGCAGTGATGCCTTGGCCCGCCGAGAGCCCGTCGCGCACCGACATATTGCCGGGCGGCGATATGGGGAAGGGCGGCATCGAGGCCTATCGCAAGAGCTTCAAGCAGCGCTTCCCGTGGCTCGAGGAAACGCAGGCGGATCGCTATGTCCGGCAATTCGGCACCCGCGCCGAGGAAATGCTGAAAGGGGCGGAGAAGCTCGCCGATCTGGGCCTGCTGATCGGCGCCGATCTCCATCAGAGAGAGGTCGATTACCTTTTGGATACCGAATGGGCGCTGACCATCGAAGACATCATCTGGCGGCGCAGCAAATTGGGCCTTCGTCTTTCTCCGGTTGAGATCGGCCGGCTCGCCGCCTACCTGAAAGACAGGTCCACCTCTCCATTATCCCTCTAGAAGCGAGCTTGCCATGATCGATCTCTATTATTGGACGACGCCCAACGGCCACAAGATCACGATGTTTCTGGAAGAGGCGGGGCTTCCCTATCGTCTCATCCCGATCGATATCGGCAAGGGCGAGCAGTTCAAGCCGGATTTTCTGGCCATCGCCGCGAACAACCGCATTCCGGCGATCGTCGATACCAAGCCGGGCAAAGGAGGGAAGCCGATCTCGCTCTTCGAGTCGGGCGCTATCCTGCTTTATCTCGCCGAGAAGACCGGCAAGTTCATTCCGGCCGATCTCGCCGGGCGCGCCGAGGTGCTGCAATGGCTGTTCTGGCAGATGGGCGGGCTCGGGCCCATGGCCGGCCAGAACCATCACTTCCGGAACTACTCCAATGAAAAGATCACCTATGCGATCGAGCGCTACACCAAGGAGACGAACCGTCTCTATGGCGTGCTCAACAAACGTCTCGCCGACCGTGCTTTCGTCGCCGGCGACGACTATTCGATCGCCGACATGGCGTCCTATCCGTGGATCGTGCCCTATGAGCGCCAGGGCCAGGATCTGGACGACTTCCCGCACCTGAAGCGCTGGTTCGAGGCCATACGCGCAAGGCCCGGAACGATCGCCGCCTATGATCTGGTGAAGACCGTCAACCCGATGGCCGGCAAGCCGATGACGGAAGAAGAGAAGAAGATCCTCTTCGGCCAGACGGCGGCGGTGGTGCGGTAGTCATTCGAGGCGGCTTCGGAACAGCCACGCCGCGGCGCTCAGCGTGAAGAGGGCGATGAGCGCCAGCGGCACGGTATTGTGGAGGACCTCGCTGAGCGGGATGTCCTTGAGAAACACGCCCTTCACCACCACCAGGAAATAACGCAGCGGATTGACATAGGTGACGGGCTGCAGCCATTCCGGCATGTTCTCGATCGGGGTGGCGAAGCCCGACAGAAGCACCGCCGGCACCATGAAGACGAAGGCGCCGAGGATCGCCTGCTGCTGCGTCATCGACAGCGACGAGATGAAGAGGCCGATGCCGACGACCGAGGCCAGATAGAAGAGGGCGCTGCCATAAAGGAGCAGCAGCGAGCCGCGCAGCGGGATCTCGAAGAAGAACACCGCGGTCAGCACATAGATGGTGATGTGGAACAGGCCGATCAGCATCGGCGGCGCGAGCTTGCCGATCAGTATTTCATGGGTGCGCAGCGGCGAGACCATGAGCTGGTCGAAGGTGCCTAGCTCGCGTTCGCGCGCCACCGACAGCGCCGTCACGATGAGGCCGATGAGCAGCGCGATGATGGCGACGAGGCTCGGCACGGTGAACCAGATATAGGTGAGATTGGGGTTGAACCAGTTGCGCGCCACGATGGTGACCGTGGCCGAAAGCTGGCGCGGCGTGGCGAGGTCGGCGGCGAGCCGGTTGATGATCTGGCTCAGATAGCCGGCGACGATCTGCGAGGCGTTGGAGCGCCGGCCGTCGAGGATGACCTGCACGTCGCCCGCTGTCCCGGAGCCCAGGGCGCGCGAGAAATCGGGCCCGATCTGAACGGCCGCGATCACCTCCTGGCGGTCGATGAGGTCGTGAACTTTCCTCTCATCGTCGGTGCGGATGATCCGGCGGAAGCTCGGCGCACCCGCGATGCGCTGGATCAGCTCATGGCCCCATTTGCCGCTGTCGCGGTTGAGGACGACGATATCGACATTCGTCACTTCCAGCGTCGCCGCATAGGAGAAGACGAAGAGCTGCAGGATCGGCGGCACGATGATGACCAGCCGCCCGCGCGGATCGCGCAGGATCGCCAGCAGCTCCTTGACGATCAAGGCATGGATGCGGCCCCACATGTCAGGCGAGCCTCTTGCGCGTGCTGCGGGCGGCGAGGCCGAGAAACACGACGCCCGCCAGCAGCATGATGGCGATGTTGCGCAGGAAGAGCGGCCAGATGTCGCCGGCGAGAAATACCGTCTGCAGGCTGGGGATCAGATAGCGCGCCGGCACGATGGCGCTGACCCACTGGATGACCGTCGGCATCGAGCCGATCTCGAACAGGAAGCCGGACAGGAGGAAGGCGGGCAGGAAGGCCGAGAGCAGCGCCAGTTGCGAGGCGAGGAACTGGTTGCGCGTCGCCGCCGAGATGAGAAGGCCCTGGCCGAGCGCCGGCAGGAGGAAGGCGGCCGAGATGGCGTAGAGCGCCAGAAGCGAGCCGCGGAAGGGCACGCCGAACAGGATGACGGCGACCAGCACGCAGAGCGTCATCGAGGTGATGGCGAGGATGAAATAGGGCAGGATCTTGCCGGCGAGCAGCTCGGCGGCGGTGACCGGCGTCGCCATCATCGCCTCCATCGTGCCGCGCTCCCATTCGCGCGCCACGACGAGGGCGGTGAGCAAGGTGCCGATCAGCGTCATCACGATGGCGATCGAGCCCGGCACCAGGAAATTGCGGCTGGTGAGCTCGGGGTTGAACCAGAAGCGCTGTTCGACAGTGATGCCGGGCGGCTCGGCCTGGGTCTCGCTGGCGCGCTGCCGCATCCAGGTGGCGACCACCCCCTGCACATAGTTCTGGACGAAGCTCGCCGTGTTGGGATCGGTTCCGTCGACGATCACCTGGATCTGCGGACGAGTGTGGGCCATGAAATCACCGGCGAAGGTCGCCGGGATGACGGCGATGCCACGCACCTCGCCGACGACGAGCGCCTCCTCGAAATCGCGCCGGTCGCGGCCCATCTTCACCTCGAAATAGCGCGAGGCGGAGAAGCTCGCCGCGAGATCCTGGGTGAGCGGCGTCATCTCCTCGACCACGACGCCGAGCCGGGTGCGCGTCGCGTCGAGCGACACGCCATAGCCGAACAGGAACAGGAGGATCAGCGGCAGCACGAAAGCGATGAGGATGCTGCTCGGATCGCGCAGGATCTGATAGGTCTCCTTGCGCATGAGAGCCGAGAGGCGGCGGAGGGAGGTGGAGTCGCTCATGTCACTTCCACCTGCGAACTTTTTCCGTCATCTTCCCTTCACCAGCCGCAATTCGGGCGCTTCTGCAAAGGTCTCGCAAGCGGGAGAAGGGGAAAGTTCTGTGAAAGCCGTCACTTTTCATGCCGCCTCCTTCTCCGATCCCTCGACCAGGGCGATGAAGGCGTCTTCCATCGTCGGGTCGGGATTGTCGGGCGAGGCGATGCGGGCTTTGAGGTCGTCGGGGGAGCCGAGCGCGATCGATTTGCCGCGGAAGATGAGCGAGATGCGGTCGCAATATTCGGCCTCGTCCATGAAATGGGTGGTGACGAGGATGGTGACGCCCTTCTCGACGAGGCCGTTGATATGGGTCCAGAACTCGCGCCGCGTGATCGGGTCGACGCCGGAGGTCGGCTCGTCCAGGAACAGCGCCTCCGGTTCATGCATGACGGCGCAGGCAAGCGCCAGGCGCTGCTTGTGGCCGAGCGGCAGGTCCTTGGCCGATTGCTGCGCATAACGCGCGAAGTCGAAGATCTCGGTGACGAGCTTGATCCTGTCGCGCTTGTGCTGACCTTTGAGCCCGTAGACGCCGGCGAAGAAGTCGAGATTCTGGGAAACGCTCAGATCGCCATAGAGCGAGAATTTCTGCGCCATGTAGCCGAGCCGGTTGCGCGCCTCGGCCGTGTCGCGGCGCAGGTCGAAGCCGGCGACGCGGCCTTCGCCGGCGGTCGGCTTGAGAAGGCCGCACAGCATCTTGAAGGTCGTCGATTTGCCGGCGCCATTGGGCCCGAGCAGGCCGAAGATCTCGCCGCGCTTGATGTCGAAGGTGATGTCCTGCGCCGCCGTGAAGTCGCCGAAGCGCTTGGTGAGGCCTCGCGCCTCGATCACATGTGCATCGGTGTCGGTCTGCGCCCGCGTCGCTTCCGCCAGCCTGGAGCGGCCGCCGGGTCCGCCGCCGAGGAGGTCGACGAAGGCGTCCTCGAAACGCGGCGGCGCCGGCGCGACCTTCGTTTCCTGGCCGCCGCGCAGGACATTTTCATCGGCGCCGGCTTCGGTGACGATCCGGATCGCCTCGCCCTGGATGACGCCGTCGAGGACGCCTGGCCGGTCGAGCAGGCTGGCGAGCAAAGGACGCCGTCGGCTTTCGATGCCGGTGACCTTGTAGACGCGGCCGTCGACGCGTTCGGTGAGCGCGGCCGGCGGGCCGGTGAAGAGGAGCTTGCCCTGATTGAGCAGCAGCACGCGCGTGCAGGCCTCCGCCTCGTCGAGATAAGCGGTCGACCAGACGACGCCGATGCCTTCGCCGGTGAGGTCCTTCACCATCTTCCACAATTCGCGCCGTGAGATGGGATCGACGCCGACGCCCGGCTCGTCGAGCAGCAGGAGCCGCGGCTTCTTGAGGAGCGCGCAGGCGAGACCGAGCTTCTGCTTCATGCCGCCCGACAATTTGCCGGCCAGCCTTTGCGTGAAGCGCTTGAGGTCGGTGAAGCTCAGGAGCTCGTCGAAGACCTGGGCGCGCTCGGCCTTGGGAAGCCCGCGCAGATCGGCATAGAGATCGAGATTTTCCTGGACGCTCAGATCCTCATAGAGGCCGAAGCGCTGCGGCATATAGCCGATCGCGGCCTGGATGCGCGCCGCGTCGCGCCTGGTGTCGAAGCCCAGCACCGTCAGCGTGCCGGCATCCGGCAGCAGCAGGCCGGTCATCAGCCGGATCAGCGTCGTCTTGCCGGCGCCGTCGGGCCCGACGAGGCCGGTGATCTCACCGCCCTTGATCGCGGCGGTGATCCGGTCGAGCGCCGGAGCACCTGGGCCGAAGACCTTGCTCACCTGGTCGATCCGGACGAAATCTTCGCTCATGGCGGCTCATGGCCCGCCGGGCTCAGGGATATGCACGGTCACCGGCATGCCCTGGCGCAGGCCTTGATCGGGCTCATCGACGATCACCCGCAGGCGATAGACGAGATCGGTGCGCAGCTCCGGCGTTTCGACCGATTTCGGGGTGAATTCGGCGACCGGCGAGATGAAGCCGACCTTGCCGCGATAGGGATGGTCGGGCGCGGTGTCGGTGGTGACCGTCACCTCGAGGCCGGGATGGATCTTGCCGAGCACGGGCTCGGGCACATAGGCGCGCACCCAGACGGGCTTGTCGAGAGAGAGCACATAGACGATGTCGCTGGGTGCGATGATGGCGCCCGGCTCGCGCAGTCGCGACAGTATGGTGCCGGAAGCAGGCGCCTTGAGCTCGGTGTCGGCGAGCGAGGTCTCGGCGGCGGCGACATTGGCTTCGGCCTGCTGGAGATTGGCCCGGGCGGCGGCGATATCCTCGCTGCGTGTGCCTTCGAGCAGAAGATCGAGCGCCTGCTGGGCCGAGACGACGCGGGCGAGAGCCGCGTCGCGCGCCGCCTTGGCGCTGTCGAGAGTCGATTGCGCGATGGCGCCGCCGGGCCGCAATTGCGCGGCGCGCTCATAAGCGAGCTTGGCATTCTCGTAATTGGCGGTCTGCTCGTCGAGCTGGGCGCGCGCCTGGCTGATCTCGGCGACGCGCGGCCCCGCCACCAGCTTGTCGAGCTGCGCCTTGAGCGACGCGGCCTGCGCCTTGCTGGCGGCGAGCGCGTCTTCATAAGGTTTTGAGTCGAGACGGGCGAGCCGGTCACCCGGCCTGATGCCGTCGCCTTCATCGAAATCCATGGCGCTGATCCGGCCGCTGACGCGGAAGCCGAGCTCGACCTGGCGGATATCGACATTGCCGTAAAGCGTGACCGGTCCACGGGCGGGCGCGCCGAAGCCGAAGCGGGCCGGCAGGTCGAACCACCAGGCGGCAAGGCCGGCGAGCACGAGCACGGCCAGGATGGGCGCCAGTTTTTTCATCGTATTTCCGGATTTCGCATCGGGCTTGACATCCGAAGAAAAGCCAACAATTGTTGGCATAACGCTTTTGGAGTTCTTTTGTCAACAGCGGGCGCCGACGCAGGTTCGGTTTGGTATCCGTGGAATCCAAGTAAATGGCTGAATCGGCGGGGAAAAAGGGCGAGCGTTCGAGGTTGCGAAAATCCGACGCGACCCGCGCGCGCATCGTCGAGGCGGCCCGCGAGCGCTTTCGCAAGGAAGGTTTCGAGCGCACCACCATACGCAAGGTTGCGGCCGATGCAGGCATCGATCCCTCGATGGTGATGCGTTATTTCGAAAGCAAGCGCGGCTTGTTCGATGCGGCGATGGCGGTCGAGCTGCGCATCCCGGATCTCAGCGCCCATCCGCGCGACAAGCTCGGCGAGGCGCTGATCACGCATTTTCTCAAGCGCTGGGAGGAGCCGGATGCCGATTCTCTCCAGCTGCTCCTGCGCTCATCGGCGAGCAATGAGGAGGCGGCCGACCGGCTGCGCGGTGTCTTCCGCGACCAGATCGTCGCTCTGGTCGCTCGACTGCGTGGAAGCGACAGGGACGCGCGCGAGGTCGCCGCATTGATCGCGACGCAGACCGTCGGTCTCGCTTATACGCGTTATGTCCTCAAGCTGCCGCCTTTGGTGGCGATGCCGCGCGAGATGATCGTCAAAGTGATCGGTGCCACCATCCAGCGCTATCTGACCGAGCCTTTGCCGAAGGACGGCGGTCAGGATCCCTCGACGTAACGGGCGAGTTGCGCCAGCGACTGCCGTGTGCCCATTTCATTGTCCTCCGGCTTTATTCCGGACGGAATATCGGTGCAGATGAAGGTCACTTCCGTCCCGTCGCGGATGGCGTCGAAGCGGATGTCGATCCGCATCTCACCGGCGAAGGCGGGATCGGGGCTGTGGAAAGCGACGGCCTCGACGATCCGGCGCGAAGGGTACAGGTCAATGAAGCGTACGCTGACCATATCCTCCCTGTCCGCCGTCTTCCCGCGCACCGTCTTCTCGTCCTGCGGATAGAAGAGGGACATCCGGTAGCCGCCACCCGCACGGGCGTCGAAGTCGTGTATGTGGCCGGTCATCCCGCCGGGCGGCAGCCAGGCGAGCAGGGCGGCAGGATCCATGAAGGCCGCATAGGCTTTATCGGGTGGTGCCTTGATGAATTGCGCGTTGCGGCTCGACCCGGTCATGCGGCGGCCAGCGCCTGGGCGATGTCGGCGATGAGATCGTCGGGATGCTCGACGCCGATCGACAGGCGGATGGTGGAATCGAGAATGCCGATCCGGTCGCGCACTTCCTTCGGGACGCCGGAATGGGTCATGGCGGCGGGGTGGCTTGCGAGCGACTCGGTGCCGCCGAGGCTCACCGCCAGCTTGAAGATCTGCAGGTGGTTGAGGAAGGCGAAGGCGGCGGCCTGGCCACCCTTGATGTCGAAGGAGAAGGTCGAGCCGGCGCCGGTGCATTGCTGCTTGTAGACCTGAGCCGCCGGATCCGCCGGGTCGAGAAAGGGCAGATAATGCAGCTTGGCGACTTTCGGGTGCTCTTCCAGGAACTGCGCCACGGCCAGCGCATTGTCGTCGGCTTTTTCCATGCGCAAAGCCAGCGTCTCGAGCGAGCGGCCGAGCATCCAGCAGGAATGCGGATCGAGCTGGGTGCCGATGGCGCCGCGCAGCGCCTTGACCGGCTTGATGACGGCGCGCGAGCCCAAGGCCGCGCCGGCGATGAGATCGGAATGGCCGCCGACATATTTGGTGAGCGAATAAAGCGAGATGTCGGCGCCGTGGTCGAGCGGATGCTGGAAGACCGGCCCCAGCAGCGTGTTGTCGCAGACGATGACCGGCTTGAGATCCTGCGTCTTGCCGATCTCATCGGCGATCCGGCGCATCAGCGCGATATCGACCAGCGTGTTGAGCGGATTGGACGGCGTCTCGATGAGGATGACCGCCACGCGGCCCTTCTGGCGGGCCGCTTCCGCGGCGGCGCGCACCGCGCTTTCGCTGACGCCGTCGGAGAAGCCGGCGGATGCGATGCCGAGATTCTGGAAGGTGCGGGCAAGCAGCGTTTCGGTGCCGCCATACAGCGGCTGCGAATGCAGGATGGCGTCGCCGGGACGCGTGAAGGCGAGGAGGGTGGTGGCGATCGCCGACATGCCGGAGGAAAACAGCGTGCAGGCTTCCGCGCCCTCGAAGGCGGCGAGACGGTCTTCGACGATCTCGCTGTTGGGATGGTTGAAGCGCGAATAGACGAGACCGGCGCCGGTGCCTTGCGGCGGCTCGCGCCGGCCGGAGACGAAGTCGAAGAAGTCACGGCCTTCCTCGGCGGTCTTGAAGACGAAGGTGGAGGTGAGGAAGACCGGCGGCTTGACCGCGCCTTCCGAAAGCTGCGGATCGAAGCCGTAGCTCAGCATCAGGGTTTCGGGATGGAGACGGTGATTGCCGATATGGGTCTTGGATGGCCTGGGTGCGGTCATGACGTCCTCTAATGGCGGTGTGCCTGAGGAACAGTCTAGAGCAATCGTTTGTGAGACCCAAATGAAGGTATGTGCAAGACTCTGTCAGGACTTCCCTTCTCCCCATGTCTTCAATGACGAGACTTGGAATTCAGCCTCGTTTCCCCTTCTCCCATCCTGCGGACGGGAGTGGGGAAAACAAAGCAAGAGGTTGCGCGCTTCGATGAGTTTCCCCGGACAGGCCTGCTCGCCTGCGGGAGAAGGGGCATTGGGCGACTCACCCCAACGAGCCCGGCGCCACGACGATCTTCACGCCGGCGTCTTCGATCGCGGCCTGCAGATTGGCGGGCGGCGCCGTGTCGACGACGAGGACGTGGATCTCGTTCAGGGCGGCGATGCGCACCATGGCCTGGCGGTTGAATTTGCTCGCATCGCACAACGCCACCACGAGATCGGATCTCTGGATGAACGCGCGCTTGATCTCGGAATCCTCCGGCGAATAATCGAAGAGTCCGCCCTCCGAGATGCCCGACAGGCCAAGAAAAAGGATGTCATAGTGATAGGAGGCGACGAAGCTCGCCGCGCTCGATCCATAGATCGACAATTCGCGCCCGCGCACCCGTCCGCCCGGCAGATAGACCGGATGCGAGGTTTCGGCGAGGAGGCTCGCGGCGCGGGTATTGTTGGTGATGATGCGCAGATCCGCCGTCTCGGCGAGGAAGCGCGTGATCTCCAGCGTCGTCGAGCCGGTGTCGAGCGCGATCGTCTGGCCGGCCCTGGCATATTGCGCCGCCGCCCGTGCGATGCGGATCTTGGCCTCGCCGTTGCGCCGCCGCCGCGCCTCGAAAGTGGGCTCCCTGATGTCGTAGATATTGGGCGCGCCGCCGCGGGCGATGAGCGCGCCGCCATGGGTGCGCCTGACCGTGCCGCTGCGCTCGAGCTCGGTCAGGTCACGCCTGATGGTGATCTCCGAGACGCCGGTCACCTCGGCGATGTCGGACACGCTCATGAAGCCGCGCCGGGACAGGCTTTCGACCAGGAGGGTTTGCCGGGCAATGGGATCGCGGGAGGACATGATCGTTCAGAAATAGTGGCGGGTGATCGAAACCGTTCAAATGCGCTTACTGAAAAAGCGCATTCAATTCTCAGCATATTGTCTTGTTTCCAGGCACCGCGCCAGTATAATGATCGAAAACGATCAAAGAAGTGCAGGGAGTGGGCGTCCGGAATGAAGAGGATCGCAGCGAGGGTTCTGCCGCACATAATTTTATGTGCCTTCTCCCTCATGATCCTCATGCCGCTTCTGTGGATCCTGCGCGTCAGCTTCACCGACCGGCTCACCGCCTACAAGATCCCGCCCGAGATCGGCACCGTCGGTCTCATGAATTATGTCGAGATCTTCGCGCGTTATCCCTTCACCGGCTGGTTCCTCAACAGCCTCGTCATCGCGCTGGGCGCCACAGCCATAGCTCTTCCGCTCGCCACCGCGCTCGCTTACGCCTTTGCCCGCTTCAATACCGGCGGCACCTTCCTGCGCCTGGGCGTCCTCGCCAGCCAGATGCTGCCGCCGATCATCCTCGTCCTGCCGCTTTTCGGCATGTTCCTGTTCGCCGGCCTGATGCAGAGCCATGTCGGTCTCATCATCGCCCATCTCACCATCTCGCTGCCTTTCCTCTCCTGGATGCTGGTCTCCTTCTTCGAAGGCGACGTGGCGCGTCTCGAGGAGGCGGCGCGCGTCGATGGCGCCACGCGCTGGCAGGCCTTCCGCTATATCGCCATGCCGGTCGCGGCTCCCGGCATATTGGCGGCGGGGCTTCTGGGTTTCATCCTGAGCTGGAACGAGTTTCTTTTCGCGCTGGTGCTTTCCGGCCCGTCGAGCCAGACGCTGCCGGTCGGCCTGGCTGCGCTTGAGACCCATGCCGGCGTCGAGATCGCGCCGCTGGCGGCCGCGACCGTCGTGTCATTGGTGCCGGTCTTCGCGCTCCTGCCTTTCTTGCGCAAGCATCTCATCAAAGGCCTTTCACTTGGAGCCCTCAAGTGAAGCGGACCTCACCAGAATGTGGGCTCACCAGGGAGGTTGCAACATGAAGAAATGGCTTCTGGCCGCGGCATTGGCGACAGGTCTGTCGAGCCCCGCCTTTGCCGAAACCGTGAACATCCTGATGGAAGGCGTTCCGGACACCGAATATGTGAAGACGCTGCTGCCCGAATTCACCAAGGAAAGCGGCATCGATGTCAATCTCGAAGTCGTCAACTATGCCGAGATGCATACCAAGCTGGTGCCGCAGCTGGTGGCGCCGACCGGCAGCTATTCCGCCATCGTCGTCGATTTCTACTGGGTCGGCGAATTCACCAAGGCCGGCTGGCTGCAGCCTCTCGATGAGCGCATCAAGGCCGACAATTTCGATACGTCCGTCTATGTGCCGAAGCTGATGGATCTCGTGGGCCGAGTAGACGGCACCACCTACATGCTGCCCTTCTACAATTATGCGATGGGCCTGCTCTATCGCAAGGACCTGCTGGCCGACGAAAAGAACAAGACCGATTTCAAGGCCAAATACGGCTTCGATCTCGACGTGCCAAAGACCTGGGACGAATATCTCAAGCAGGTCGAGTTCTTCACCAAGGACGGCATCAATGGTGTGGTCAATCAGGGCCTGCGCCCCGATCCGATCGCCATGGAATGGTCGAACTATCTCTTCGCCAATGGCGGCGAATATCACGACGCCGACTGGAAGGCGACGCTCAACAACGAAGCGGGCGTCAAGGCGATCGAGCAGTATTCCACCAATGTCAACAAATACGGCCCCGTCGGCTCGGCGAGCTTCTCCTTCGACGAAGCCTTCAACGTGATGGCGCAGGGCAAGGCCTACAGCTACATCACCTACAACTTCTTCCGCGCCGCCACCGACGATCCGGCGAAATCCGCCGTGGTCGGCAAGGTCGAGATCATGCCGGTGCCGGGAACCGAAGCCGGCAAGGGCGGCAGCCTCAACGGCGCCTGGGGCTGGGCCATTCCGAAATCGAGCCCCAATGCCGACGCGGCCTGGAAGTTCATCAAATGGGTGGAAAGCCCGGCCATCGCCAAGAAGCGCGCGCTGCAGGGCGGCTCGCCGACCCGCACCGACGTGTTCGACGATGCCGAGGTCAATGCCAAATATCCTTATGCCAAGGCATTGAAGGAAATGCTGCTGACCAGCCATAATTTCCCGGTCTTCACCTACACGCCGCAACTGGTCGAGGTGCTGGGCCGCGAATTGAGCCTCGCGGTCGCCGGCGAGAAGAAGCCGGCCGATGCGCTCGCCGCCATCGAGACCGAGATGACCGAGCTTGCCAAGAAGGACGGCAAAATCAAATAACAAGAAGAAACGGAGACTTCTTGCCTTCCCCCTCCCTCATGCCTCCCGCATGGCGGAGGGGGAGCCTTCCTGATTGCTCTTTCCGGGACTAGCCCACTTTCATGACTCTGGCCGCCGACGATCGACGACTCAACGACCTGCCGCGCGCGGAGCAGACCGCGGTGGAGCGGCGCGACCGCATGTTCGGCTGGCTCATTGCCTCGCCGAGCCTGGGACTTCTTTTCGTCGTCATTCTCTTTCCGGTCTTCTGGGCGCTTTATACCAGCGTTCATGACTACACGCTGATCGCGCCCAATTTCGATACTTTCAACGGCCTCGACAACTACGCCAAGGCCATCGGCGATCCGGAATTCCGCCACACGCTGTGGCTCACCGCCTTCTTCGTCGCCGCCGTCGTGCTGCTTGAATTCGCGCTGGGCTTCCTGGTCGCCCTGATGCTCAATACGGTCGAGCGCTTCAAGGCCGTCTATTACGCCATCCTGCTCTGCCCGCTTCTGATGAATCCGGTGATCGTCGGCCTCATCTGGCGCATGTTCCTGCATCCCTCACTCGGCATCGTGAACTACCTCCTGAGCCTCATCGGCATCGACCCGGTGAACTGGCTCGGCAGCACCAAGGTGGCGCTGTGGACGATCGTCATGGTCGATATCTGGCACCAGGTGTCCTTCATGATCGTGCTGCTGCTGGCCGGCCTGTCCGCGCTTCCGCGCGAGCCCTATGAGGCGGCGCGCGTCGACGGCGCCTCGGCGCTGCGGTCCTTCTGGCACATCACGCTGCCGCTGATGTGGCCGGTCATCGCCGTCACCTTGCTGATCCGCCTCATCTTCGCGGTCAAGACCTATGACCTCGTCTATATCATGACGCGCGGCGGTCCCGGCGTCGCGACCGATCTCGTCAGCTACTTCATTTATCGCACCGCTTTCGTCGGCCTGAATATCGGCGAGGCCTCGGCGATGTCGGCCATATTGCTCGCCGTCATCCTCGGACTCACCGCCTGGCTCCACCGCTATATGCGCTCGCTCACCTGAAGACACGGTCAATGGCATCGATCTCGCTCACCAATCTCCACAAGTTCTACCCGAACGGCTATGCCGCGGTCCGCGACGTCTCGCTCGACATCAAGGAGGGCGAGTTCATGATCCTGCTCGGGCCCTCGGGCTGCGGCAAATCCACGACCCTGCGCATGATCGCCGGTCTCGAGACCATCTCGAAAGGCGATCTTCATATCGGCGGCGCCCGCATGAACGATGTCGACCCGGCCGACCGCGATATCGCCATCGTCTTCCAGAATTACGCGCTCTATCCGCATATGACGGTGATCGACAATCTGTCCTTCGGCCTGCGCCTGCGCGGCGTCGGGCGCTCCGTCATCGACCAGCGTGTCGCCAATATCGCCGACATGCTCGGCATCGCCGAGCTCCTGGCGCGCAAGCCGGCGCAACTGTCGGGCGGCCAGCGCCAGCGCGTGGCGCTCGGCCGCGCTTTGGTGCGCGAGCCCAAGGCGTTTCTGCTCGACGAGCCGCTGTCCAATCTCGACGCCAAATTGCGCAGCGCCATGCGCACCGAGCTCATCAAGCTCCATCGCACGCTCGGTACCACCATCGTCCATGTCACGCATGACCAGGTCGAGGCGATGACCATGGGCGAGCGCATCTGCATCATGAAAGACGGCGTCATCGTGCAGGTCGGCGCGCCGATGGAAGTCTACCGCAATCCGGTCAACACCTTCGTCGCCGGATTCCTGGCGAGCCCGCCGATGAATCTTTTGCGCGGCAGACTCGCTTCAGCGGGCCTCTCGATCGGCGACGTTGCGCTCGCTCTGCCGCCGGCGCTCGCTCACGCCTTTGCGAGTCATGCGGGACGCGAGGTGATCGCCGGCTTGCGGCCTGAGGATTTTCATCTGAAAGCGGATGCCGCGGCTGCGACGGCGCCGGTCGAAGTCAATGCCGTTACGACAGAAGTGCTCGGTCCGGAAGTGATTCTCGTCGCGACGATGGGCGGTGCGCAGGGGGCGGAGGTCCATATCCGCTGTCCGCGCGATTTCCGGGCGAAGCCCGGCGAAACCGTGTCCCTGTACTACGATGTGTCGCAGATTCAACTCTTTGACCTTGAGACAACATACGCGCTCAAGCGGCCTGTCCAAATTTGAATCATTTTTTCGCGGCGCGCTTCGTTACATCGCGCGCCACAGATAATAGATCGCCGCCCAGATCAGAAGGCCGATGATCACCGCGATGAGATAAGCACTTAGCGCGGAGCGCGGCTTGCCGCGCTCCTTCTCTTCAGCGATCAATTCTTCCGCTTTGCGCCGTGCATTTTCGCGTCTGTCGGTCATCGACTTGTCATAAGATGGTGATGCGCGTTTGTCCGCATCGCCTTTTTGTTCTGTGTCCTGCTGCATGTGATGTCGTCGTCGTCGTTAAGATGGACCCGATCCCGCGATGATTCAAAGGCTTATAATTATTCCGTGTTCGGACTAACACTTGGTCAACATTTTACGCCAAAATTTTTTTACTGCGAGCTAATTGTTGCCACCTTCTTAGGCAAAAAGAACAACCGTTGTGCAGCGCGGGAATTTTTCTGCTGCACATGCGTCTTCGCGCTTGCAAAATCGGGCAGGCTCGGCATTAATCCTCGTGGGCGGCAACCCAATGAAAGCGAATGGAGGAGTCCATGGACTTTCGTGTGAGGCCAAATTCAGCCGCTCGCGGCGAATTGTTTGCACACGCCGAGACGGCGTCCGCGTTTCCGGGCTTCGACACTTCACTGCTGACCAAGTCGATGCTGATCAATCGATCCGTCGTGAAACGATGGCTCGATGTGCTGATCGCCTCGCTTGCTCTCCTTGTCCTGGCCCCCGTCGGCCTTCTTGTTGCGCTGGCAATCAAGATCGAATCGCCGGGGCCGGTATTGTTCTGGCAACAGCGCTATGGCCGGAACCGCTCGTCCTTTTACATCTGCAAATTCCGCAGCATGACGGTGACGGAGTCGAAGGGGGATTTCACGCAGGCGAGCCGGAATGACGTGCGAGTCACCCGGATAGGCCGCTTCCTGCGCCGCACGAGTCTCGACGAGCTGCCGCAGCTCTACAATGTCCTGCGCGGCGAGATGTCCCTGGTGGGACCCAGGCCGCATGCGATCGCGATGGACGACGCCTTCGCGCAGGTCATCAGCAATTTCGCCGACCGGCATCTGGTGCGGCCGGGACTGACCGGCCTGGCGCAGGTCTCGGGCTTTCGCGGACCGACGGAGGCCCTGGAGCAGATCGAATACAGGGTGCACCACGACCGCCTCTATATCAGGAAGTGGTCGGTTCTTCTCGACATGAAGATCCTGGTCCGCACCGTCTTTGCATTGACCGGACCCAACGCCGTCTAGGCTCGTTCCTTCCGCAGCGAAAACGCGGACAACTCGAAAAAGCGAAACGGATCTGTCGACGGAAGTCGACCCGACACGAAAGGACATCGGATGAATATTGCCATGATCGGATCGAGCTATGTAGGGCTTGTGTCCGGCGTCTGCCTGGCCGATTTCGGCCACCGGGTCGTGTGCGTCGACAAGGATGAGGCGAAGATCGACGCGCTGCGCCAGGGCCGCATTCCGATCTATGAGCCGGGTCTCGATCAGGTCGTCGCCGACAATGTCAAGGCGGGCCGTCTCTCCTTCACCAACAGCCTCAAGGAAGGTGTCGCCAAGGCCGATGTCATTTTCGTCGCCGTCGGAACGCCGTCGCGGCGCGGCGACGGCCATGCCGATATGAGCTTCGTCGAGGCCGCGGCGCGCGAGCTCGGCGAGGCGGTGCGGCCCGAAACCGTCATCGTCATCAAGTCGACCGTGCCGGTCGGCACCTCCGACAAGGTCGAGCACATCCTCCGCACGCTCAATCCGGCGCTCGACGTTTCGGTCGCCTCCAATCCGGAATTCCTGCGCGAGGGCTCGGCCATCGCCGACTTCAAGCGTCCCGACCGCATCATCGTCGGCGTCAATGACGAGCGCGGCCGCGCCGCGCTGAGCGAAGTCTATCGCCCGCTTTATCTCAACCGCTCGCCCTTGCTGTTCACCTCGCGGCGCACTGCCGAGCTCACCAAATATGCGGCCAATGCCTTCCTCGCCATGAAGGTCACCTTCATCAACGAGATCGCCGATCTTTGCGAGAAGGCCGGCGCCGACGTGCAGGACGTGGCGCGCGGCATCGGTCTCGACAATCGCATCGGCGCCAAGTTCCTGCATGCGGGGCCGGGCTATGGCGGCTCGTGCTTTCCCAAGGATACCTCCGCGCTCATCCGCATCGCCCAGGATTTCGAATCGCCCATGCGGCTGATCGAGGCGACGGTCGCGGTCAACGACACCAGACGGCGCGCCATGGCCCGCAAGATCGCGGCGGCCGTGGGCGGCGAGCTGCGCGACCGCACCGTGGCGCTGCTCGGCGTCACCTTCAAGCCCAATACCGACGATATCCGCGAGGCCCCGGCGCTGGCGATCATCCAGGCCCTGCAGGATGCGGGCGCCCGGATCCGGCTCTATGACCCGGCCGGCATGGATGCGGCCCGCGCCCAGCTCGACGGGGTCGCTTTCGGGACGAGCCCCTATGAGATCGCCGAAGGCGCCGATGTCCTGGTGATCGTGACCGAATGGGAGGAGTTCCGCGCCCTCGACTTCGACGCGCTCAAGCAGGTCATGAAGTCGCCCTGCCTGGTCGATCTGCGCAATGTCTATCGCCGTGAGGATATGACGCGGCACGGCTTCCGCTATTTCAGCGTCGGCCGTCCCGATCATGACATCCCGCTCAGCTTCGTCGAAGCGGCGGAATGAGGTTTAAAGAGAGGACCGACATGTCGTTGTCACTTCCGCTGCCGGCCCGCAAGGACAGGCCGCCGCATTGCGTCATCATCGTCGAAAACCTGCCCGTGCCCTTCGACCGCCGGGTCTGGCAGGAGGCCAATGCGCTGAAGGAGGCGGGATGGGACGTTTCCGTCATCTGCCCGAAGAACGAGCAGCATCCGGCGAGCTATGAGCAGATCAACGGCATCGCCATACATCGGCATGCCCTGCCGCTCGAGGCGCGCGGCAAGCTCGGCTTCATCTTCGAATATGCCTGCGCCTTGTTCCACGAGGCGCGCCTGCTGGCCAAGATCGCACTGACCCGTGGCTTCGACGTGGTGCAGGGCTGCAATCCGCCCGATCTCATCTTCCTGGTCGCCGGTCCCTACAAGCTCTTCGGCAAGAAATATGTCTTCGATCATCACGATCTGTGTCCCGAGCTCTATGCCGCGAAATATGAGCGGCATGGCTTCTTTCACCGGCTGCTGCTTCTGGCCGAGAAGGCTACCTTCAGGACGGCCGACCGGGTGATCTCGGCCAACGACACCTATCGCGACATCGCGATTGCGCGCGGAGGCAAGGATCCCGGCGATGTCACCACCGTCTACAGCGTGCCCGACCGCCAGAAACTGCGCCGCGTCGCGCCGGATGCGGCGCTCAAAGCGGGCGCGCAGGTGATCCTCGGCTATGTCGGCATCATCGCCGATCAGGACGGCGTCGATCATCTGGTCCGCATGATGCATCACCTGGTGCGGGAGGAGGGGCGGCAAGGCGTGCGCGCCGTGGTGGTCGGCGACGGGCCGGCGCTCGCTTCCGTGCAGGAGCTCGCCCGCTCGCTCGGGGTGGCGGAGCAGGTGGTCTTCACCGGCTATCTGCGCGGCGACAAGCTGCTGGCGGCGCTGAGCAGCTTCGATATCGGGATCATCCCCGACCCGGTGAACGAGTACAATGACAAGATCAGCATGAACAAGGTGTTCGAATATTCGGCCCTTGGCATTCCGTCCGTTTCCTACGATCTGAGCGAGACGCGCCGGCTTCTGGGCGATGCCGGCAGCTTTGCCGGGGATGCGACGCCGCGCGGCCTCGCCGCGGCGGTGCTGCCGCTGATCGACGACGAACAACACCGCCGCGCCATGGGCGCCAGAGCGGGCAAGCTCGCCGAAGAGAAGTTCAACTGGTCGACCGAGGCGGAGAAATATGTCGCCGCCTATGCGGATCTGGTGCGCGCGAGGGCCTACGCATGAGGTGGAGCCGCTCGATCGCCTTCTTGCCGGTCCTGCTCCTGGGAGCCTGGGCCGGCACGGCGGTAGCCGCCGAGGATAGATGCGCCGGCGCCTTGCCCGAGCGTGTGCTGCCCATGTCGGAAGCGAAGATCACGCAGTTCGGGACCTTGCAGAAGCTGCCGCCCTTGCCGCTCCAGGCCGGCGAATATGTGCTGACCTTCGATGACGGGCCGAGCTTCACGACCACGCCCAAGATCCTGAGCGAACTCCACGATGCCTGCGTCCATGCGACCTTCTTCATGGTCGGCCAGCGCGCCGCGCAGCATCCCTTCATCGCACGGCTCGTCAAGGCGCTGGGCCATTCGATCGGCACCCACACCTATTCGCATGTCAAGCTGAAGGATCTGCCGCTCGGCGAGGCGACCGAGCAGATCAAGAAGGGCATCAAGGCCGTCGAATGGGCCGTCTATGGCAACCGCATGACTCCGGTGCGGTTCTTCCGCTTCCCGGAAAATGCCGGCACGCCCGACCTGCTGGAGCTGGCGGCGCGCCTCGACCTGATCGTGGCGAGCTACGACATCAGCCCGGAGGATTGGCGCAACCATCCGCCGGCCGAGACCTTGCGGCGCCTCAGGCAGCGCCTCAACGCCAATGACCGCGGCGTCATCGTCATGCATGACATCCAGACCAACACGGTGCCGCTCGTGCCCATGGTGATCGAGGAGCTCAAATCGCGCAACGCCAAGATCGTTCATCTGGTGGAGTGATCATTGACCGAAAACACGCCGAAAGTGCCGCATGCCGTGGTGATGGACGAGCTCAAGCAGAAGCTCGACCTCGTCCGTGATGTCGTTCCGCTGAGCCGGCCGGTCGTCTTTCTCGACTATCCGATGCATGGCAATGTCGGGGATCTCCTGATCCATGCCGGCACCGACCGGTTCTTCGCGGCGAACGGCTATGAGGTGATCGGCCGCTTCAGCATTCACGAATTCTGCCTGACCCATCGCCCGGACCGGCCGATCGCCTATTTCAAGCCCTCGGTCAGCCGGCTCGATGCCCTGGTCAGGCGCGGCGTCACCATCGTCTTCCAGGGCGGCGGCAATCTGGGTGATCTCTATCGCGACCATCAGATGTTCCGCGAGCTGGTGATCGCGCGCTATCCCGACACGCCGATCGTCATCCTGCCGCAGTCCATCCATTTCCAGGCGGCTGAGGGACGTCAGGCGACGGCCAAGGCCTTCGGCGCCCATCGCCAGCTTTACGTCTTTGCGCGCGACCGCGAATCCTTGAGCTTCCTGCGCGAGGAATGCGGCAATCCGGCCTCCCTCATGCCCGACATGGCGCATGCTCTGTGGGGCAGCCTGCCGCGCCAGGACGGCAGCAAGACCACCACGCTGAATTTCCGCCGCCGCGACAAGGAGGCGAAGCTCAGCCCCGACGAGCCGGCGGAGACCTTCGACTGGGACGACGTCACATCGCCCGCCGACCGCTTCACCATTCGCCTGCTGCGCAAGATGCAGTCGCTCGATCTGCCGACCCGCTATGTGGTCCCGAACCATGTTCTGTGGGACGGCTTCCGCGATCGGCTGCTGCGCCGTTCCGTCGCTCGCGTCGGCCAGTATGGCAGCCTCGTCACTGACCGGCTGCATGGAATGATCCTGGGCGCTCTCCTCGATATGCCCGTCATCAGCGAGGACAACAGCTACGGCAAGGTCAGCCGCTATTACACGGAGTGGTTCGCCGCCTCCGACCGTATCGAGCATCGTGCGCAGCGTACGACGCCACCGGCGCCGTCAGTATCGAGATCGCCGGCATCAGCTGGCGCGAGGGACAGCTCTCGTGCCGAGAACACAGGAGCTTTGAGGGAATATGGGGTCTGAAATCCTGTTCATCACGACGACGGACGCCGCCGGAGGGCGGGCCGCCGATCTCGGACGTCTGCTGACATCCATCACCCAGGCGATGGCCGGGCGCAACTGGCGCATGCTGCTGCTGATCCAGCGCTGGGCGGCGGGCGCCGACCTGCCGGCCGAGCTGCCGGACAATGTCCAGGTCGAGACCATCCCGCATCGCGTGTCGCTGTCGCATGCGCGCAATCTCATGCTGCGCAAGGCGCGCGAGCAGGGGCTTCTCGCCCATGTTCCGCTCGTCGCCTTTCCCGATGACGACTGCTGGTATCCGGACGGATCGCTCGGCCGCATCCTCAACCTCTTCCGCATCGACCAGGCGCTGGATTTCTGGTTCTGCACCTATGCGTCAGAGCCGTCTTCGCCGCGCCGCGCTCTGTCGATGGACATGAAGCCGCCGTCCGCCTTCATGGTCGCCGCCAAGGCGTCCTCCAACACCATCTTCCTCAGAAGCCGCATCGCCGAGGCGATCGGCGGCTTCGACGAGGAGCTGGGGGTGGGCACCCGCAACAATGGCGGCGAGGACACCGACTATGCGCTGCGCGCCTTCCTGTCGGCGCGCAAATGCCGTTTCGTCGACCAGCCCCTGATCGGCCATCGCGACCATGATCCGACGCTCAGGTCGCATTATTTCCGCGGCAGCCTGATCGCCATCGCTCGCCATGCGGCCGAACGCCCGATGAGCGTGCCGCTTCTCGGGCGCAAGCTTCTGGTCGGCGGCGCGCTGGTCGCCACAAGGAAGATGTCGTCGCAGGATTTCCTGAGCGCGCTCAAAGTCGCCTTCTCGGCCAAGACCGGCTGGCGCCGTTCGAGAGGGGAGGCCGCCTGATGCGCAGCCTCAATCAGCTGCTCTGGCTCCAGCGTGCGCTGGTCAAGCTCAGATGGGCCTATTTCACGAAATTCTGGGGCATGGACATCGATCCGAGCACGGTCATGTCGCTGAGCGTCCGGCTCGACAAGACCTATCCCAAGGGCGTGCATATCGGCCGCGACAGCTATATTGCCTTCGACGTCGCGGTGCTCGCGCATGACATGTCGCGCGGCCTCTATCTCGACACCTATATCGGCGCGCGCTGCTTCATCGGCGCGCGCAGCATCATCCTGCCGGGGGTACGCATCGGCGACGGCTCGATCGTCGGCTCGGGCAGCGTCGTCACCCGCGACGTGCCGCCTGCCACGATCGTCGCCGGCAATCCGGCCCGCATCATCCGGCAAGGCATCGAGACCGGAAAATTCGGCCGCCTGCGCAGCGCCGACCGGCCGCCGGAACAACCCATGGTCCCCGAAAGAGCTCTCGATCTCGCGGCGCGCGGGGCGGAGGGCCTGTCATGAAATTCGCCGCCGCCCTTGTGCTGATGGTCATCATGGTTCTGCCCGCCGCCGCACGGCAGGGCGAGGCCCTGAAGATCGTGACCTTCGGCACCAGCCTCACGGCGCGGGGCGGCTGGCAGGAACCCCTGCGCGAGGCCTTGAGCGCCTGCGGCAACGCTGAGGTGACGATCGTCAACCTGGCCAGGAGCGGCATGGCGTCCGACTGGGGCGTGACCCAGATCGACAAGGTGCTCGCCGAGAAGCCCGATGTCGTGCTCGTCGAATTCGCCGTCAACGACGCCGCGCTCGACCGCTTCCTGTCGCTCGCTGCGAGCGGCGCCAATATGGAGGAGATCGTCACGCGCCTGAAAGCGGGCGAGAGCAAGCCTGCCGTCTATGTCATGGCGATGTCGCCGGTTTCGGGCCTGCGCGGCTGGATCCGCCCCTATCTCGCGCAATATGAGGAGCGCCATGCCGAGATCGCCCGCAAGCTTGGCGTCGGCTTCATCGATCACCGGCCGGCCTGGGCCCGGCTGTCGGCCGACGAGATCGCGACGGCGATCGCCGACGGCACCCATCCCCATCCCGGGACGGCCGGCCGCGTGATGCTGCCCGGTCTGATGCAGGCATTGGCGGGCCCCGATTGTCGGTCCGCGAGAACGGAGTGAGTCGAATGAGCATCTCCGCCGTCATTCCGGTCAAGAACCGGCCGTCCTTGATCGTCCAGTCGATCGGCAGCTGTCTGGCCCAGAGCCGGGCGCCGGATGAGATCATCGTCGTCGACGACGGATCGGACGATGCGACGCCCGACATCGTGGCCGATCTGGCGGCGAAGGAGAGCCGCATCAAGCTCGTCCGTCGCAAGACCAGCGGCGGCGCGGCCTTGGCCCGCAATCTCGGCGCCGCCCAGGCAGGTGGGCGGTGGCTGGCTTTTCTCGATTCCGACGATCGCTGGCATGCCGATAAGCTCGAGAGCCAGCTCGCTCTGGCGCGCAAGTTTCCGGACGCGCCGGCGGTCTTCTGCGGCATCCGCTATGCCTATGCGACCCGCAAGGCGCGCATCGGCATTCCAAAGCCGGTCGTTTCCCATGCCGATCTCGCGGTCTCCAATGTCCTGGCCTCGACCTCGGCCGCCTTCGTGCGCAAGGACAGGTTCGAGGAAGTCCTGGGCTTCGATGCGGCGCTGCCCAATTGCGAGGACTGGGACCTGTGGCTGAAGCTCGCCAAGCTCGGGCCGCTTCCCGTCGTCCAGGCGCCGCTCGTCGAATATTCCTTCGAGGCGACCAACAAGCTGTCGCGCGACGTGAGCAAGCTCCTGCGCGGCCATGAGCTGGTCTTCGAGCGTATCGCGGCCGAATGCGGCACGGGCCGCCTGTCGGCCCTGCATGATCTCAAGCGCGCCGAACTCCACATAAGGGTGACCGGCGAGGCCATGAAGGCGCTGCGTTTCATCCGCTCGGCCTTGCGGCACTCGCTGTCGGGCGAAGTGCTGCGGCGCGCCGTTCATCTCATGGGCCTGATGACCGTGCACGGGGCGCGCCTGTGAGAAGACCGGTCGCCCAGGCATGGTGGTCCAATTTCGGCATGCTCGACCTGCTGCTGATCGCCTATGTCTTCCTGACCCAGCTCAGCATCCGCCGCCTGACCGGCAGCGAGAAGCTCGCCACCGACCCGGCCAAGCTCGATCTGTCGAACATCACCAAGATCGCCCTGTGGGTCTTCGGGCTGCTCTTTGCCGCCTGGCTGCTGCGCCGGCATGCCGGCTGGCTGCTCCAGGCGCCCATGCGCTATGTGCTGATCTTCTTCGCCTGGATATTCGTCACCGCGCTCTATTCGCCCGAGCCCTTCAAGTCGCTGGTGATGGCCGCGAGCCTGCTGTCTGTCTTCTTCGTCTTCCTCGCCTATGCCGAGGCGCGCGGATTGCCGGTCCTGTTCGATCGCCTGATTCAGATTCAGACCGTCTTTCTCGCTCTGTCGATCGTGCTTTTCTTCGCTGTCCCGTCGGTGTCGCGCATGCTCGCCTGGGACGGGTCGGTCGGCAGCCGCATGACCGGCCTCGGCGGCCATCCCAACCAGACCGGAGTGCTGGCGAGCTTCATCCTCGTCGCGATCTATGCGCGCTGCGACAGCGGCCGCCTCTCGCTTCTGTTCAAGGCCTTCGCCGTGCTGGTGGCGCTGGTCGCCCTGGTGCTGACCCAGAGCCGCACATCGCTGATCGCGGGCGCCTTCGGCTGCGCTACCTTCTTTCTGCTCAAGAGCCGCTGGAATGCGGTGCTCATCCCCATTCTTCTGTGCCTGGGCGCCGCGGCCGCCATCGTCATCAGCCTCGACAGCCAGATCCTGGCGATGTTCGCCCGCTCGGGCGACGCCGACGAGCTGCTCACCGGCACCGGGCGCAGCTTCATCTGGGAGCTGTCCTGGGGCCTCATCCAGCGCCAGCCGATCCTCGGCTATGGCTTCAATTCGACCTACAGCATCTTCATGGAGGAGGCCTATCTGCTGGCCGGCGATGTCGGCATCTATGTCTTCCCGCATTCGCACAATCTGGTCCTGCAGCTTCTGCTTTATGGCGGCGTGATCGCGCTGGCGCTCTTCACCTTGCTGATCCTTTCGATCGGGCGCTGCGCTCTCGTCGCGCGTGATCCGCGCATCGCCGCCTTGCTCGCCTGCTACCTCTCCTTCTCGATGACCGAATCCGCCGGCTTCTTCCAATATGCGGACAACATGATCGCGATATTGGCGCTGGCGGTCGTGGCCGCGCAGTTCGCGCCGACCTATTACCGCCACGCCGTCCGCTCCACCCGTCCGGCGGAGGCTCTGCCATGAGGCTTTCGCTCAAATCCGGCTCGATGCTGGCGCTCTCCAATCTCGCCGAGATGGCGTTTCCGTTCATCCGCAACATCGTCCTGGCGCGGCTCCTGGCGCCGCATGAATTCGGGGTGGCGATCTCGCTCGCCATGATCAGCGCGCTGGTCGAGATCGGCTTCGATTTCGGCGTGCCGGTCTCGGCGGTGCGCTACACCGCGACCGATGATCCCAAGCGCGCTCTGGCGACGCTGCACTCGCTGCAGCTGTCGCGCGCCGCTCTGGTCGGCACGCTCATCATGGCGATGGCGCCGCTGCTCGCCGTCATCTTCAGCTCGCCCGAGGCGACCTACGCCTATGTCGCGGTCGGGGCCTGCGCCATCATCCGCGGCTTCGGCAATCTCGGCGTCAAGCAGGCGATGCGCGACTATCAGTATTGGCGCAATGCCGTCACCATCATCATGACGCAGCTCGCCTGGACCGTAACCGTCATCGTCGCCGCGCTGATCTCGCCCGATTACACCGTGATGGCCTGGGGCCTCGCCGCGAGCGTGATCGCGTCGGGCATCACCTCGCATCTCCTGTCGCGCTTTCGCTGGCGGCTCGGCTGGGACAAGGCGATCGCCGACGAGGCGACCACTTTCGGCAAGCCTTTGGTGCCGACCGGCTTCGTCACTGCCGGCATGACGCTCGGCGACCGTGTCTTCATCGGTTGGGCGCTCGGCACCCAGGCGCTGGCCTTCTACAGCGTGATCTTCGGCACCGCGACCTTGCCGCGCGGCGCCATCCTGCGCTTCCTCACCAATCTGTTCGTGCCGGCTTTCGTCAACCGGCCCGAGGACCATCCCTCAGTGAAGAAAAACTGCGCGCGCTGGACCCTCGTCCTGTCGGCCGTCGCCTTCTTCTATGCCATGGGCTTCATCTTCGTCGGCACGCCCCTGCTGCCCCTGCTGTTCGGCAAAGCCTATGCCGCCTCGCTTTATCTGATGTCGCTGATCGGGCTCAATCTCTTCGTGAAGTTCCTCTATCAGCTGCCGAGCCCGGTGGCGCTGGCCCAGGGCCGCAGCAAGCTGATGCTCATCTGCACGGTGTTCTCGATCCTGGCGCTGGGCATCGGCGCCGCAGCGACGCTGATCAAGCCGTCGATCGAGGTCTTCGTCCTCGCCCTCACCATTGCCGAAGTCGTGGCGGTCCTGCGCATCGGCATGATTTCGGTCAGGACGCTCGGCTTTTCGGCGGGGCAGGTGGCCATGGCGCTGCTGGGGCCCATGGCGGCGATCGGCGTCGCTCTGGCGACCAGTCTCGCCTTTCCCGCCATTCCGCTGCTCGACTGGCTGATCCTGGGCGCGATCCTCACTTTGGGAGGTGTGATCTTCTATGCGGTGATGGCGCATGTCTTCGTCGCGCCGCTCAGGCCCGCCCTTCTGCGTGAGGCCATTCGCGGCATCCTGAACCGGCGCGCCGTCGCCGCCAGCGAGGAGTCCTGATCATGCGTGTCGCTTATCTCGTCCTCGCCCATCGCGCCCCGGACGATCTGCTGGCGCTGCTGGCCAAGCTCAACGCCCATGGCGAGACCTATCTCCATATCGACCGCGACGCGGAGGGCTTCGAGGGTTATTGGGACCGGCTCGCCCGCCAGGCGATTTTGCCGGCGCGCCGTCATTCGGTGAGCTGGGGCGGCTTCTCGGTCGTCGAGGCGACGCTCGAGCTGATCGAGACGGCGCTGGCCAAAGGCAAGGCCGATTATCTGATGCTGATCAGCGGCGCCTGCCTGCCGGTCGGCGATCTCACGGACCTCGGTGAGCGGCTGGCCCAGGAGGGCGGTGAATATATCGACATGATGCCGGAGGAGGAGGCCGTCGCCCGCGACCGCAAGGCCAGGCTCGCGCATTACCGTTTCTACAGCAAGACCTTGCCGCGTGCCTGTCTCGGCGCCGTCAACCGTTTGTCGCGGCGTCTATGGACGCGGCCCGACTTCGCGGCCGAATTCGGCGCTCCGCATTTCGGCTCGATGTGGTGGTGCCTGTCGCGGCCCTGTCTCGACTGGGCGATGCGCTTCCGCAAGGCCAATCCGCGTTACGACCGCCGCTTCCGCCACAGCGAGACGCCGGATGAGTCCTATTTCCAGACCCTGGTGGCGCTCTCGCCTTTTGCCGGCCGGGTGCGGGAGTCCCTCACCTATGTCGACTGGGAGAAGGGCGGCAGCCATCCCAAGATCCTGTCGCGCGAGGACCTGCCGCGCATCGCCGCCTCCGGACAGTATTTCGCCCGCAAATTCGACTGGGACCATGACCGTGACCTGGTCCACTCATTACTGGATGCCCGCCCATGAACCGACGTCACCTCCTCGCCGCCTTCTCCGGCGCCGCCATGACAGCTTCGCCCTTGTCCGCCGAGGCCCAGACGACCGAGCGCAGCCTGAAAGGACTCGCCGCCGCCAAGGGGCTCGTTTATGGCGCCGCCGTCGCGACCTGGCAGACCGACCGGGACGCGCTGCTGCGCCGGACTTTCTCGCGCCAATGCGCCACCGTCGTGCCCGAATGGGAGATGAAATGGGGCGCCATCGAGGGCACGCGCGGCCAGCGCAATTATACCGGCGCCGACCGCGTGGTCTCCTTCGCCTCGTCCTTCGGCCTCAAGACCAGGGGCCATGCCGCCATCTGGCACCGCAACCTCCCGCGCTGGGTGCAAGGCGCGCTCAAGGCCGATGGCGAGAAGGTCATCGTCGATCATATCCGCGACCTGATGGCCCATTACAAAGGCAAGATCGTCAGCTGGGATATCGTCAACGAGGCGATCGAGCCCAAGGACGGGCAGACGGATTCCCTGCGCAACTCGCCGTTCCTGAAATATCTGGGGCCGGATTATATCGGCCGGGCCTTCTCGATCGCCGCCGAGGCCGATCCCACCATTCAGAGCTATTACAATGAATATGGGCTCTATCACAATGACGCGCCCGACACCGCGCGCCGCGCCGCCACGCTCACTTTGCTGGAGAAGCTCAAGCGCCAGGGCGCGCCGGTGCATGGCCTCGGCATTCAGGGCCATCTGACCGTCGGGCGGCCCTTCGATCCCGGCACCTTCGCCACCTTCCTGCGCCAGGTGGCCAATCTCGGCTACAAGATCCTGATCACCGAGCTCGATATCGACGATCGCCGGCTGACCCAGACGGTCAGCGAGCGCGACCGGCTGGTGGCCGAGATGGCGACGCAGTTCCTGACCATCGCCCTCGATGAGCGCGCCGTCGAAGGCGTGCTCACCTGGGGCCTTTCCGACCGCTATTCCTGGCTCAATTCGAGCACGTTCCAGAGCCGCACCGACGGCACGATGAATCGCTGCCTGCCCTATGACGACAAATTCGAACGCAAGCCCTTCTGGTTCGCTTTGGCGGATGCGTTCGCCCGGGCGCCTGGGCGATAGGAGGAAGACATGATGCGCGAGACCTTCCCCACTCCAGCTCCGCTGTCGCGTCGCGAGACGCCGCCGGTGCCGCCGATCGATCTTTTCAGGCTGCTGGCCGTCGTGCGCCGCCAGTGGCGCATCGCGGCGCTGAGCGTTGCCGTCTTCCTGCTGCTCGGCGGCGTCTATCTGCTCATCGCCCCGCCGAAATACACGGCGACCACCGACATCCTGATCGACCAGGACAACAGCCGCATTCTCTATCAGGGCTCGGCGCTCGAGCGCACCGTCGAGGACGAGGCGCGCATTCTGAGCCAGGTCGAGGTGCTGGTCTCCGACAATGTCGGCCTTGCCGTCGTCGACAAGCTCAAGCTCGATCAGGACCCTGACTTCATGAGCGCGCCGATGGGGCCGCTGCAGATGGTGCGCTCGGTGATCCGCGGCGTGACGTCGATCTTCTCCTCATCCTCGTCCGACACCGCATCCGAAAAGGAGCTGCGCCGCCGCTCCGCTTTGCAGAATATCCAGCGCAACCTGATCGTCGAGCGGCTCAACCGCAGCTATGTGCTGAATATCCGCTTCACCTGGTCGGACCCGGCCCTGGCCGCCAAGGTCGCCAAGGGGATCGCCGAGGCCTATCTCGGCGATCAGCTGAATGCGAAATACGAGGCGACCCGGCTCGCCGGCGGCTGGGCCCAGCAGCGCATGAAGGACCTGCAGCAGGAGGCGCTCAAATCCGATCTCGCGGTGCAGAAATTCCGCGCCGACAATGGCCTGATCGCCGCCAGCGGCAAGCTCGTCAGCGAGCAGCAATTGTCCGAGCTCAACAGCCAGCTCATCGTGGCGCGCACCGAAACGGCGGCGGCGGAGGCCAAATATCAGCGGCTGCAATCGATCATCGATGGCGGCCAGCCGGACGCCGTCGTCGCCGGCACGCTGGACAGCGCCATCGTCAACGACCTGCGCGCGAAGTATCTGGAGGCTTCGCGTCTGGCCTCCGAGATCGCCGAAAAGGCGGGGCCGGACCATATCCAGGTCAAGCGGCTGCGCAATTCGATGGAGGAATACCGCAAGCTGATCTTCGACGAGCTCGGCCGCATCGCCAAGAGCTACAGCAGCGAGTTCCAGGTGGCGAAATCGCGCGAGGACGCCCTGCGCAAGATCGTGACCGACGCCACCGGCATCAGCGCCGACGCCAATGAGACGCTGGTGCAACTGCGCGAGCTCGAGCGCGAGGCGGAAAGCTACAAGGATCTCTATCAGAAATTCCTGCAGCGCTATCAGGAATCGCTCCAGCAGGAGAGCTTCCCGGTCACCGAAGCGCGCATCATTTCGCCGGCGGCGGTGCCGCAGGAGACGAGCGGCCCGAAGAAGTCGCTGGTGCTGGCTTTGTGCGCCATGCTGGGCCTCGCATTCGGCACAGGCCTCGGCGCGCTGCAGGAATATCGCGACCGCTTCTTCCGCACCGGCGAGCAGGTGGCGGAAGAGACCAGCCTGCCGTTCCTCGGGCTGGTGCCGCTGATCGAGGATGGAAGATCGGTGACCTCCTATGCCGTCGACCATCCTCTGTCGATCTTCGCCGAGACCTTGCGCAGCGCCAAGATCTCGGCCGATCTGTTGCTCGGCCGCGAGAAGCCGAAGGTCCTCGGCATCACCTCCATCCTGCCGGGCGAGGGCAAGTCGACGGTGGCGATCAATTTCGCCCGTCTCCTCGCCAGCCAGAAGGCGCGAACCTTGCTCATCGACGCCGATCTGCGCAATCCGTCGCTGACCCGGACGGTGGCGTCCCATGCCCAGGCCGGCCTTGCCGAATTCGTGATCGACAATGTGCCGCTCCAGGATCTGCTGCTGTTCGAGGAGCGCACCCGGCTCGCCATGCTGCCGGCGGTGCTGCGCCGCGACGTGCCTCTGACCTCGGAAATTCTGGCCTCGCGCGAGATGGTGGGCCTGCTCGAGGAGGCGAGGAAATCCTTCGACTATATCATCCTCGATCTGCCGCCGCTCGCCCCGGTGGTCGATGTGCGCGCCATCACGCCGCATGTCGACGGCTTCGCCTGCGTCGTCGAATGGGGCAAGACGCCCCGCAGCGTGGTGCAGTCGAAGCTCGACGCCGATCCGGCGCTCGCCAAGAAATGCCTCGGCATCATGTTGAACAAGGTCGATCTCGACCGGATGAAGCTCTATGGCACCGAAGGCGTGACCTATGGCGATCCGCGCTATTCGGCCTATTTCCGCGAGGCCTCGAGCCAGGTGCCGGGCGAGGGGCTCAAGCCCGCCGCCAAGCTGCCGGCCCCGGCGTGACTGAGGAATACTGGGTAGAAACAGGCAAGTCGGAAAAAATGGCATCTCCGGGTCTCGCCTCATTCGAACGTTCACACGCGCCGGCCCCGGCGTGATCGGGTTGACGGAGGCCGCGGCTTCCCGGCAAAGAGGGGCCCTCTGACCTCGGAAGGCCTCTTCAGATGCGCAAGCTCCTCATCATCGGCATCGGCGCCGGCGATCCCGATTTCATCACGATGCAGGCCGTCAAGGCGCTGAACGCGGTCGACGTGTTCTTCGTCATCGACAAGGGCGAGGAGAAGGACGATCTCGTGGCGCTGCGCAAGGAGCTGTGCCGCCGCCATATCCAGAACCCGGCCTATCGCATCGTCGAGGCGCGCGATCCCGAGCGTGACCGCACTGCCGCCGCCTACAGCTCGGCGGTGGAGGACTGGTACGACAAGCGCGCCTTGATCTTCGAGCGCATGATCGCCGAGGAGCTGGGCGAGGAGGGCTGCGGCGGCTTCCTCGTCTGGGGTGACCCGACGCTTTATGACAGCACCATCCGTATCGTCGAGCGGATCAAGGCAAGAGGGAATGTCACCTTCGACTATGAGGTCATTCCCGGCATCAGCAGTGTTCAGGCCCTGGTCGCCCGCCACAGACTGCCGATCAACCGCGTCGGGGAGGCGATCCATGTCACGACCGGGCGCAAGCTGGCGGAAGGCTTGCCGCCGGGCGTCGCCAATGTGGTGGTCATGCTCGACAGCCAGAATGCCTATCGCGGCGTCGATCCCGAAGCCGAGATCTATTGGGGCGCCTATATCGGCACGCCGAATGAGATCCTGATCGCGGGAAAGGTCGCCGAGGTGGCCGAGACGATCACAGCGACCCGCGCCGGAGCGCGCGAAAGACATGGCTGGATCATGGACACGTATCTCCTGCGCTTCCCGCAAAAGTAGAGTTTTCCGCTACCTTAAATAGGCTCGACAGAAAACTTGACTCCACAAGTCGGATATTTACTATCCGGCCAGCCAGGCCCAAACCCAGCGCGTGAGAAACTCCGTTTTCACAAGGGCCTGTATGTATTTAGCGCGCATCCGTCGCCTCTGCTCGAGCCTCCTGCTGGCCGCTTTCGCGGTGGCGGCGCCGACTCAGGCTTTCGCCAAGGACGATCTGGCTCTCGAGCTCAACAAGCTCGAGCCGGCGGGCGCGCAGTGCCAGGCCTATTTCCTCATCGCCGAAAAGGCCGGCAAGCCGCTCCAGTCTCTGAAGACCGACCTCATTATTTTCGGCAAGGATGGCGGCATCGCCAAGCGGCTCATCGCCGAGATGGGGCCGGTGCGCTCCAACAAGACCAGCGTGAAGATCTTCGCCGTCGATGTCGCCTGTCCCGACATCGCCGGCGTGCTGTTGAATGATGTGTCGAGCTGCGCGCCCGATGCGACGCCGGAGGCCTGCCTGGACCGGCTCGCTTTGTCATCGCGCCTCGATATCCGTTTTTATAAGTGAGTGCTTGAGATGCAAGGTGGAGAAATATCTCCGGTCGAACTCTTCCTGCAGGCGGGACCCGTCGTCAAAGCGGTGATCATCATGCTGATCGCTTCGTCGCTATGGTGCTGGATCATCATCTTCGAGGCGATGTGGACGCTGATGCGCCTGCGCCGCGCCATCAAAAGCGAAGGCGCCGCCAAGGGCCGCATGGGCCAGGTGATCGGCCGGATCTTCGCCACCGGGCGCGAGGAGGCCTTCGAGGCGCAGGCCTCGCCTGCCGAATCCGACCGCCGCACCGCCGTCATCGCGGCGATGAAGCGGCGCGCCCAGGAGCTGATCGAATCGAGCCAGCGCGGCCTGCCCAATCTGGCGGTCATCGCCTCGGTGGCGCCTTTCGTCGGTCTGTTCGGCACCGTCTGGGGCATCATGACGAGCTTCGCCGGCATTGCCGCCGCCAAGGATACGAGCCTCGCCGTCGTCGCCCCCGGCATCGCCGAGGCGCTGGCCGCGACCGCCATCGGCCTCGCCGCCGCCATTCCGGCGGCCTTCGCCTATAACCGCCTCGCCGCCGCCTTCGGCATCACCGCGCGTTCGCTCAACCGGCTGATCGAGGATTACGGCACCAGGCTCGCGCGCGAGAACACCGCCGTGGCCCCGATGCGAAAGAAGATCGCATGAGCTTCAATCTCTCCGCCGATCATGACAGCGACGATCTGGCGCCCTTGGCCGAGATCAATGTCACGCCGATGGTCGACGTCATGCTGGTGCTGCTCATCATCTTCATGGTGGCCGCGCCGATGCTGAGCTCGGGCATGAAGGTGGAACTGCCGCAGGCCAGATCGGCCCAGCCGACCGACCAGCAGAGTCCGATCGTACTGACCATCGGTTCCGATAAGAAGGTGACGCTCGGGCCCGACGAGATCCCGCGGCCGGAGCTCGTCACGCGCATCAAGGCGATGATGGGCACCGAGAGCCGCGTCGTGCATGTGCGCGGCGACCGCACGGCGTCCTATGGCGATATCGTCGCCGTGCTGGACGAGCTGGCGCTCAACGGCATCACCAAGCTTTCGCTCATCGCCAACAAGGACAAGGCCGCGCCGCAGATCGTCAGCCCGGCGCCGGTACCGGAGGGCACGACACCATGAAGGGAGCAGGCCTCACCCAGAGCGCGCGGTTCATCTGCATCGCACTGGCGCTTGTCGTCCACGCGGCCGCGGCCGCCGCCTTCATGCTGGCGCCGCCCGCCGAGCCCCCCAAACCCTCTGAAGGCGTCGAGATCGAAATGCTGGCCGAGATCACGGCCGAAGTCGCCGACGAGCTGACGCCCGCCGTCGCCGCGCAGGCGGTCGAGGCGTCACCCGCTTCCGAAATGCAGCCGGGCGAGGCCCAGACCGTGGTGGGCGCGGAAGTCGACGCCATGGCGGCTCGCGATGTGCCCCAGACCGACGTGACGCCGACCGAGGCCGAGGAAGTCGAGAAGCCGCAGGAGCAGCCGGTCGCCGAAGAGACGCCCGAGGTCAAGCCGGACGAGAAGCCGGTCACGGTCGCCGCCGTGGAGCCCGCCGAGGTGACGGCGACCGAAACGCCGGTCGAGCTCGAGAAGCCGGTCGTCGAGGCGCCGGAAGCGCCGGTGCTGGCGCCCAAGGCGAAGCCGGCGGTGAAGAAGGAGAAAAAGGCCAAGGCGCAGCAGCGCCGGGCCGTCATCGCCGGCGCCTCGGTGAACAAGACGCCGACGCGCAAGGGCATGTCGCAGTCGCGCAATTCCGGCGGCGCGCAGGCGAGCGCCGCCTACAGGTCGATCGTCTTCGGCCGCATCGTCAGCCGGCGTTCCGCCATGGTCGCACGGATGCGGCAGAAAGGTACGAAGGTGCTCCGCGTCTCCTTCTCGATCAGCGCGAGCGGCCAGGTGTCGTCGGCGTCGGTGTCCAAGTCGTCCGGCGACGCATCGCTCGACACGCAGATCCGCGCCATCATCGCCGCGATCGATTTTCCGCCGCCCCCACCGGGTGCCCGGTCGGCCTATGCAGTGCCGATCACCCTTACGCTGAACTGATCGCTACCAGCAGCAATAGCCGCCATCGGCGAGCACGATCGAGCCGGTCATCAGGCTCGCGGCGTCGGAGCTGAGAAAATGCACGACGGAGGCGATCTCGTCCGGCTGGCCGACCCGGCCCATCGGCGTCATGTCGAGCCAGGTCTTGTACATCTCCGGATCCTCCTTGATGCCGAAGGAGGTGAGCGGCGTTTCGATATAGGTCGGCGCCACCGCGTTCACCCGCACGCCGCCTTTCGCCCATTCGGCGGCGAGCGAGCGCGTCAGATGATGCACCGCCGCCTTGGAGGCATTGTAGAAGGACTGCGGCTGCGGCTTGTTGACGATGAAGCCCGACATCGAGCCGATATTGACGATCGAGCCGGACTTCTGTTTCAGCATCTCGCGGCCGAAGGCGCGGCAGCACCAGAACAGGCCGTCGAGATTGACGTCCATGTGAAACCGCCAATGCTCGTCGCTGGTATCCTCGGCCTTGACGTTGCTCCTGGCGACGCCGGCATTGTTGACGAGGATATCGACGCGGCCATGCTGCTTGATGACCTCGGCGGCGACGCGGTCGACGTCCTTCGATTTGGTGACGTCGAGCGTGGCGCCGAACGCCTTGAGGCCGAGCTGCTTGAGCTCACCGACGCAGGCCTCGACCCGGTCGGGCATCATGTCGGCGACGATCACCGTCGCACCCGCCTCACCGAGCGCCCGGGCGCAGGCCGCGCCAATGCCCTGGCCGGCGCCCGTCACCACCGCCACTTTCCCGTCGAGCTTCAGTTTTTCGAGATACACGTTCCTGGTCCTTTCAACTCATCCATTGTCCGCCGTCCACATTGAAGGTCTGCGCCACGACATAATCGCTCTCGCTCGAGGCGAGGAAGATGGCGCAGCCGACATGATCCTCGGGCTTGCCCATGCGCCCGAAAGGAACGCCTTCGCCGACCAGGCGCTTCTTCTCGCCGGGCGGGCGGCCTTCATAGCGGGCGAAGAGGGCGTCGACTTCGTCCCACATCGGCGTGTCGACCACGCCGGGGGCGATGCCATTGACATTGATCCGGTGCTTGATGAGGCCGAGACCCGCCGACTGGGTGAGGCTGATGACGGCGGCCTTCGAGGCGCAATAGACGGCGACCAGCGCCTCGCCGCGCCGGCCGGCCTGCGACGCCATATTGATGATCTTGCCGCCCTTGCCGCGTGCGATCATGGACTTCGCCGCCGCCTGGAGCGTGAACAGCAGCCCTTTCACATTGACGGCGAAGACGCGGTCGTAGCTTTTCTCGGTGATCTCCCCGATCGGCGCCATGTCGAAGATCGCGGCATTGTTGACGAGAATGTCGACGCCGCCGGCTTTCGTCTCTACCGCCTCGATCATCCGGTTGATCGAGTCCATGCGGGTAACGTCGAGATGCACCGCGAAAGCGCCGCCGCCGGTGTCGCGGGCGGCGTCGCGGGCCGCGTCTTCATCGATGTCGGCAATGCAGACACGCGCGCCTTCGCGGGCGAAGCCCTCGGCGATGGCGCGGCCGATGCCGCGCGCGCCGCCGGTGACGATGGCCGTTCTATGCTCAAGCCGCATTCCGGATCGTTCTCCCATTCTGGTCAAACCGATGGATACGGCCCTTTTCCGGCGTTAGCCATATCCGGGCACCGGGACCTTGGTCGTATTCGCCGGCGGCGCGCACCGTGAGGCGGCCGGCTTGCGTGTCGATATGCAGGAATGTGTCGGCGCCCAGATGCTCGGCGAGCGCGATCGTGCCTTCCCAGGCGCCCGACTGGCGCGACAGGGCGATGTGCTCGGGCCGCACGCCGATCGTATGGGCGCCATGCGGGGCGGCGGTCTCGCCGGAAATGAAATTCATCTTCGGCGAGCCGATGAAGCCGGCGACGAAGAGCGACTCCGGCCGGTTATAGAGCTCCAGCGGCGAGCCGACCTGCTCGATATTGCCCTTGTTGAGCACCACGATGCGGTCGGCCATGGTCATCGCCTCGACCTGGTCATGCGTCACATAGATCATGGTGGCGCCGAGCGACTGGTGTAGCTGCATGATCTCGATGCGCATCTGGACGCGCAGCGCCGCGTCGAGATTGGACAACGGCTCGTCGAACAGGAACGCCTTGGGCTGGCGCACGATGGCGCGGCCGATGGCGACGCGCTGGCGCTGGCCGCCCGACAGCTGGCGCGGCTTGCGGTCGAGATAGTCGGTGAGGTTGAGGGTCTGCGCCGCCTTGGCGACCTTGGCCTCGATTTCGGGCTTCGGCATGCCGGCCATCTTGAGGCCGAAGGCGATGTTGTTGCGCACACTCATATGCGGATAGAGCGCATAGGACTGGAATACCATCGAGAGGCCGCGTTTGGCCGGCGGCAATTGCGCCGCATCGGCGCCGTCGATGACGATCTCGCCCGCCGTCACATCCTCGAGCCCGGCGATGAGGCGCAGCAAGGTCGACTTGCCGCAGCCCGACGGGCCGACAAAGACGACGAACTCGCCGTTCTCGATGGCGAGATTGGCGCCGGGAATGATGACGACGTCGCCGAAGCGCTTCTGCACGTCTTTCAGAACGATGGTGCCCATTATTTGACAGCTCCGAAGGTGAGGCCGCGGACGAGTTGCTTCTGGGCGAACCAGCCCAGGACGAGGATGGGGGCGATGGCCATGGTCGAGGCGGCCGACAGCTTGGCCCAGAACAGGCCTTCGGGGCTCGAATAGGAGGCGATGAAGGCGGTGAGCGGCGCCGCCGCCGAGGTGGTGAGGTTGAGCGTCCAGAAGGCCTCGTTCCAGGCGAGGATGATGTTGAGGAGGAGGGTCGAGGCGATGCCCGGCACCGCCATCGGCGCCAGCACATAGACGAGCTCCTTCCACAAGGAGGCGCCGTCCATGCGCGCCGCTTCGAGGATCTCCGGCGGGATCTCCTTGAAATAGGTGTAGAGCATCCACACGATAATCGGCAGGTTGAGCAGGAACAGCACCGCGATGAGCCCGCCGCGCGAATCGAGGAGGCCCATGTCGCGGAAGATGAGATAGACCGGGATCAAGGCGCCGACCGGCGGCATCATCTTGGTGGAGAGCATCCACATCAAGAGGTCCTTGGTGCGCTTGCCCGGCGCGAAGGCCATGGCCCAGGCGGCCGGGATGGCGAAGAGGAGCGCCACCAGCGTCGAGCCGATGGAGAGGATCAGCGAGTTGGAGACGAAGCGCAGATAGTTCGAGCGTTCCTGCACGATGCCGTAATTCTCCGTCGTCCATTCGAAGAACAGGAACTTGGGCGGCGTCGAGAAGGCTTCCAGCTCGGTCTTGAAGCTGGTGATGACCGTCCACAGGATCGGGAAGAAGATGAGGAAGCCGATCGCCCAGGCGGCGGCGGTGGCGATGGTGCGGCGGCGAAGCGATACGGCGCGGGCCATCTCTATCCCTCCAGGTTCCGGCCGATCATCCTGATCAGGAAGAAGGCCACGATATTGGCGAGGATGACCGCGACGATGCCGCCGGCGGAAGCACCGCCGACATCGAAATTGAGGAGGCCCTGGAAATAGACGAGATAGGGCAGGTTGCCGGCGGGTCCGCCGGAACCGGTAACATAGATCTCGGCGAAGACATTGAGCAGGAAGATCGTCTCGATCAGGATGACGACGGTGATCGGCCGCGCCAGATGCGGCAGCACGATATAGAAGAAATAAGCGAGCGGCGGCGCGCCGTCCATTTCCGCCGCCTCCTTCTGCTCCTCGTCGAGCGACTGGATGGCGGTGAGCAGGATCAGCGTGGCGAAAGGCAGCCACTGCCAGGCCACCATGATGACGACGGCGGTGAGCGGATACTGCGCGAACCAGTCGATCGGCTCGAGCCCGACCGATTTCATCAGCCAGGCGAGGAGGCCCGACACCGGATGCATGAACATGTTCTTCCAGACGAGCGCGCTCACCGTCGGCATGACGAAGAAGGGCGCGATCACCATGAGGCGCACGATATTGCGCCCGACGATCGCCTGGTCGAGGAGGAGGGCGAGCAGCGTGCCGCCGATGATGCTGATCGCCAGCACCGCGAAGACGAGCTTCAGCGAATTGCCGATGGCCGCGAAGAAGGCCGGATCGGTCAGAAAATATTCGTAATTGAGGAAACCGACGAAGCTCTCATTGCCGGGGTCGAGCAGATTGTAGCGCAGGAGCGAGAACCAGACGGTGAGCGCCAGCGGCACGATCATCCACAGGAACAGCACGACGACCGACGGCGCCACGGCCAGTTTTCCGAGCAGTCTGGTTTGCTGTGTCGCCATGAGCTAGCTCCCGATCCTGCTCTCTTTCGTTGTTCCCCTTCTCCCGCAAGCGGGAGAAGGGGAAAGTTTGTCAAGATTTGCGAAATTGTTTCATACGATCTCGCAGCGACCATGGTGAGAGAAAAGGGCTGCCCGGCTTGTCGGCGCCGGGCAGCCGAGTTTCGGGAGGAGCCGTCCCTCTATTTGATGTAGCCGGCCTTGGTCATTTCGCGGGTCGTCGCGGCCTGCGCTTCGGCGAGCGCGTCGTCGGCGGTCTTCTCGCCCGCGAGGGCCGCCGAGAAGATCTGTCCGACCGTCGTGCCGATGCCCTGGAACTCGGGAATGGCGACGAACTGCACGCCGACATAAGGCACGGGCTTCACCGTCGGCTTGGTCGGATCGGCGGAATTGATCGATGAGAGCGTCATCTGCGCGAAGGGCGCGGCCTTCAGATAGTCGGGGTTCTTGTAGAGCGAGGTGCGCGTGCCGGGCGGCACGTTGGCCCAGCCCTCTTTGGACGCGACGAGTTCGATATAATGCTTGCTCGTCGCCCAGGCGACGAACTTCCGCGCCGCCTCGACCTTCTGCGAGCCGGCCGGCACCGCCAGCGACCACGCCCACAGCCAGTTGCCGCGCTTGCCGAGGCCGTTGTCGGGGGCGAGCGCGAAGCCGACCTTGTCGGCGACCTTCGAGTCCTTCGGATTGGTGACGAAGGAGGCGGCGACGGTGGCGTCGATCCACATGCCGCATTTGCCGGCATTGAACAGCGCCAGGTTCTCGTTGAAGCCGTTGGAGGAGGCGCCCGGAGGTCCGGCATCCTTCATCAGGTCGAGATAGAAGGTCAGCGTGTTCTTCCATTCCGGCTGATCGAATTGCGGCTTCCAGCTCTCGTCGAACCAGCGCGCGCCGAAGGAATTGGCGGTCGCCGACAGGAAGGCCATGTTCTCGCCCCAGCCGGCCTTGCCGCGCAGGCACACGCCATAGGTTTCGGATGCCTTGTCGGTCATCTTGCGGGCGGCGTCGGCCACGAATTCCCAGGTCGGCGCATCCGGCATCTTGAGGCCGGCCTTCTCCATGAGATCGGTGCGGTACATCACCATCGAGCTCTCGCCATAGAAGGGCGCGGCATAGAGCTTGCCGTCGAGGGTCAGGCCGCCGCGGATCGGCGGCAGGAGATCGTCGACGTCATAGTCGGCGCCGAGATCGTCGAGGGCGACGAGCCAGCCTTTCTTGGCCCAGATCGGCACTTCATAGGTGCCGATGGTCAGGACGTCGAACTGGCCGCCTTTGGTGGCGATGTCGGTGGTCACCTTCTGGCGCAGCACGTTCTCTTCGAGCGTCACCCATTCGAGGGTGATGTCGGGATTGGCCTTGATGAAGTCCTCGGTCAGTCCCTGCATGCGGATCATATCGCCATTATTGACGGTGGCGATGGTGAGCTTGGTTTCGGCCAGCGCCGTGGTCGACAGCGCGGCGGCGGCGAATGCGCCGAGAAGGCCGGTCAGGATGGCTTTCATGGAGGTCCTCCCAAAAGGATTTAAACTGAGCATTTGCTTCTGAATTGGGCATATTCTCAGAATGAAAGGGAGGCGAAGTCAAGCCGGAATCCTGCTGCGGCCCACAAAAGTGCCGCGGTATCGCAATCAACATATTGAATTCGCTGGATAATAAAAATTGGGCGTTTGCTATTTAATCTAGCAAAAGCTCAGCCATTTTCTCATTGGTGATGAGACCGGTGATCAGTTTCCCGCGCAGCGCGCCTTTAATCGCCCTGAGTCTGGGGATCGCCATGCCCACGCCGATCAGGCGGCGGCTTGCCGGCTGCTCGAGCGGCACACTCAGCACGCGGTCATTGGTGAGGCCGTCGATCAGCTTGCCTCGCGCGTCGAAGGCCCAGCCGATGATCTCGCCGACGGCGCCTGCCCGGATCAGCGCCCTGATCTCGTCGGCCTTGACGAAGCCGTCGCGTAAAAGCGCCGCATCGTCGTCGATGGTGCCGAGGCCGACGAAGGTCACATCGGCCTGGCGCGCCAGCTCGGTCACATTGCGGAACGGCTTCTGGGCGAGCAGCAGCGACTTCTCATGCACCGTGGTGGCGATCACCGGCAGCGGCATCGGATAATGCGGCGCCTTGACCCGGTCGCCGATGCGGCTGACCACGTCGAACAGGGTGGCCGAGCCGTCGGGCGCGATATTGCCGACGAGCGAGACGACCTTGTGCTGCGGGCAGTCCATCGGGGTGAGCTGCTCGACCATGGCGCGCAGCATGCGCCCGGTGCCCATGGCGACGATCACCGGATGCTGCGAGACGAGATAGCGCTCGAGCTCGGCCGCGGCCGCTTCCGCGACGCCGAGCGTCGTAGAGGTCGATTCCGGATCGCTCGGCACGACCTCGCAGAAGTCGATTCCATAGGCCTGCTTCAGCCGTTCCGACAATTCGAGGCAATGGCCGATCGGATGGTCGAGCCGGACCTTGATCAGCTTCTCGCTGACCGCCAGCGAGACCAGCCGCTGCGCCGTCTGCCGCGACACGCCGAGCTTGCGGGCGATCTCGTCCTGGGTGTTGCCGGCAATGTAATAGAGCCAGCCCGCCCGGGCCGCGTCGTCGAGCCTGTCTGCCTCTGAGTCGGGCTTACGCGCCAATCTGCTCACTCCTGTCCGACGCAGCATTTGCATATTGGGACGGAAATGGGAACCCTTCGGCTGTCGGAGCGCATCCCCCGAATCCGTCATCCCGGCGAAAGCCGGGATCCATAAAAGCCTTTCCATGCGAACAGCGCTGCCGGGCTGCGCGATTTCAATGGATCCCGGCTTTCGCCGGGATGACGGTTGTTGGTTAGCTCAGGCGCAATCCGCTCGTTCTGTCGAAGACATGAATGTCCTGGGGCTTGGCGGTGAGATATTTGCGGTCGCCGGGTGTCAGTTGCGGGCGTTCGAGCGCCAGCAGCGTCACGCGTTCATTCGCGGCCTCGAGCGTCACCTGCGTGCTCATGCCGAGCGGCTCGACCACGGTGACGGTGGCGGGAAGACCCTGATCGGCGAAGTGCAGATGTTCCGGCCTGATGCCGATGACGATCTCGCGTCCGTCCGGTACGGCGGCGGCGATCGGCAGGACCGTCCCGCAGGCGAGGCGCGCGGCGCCTTTCACCGTGACCGCGTCGAAGAAGTTCATCGTCGGCGAGCCGATGAAGCCGGCGACGAAGATATTGGCGGGCCGGTCATAGAGCTCGAGCGGCGGTCCCACCTGCTGGATCACCCCGTCGCTCATCACCACGATGCGGTTCGCCATGGTCATCGCCTCGACCTGGTCATGGGTGACATAGATCGCCGTCGTCTTCAGCGACTGGTGCAGCGCCTTGATCTCGGTGCGCATCGTGGCGCGCAATTTGGCGTCGAGATTGGAGAGCGGCTCGTCGAAGAGAAATACTTTCGGATTGCGCACGATGGCGCGGCCCATGGCGACGCGCTGGCGCTGGCCTCCGGAAAGCTGCTTGGGCAAACGGTCGAGCAGGGCGTTGAGCCCCAGCTTGGCGGAAGCTTCCGCGACCCGTTCGCCGATCAGCGCCGCCGGGCTTTTGCGCAAGTTCAGGCTGAAGGCCATGTTGCGCCGGACATCCATATGTGGATAGAGCGCATAGGACTGGAACACCATGGCGATGTCGCGGTCCTTGGGCGCCATATGGGTCACCGGCTTGTCGCCGATCTGGATCTCGCCGCCATTGATCGCCTCGAGCCCGGCGATGCTCCGGAGCAGCGTGGACTTGCCGCAGCCCGAGGGGCCGACCAGCACCACGAACTCACCGTCCGCGATGTCGAGGTCGATGCTCTCCAGAACCGTCACCGGTCCGAATTTCTTATGGACATTGCGCAGAGAGACCGAGGCCATGATCTATCCCTTGACGGCGCCGGCGGTGAGGCCGGTGACCAGATAACGTTGCAGGAACATGAAGAACAGGCAGACCGGGATGAGGGCCAGCACCGAAGCGGCCATCATCTGTCCCCAGTCGACCGCGAATTTGCCGACGAAGGTGAGAAGCCCGACCGAGAAGGTCTTCTGGCTTTCGCTGTTGATCAGCATGAGCGCGAAGAGGAGCTCGCTCCAGGCCGCGGTGAAGACGAAGGCGACGGTGGCGCCCATGCCGGGCAGCGTCAGCGGCAGGATCACCCGGCGCAGCGCTTCGAAACGGGTGCAGCCGTCGATCATCGCCGCTTCCTCGAGATCCTTCGGCACGCCGTCGAGGAAGGACTGCATCAGGAAGGTCGCGAAGGCGATGTTGAAGGCGGTGTAGATGATGATCAGGCCATAGAGGCTGTCGGTGAGACCGAGCTGGCCCATGATGCGGTAGATCGGCGGGATGACCATCACCAGCGGGAAGGTCTGGGTGAGGAGCAGCACGAGGCTCACCAGCGCCTTGCCGCGGAAGCGGAAGCGCGACAGCGCGTAGCCGGCGAAGGAGGCGACCGCGGTGACGATAACCGCCGTCGTCACCGACACCAGGATGCTGTTGAAGAAATAGCGCGGGAAGTCGGTGGCTTCCAGCACGCTCGTATAATTGGCGAGCGTCATGCGGCTGGGCCACAGCTTGATGCCTTCGCTGTAGAGGAGGTCCTGCGGCGTCACCGAGATCTTGATCGTCCAGTAAATCGGCAGCAGGGCGAAGATCACGTAACAGGCGACCGCGCCATAAAGCCCGATCTGGCCGAGGATGCGCTGGAGCAGGGACTGGCCGGGCATGTCAGGCGTCCCTCAGCAGCGCGCGCCGCATCTGGATGACGATCAGCGCATAGGCGACGAGAAGAACGAGCAGCAGCACCGCGATCGCCGAGGCATAACCCTTGTCGAGCGACTTGAAGGCCGAGACATAGATATAGGTGGCGATGGTGTTGGTGGAGCCGGCGGGGCCGCCCGCCGTCATGACATAGATGAGGTCGGCGAAGGTGGCGATCCACACCGTGCGCAGCATCACCGTGATGGCGATGGTGGGCGCGAGGAAGGGCAATGTCACCTTGGTGAATTGCTGCCAGGCGGTGGCGCCGTCGATGGCGGCGGCCTCATAGAGCTCGGAGGGGATCGACTTGCGCGCCGCCAGCAGCGTGATGGCGAAGAAGGGAATGCCGAACCAGACATTGGCGATGATCGGTCCCCACATGGCGGTCGAAGGATCGGCGAGGATGGTGACCGGCTCCGATTGCAGCCCGATGGCATGGAAGACATGCGGCAAGGGGCCGATCAGCGGGTTGAAGAGCCAGGCCCAGGTGAGGCCGGTGAGGAAGATCGGCACCGCCCAGGGCAGGAAGACGAGGCCCTGCACGAGGCGGCGGCCGTGAAAGGGCCGGTTGAGGAGCAGCGCCAAGCCGAGTCCCAGGAAGAACTGCAGCACGAGGCTCGCCACCGTCCACCACAGCGTATTGAGCAGCGCGTCATGCAGAACCGGATCGACCATCATCGCGCGATATTGGTCGAGGCCGACATATTCGGAGCGGAAGGCGGAGAATTTGCGGAAGGAATAGCTGATGCCGATGATCAAAGGCACGATCAGGATGGTGAAGATGATCACCAGCGCCGGACTCAGATAGAGCCACGGCTCGAGGAAGCGGCGCCGGTCGGCCTGGCGCTGCAAGGCGAGGTTGTCTGCGGTGATGGCGGTCATCAAAGGTCTGGCATCCCTCTGCGCTCGTTACCCTCGCCCCCTACGGGCAGAGGGAGGGACCCATTGCGAAGCAATGGGAGGGTGAAGGGGAACGGACGGCAGAAGGCTTTCCGCTCCGACGATATTCTGTCCGTCGGTTCCCCCTCACCCTAACCCTCTCCCCCGGAGGGGGAGAGGGGATGCGCTCTCTTTTACTTATTCTTCTCCATCCACTTCTTCTGCTCGGCGGTCAGGAAGGTCGCCCATTCATCGGCGACTTCCTTCGGCGCGCGCTTGGAGAGGAGGATCTCCTGGAAGCCGGTCGGCACCATGGAGTCGTAGAAGACGCCGAGATTCTCGAGATGGGTCGGCGGCGTCACGAAGACATATTTGTCGGGATTGGACAGCTCCTCGAACCAGCCCTTGAACTGCTCGGTCTTGAAGAAGGCGTCCTGGTCGGCGCCATTGTGGATCGGCAGCACGCCCACCACCTTGGCCCATTCGAGATTCTGCTTGTTGCTCGACAGATATTCGATGACCTTCCAGGCTTCCTTCTTCGCCGGGCTGTCGGCGAACATCGACCAGCCGGCATAACCGAGAGTCGGATAGGACTTGCCATTAGGCCCGGTCGGCATCGGCGCCACGGCGAAGTCCTCGGCTTTCATCTTCTCGGCGACGCCGATCAAGGCGTCCGGATCCTGGTCGAGCATGGCGCAGGTGCCGGTATAGAAGCCGGTGACGATCTCGTTGAAGCCCCAGCTCACGCTGTCCTTCGGCACCCAGCCGTTCTTGTACATGTCCTGCAGCATCTGCAGCGCCTTGACCGAGCCTTCCTCGTTGAAGGTCGAGGTGCCGTCCTCGTTGAAGAAGCCGGGCTTGCCGTCCATGATGTTCATGAACATCTGGATGCCGCCGAAGGCGCCGGGGCCGCCGCGCAGGCAATAGCCATATTTGCCGTTGCCGAGGCCGGCGATCTTCTGCGCCGCCGTCGTGAACTCCTCCATGGTCTTCGGCGCTTCGGTGAGGCCGGCTTCGGCGAAGAGCTTCTTGTTCCAGAACATCGCCCGGGCGTAATAGCCATAGGGGATCATATATTGCGTGTTCTTGACGGTGGACCCGAACTGCTTGGCGCGGTCGCCCAACGTGCCGAGCTCGGCCCAGTCCTTCATGAAGGGTCCGAGATCCTCGAGCTGGCCGTTATTGGCATAGAGGCCCATCCAGCGTTCCGGCATCTCGACGACATCCGGCGTCTCGCCGGCCTGCACCATGCTCAGGAACTTCTCGAAGGCCTGGCCCCAGGGCAGCGATACGATCTCGACCTTGATCTCGGGATTTGCCTTCTCGAACGCATCGAGCTCCTTCCTCAGGAACTCGGTGCGCTGCGGGCTGGTGATCACCTCCACCAGCTGCACCTTGGTCTCGGCCGACGCCGCGCCGCTGAGCGCCGCGAGGGCGACGCCGAACAGCATGCCTTGCAACAGTTTCTTCATGTACTCCTCCCTTGTTGATATGGTTCAAGTCTTGATGCTTTTAGCCAGGGCATTCTCCAGGTCGGCCCACAGCATCTCGGGATCTTCCAATCCGACATGCAGCCTGACGGCGCGCGGGCTGACGCTGAAACGGTCGAAGGAATTGACGCCGGGAGTCTGGGCCAGCGAGGCCGCCACCGGCACGATGAGGCTTTCATGGCCGCCCCAGCTGACTCCCAGCCGGAAGAATTTGAGCAGGTCGGAGAAACGCGGAATATCGATCGCCTCGTCGACCTCGAAAGTGAAAAGGCCGGTGAAGCCCGAAAGCGTGGCGCGACCGGGATGGTTGGAATAGACCGGATGATGGATCTTGGTGACATGGCCGTGGGCGCGCAGGCGCTCGGCGATGAGGAGCGTGCTGTCCATATGGCGCTTGAGCCGGAAGGGCAATGTGCGCAGGCCGCGGATCAGGAGAAAGGCCTCGAGCGGCGAGAGCTTGGCCCCGAGGAACGGATGGGTCAGCTCGTTGATCTTCGCGATATGCGCCTTGGAGCCCGCCACCACGCCCGCCACCGTGTCGCTGTGCCCGCCGATATATTTGGAGGCCGAATGCAGCACGAGGTCGACGCCATGCGTATGAGGCTTCTGGAATACCGGTGTCGCCCAGGAATTGTCGATGACGGTGGTGATGCCCTGCGCCCGTGCCGCTTTGGCGAGACGCCTGATGTCCTGCAGCTCGAAGACCATCGAGGAGGGACTTTCGAGATAAAGCAGCCTGGCGCCGGGCAGCGCCGCTTCCACCGCATCGGCGTCCGAGCCGTCGACATAATCGACGTTGATATCGAAGCGCGGCAGGAGCTTTTCGAAGAAGCGATAGGCATCGCCATAGCAATGGCGCACCGCGACGATGCGGTCGCCGGCGGCGACGAGGGAAAGCACCGTGGCGCTGATCGCCGCCATGCCGGAGGAGAAGGCACGCGCCGCTTCCGCCCCTTCCAGCTCGGCGATGCGGCGCTCGAAGTCGTGGACCGTCGGATTGCCGACGCGGCTGTAGATGTAGCCCTGGCCCTCGCCGGCGAAGGTCTTCTGCATCTCGGCGAAGTCCTTGAAGGTGAAAAGCGAGGTCTGGTAGATCGGCCCGACGACCGGATCGTGGATGTGCTGCGCGTCGTCGGTAAGGATCAGCGAGGCCGCTTCGATCGCGGCCTTGGCGGCGTCCGTGACATGGGTTTCATATTTCATCGGGATAGGCCTCACGGATTTCGCCGCCGACGCTGTCGATGATCTTCAGCGCTTCGGCGCGCGCCGAAACGGGATCGCGGCGCGCTATGGCGTCGAACATGGTGCGGTGGAAGGGGAAGGATGCTTCGGCGAAATGGGGGATCTGCAGCGGGTTCTCCCAGAACTGATGCACGAGATCGCGCATCGACTGGACGATCTGGGTGAAGAGGGGATTGCCGGTCGCCTCGATGATCGATTGGTGATATTCCCAGTCCTCTTCCGAGGAGTTGCCGACCGCATGCGCGGCCTCCATCCGGTCGAGCGCCTTCCCGATCATGGCGATGCGCTCGGCGGAGGCCGAAGCGGCGCAGATCGCGGCGGCCTCGCCTTCGAGCGCGCGGCGCACCTGCAAGCCATGCAGCAGGTCCTTCACCTTGGTCGAGCGACTCAGCACCAGGGGCACATGCAGGATGTTGCGGCCGACCGCCTTGCGCAGATAGATGCCTGAACCTTTGCGCATCTCGACGATGCCGAGCGCCTCCCAGCGCTTCAGCGCCTCGCGCACCGTTGGCCGGCTGACCCGCAGCCGGTCGCACAGCATCCGCTCGGAAGGCAGCTTGTCGCCGGGTCCGATCCGGGCCTCTTCCACATAGGCGGCGAGGGCGTCAACCACAGCGGAATCAAGGGTTTGGCTCCTGACGGGCGCGAGAAGTCCGGATGTCGACGGCTTGCTTTTCACAAATCCTCCCCTGAGTCCCGACATCTAGTGGTCGGGCTGTCAGACCAGTTCAATCAAGCCTGGGTTGCGGGCGGAGTCAAGTCTCATCCGAAAATATATGGATTATTGGTTCGCAGGACTGCGCCCATAGAGGAGCAGCATGACGATGATGACGACGCCATAGATGATCTGCCGACCGGCTTCCGGCATCTGCATCACCGACAGGATCGACAGCAGCAGCGTGATGAGGATGACCCCCGCCACGGTGCCCAGATAGGAGCCGCGCCCGCCGAGGATCGAGGTGCCGCCCAGCACCACGGCGGCGATGGCGGGCAGCAGATAGGCATCGCCCATGCCCTGCGCCGCCTTGGAGGCGTAGCCCGCCAGCAGCACGCCGCCAAAGGCGCTCAAACCTCCGGCGATGATGAAGGCGATCATCACCACCCGGCGCGTATCGACGCCCGAGAGATAGGCGGCGCGCTCGCGATTGCCGATGCCATAGACGGCGCGTCCGTAAGTGGTGCGCGTCAGCACGAAGACCATGCCGGCGCCGACGATGGCCCAGATCACCGGAGCATTGGGCACGCTGGGGATGAGCGAGCCGGTGGCGAGCCAGCGCATGGCCTCGGTGGCGAAATCGCGCGGCGAGAAGCCGCCGGTATAGACTACCATCAGGCCCTGCACGACCGCGTTGGTGGCGAGCGTCACGATCATCGACGGGATGCGCAAATAGGCGACGCCGATGCCGTTGACGAGGCCGATGAGCATGCCGACGAGGATGCCGATCGGCACCGCGAGCGCCGTCGCCGCCGGTCCATAGGCGGTGGCGGCGCAGGCCATCATGGCGCCTGCCGCCACCACCCAAGGCACCGACAGGTCGATCTGGCCGAGCAGGATGACGAGCATCATGCCGGTGGCGATGACGCCCAGGAACGAGGCGACCTTCAATTGCTGCAGGAGGTAGTCGGCCGACAGGAAAGCCGACGAATAGAGACTGCCGAACAGGAGCAGCAGGATGATGCAGGCGAAGGAGATCAGCACCGGCGGCTCGACGCGGCGGATGAAGCGCGGCATCCTTTCGCTCAATCGCCCCATTGTCGTATCGCTCATCCGAACCACTCCAGACGGTTGCGCACCCGCCACAGGCCGATGGCCCCGATGCTGACGGCGAGCAGGAGAATGACGCCCTGGAACAAGGGCTGCCACAACGCATCGAAATTGAAGACGAACATCAGGTCGCCGATGGCGCGGAAGGCGAAGGCGCCGAAAATGGCGCCGATGGCGCTGCCGCGGCCGCCGAAGAGCGACACGCCGCCGAGCACCACCGCGGCGATGGAGAGCAGCGTATAGGTGCTGGCGGTGGCGGAAGAAGCCTGGCCCGAATAGGTGAAGAAGGTGAGGAACAGGCCGCCGGCGCTGGCGAGAAGTCCGCTCAGCGTATAGGCGGCGAATTTGCCGCGCCTGATCGGCATGCCCGACATATAGGCGGCGGTCTCTGATGAACCCGCCGCATAGGCCGCGCGGCCGACCACCGAGGAGCAGAAGGGCAACCAGACCGCCACGACGATGGCGACCAGCATCAGCAGGCTCGTCGGAACGATGCCGAACACCTTGCCGGTCATGGCGTCGGCGAGCGTCTCATTGACGGCGCCGCCCGGCAGCGGGCGCAGGATGAGGGCGATGCCGAAGAAGATGGCGCCGGTGCCGATGGTGGCGACGATCGGCTGCAATCGCCCATAGATGACGATGAGGCCATTGAGCGCGCCGCAGGCCGCGCCGACCAGGAGCACGAAGACGACGCCGAGCGCCGTCTCGAAGGCGTTTCCGGTGACCACCATCGAGGCGACGCAGTTGGTGAGGACGAGAATCGCGCCGACCGACAGGTCGATGCCGGCGGTGATCACCACCAGGGTCTGCGCCATGGCGACAAGCGCCAGCAGCGTCCCTTTGTTCGCGGCGGTCTGCGCCACATTGGTCGTGAGTCCGGCCGGATGATTGGCGATGTAGATGGTGAACATGAGCGCGAAGATCGCGAGCGCGATGAGCGTGCCGCGCTGCTCGGCGAGCCAGTAGCGCCAGTCCTTCATGCCTCGGCTCCTGCCCGTTGGGAATGCCCGTTGCCGGTGATGTTGAGAGCACTGGAAATGAGCGCGTGCTCGCTGATCTCAGCACCCTTGAGCTCGCGTTTGACGGCGCCGTCATAAAGCACCAGCACGCGGTCGCAGCAGCCGATGAGCTCGTCATAATCGGTCGAATAGAACAGGATGGCCGCGCCATCGGCGGCGAGGCGGCGGAGCAGGGCGTAGATCTCCTGCTTGGTGCCGACATCGATGCCGCGCGTGGGGTCGTTGAGGAGGATGATGCGCGGCCGCCGCATCAGCCATTTGGCGATGACCACTTTCTGCTGATTGCCGCCCGACAAGGCGCCGACCGGAATATCGAGCCCGGCGGTCTTGATGGCGAGCAGATCCAGCATGTCCTCATTGCGCCGCTGCTCGGCGGCGTTGTCGATGATGCTTGCCTTGGAGAGAAGATCGAGCGCGGCGAAGGAGAGATTGTCCCTGACCGACATCGGCAGCATCAGCCCTTCGGTCTTGCGGTCCTCGGGGATCAGCGCCATGCCGATCTCGTGACTTTTGGCGGCGGCCGGGCTTTTGAGCGAGACGGATTTGCCGTCGATCAGGATGTCACCCGAGAGCCCGCTCAGCACGCCGAAGAAAGCGAGCAGCAATTCGCGCTGGCCCTGGCCGTCGAGGCCGCCCAGGCCCACCACTTCGCCGGCGTCGACGGCGAGCGATATGTCCTTGAGCCGGCCGGACCAGGAGAGGTTGCGGCAGGCGAGCACCGGCGCGCGCTGCGAGGCCGCGGCCGGCGGCTTGGGCGGAAAGACATTGCGGTATTCGCGCCCGATCATCATCTCGACGACGTCGGTATCGCTCTTGGTTCCGTTGGCATAGGTGGCGACATTGCGGCCGTTCCTGAACACGGTGCAGGTATCGGCGAGCTCGGCGATCTCGTTCATGCGATGGGAAATATAGAGCAGCGCCATGCCGTCCTGGCGCAGGCGCTTCAGCACCTGGAAGACCTTGGTGACGTCGGCGGCGGTGAGCGCCGAGGTCGCCTCGTCGAGAATGAGGATCCGCGGCTGGCGCGCCAGCGCCTTGGCGATCTCCACCATCTGCCGGCGCGACAGCGGCAGGTCCTTGACGAGGGCCGAGGGGTGGATGTCGGCGGCGCCGGCCCGTTCGAGAGCGGCTTCGGCGAGGCGGCGCTGCGCCCTGCGGTCGATCATGCCGAAGCGCCTCGGCGGGTCGGCGATGATGATGTTGTCGGCGACGCTGAGATCGGGAATGAGCGACAATTCCTGGAAGATGCAGGCGATGCCGGCCTTCTGCGCCGCCGCCGGGCCGGTGAAGACGACGTCGTCGCCGGCGAGGACCATGCGGCCTTCATCGGGCGTCACGACGCCGGCCATGATCTTGATCAGGGTGGATTTTCCGGCGCCGTTTTCGCCCAATATGGCGTGGATGCGGCCCGGTTCGACGACGAGCTCCGCCTTCTCGAGCGCGCGCACCCCGCCATAGCGCTTCGAGATGCCTTCCATGCGGAAGAGCGCCTCCGCTCCGATCATCAAGCCCTCCCGCGACATCGAGGAGGGCGCCGCAACCACGGGGGCCGCGGCGCCCCGTATTCCACGGTTACTGATTATCCTTGCTCTGATTCAGGATCTCGATGGCGGAAATGTCAATGCCGCAGGTCGGGAAGGAATTGCCGACAAAGAAATTATCCGACTGGTCTTTGTAATAATCGGCGCCGTCCTTGAAGTTGGGATCCTCGACGATCGCCAGAGGCAGCTTGATGGCCTGCGGCACCACATTGCCCTCGAGCGCCGAGATCGCCGTCTTGATCGCCACTGCGACCTGGGCGGGACCGGAGCCGGCGGACGAGCATTTCAGGCCGTCGCCAGCATGCGCGGCGCAGAATTTGCGGAAGCCGTTCTCGGTCTCGCCGCCGAAGGGCACGAAAGGATGCTTGGCGTCGATCATCGCCTGGACGATGCCGGTGTCGCCGCCCTGGCCGGTGATGCCGTCGAACGGGCCGCTGGTGGCGATCGCGTCCGCCGTCACCTTCTGGGCGACGCCGTCATCCCATTTGCCGACGACTTCGACGACGTCCCACTTCTTGCCTGACGCCGCGAAGGTCTCCTGGATACCTTCATGGCGAATGCCGTCGACCGGGTGGCCGGCGACGCCGCGCACTTCGAGGATCTTGCCGCCATTGGGCAGATGCTTGATCAGCCAGTTGGCCCACAGGATTCCGAGACCCTTCTGATCGACATTGACGTTGATCAGATCTTCCGAGTCGTCGACGGTGCCGTCGAAGGCGACGACGATGACGCCGGCCGCCTTGGCGCGCTTGAGCGCCGGGATCAGAGCCGCCGCATTCTGGGCATTGACGACGATGGCGTCGTAACCGGAATCGATGAAGTTATCGACGGCCGAGACCTGCGCCGGCACGTCCTCTCCGGTCGAGACGACCTTGAACTCCTTCAGCTTTGCAGCCACTTCCGGCTGCGCCGCATAGGCCTTGGCCGACTGGATCATCTGGATGCGCCAGGTATTGGCGATATAGCCATTGGCGAGCGCGATCCGATAAGGGCCGTCCTTCTTCGGGTATTTGTAGAATTTCGTCTGTTCCGTCCACGGCACGAAGCAATTGGGGTCCGAGGCGGGTCCGGCGACCACTTCGGGTCCCTCGGCCAGAGCGGGACCGAGATGCAAAGCAAGCGCGAAGGCTCCGGCGACGGACAGAAGGCACGACCGTTTCACTGTCGGGTTCATAGGTGATTCCTCCCAAACGCCATTTTTGAGCTGGCTGATCGATCTCAAACCGGAGGAGGTCGCCTCTTTAAGCGAAGCACTTGAGAAATAAGCCAAAAAGGCTATTCGGTCCGGCGATCGAGGGTAAGAATATTATATGATGAAAGCGCTGTCAATTGAAGCTACGCTGAGTTAATTGTATGGACGGAGGGATGATGCAGATGCCGCGAAAACAGCGCCGGCCGCGCAGCAAACTGTCCGATGTGGCCCTGCGCGCCGGGGTGAGCGCGGTGACGGTGTCGCGTGCCTTGCGCCGTCCCGAAATGGTTTCGCCGCAATTGCGCGAGCGCATCGACAGCGCCATCAAGGACCTCGCTTATATTCCAAACCGCGCCGCGAGCATCCTGGCCTCGTCGCGCTCGAGCGTCATCGGCGTCGTCGTCTCGTCGCTCACCAATGGCGTCTTCGCCGATTATCTGCGCGCGCTGCACGACATGTTCCAGCCGGCCGGCTTCCAGGTCATGGTGCTCAACAGCCGCTATTCGCCGCTCGAGGAGGAGAAGGCGATCGTCACCTTGCTCGGCCAGCGGCCCGAGGCGCTGATCCTCACCGATGTCGACCAGACGCCTTATGCGCGCGAGCTGCTCGAGCATGCCGGCGTTCCCATCATCCAGACCATGGCGCTTACCGACGCGCCGATCGACATCAATATCGGCATCTCGCAATATGAGGCGGGCAGCCTGGCGACGCGGCACCTCATCGAGCTCGGCCATCGCCGCATCGGCATATTGGCGGCGCGTCTCGATTCACGCACCCGCAACCGCGTCGCCGGTTATACCGACGCAATGAAACAGAAAGGTCTCCATGACGAGGCCTTGCTGGAATGGAGCCCGGCGCCGTCCACGGTGAAACTCGGCGGCGAGCTGTTCGGCGCGCTGCTCTCCCGCAGCCCCGATCTCGAAGCGGTGTTCTGCGGCAATGACGACCTGGCGCTCGGCGTCCTGTTCGAATGCGCGCGCCGCGGCATCAAGGTGCCGGAGCAGATGTCGGTCGTCGGCTTCAACGACCTGGAATTCGCCGCGAGCTCCTGTCCGGCGCTCACCAGCATCGCGGTGCCGCGCCACGAAATGGGGCGCCTCAGCGCCGAGATCGTGCTCGAGATCATCCGCGGCTCGGGTGCACGGCCGAAGACGAGCCGCATCGATCTCGGCTTCAAGCTGGCCCTGCGTGACAGCACCGGACGGCGGACGATATAGTTGCATGTCGATGGAACAAGTGCCGGTGAGCTTCATTGAGTTAAAACACCGGTCCGGGAGTTGACATGACGCGGACATTCGCGATCGGAGATCACGTAAAATGGAATTCGGAAGCCGGATATGTCTCCGGCAGGATCACGAAAATCCATCGCAAGGACTTCGACTACAAAGGATACACGCATCACGCATCGCCCGAGGACCCCCAATATGAGATCAAGAGCGACAAGACGGATCACGTCGCTGTCCACAAGGGCTCGGCGCTCAGCCTGATCGGCCGTTGATCACGCGTGATGGCCCGTCCGTTCTTCACCATCGGCCATTCGACCCGTCCGCTCGACGAATTCGTCGGCTTGCTCAAGCAGCGCGATGTGACGCTCATCGTCGATGTCCGCAAGATGCCCGGCTCACGCAGCAATCCGCAATATAGCGCCCCGGAATTCGCGCAGGCTTTGCAGGACTTCCGGATCGGCTACCGGCATATCGCGGAGCTGGGCGGACTCAGAAAGAAGAGCCGCGACATCGACAGCCAGGTGAACGGATTCTGGACCAACCGGAGTTTTCACAACTATGCCGATTATGCGGAAAGCACCGAATTCCAGTCAGGCCTCGCCACGTTGCGGGATCTGGGCCACAAGGCGACATGCGCGATCATGTGCGCGGAGGCTCCGTGGTGGCGATGCCATCGGCGCATCATTGCCGATCATCTCATCGCCGCGGGCGAGAGCGTGTTTCACATCATGAGTCCGGGCCGGGTCGAGCCCGCCAGGTTGACCGAAGGCGCCGAGATCGGCGCCGACGGCAGGCTGACCTATCCCGCGCCGAGCGCTTGACGCGGATTGTAGCTTCGCATTTGCGCATCACTCATTTCCCCTTCTCCCGCAAGCGGCAGGGCTGTCCGGGGAAACTCGCGGAATACACAGGCCCAGCCTGGTTTTCCCCTTCTCCCGCGTGCGGGAGAAGGTGGCCGAAGGCCGGATGAGGGTGTCTCTCTCAGCCGTTATAAAGCCGCAA